>CAIUQR010000155.1 GCA_903901335.1 uncultured delta proteobacterium | reverse complement strand
TTAACTTCTTCTTCCCTGTCTGTCAATACTCTTTTGCTTCCTCTTGCATCTTTGTTCCTCGCTCGCCTGGTCGATTCCGCAATCAAGCCCCCGCCTCCCAAAGACCGCGGCAAACTACCCGATACGCCAGGGGCTGTCAACGAGAAATCATACATTCGGGACAAAGCATTTCCTTTTTTATTTCAGGATCATCCGGATGTCCTTAACTCTTCGATGAAAAATGATTTTTTCTCAAAGCGGCTATTCGTTCCAGGATCGGAGGATGACTGTAATGGAGAAAAACATGAAACGGATGCGGAATAAGGTTGGAAAGATTTGCGCAGCTGAGTTTTTTCAACCCCCGGATAAGAGTATCAGGAGATCCGGTGCTGTTTGAGGCGAACTGGTCGGCAGAATATTCGTGACGCCTTGAAAAGATATTGAAGACGATGGAAACGAGCAGGTTCACAGGAGAGAAGAGAAAGCCGAAAAAGACAAGACTTGCGTAAATAGACAAATGCGCCATACCGAACGCCTCGAAGATTCCTTGGTTATTGAGAGTAATAGAGAGAAAATAGAAGAGGATACCTGTCTGCAGGATCGAGGCAAAAATCATTTTGATGATATGGTGGAGTTTGAAGTGCCCCATCTCATGGGCAAGAACGGCGATAATTTCCTGCTCGGAGAGTTTTTCAATGAGCGTATCATAGAAGACGATTTTTCGAAAATGGCCGAACCCTGTGAAAAACGCGTTCAGTTTTGTCGAGCGTTTGGACCCGTCCATGGTAAAGATTCCCTGCATTTTGAAATCCTGCTGACCGGCATACGACATAATTGCCTCTTTCAGGGGCCCGTCTGCGAGTGGTGTAAACGTATTGAAGAGGGGCATGATCAGCACCGGGGCCAAAAATTGGAGAATAATTGAGATAATCACAACGCCTATCCAGCAATATATCCAGGCCAGGGCGCCCGTTTGTTCAAAAAACCAGAGAACCAGCGCCAGTACGGGACCACCTATGATAATAGCCAGCAGGATGCTCTTGATATGATCAAGGATAAACGTTTTTACTGTCGTTTTGTTAAAGCCGAATCGATTTTCAATCACAAAGGTTGAATAAAGGGAAAAGGGGAGACCGATCAGCATCAAAAGAAACAGGAGCACACCCATGTAGAGAAGACCCGTCGGGATTGTTCCAAAACCCAAACCCCTGGCCCAGATATCAACACGGTTAAAGCCGCCGGAAAGGAGAAAAATGAGGGTCAGACCAGTCGACCAGGTATTTTCTAGAAGAGAAACATATGTCGTGATTCTGGTATATTCCTGGGATTTGGCATACTCATCCTGCGTAGTTTCCCCGGCGAACTCTTCGGGGAGCTGCGGCGAAAGGGCTTTCAGATTGAGAAGTGCGACGCTGACTTCCAGTACATATTGAACAAAAATAATGAGCAGGATACAGAGTAACCAGGGGTTCATAGGGTTTCAGGGGATGAATAATATGTAGAAAATGAGACTTGATCTGACACTTCCTGAAATAAATTTTCAGGAAGTGTCTTGGAGAGATTCGAGACAAAATTCATATTAGTTACAATAACTTACTTGATTACGCACAAGGTTGCAAGATCGATCTTTTTTGATTTTTTATAAAGCCGGTGGTTTGGAATAAATATACCTGACCAAATTTTAACGCACTTTCCGCAATCCGAGGTAAAGGCCTGCAATTAAGGTGCCCCAGAAAAGACTATTAAGAACTATTGCTAATGTTTGCGCCCCTTGTGATCCTGAACTCCTGATTAAAACATTTGCCGGGAACAACAAACAATTCATTGCATTCTGCCAGAAGATTCCAGTCACATCTGAAGGTGCGCTAAAGATGTAGAACCCTTTGACTATTGCTAACATTGAAAGTCCGAAATGTATAGCTCCGAAAATCAGACTGAAGAGGAAAATCTTTTACACATAAGTATTCGCCTGAAATGATATGTCAGTCAAACTTTAAAATCGGATGTAACTTATTGGCGATCAAGTGATGACAGGAAGAAATGTCAGATGATTTCTTCCTGTCAGGGTATAACCAAACACTCTGAACCGATCTATAGGAGTGCTATTGGCCAAGGGGGGGCCTTCCTGCAAGGTTATCTCTTCGAGTTTCTTCTTTTCCTTGTCTTCTTTCTGCTTTTTGCTCATTTGCAGGGCACCTTTTTAAATTGCAATACATGAAAGTTCGTCAGAGTTACAGCAGCGGCGCACCATATTTTTTCTGTTCTTTTTTCATTTTTTTCAATTCTATGTCGCCCGGAATGACAATGTCCGGGTCCATCGAAAAATCGAGGGTTCTGCTTCTCCCTACGTATTTGATGGAGTTGAGAATCAGCTTCATGGTTTCTCGCCTGGCCAGGTGTTTGTTATCCGAGCGGATGATCCACCACTTGGACTTTTCGGTATGGGTCTTCTCCAGCAGGATTCTTTTCTTTTCGGTGAACTCTCCCCAGAGTTCCTGGGCCTGCAGATCCACTTCGCTCAGTTTCCACTGGCGGAGCGCGTCATTCTTTCTTCGTTCAAATCGTCTGGCCTGTTCTTCCTTGCTCACGGAAAAATAGAGTTTTAAAAGGATGGTTTTTCCAGCGTCCAGGATGAAATTTTCCTCATAGGAGGTGACTTTTTTCAGGAAACGCTGATACTGGGCTTTGGTGCAGAAACCCATGACCGGCTCGACCATGGCCCGGTTGTACCAGCTGCGGTCGAAAAGGACTATCTCGCCTGCATGGGGAAACTGTTCGATATACCGTTTCATATGCAGTTCGGTTTTCTGGTACTCATTGGGCTTCCCAAGGGCTGTGACCCGGTACCGCTTTCCGTTCATGTACCGGGTGAGCCGGCGTATTGTCCCACCCTTGCCTGAGGCATCACGGCCATCAAAGAGGATGATCATTTTTTTGCCGGTACGTTCCAGGTGGTTCTGCATCTTGATCAGTTCTGCCTGATAGGGTTTGAGTTCCTCGGCATTATAATAATCGAGGAGACAGGCCTTGATGATATGCTCCTTATCTTCTTTTTTGAGGACACTGGCAATCTTGCGGCTCTGTTCGTCAGGGGGATGGGATGAAATATCTTTTTCAAGATCTTTCACCAGTTCCTTTATGACTGCAGTTGCCCCTTTGCGCTTGCGGGGAGGGGGATTATCGTTTTTCGTTTCGCTCATAAAGACTCCTGATCGGGAAAAACCGGGATCTGTCTTTCCAGAAAGACAGCCACCAAATGCACTACCACCCCCAATAGTATCGCATTTGGCTGTAAAAAAAAACAAGTGTTATTTCATGGACAAACAAAAACCAAAGAGAGCGGTCAACTCATACCGAACTCAGTTGAGCTTCCTTCCTGCTGTGAACATCTTCGCGTAGATCTCCGGAAGATTGTTGCTCTTGAGGCTGTCCACAACCTCCCGGATGGGATAGGAGATGCGGAAATGCTCGACCTGAATGTCGTCTGCGGTAAATGAAAGGACAGCGCAAGATGCCCTCGGATCGCCGTCAAACATCCTGCCGACACTGCCGGGATTGACGAAATGAGTGGTCCCGGCAATCCGGTGAAAAGGTGTATGGGAGTGACCGGTTATAATGATCCCGGCCGTTGTCTGCCGTGCAAGTTCATAGAGTCGATCCAGGGGGGTGTCTGGAAAAAGGAATTCATCATCGTCCGCCGGACTGCCGTGAAAGATCCCGATCACTTGATTTTTATTCTGGGCCGGCATTGGGTCGGCAGCGAAATCGAGCAGGAGCGATGTCGGCAGCGAGCGGAGATAGGCCGCGCCGGTTTTGTTCAGTTTAGCCGCTGTCCAGGTATACATGATGCGCTTTTCATATTTCGATGGTTTTGTAAATGTTTCCCCGGTCAGGAGCTGCAGGATTTTTTTATCGGTATTGCCCAATATTGAATGGGCCTTTCGCTTTTGCAGCCAGTCAAGGGTTTTGTTGGGAAATGGACCGTAGACGAGGGAGTCTCCCGAGTTTATTACGGCATCGAAGTGATGCGAGTTGAAAAAATTTTCTACTGCCGAAAGTGCCGGAAAATTGGCGTGTATATCTGAGATCAGCAGGATTTTCATTCATTATAACCGTTTTCGAATTACTGGCCGGGAACTGCTTAATTTCAATCGACTTACTGGGGAAATCGGGAGATGAAGTCCATTTCGTATTTGAATCCACCAGCTGTTATATACAATAAATGGAAGTAATATTCTACAGATTGAACTATTTTTAGTAGCATATTCAAACTCGCAGATGGTAGAGTGAGAATGGTGGATTTTCTTGAAACACCGGCTTGATCAAACGGCTGGCCTGATCTTCAGGTTGCAGAGGAGCCGCTATGAAGAGAAAGAAATCGTGTTCATCTGAATGCAGTTTTTTTACCTTTTTAAAAGAGCAGGATAGCAAATGATTGTTAAAAATTTTTACGCATCGGCGGTCCCAGCGGGTATCAAATATCCTGACAGGCTGGATCTCGGTCTGATTTGCAGCAAAACTCCTGCCGTGACCGCAGGTGTTTTTACGAAGAGTTTAGTGAAGGCGGCGCCGGTTATTCTGGATATCGAACGCTTAAAACAGGGCAGGGCGCAGGCAATACTCGTAAACAGCGGCTGTGCCAATGCCTGTACCGGCGAACAGGGAATGGAGGCTGCTAAAAAGACCAGCCGTCTGGCCGCTGAGGCCTTGGGGATTCCGGAGGAGATGGTCCAGGTGGCCTCTACCGGGGTCATCGGCGCCCAGCTCAATATGACTGCTTTTGAGACCGCGATGACCCCGCTGGTCACAGGACTTGCCCCGGAGAACTTTGAAAAAGTCGCCGAGGCCATTATGACCACCGATACTGTTATTAAAACCGCCTACCGCACGATTGCCCTTAGCGGAAAGGAGGTTAATTTCATGGGGATGGCCAAGGGGTCGGGGATGATCATGCCGAACATGGCCACCATGCTTGCCTTTATCGTCACCGATGCCCAGATCGGTTTTCCTGAATTGAATAAATGTCTGAAGAGCAGTGTGACCAGGACATTCAATCGCATCACCGTCGATGGTGATACCAGCACCAACGATATGGTTCTGGTAATGGCCAACGGTGCGGCCGGGAATAAGTGGATCGACGATGAGATACCTGACGATCAGCAGCTTTTCCAGGATACCCTGGAGGGTATACTCAAAGAGCTGGCCCTGAAGATCGTCGCCGATGGCGAGGGCGCCACAAAGTGCATCACCATCCGTGTCTGTGGTGCCAAGGAGGCAGACCAGGCCGAGCAGATGGCCCGGACTGTGGCCAATTCCAACCTGGTGAAAACAGCCTTTTTCGGAGAAGACGCCAACTGGGGCAGGATCATTGCCGCGATGGGCAGGTGCGGAGTGCGCTTTCACCCGGAGCAGGTGGATATATCCTTTGGTGATATACTCATTGTAAAAAACGGTACAGGCCTGGGTACGGCTTCCGAAGAGGCGGCCGCAAAGGTGTTGCAGGAGAAGAACATCACCGTCAGTATCGACCTGAAGGATGGCAATGCCTGTGAAGAGATCTATACCTGTGACTTCTCAATTGATTATGTGAAGATAAATGCCGATTACAGGACGTAGCGCAACCGTAAAATGAAATCCGGATATCTCGCCTTTACCTTGAATGGGTCCGTAGACCTTGACCGGCTACTTGAGAAAATAGGTAGCCTCTTTCCGGTTCGGGAGGAGGCTGTGTTTCATGTTGACGAGCAGTATCTGGATACATTTGACTGGCGGATGTATACCAGCGGGTTTGTTTTCAGGCAGACGGGTGCACGGTATGTGCTCGCTTCTCTTTTAGGGACGCCTGTCTTCGAGATATCCGGACCAGAGAAACCGAAGCTGTTCTGGTGGGATTTTCCGGAAGGGATATTGCGGGACAGACTGGCGTCGGTCTCCGGCACCAGGGCACTCTGTCCGGTCCTCCAGGTAGTTGGCCTGAGAAGGAAATTCAGGCTGTTCAACCGGGATGAGAAGCTGGTACTCCGCTTTTCGCTGGATACAGGAGAAGTATCCGCAGATGATGAAGACAGAGGACCTTTTGCACCCTACCTTCGTCTGGAGGGTATACGTGGTTATCAGAAGCCCAGGCACCGTATAGCAGAACTCTTGCAAAGAAATGGCTGGCAGGAATTGAAAGCAGGGGAGAGTTTCTTTGATCTGATCCTTCGTGCGATTGGCAGGCAACCCGTTGATCAAAAACAGAAGGCCTCTGTTTTTGCCCTGCCGGAGCAGACAACGAGCCAGGCGATAAGTATGATCGGCCTGGCGCTGCACACTGCCATGGAAAGAAATCTGCCCGGAGTTCTGAAAGATATCGATGCGGAATTCCTCCACGATTTCCGGGTTGCACTGCGTCGGACCCGGTCCGTCCTTTCCCAGTTGAAAAACGAGATTCCTCCGGGACAGGCGGGAGTTTTTCAGGAAGAATTCAGATGGCTTGGTTCGGTTACCGGTCCGGTCCGGGATCTTGATGTCTGTCTGCAGAAGTCCCAAACCTACCGGGGGCTGATGTCGGAGAGTCTGCATCGGGGCTTAGCTCAGCTTCTGGAGGAAATACAACAACAACGCACGGCCCAGTTTATAAAAATGCAGGAAATTCTGCAATCCGCAAGGGCTGTGAACCTGCTTGCCAACTGGCATGAATTTTTGACCGCTTTACCTGCCGACATAGAATGGCCTGCCGGACAGGTTCCCTGCCCGAAGGTGGCCGTGAAGGTTATGCGGAGGTGTTTTCGCCGTCTGCTTCGGGACACCGGCGCAATTATTGGGGGAGAACAAGGGGATTCAGCCATTCACAGGTTGCGGATCCAGGCCAAGAAATTTCGGTATATGGCGGAATTCTTTCGCCGGTTTTTTCCGGCAGACGATATGGATGTCCTTTTAAAAGAGCTGCATGGACTTCAGGACGATCTCGGCGGTTTCAACGATCTGGCCGTTCAGATCAGAGGGTTTCAGCAGCGCAGGGCCACGCTGCAGCCGGACGAGACCATCCGGGGAGCACTTGATGGCCTTCTCGCAGGTCTTGCAGCCGAGAAGAAACGGATTTTGAAGAGATGTGTGAAGAGATGCGCTGCGTTTATGGGCCAGGACAGGATGCAGGCGTTCGGAGAGGTTATCAAAAATACGTCAGGGTGATTGGAACGCTTCAAGGTCGCCAGGTGTCAATCCGGTATGAAGATAATTGCGATATTCAGCAGTAAAGGTGGCGTCGGAAAGACAGCTACTGCTGTTAACCTTGCCTATGTCGCGGCCCTTGGCGGATGTTCAACCCTTCTCTGCGATATGGATTCACAAGGGGCTGCATCGTACTATTTTCGTATCCGGCCGAAAAAAAAGTTCAATGACAAAAAATTTCTCCGGGGCGATATTAACGGGTATATCAGAGGGACAGATTTTGATAAACTTGATCTCCTTCCTGCCCATTTCTCCTTTCGCCATCTCGATATCGAATTGGCCAAACTGGGAAAAAAGGGGAAGGTGCCGGTGTTGAGATCGGTCTTTTTGCCGGTTGCGGATGACTATGATGTCGTGTTTCTTGACTGCCCGCCGAATCTGACACTTCTGGCCGAACATATCGTCAGGGCGGCGGATATCGTGGTGACACCGGTTATCCCGACCACCTTGTCCATCCTGGCCCTGAAGCAGCTTCTGAAATTGTTGAGTGAGTTGAAGTTGGATCAGAATAAAATCAGAGCCTTTTTTTCGATGGTGGAAAGACGAAAAAATCTGCATGTGTCGACTATTGAACAGTATCGGAAATATCCAATTTTTGTCAAAACGGCGATCCCCTTTCTGGCAGAGATCGAAAAAATGGGAATTAACAGGCAGCCGGTTGGAGCGACGGCAAGGAATTCTTCCGCCGCCCTCGCGTATGAGAGGCTTTGGCAGGAAATCTGGCAGAGGAGTTGAATGAATTGAAACGATTATATCTTATCCGTCATGCGAAATCGAGTTGGTCAAATCTGAAGATAAGCGATTTTGACAGGCCGTTGAACCAGAGAGGCAAAAGAGAGGCCCCGCTGATGGCCGAAAGACTGGCAGAGCAGGGGATATGCCCCGATGCTCTGATCTCAAGCCCTGCCAAACGGGCCAGGGCAACGGCGGAGATTGTTGCCAGGAGCGTGAAATTCCCGGTGAAACGGATTCATTTCGTGGATTTGGTGTATACCTCGGAAACAAAAGACCTGCTGCGTGTCTTACAGAAGACGGACAATATGATTAAGACCGCATTTCTTGTGGGCCATAACTACGCGATAACCGATCTGGCGGCGCTGTTGACCGGTGAGTATATCTCTAAAATCCCGACCTCGGGCATTGTTGCTATGGATCTGTCCATTGAAAAATGGGCGGAAGTCGGACCGGGCAAAGGGGCCATGCTCTTCTTTGATTATCCCGAGAAGCATGAATCGGTTAAATAAGGTGATGCTCCCTTTGTCGACCGGAGAATTGCCTTGTCAACCGTTTGTGCATGCCCTTCCGGCGCTGTTTTTTACGGTGACCCTGCTTCTTACTCCCTGATCTGTGTTTCCCGATGGTTGATAATCTTCCCAACTGTTTAAAATGTAAACATTACTATATCAGCTATGACGCCTCTATGCCCTACGGCTGCCGGGCGATGAAATTTAAAAGTGCCAAAAATCCGGCCCAGATGGTCTTTGCCGCCTCGGGAATACACTGTCAGCTGTTCACGGTGAAAAAAGTTGATGGAAAGCCGGGAAAAAAGAAATAAACGACCGACTGGCATGCGTTGTCCTGGGGAACTGATGAAGAGTTACGATTGTTTTTCACATCATGGTGGGTATGGAATTATCAGAATTTGGTAAAAAATTTACGGATAAGGCCGGGATCCTCTCTCTGATGGACGATATGGGCAGGGCCATGGGCGGCGGCCGTGACGTGATTATGATGGGTGGCGGCAATCCTGGGTATGTGCCGGAGTTTCAGGAGATCGTCAGAAAACGGCTCCAGGATATCTGTGCCGACCGGAAGGCATTCCAGCGCCTGGTCGGGATCTATAATCCGCCTCAGGGTGTGCAGGGTTTTATTGAAAATCTGGCCACACTCCTGCACAGGGAGTATGGCTGGCAGATCGGGCCTGAAAATATCTGTCTGACCAATGGCAGCCAGACGGGCTTTTTCCTGTTGTTCAATATGTTCGCAGGTGTTTTTTCAGGGTCGGTCAAAAAGAAGATCCGGCTGCCCTTGACCCCTGAATATATCGGATATGCCGATATCGGTCTTGACCGTGATTTCTTCGTTGCCACCAGACCGAAAATTGATTGCCAGGAGGACCACCTCTTTAAATACCGGGTCGATTTTGATGGAATTACGCTGGGCGAAGAAACAGGAGCGATTTGCGTGTCCCGTCCCACTAATCCGACTGGGAATGTGGTGACCGACGAAGAGATGGCAAGGCTCGACGAACTGGCCAGAGCCCACAGGGTTCCTTTGATTATCGACAGCGCCTACGGGGTGCCGTTTCCAGGAATTGTCTATTCTGATGTGCAACCGATCTGGAATGAAAATATCATCCTCTGTCTGTCCCTGTCCAAACTGGGGCTACCGGCGGTGCGAACCGGCATCATTGTCGCAAATCGGGAAATAGTACGGGCTGTTTCGGGGATGAATGCGATCATGTCGCTGGCACCCGGCAATTTCGGGGCGATCCTTGCCGAGAAAATGGTTGGATCGGGAGAGATCCTGTCACTCAGCAAAACCTTGATCAGACCGTTTTATCAGGATAAAGTAGAGAAGGCAATGACCGTAATACACACGGAGTTTGCAGGTATCTCCTATCGGATTCACAGACCTGAGGGTGCCATGTTCCTCTGGCTCTGGTTCGAAGAACTACCGATCACCAGTCTTCAACTCTATGAGAGGCTGAAAAAAAGAGGTGTGCTGGTGATCTCCGGGCATTATTTTTTTCCAGGCCTGGAAGGAGATTCCTGGAGTCACAAAGATGAATGTCTCCGGGTCACCTATTCCCAGGATGAACAGCAGGTGGCGGCAGGGATCACAATCATCGCAGAAGAGGTGAGGAAGGCGTTTTCCGAGGCAGGAGGATAGAGCCGATGGGGGAGTTGAAGGGGGAAGAGTTTCTCGAAGGACAATGCCTGCACGCTGTCCAACGGAAATCAGAACGGAATGCAGGAATCTATGTGAGGGAACAGAATGCGTTGGAGCTATAAAATTGTCCATTATGATTACAAAAAGGAAGGGCTGCTTGGCGGGACATTTCTCGACGAGACCGAGATTGAACAATCCATGAACGAATTTGGTCAGGCGGGATGGGAGTTGGTCTCACTGCTGGAAGTGCAGGATGGAATGACCGCGACCTTCAAACAACCTCTTGAGCCGCCGCCGCAACAGAGAGCCCGGCCGGTAAACGAGGTCAAACAGGAGGAGCGGACAGTATCGACCACGCGTTTTCTGCGGCCGGAACGGGTGCAGAAAACGACTATTTCTCAAGGGGATGAGTTGACGGAGAGAGATGCTGTAGAAGAGGAGGATGCACCGGTAGAGGATATCCCGGCGACACCAACCCCTCGGACCTTCCGGCCGACACAGCCAAAAGTGGAGAAAAAAAGACCATCCAGCGAAGAGGATAACAACGGAGGGGTCGGGTCAATCCGTATTGAATAGTTTCAGAGAAGAAACGTTATCTGAAATTCATAGTGATCCATCTGGGTAAAAAATACCCGAAACGGTGTAATGTCGAGCAATAATTGACCACCCTGAAGGTGAGGGGATCAATCTTCCGCTTTCGTGTTTTTCGTTTTCTATTGTTATTCTGGGTAGATATATTTTATGGTAGTGGTTGGCATGGATGTTGAAAAGAAGTAAGCAGATTAAGTGATGGTTTGAAATAACTTTTTCTCCTCCCCCAAAGAAGCGTCTGCCGGGATCAACCCCGGCGGGCGCTTTTTTTTCGGTTGATGAAGAGATTGGTCAGCCCAATCCGGACAATCTGCCGATCTGATAGACCCCCACAGCCATGACGAAGGCAAAGACGGTATTGAAGACCATGGAAAAAAAGGCCCATTTCCAGGAGGCTTCACGGGCGATACAGATGATTGTGATAAAGCAGGGGCTGTAAAACATGATGAAAAGGAGGGCCGCCAGTGCGACTCCCTTGTTCCAATGGGGGTCCTGCCGCAATCGTTGCCCGAGTGAGGCGGATTCTTTTGAATCGACCTTTCCCATGGAATAGGCCGTCCCCAGGGTGGAAACGATAACTTCCTTGGCTGCAAAACCACCGATCAGGGCGATATTTGTCCGCCAGTCAAAGCCTGCATACCGGGAAACGGATTCGAAGGCAATCCCCAGTCTTCCCGCAGCCGAGTTCCTGAGCGCCTCTTCTGCCTGGTCGCCGTCAATGATCGAGAGCTGTTCGGCCAGTCGTGCTGCCTGTTCTGATCCTGCTGTCTTTTTCCCCTCTGTCTCGGAAATGATATCCGCCGGAAACCCGGCCTTGACGGCCTTCCGCTGCTGGTCGAAGGCTGCGATTCTGTCCGGCGACAGGCCGGGAAATGTCATCATCGCCCAGATCAGGACCGAGATGCCCAGGATGACGCTGCCGGCCTTTTTGATATATTGCCAGGTCCGCTCCCAGGTATGGATCAGCAGGCCCTGCAGGGTCGGGAAACGATAGGGGGGCAATTCCATCACAAAAGGGGTGGGTTCTCCTCTGAGCACCGTCGAACGGAAAAATTTCGCCGACAAGAGGGCCACAACCCAGGTCAGGACGGTGAAGAAAAACATGTACCGGGCTTTATTTTCACTGAAAAAGGCCCCTATCAGCAGCGCCAGTACCGGCAGTTTTGCCCCGCAGTTCATAAACGGCACCGTCAGCAGGGTGGCCAGCCGTTCTTTCGGGGAACGGAGGGTACGGGTCGCCAGGACACCCGGTACCGCGCAGCCCCCGGCGATCCCGCCGGAGATAATAAACGGCATGACCGAAGAGCCATGCAGACCGAAGATTCTGAAGATCCTGTCCATCATGAAGGCGACGCGGGCCAGATAGCCCGAGTCTTCCAGGATTGCAATGCCGAAAAACATGAACATGATCAACGGCACGAATCCCAGGACACCGCCGGCCCCGTGAATGATGCCGGAGGTGATCATGGATTTGAAAAGACCATCGGGCAGATTATGCGAAACCACATCGCCGAACCAGCTGATGAAACTCCCAAGCCAGCTGACCGGCAGTTCGCTCCACGAAAAGGTCAGCTTGTAGACCCCGAAAAGAACCGTCAGCATGATAATCGGGCCCAGCAGGCGGTTGGTAACGATTTTGTCGATCCTGTCGGAGGCATAGAGGCGGTCGGTATCGAATTTATGGGTCAGGACCCCTTGACGGATGATGGATTTGATGAAACCGTAACGGTGATCGGCAATGATCGCCTCGGGAAAGACATCCATGGTCTTGACCAGATGGCCGGAGACCTGGCTGACCAGGGATTCGATCGTTTCTGCTACAGCCGGTTTTGCCGTACGTCCCCTGGCCATGATCTGGTCGTCATTCTCCAGGTATTTGATGGCGGTAAAACGGGACGGATAGATGTCCGTCAGAAAGCCTTTCTGGTCAATTTCTGTCATCAGGCTCATGATGGTCTCATCAAGGTCGTCACCATAGGAGATATCCAGGGGCTGCCAGTTTCTCCTGCTGTCTGAAGCAACAGCTATGGCCTCATCGATGAGCCGGTTCTTGCCAAGGCCGGTCCGGGCGATGATCGGGACGACCGGAATACCCAGGAGGGTGGCCAGCCGGTCAGCCTTGACCTCGATGCCGCGGTCTTTGGCTACATCGATCATGTTCAAGGCGATGACCATCGGTACGCCGAGTTCGAGAAACTGGCAGGTCAGATAGAGATTGCGCTCGAGATTCGAGGCATCGACGATATTGATCACAACCTGGGGTTTTGCATTGACCAGATAATCCCTGGCCACCAGTTCTTCCACCGAATAGGCGGTCAGGGAGTAGGTGCCGGGGAGGTCTGTGAGACTGATCTCCCGGCCGGTATGGCTGAATCGTCCTTCCTTATGATCTACGGTGATGCCGGGGTAATTGCCGACATGCTGCCGGGCGCCGGTGAGCTGGTTGAAGAGAGTGGTCTTTCCGGCATTCGGATTGCCCGCCAGGGCCATGGTTATTTGGTCTTTCATCGTGTCGTTAGTATGGAGCTATGATGCAGTGGGTAAGTTGGCTTTTCCGCCCTCCGCTGCTTTCCGGTCGGGGCAGGCGGATACCGAACATCCTCCCGAACAGCCGCAACCGCATTCCAGACTTGCGGCAGGGTTAGCGGCGGCCTTCAATTGTCTGTATAATTTTCGCCCGATGAAAAAGGCGCATATCCCGACTATACCCGCTACGACAATGGAATCCCACATGATTATCTCCTTCAAGGGCAATTGTTAGTTGCGCCTAAATGCGCTTGCCAAAAAAAAGTCCGGATGGACCGGACCGGACGGCTCTATTAAAATATGATCTTATTCTATCGATTGCACGAGGATGTTATTGCTGGCGGTGTTATCCAGACTGACCGTTCCTCCCTGAATTTTCAGGATGCATCGGGAGTCATTTTCTCTACAGAGCAATTCTACTTCTTCACCGGGATGGAAACCGAGTGAGGCCATTCTGGCGCAGAGTTTCCTGTCCCCGGTAATTTTGCAGATCCTTTTCCGGCCGTGATGCCCGATTTTTGATAAGGGCATGATCTTTTCCGCGTCATTTCTGCCCGTTCGCAGGCATTTTCTGACCTTTCCGGCAAAGCAGCAGTAGGTATGATTGAGTTGTTTAAACGTCATTCGTCTCCTCCGTGAAAAACAATCTTTAGGTACACCAAACAATAAAGAGTGTCAATGAATTTTTCAAGGGGAGGGAAAAAATTAGACATAACTAAGAAAAGCCAGTGGGCCGGACTATCTGTCCAGAGATACTCCTGTTTCTTCAGCTACTTCGACCATAATAAAGTCTGCCTCATTGTTCCGGAGAGTGAGTGTCCCTCCCATGACCCGGAGTGCAACCGGGTCGTAAAGAGGGGCTCGGCCCTGGATGGTGACCTCCGTGCCGGGGACGAGCCCCATTTCCCGGAGGCGCTGACCGAGGACGCCGCCGACCTTGACTGAGGTAATGGTCCCTGTTTGGCGGACCTTCATCCGCCGTAGGCTGATCTCCGCCATATTCTATTCCTTCGCCTGTTCTTTTACCCAGGAGTCGCGCAGGGTGACGATCCGATTGAACACCGGCCTGCTTTTCTGCGAATCGATCTGGTCGAGACAGAAGTAGCCCTGCCGTTCAAACTGGACCCTGGTGCCGGGTTCCATGTCCGCGAGTATCGGTTCAACCCGGCAGTTGTCGAGAATCTGCATCGAGTCCGGATTGAGATACGTTTTAAAATCCACATCTTTTTCCGCATCCGGGTTTGCCACCAAAAACAGGCGGTCATAGAGGCGGACCGGACATGTCAGGGCATGAGCGGCCGAGACCCAGTGGATGGTGCCTTTCACTTTCCGTCCGTCCGGGGTGGTGCCACCCTTCGTGGCCGGATCATAGGTGCAATGAATCTCTTGAATTTCTCCGGTCGCCTCGTTCTTTACCAGCGAGACGAACCTGATCAGGTAGGCATAGCGGAGCCGCACCTCGCGGCCGGGACCGAGGCGGAAGAACTTTTTCGGCGGGTCTTCCATGAAGTCGGAGCGTTCAATAAAGAGTTCCTTCGCAAAGGGCAGCATCCGGGTGCCCATCTCGGGCCTCTGCGGGTGGTTCTGGGCCTCCATTTCTTCAACCTGGCCCTCTGGATAGTTGTCGATGATCACCTTCAGCGGTTCGAGGACGCCCATCACCCTCGGTGCGGTCTCGTTCAGGTCGTCACGCACCGCATTTTCAAGGATCCCCATGTCAATCCAGCTTTCCTTTTTGCCGATGCCGATCAGGTTGCAGAAATTCCGGATGGAGGCCGGCGAATAGCCGCGGCGCCTAAGACCCGAGATCGTCAGCATGCGGGGATCGTCCCAGCCCTGCACATGACCGCCGTTCACGAGTTGGAGGATCTTCCGTTTGCTCATGATTGTGTAGGTCAGGTTGAGCCGGGCAAACTCTATCTGTCGCGGATGACAGGGTGTTTTCAGGATGTCCAGAACCCAGTCGTAGAGGGGCCGGTGATCCTCGAACTCAAGGGTGCAGAGGGAATGGGTGATGCCCTCGATCGCATCCGACAGGCAGTGGGTATAATCGTACATCGGATAGATACACCACTTGTCCCCGGTCCGATGATGGGAAACCTTCAGGATCCTGTAAATGACCGGATCCCGCATATTTACATTCGGGGAGGCCATGTCGATCTTGGCCCGGAGAACACGGCTGCCCTCCTCAAATTCACCGTTACGCATGCGCTGGAAAAGATCGAGGTTCTCGGCTGCCTCCCGGTTCCGGTACGGGCTCTCCCGGCCGGGCTCGGTGAGCGTCCCCCGGTATTCGCGGATCTGTTCGCCGGTCAGATCGCAGACATAGGCCTTACCCAGCTGGATGAGCCGGACGGCATACTCGTAGAGCTGATCAAAGTAATCCGAGGCATAGTAAAGGTTTTTTCCCCAGTCGAAGCCCAGCCATTTCACGTCTCGCATGATCGACTCGACGTAGGCACTCTCCTCTTTACTCGGATTGGTATCGTCAAAGCGCATATGGCAGGGGCAGTTGTTTTCGAGCGCGATACCGAAATTCAGGCAGATGGACTTGGCGTGCCCGATGTGCAGGAAACCGTTCGGTTCCGGGGGGAATCGGGTTACCGTTCCGGTGTGTTTTCCGGTCCGCAGGTCATCGGCGATGATCTGCCGGATAAAATCCAGGGGTTTTTCTTGTGTGTTCTCTTGAATGTCCATAGTATGTCGGTTCCTTCAGGGAATTCGGTTAATATTCAAAAGAGCCTGCCGGTCTCGCGCAGTCGTTGTACAACCCGGTCGCGGCCGATAGTCATCAGGACGTCGAACATGGACGGACCCGCCAGCTGGCCGGTGATCACGGTCCGCATACCGTTGATGATCACGCCCGGCTTTACATCCACCTCTTCGGCCAGTTCCCTGGCCAGCCTTTCCGCCTCCTCGGCGGTGAACTCGGCCAGCTGTTCATAGCGGTCGGCAAGAACGGGGAGCCACTGTTGCAGACCGGGAAACTTCAGGACGTTTTTCTGCAGCGGTTTGTCATCGATCTGATAATCCTCGGCAAAGTAGGCCCGGCCCAGTGTCGTGAAATCCTTCAGGGTATGGAAACGATCCCGGATAAGATCGAGCGTTTTCAGGTACCAGTCTTTTCTCTCACCGGCATAGTCGTCATCCCAGAGTCCGTCAGTCTCCAGCTCCTGCCGGACCATCTCCCCGATCTCGTCGATGGCCATGGTGCGAAGGTAATGCTCGTTGATCGCGATGGCTTTGGGGTCGGTGAAAAATTTCGGATCGTCCTTGCGGAAGTTGAAAATGGAACTCGATTTATTGATGCGCTCCAGGGTAAAGGCCTCGATCAGCTCTTCCCTGGAGAAAAACTCCCTGTCATCACCTGGCGACCAGCCCAGCAAAACCAGGAAGTTATTGAATGCCCAAGGGATGAAACCATGCTCACGATAGAAATGGACAGCAACGATTTCCCCATGGCTGCGTTTGGATATCTTCGCCTTTTTCGTATCGAGCGTCAGGGGCATATGCGCAAAGACCGGAACAGGGGAGCCTAATGCCTCATAGAGGAGGACCTGCCGGGTGGTGTTGGTCATATGATCCTGGCCCCGGATGATGTGGGTGATCCTGTCCCTGATGTCGTCAACAACGTTGCAGAGCAGATAGAGTGGCAGACCGTTCGAGCGGACAATGACGAAATCGTCCACCTCGCGGTAATCGCATTCGATACGTCCGAGCACCTTGTCGTCATAGCCAAGTTTCCCTTGACGTTCCGGGACCTTGAAACGGACAACGAACGGAATGCCTGCGGCCTCTTTTTCCCGGATCAGAGCCTGTGTCAGGTTTCTGCAGGTCCCGTCATAACCGAGATTTCCCTTGGAGGCCAGGGCCGCTTCCCGTTTGGCATCCAGCTCTTCCTTGGTACAGAAGCATTTATAGGCATTACCCTGGCTGATCAACCGTTCAGCCGCAGCAATATGGTCGGCACTGAACTGAGTCTGGAAGTACGGACCTTCATCCCAGTCGATACCCAGCCATTTCAGGCCGTCCAGTATCCCGTCGATAGATTCCGCGGTTGATCGTTCCGTATCGGTGTCTTCGATGCGGAGGATCAGTTTGCCGCCGGTTTTTTTCGCGTACAACCAGTTGTAGAGGGCGGTCCTGGCGCCGCCTATATGAAGATAGCCCGTCGGGCTGGGCGGAAAACGAAGCCGTGTTTCAGTCATGCTTACTCCTTAAATAATTATCTCTGACATCATCTTGCTGTCTCCGGATGGATATACAGGTCGGCCTTTTCACTCGCTCCAACAGGAGAACGGTATGATCAGTAAAAGTGTACAACATTTTGAATTCGACCGCTATATATCGTCTCCAAATTGATTGTTCAAGAGCTTTGATGTGATATGGAAAAAATAAGGGGAGAGTATTGACTTGGTTATATGTATAACATATATTACGTTCATTATGAATGAAAAATGGATTCTCTTCTCGTATTCAGTCCCCGCCGCCAATGCCAAGGCGAGAATGCGCGTCTGGCGACGCATTGCAGCCTGCGGGGCGGTACAATTAAAAACCGGTCTGCAGATCCTGCCGAACCGTGACGACCTGTTTGAAAGCATTACCTGGTTGATCGGCGAGGTCAACACCCTTGGCGGTGAGGCGATTGCGATACAGTGCTCACGGATCGAAGGAATGGAAGATGATCAGATTGAAAAACTCTTTCAAAATCAGATCGATCAGGATTTTTTTCAGATTCAGACTGAGACAAGAGAATTTCTGGCCGCAATGAGCCATCATTTGAGTGATGAACAGTTCAAAGAATATATGCTTGCCCTGCGAAAGCTGCGGAAAAGATGCGATTCCCTGCAGAACCGGGATTTTTTCCCTTCAGGCGCTGCGGTCAAGACCATCGCCATACTCGATTCGGCCTCGGAAAAGCTTCGTGGCATGGGTAAGGCGCCTGCCCCGGCAGTCATTGTTGATCGTTCGTTTTATCAGGGCCGCACCTGGGTGACTCGTGCTCACCCTTATATTGATCGTTTGAGCAGCGCTTGGCTTATCAGCCGGTTTATTGATACTCAAGCCCGGTTCCGTTTTCTTAAACCGGGAGAAAAGGCTGTCCGTGAAAAAAGAGAAATCCCCTTCGATATCTCCGGGGCCGAGTTCTCACATCGGGGCGAGCTCATTACCTTTGAGATCATGGCCAGTGATTTTAATGTGCTTGATCCCGCTGTGTTGAAGATCGGCGAACTGGTGAGATTTATAGACATTCAGGAGGGGGAAACCCTGCCTGACGACGCAGGTCTCCTGGCGAATCTGCTTGATGGCCTGATTATCATTTCAACCAGCGACCACCAGGTGTTGGATCGTGCCCTCCTTATCTTTGACGCACTCTATGCAGGGTATTCCCAAAAAAAATAATCCGTGAGAATACATGGATATTGCAACAACACTCATGTCGAAGGATGAAGTGCGGATATCACCATCTTTTAAGGAGGCCTTCCTGTTCTGGCTGAAACTCGGTTGGATCAGCTTTGGTGGCCCGGCCGGACAGATTGCCATTATGCATCAGGAACTGGTTGATCGGAAAAAATGGATCAGCAATGATCGATTCCTGCATGCCTTGAACTATTGTATGCTGCTGCCGGGACCCGAAGCCCAGCAGCTGGCAACATATATCGGCTGGCTTCTCCATAAAACCAGGGGCGGGATCGTCGCCGGGGTACTCTTTGTCCTGCCTTCGGTATTCATCCTGTTTGGCCTCAGCTGTGTCTATATTACCTTCGGCACCCTGCCCTGGGTGGCAGCGATCTTTGTCGGGCTCAAGGAGGCAGTCCTTGCCATTGTCCTGGCCGCAGTGATCAAGATCGGCAAGAAGTCGCTGAAGAACAACGTGTTGATCGCCATAGCCGTTCTTTCTTTTCTTGCAACCTATTTTCTGGATTTTCCTTTTCCTGCCCTGATCCTGGCTGTTGGGGGCATCGGCATAATCGGCAGCCAGTTTTTCCCGAGCCTTTTCTTGCCCGGCAAAAAGTCGGGAGAGGCGACCTCCCGTGCCGATCATGACGGGCAACACAGCCGGACATCTTCTCTCGCCAGAAACGTCATCATACTGGTGGCTTTCGTTCTCCTGTGGGGGGTACCATTTCTGGGGCTCTCTTATCTCCTGCCGGGTTCAACTTTTACCACAGAGGCCTTCTTTTTTACTAAGGCAGCATTTTTGACCTTTGGCGGGGCCTATTCACTGCTCGGTTATATTGCTCAGGCCGGTGTTGAACAGTATCACTGGCTGACCAGCCTGCAGATGATGGATGGGCTTGGTCTGGCGGAGACAACTCCTGGGCCGCTGATCATGGTTGTGCAGTTTATCGGTTTTCTGGCCGGTTGGAACCATTCGGTCTCTCCTGGGCCGGTTCTTGGATCTGTCTTCGGCTCTCTTGTTGCCACATATTTTACCTTTCTGCCGAGTTTCATGTTCATCTTTCTCGGGGCTCCGTATATTGAACGACTGGCCGGCAATACCAAAATGTCCGCAGCACTGTCCACCATTACCCCTGCCGTTGTCGGTGTTGTTCTCAATCTGGGGGTGTGGTTCGGTACCCATGTTCTGTTTCCGGCAAGCGGTTTTGCCTGGTTTTCGGCAGTCCTTGCCTTTGTGGCATTCTGCTTGATGCAGTTTTATAAAGTCGGCATTATTGTGATAATCGCAGGATGCGGAGGGCTTGGTCTGCTCCGGTACCTGCTCGGTTTTTGATACGTTAAAAAAATCACCATGGAGAGACAATTATGACTACATCCATTACCTCGACGGAACTGAAGGATATATTGACTGCAAAGAAACATGTCTGTGTGTTCGATGTGAGAAGAAGGGCAGATTACGAAAAATCACCCGAAATGATTGCCGGAGCAACCTGGCAAGATCCTGAAAAAGTGACGGTATGGAGCAAGACACTCCCCAAAGACCAGGAAGTGGTTGTCTATTGTGTCAAGGGAGGATCGGTAAGTCAATCGGTAACGAACTCCCTCCAGGAAGGCCATCCCGGCGCCCGGTTCCTCGAAGGAGGTATTCTCGGTTGGGAGGAAAAACAGAAATCGTGTGGCAAATAAGTACCTGCCGGTAAAGTCGGTGATTACTTACTTACCGATATGGAGGAAATATGAGTAAGAATTTTGTTTTATTGGGCGTGTTCAATCAGCGATAAAATTTACGACGACGTGACCGTTACAACACGGTTTACACACCAATGCAGTGGGGAATGATCCCATGCATTAAAAAAAAAGACATGGATTGGATAACTGACCAGATTGCTATCGGCGATGCCCTTGACGCTGTCAACCATGCTCCTGAATTTGATTCGATATTGTGTTTGTTGTCAGATTGTTGTGGAGAAAGGACTGACATCGACGGCTTTTGTGTCCCGTTGCATGACGGGCCGGGAAACAGCAGAGAGCATGTCCTTGCTGCAATCGATTTCATCGCAGCGCAGGTTGAGAACGGCTTGAGAGTGCTGGTGCATTGCCGCGCCGGCAGAAGTCGTTCGGTGTGTATTGTCGCAGCATATCTGATGCGTCATCAAGGGCTTTCCAAGAGGCTGGCAATGTCGATGATTTCGAAGAAGAGACAGGTTTTTCTCTCGGATGGGATTGAGGAAATTTTCAAGCACATCTGCATGAACAAACCGTCTTTGTTATCCTGCTTAATCTCTTCAAGAATCAGGAGGATCTCACCTAAACCCGGATCTGGAAAACGATGAGATAGACAATGAAAGGATTGCTCAGGTTTTTTTCACAGGGAGAAAGTTGTGAACTGCTTTCGGGGACGGTTGGAAAGCATGTGGAAAAATATCGTCATTTCAGAGAGTTTCTTGCCAGCAACCGGAATGCTCTTCGCCTGTTGGCTGAAATGGAAATGCTCTATTACAGCGGTCGGCCGTTTACCTCTGCCGATATCAGCTATCAATATGAAAACCTGTTCGGGCATGTGCACGATCTGGTACGTTCTCTTAACGCCCTTGCTGATGATCGTTTTGCAATACTGTATCAGAAAGCCAGGGAAGTCAATTCCCGCGTCACCTCGTTTTTGAAACCCGTAATCATCAGGGAAGCCGTGGCTCCTGTGATTTCATTAAAAGAGATAACTCCAGCCGCTGCCGGCAGTGTCGGCGGTAAAGCTGCAAATCTTGCCGCCATCGGCAGGCAAACGGACTTGATGATCCCTCCTGGATTTGTGGTGACGGCTACCGGATACGATCTGTTTTTGAAGACGAACAGAATCGATCAGATGGTTCTGGACGAACTGGCAGGCCTTTCACCCGGCGATTCCAGGCTTGAAGAAGTCAGTGCGCGCCTGACCAAGCTCGTTCTCGCCGCCACTGTCCCTGATGAACTTGTTGCTCTGCTCTATGTCCATTACGATGCTATTGAACAGCAGACAGAGCCCGGTATTTGTCTTGCCATGCGAAGCAGCGCGGTGCGCGAAGACTCCGGTTCTTCTTTTGCCGGTCAATATCGCTCGGTATTGAATGTAGCAAGACAGCATCTTGGAGAAGCCTACAAAGAGGTGGTGGCAAGTTCTTTTTCCCCGCGAGCCATAGCCTATCGGCAGATGACGGGGATCGACATCACCGAGACGCCTATGTGTGTCCTGGGACTGGCGATGGTTGATGCCGAAATCAGCGGTGTCCTCTATACCGCAGATCCGTCAGGAAGCAACACGGAAACGATGCAGATAAGCGCGGTATTGGGCCAGGGAGAACAGCTCGTCAGCGGCACTTCAGCAGCTGATACGTTTATTGTCCACAGATCGACAGGGGCTCTCAAAAGTCAAACGATCGTGGACAACGTATTCCGCCTTGATGTTGTTAAAGAGGGTACTGCAGAACACCCGGTTCCATGGCAGGAAGCTCAGAAGGCAGCTCTTGCCGAACAGGAAAGAGGACAACTCGCCCAGGCCGGCCGATTATTGGAACGGTTGTTCGCCGGTCCTCAGGATATCGAATGGGCAATTGACAAGGTACGAAGGATATTCATCCTGCAATGCCGTCCGCTGCAGGTTATTCCCAAGGCTCTCGAACCGCTCAAGGAACCCTGCAATGCAGTACCTTTGATGAGAAGAGGTGTTGGCGCATCTCAAGGCATTGCGGCTGGGCCTGTGTATATCGTTGCCGAGCAGGAACCCTTTGCTTCCATCCCGGATCGCGCTGTCGTGGTAGCGAAGACCGCTTCTCCTCGATACGCGGAAGTCATAGGGCGGATCAGTGGTCTGATCACGGAAGTCGGCAGCGCCATGTGTCATCTTGCATCGGTTGCCAGAGAGTTTGGTGTGCCAATGGCGGTGAACGTCACCGACGCCACCAGGATCCTGGCATCGGGAGACCTGATCACGCTCTATGCGCAGGAAGAGTCAGCGATATACCGGGGTGTTTTTCAGAATGACCTGCAAACGGGAACGCCGGTGAAAAGGCGCATCCTGGACAGTACTGTCCACCGGAAAATGCGCTCGGTGCTCGATTGTCTCTCGCCGCTGCACTTGACGAATCCCGATGACCCGGCATTCCGGCCCGAGAGCTGTTCTTCACTCCATGATATCATCCGTTTCGCTCATGAACAGGCGATTCGCGAGATGTTCAATCTTGCAGAACTGGTGGAAAAGCAATCCGTCACGGTCAAGCTCTCAACTCATATCCCTCTGACGCTTCACCTCATCGATCTTGGCGGTGGCCTGGAACCGGGGCTCAGCACCTGTGACAAGGTTACGGCCGAGCATCTTGCCTCCGAACCGATAAAAGCGCTTTGGCGGGGATTTACCCATCCCGGTATCAACTGGAGCGGTACCGTTCAATTGGACGGCAACAGCTTTCTCTCACGCATGGCAGCATCGGCCACCTCGGAATTCGGACCTGAACCCGGCGGGGACAGTTACGCCCTTATCGGAACCGACTATCTCAATTTCTCGGCAAGATTTGGATATCATTATGCAACGCTTGATACACTCTGCGGTGACGAGCCGGATCATAACTATCTCTCGCTGCAGTTCTCGGGAGGTGCCGGCACTTACTCCGGCAAGACCCTTCGCATTCAATTCCTGGGGAAGGTCCTCGGTGAGCTTGGCTGTTCCGTAACCCTTCAGGGTGATTTGCTGGAGGCTGTGCTGAACAGGTTCTCCCGTGCCGAGATGCTTGAGCGGCTTGATCATATTGGTCGATTGCTGGCGAGCAGCCGGCTGCTCGATATGGCAATTACCTGCCGGCAGGATGTTGAAACGCTGGCTGGTGAATTTATAAACGGCAACTATGATCTGCTTAATTACAGAGGCCGGGCCGGTCTTCAATCATTCTATACGCATCTTGGACATTGGCAGCTCACCGAAGAGGACGGGGCGGCCTGCTGTCTTTCCGATGGCTCTTTGTGGATGAATGCAGTCTCGTCCGGCGCATCCGGTTTGATCACCAGAACCTTCGGTGGCTCTTATCAGGATTTGCTGGATACTGTCGGGGCATATTACTATTTTCCCTTGGCAGTCTCAAAAATGGGCGCTGTGGAAAATGCCAATATTTCACTCATGGTAAAGCCCTTACAGGGAGGCATAGACCAGGCGGGCGGGCTCGTCTTCGGCTTGCGGGACGTCGGTAATTATTTTGTCTTCAGAATCAATGCGCTTGAAGATAACGCCATCCTCTTTGAGTTTGTCGATAATACGCGTTTCGAACGTGTTCGGGTTAAAATGCCTATTGCCACAGGCGTCTGGCATGCCCTCCGGGTGATAGTGACGGACAAGCATGCGTTTTTTATGGTCAATGGAATTCCTGCCTGTAACTATCTTACTGCAAGGCCTCTTCGAGGTCACATCGGACTTTGGACGAAAGCCGACTCTGTAACACTTTTTAAAGACCTGGTGCTTGATGATGGCAAGCACTCACCTTCGTTATACATCGATCCAGGTTAATTGCAGGAGGTATCCTGTGAATTTTGGTTGATGGGCTTTATCTATTTTGCTTGTTCTCTTTTTGTATCCCCGGTATATTTTCTGTTTTTATGGAAAAGAGGTGCTTGCAGCGATGCGCACCTTCATCTTTTTTATTGAATAATCGGGAAAAGTTTACATTTGAGGAGCAGAAATGAAGGTACTGATTAGTGACAATCTGGCCCCGGCAGGTGCGCAGATTCTGCGGGATGCAGGTTTGGAGGTTGATATCAATACCGGGCTTGCCCCGGAAGAACTGAAAAAAATCATCGGCAAGTACGATGGTCTGGTTATTCGCAGTGCAACCAAGGTGACCGCCGATATCATCGAATGTGCCACTAACCTGAAGGTGATAGGCCGTGCCGGTATCGGTCTTGACAATGTCGATGTGCCGGCTGCCAGCCAGAAGGGGATCGTGGTCATGAATGCCCCGGATGGCAATGCTACGACTGCAGCTGAACATGCCATATCGATGATGATGGCCCTTTCCCGCAATATTCCGCAGGCAACCGCCTCTATGAAGGCCGGCAAATGGGAGAAGAAGAGCTTCATGGGCCGGGAGGTGACCGGTAAGACCATGGGTATTGTCGGTATCGGCCGAATCGGCGGTATAGCCGCCAGCAGGGCCCAGGGCCTGAAGATGAAGACCATTGCCTATGACCCGTTCCTGCCGAAAGAGATGGCCGATAAAATCGGAGTCGAGCTGGTGGACCTGATGGAGCTGGCCCGTCGTTCCGACTATGTCAACGTTCATGTCCCGCTGACGAAAGAGACGAAAGGCCTGCTGTCCACCGAATTTTTCAGCAATATGAAAAAAGATGCGATGTTCATCGACTGCGCCCGCGGCGGCGTCTGCGATGAGGCGGCGCTGTACAAGGCCTTGGTTGATGGCGAGATTGCCGGGGCCGCACTTGATGTGTTCGGCTCGGAACCTACCACCTTGGACAATTGTCCGCTCCTCGGTCTGAAGAATTTTATCTGCACGCCTCATCTGGGTGCCTCTACAAGCGAGGCCCAGGAAAATGTCGCCCTGATCATAGCCGAGCAGATGTCTGACTATCTCAATAAGGGTTCTGTCACCAACGCGGTGAATGTGCCGTCGGTGAGTGGTGATGTCCTGGCTCAGGTGGGCCCGTATATCACCCTTGGCGAGATGCTCGGTAATATGCATATGCAGATTGCCAGGGGAGGGGTTGCCGAGGTCAATATCGAATACTGTGGCGAGCTCGCCGAGCTGAATACCAGCCCGATTACCGTTGCCTTCCTGAAAGGGTTGTTTACACCGATCCTGAAAGATGCGGTAAACTATGTCAATGCACCGGTAATAGCCAGGGAGCGGGGTATACGTGTGGTTGAGTCAAAGACCGATCAGGCTACTGATTTCACTAACCTCCTGTCGATCAAGGTGATTACAAAAGAAGGGGAAAATGTTCTGGTCGGAACCGTTTTCGGCAAGAAAGAGCCGCGTTTGGTCAGGTTGAATTCCTTCCGTCTGGAGGCGCTCCCCGCCGGTCCGATGCTGCTCGTCTATAATAATGACGTTCCGGGCGTCATCGGTGCTCTGGGAACGACCATCGGTAAGGCTGGCGTCAATATCTCCCGGATGACCGTGGGGCGTGAAGAGGCAAGCAAACAGAATATCATTCTCCTTGGCACTGATCAGCTTATTTCGAAAGAACTGCTGAACCAGGTGTTGAGTCTGGAAAATATCGAAGGTGCTGTAGCGCTGGAACTTGCTGCAATATAGTTGATGTCCGGAGGTCAGGACATCGTTAAAACGTAACAAGGCAGGTTACTATGGAATCAAAAAAAGAAAACGGTTGTCGGTGTCAAGAGGGAAAAGTGCCCGATGCGGAAGGGAAATGTGTTATGCCCGAGGTGACTATTTCTGCTTTGATCATGTCTCTCAGTACATCTGTTCTCTATCATCTGGGCGAGATTACTGATCCAAAAACCGGCAAGAAGGAGGTCGATCTCGATATAGCGAAACATGGGATCGACACCCTGGCCCTCCTGCAGCAGAAGACAAAAGGTAATCTGGACAAGGACGAGGAGGAGATGTTGAAATCCATCCTCTATGATGTGAAGATGCGTTTTGTCAAAGCTGTGAAAAAATAAGGCCCTCCTTGTGCAGTAGATGTCGACTCATCCGGAAGATCGATCCCTCTGCCTGTACGCCCCGGCCAAGATCAACCTCTTCCTGAGGGTCCTGGCAAGGAGGCCTGATGGGTATCATGAACTCGAGACATGGATGCAGAAACTTGACCTCTTCGATCGGATCACGCTGACCTTGCGTGACGGATCGGGGGTCCGGCTCAGATGCACCGGGGGCGATCTTCCGGCGGATGAAACGAATCTTGCCTGGAAGGCCGCCTCCGTTTTTTTCGCAGCCAGTCGACAGGGGGCACAATTCGGGGTAGATATTACGCTGGAAAAAAATATCCCGGTTGCTGCGGGACTGGGCGGGGGAAGCAGTGACGCCGGAACCGTCCTGAAAGGTCTGAACAGCCTTTGCGGGAATGAGTTTTCCGAAAACATCCTTCTGGATATCGGCAGGAAGCTCGGTGCGGATGTGCCGTTTTTTATTACGGGGCATGATGCAGTGCTGGCAACCGGAATTGGTGACAGGATGAAGCCGGTTCATTCCCTGGATCAGTGCACCTTTCTGCTGGTTAACCCTGGATTTGCCGTTTCAACACGTTGGGTCTACGAAAATTTTGCATTGACAAAGCAATTGAAAAATTCTACATTGCTGGGTTCTCAAAAGTTGAGTGCCGATGCATTTTCATTGACCGGGATGACCAACGATCTGGAACAGGTCACCGTCGGTAAGTATCCGGAAATTGAAGAAATTAAGAAGAAGCTCCGGGCGGCAGGCGCTGTGGCTGCCCTGATGTCAGGAAGTGGGCCGACTGTTTTCGGGGTTTTTCCGGATCAAAGAAGCCCTTTTCCGGAGGATATCAGTGGCGTTGTTCAAAAGCTGCGCCGGGAGTATGGGGATAAAATATTTGTGGTGAGAGCAGGTGTTGGGGCGTAGCCAAGTGGTAAGGCACCGGGTTTTGATCCCGGCATTCGCAGGTTCGAATCCTTCCGCCCCAGCCATCCCCCTGGGCCTGAACAGTATACCCTGAGAGTACCATGCCAAATATAATTAAAATTGTTACAGGCAACGCTCACCCGATCATGGCCAAAGAAATTGCGGACCATCTGGGCTTGCCTCTTTCTGCTGCTGAGGTCAGAAAATTCAGCGATGGCGAGATTTATGTTGAGATGAAGGAAAATGTCAGGGGGGCTGATGTTTTTGTCATTCAACCGACATGCACGCCCGTCAATGACCACCTGATGGAACTGGTTCTGATGGTTGATGCTCTCCGTCGAGCCTCGGCAAGAAGGATCACGGCCGTTGTTCCCTATTACGGATATGCCCGCCAGGATAGGAAGGTAGCCCCCAGAGTGCCGATCTCCGCGAAGGTGGTGGCTGAGATGCTGATGGCCGTCGGGGTTCGACGGGCCCTTTGTATGGACCTGCATGCCGGACAGATCCAGGGTTTTTTCAATATCCCGGTCGACCATCTGTATGCAGCTCCGGTCCTGTTGGGATACATCAAGAAAAATTTCAAAGACGTGATCATGGTCTCTCCGGATGCCGGGGGCGTTGAGAGGACGAGGGCCTTTGCAAAAAGGTTGAATGCGGGTCTGGCAATAATCGATAAACGACGTGACCGGCCCAATGAATGTGAAGCGATGCATGTTATCGGGGACGTGAAGGGTAAGACTGCCATACTGCTGGACGATATGGTTGATACGGCCGGGACGCTCTGTAAAGGTGCCGCAACGCTTCTGGAAAACGGAGCGAGGGAGGTCCATGCCTGCTGCTCGCACCCGGTGCTGTCCGGGCCTGCTGTTGAACGGATAAACGCTTCGGAGATTAAATCACTGGTCGTTACCAATACAATCCCGCTCAAGGGTGCGGCGGTGGATTGTAAGAAGATTAAAGTGCTTTCCGTTTCCAGTTTGCTGGCTGAGGCCATTAAAAGGATTCATAACGAGGATTCTGTCAGTTCACTTTTTGTCTAGTTGATTGTGCTGAAACACGTAGAGATGGTGTTATATAATAACGCTCAACTGTCATTCAGGGGGAGTTCTCTGGGCAGACAGGGTATGAAGCGAAGGAGAAAAATATGTTACAGGTAGAAATGTCTGCATTTGTCAGGAAGGAAACCGGGAAAGGAGCTATGCGCCGCCTCCGCATGGAAGGCAAAACCCCGGCTGTTGTTTATGGAGCAGGTTCCAAATCCCTGGCTCTGCAACTCGAAACGTCAACTTTTTTTCAGCAACTTCTGGAAATGTATCACAGTAATTGTGTCGTTACCCTGAAGGTTGACGATGGATCAACGCGACACGTGCTGGTGAAAGAGGTGCAGACCGATCCGGTCCGCGATACTCTTCTGCATGCGGACTTTGTGGAGATTGATCTGGCAAAATCGCGTCGCTTCACCGTGCCTCTTACCTTCACCGGCAAGGCCAAGGGCGTTGATTTCGGCGGTGAGTTGCAGATCAGCAAAAATGAGGTCGTTCTTGAAGGGAATCCGCTTGCTATACCGGATGATATCAAGATTGATATTACCCCCTTGAAGATCGGCGACAGCATCTCTGTCGGTTCCGTGTCAATCCCTGAAGACGTTAAGTTGATCACCAAGGCCGATACCGTCTGCGTCGCTGTCATTACTCCCGGCGCAGCCCCTGTGGAATAAGGCTCCTCTCCAAAGGGGAACCGGGGCTGATGCGGTAGCCCCGCTGCCAGATTGATCCAACATCTGTTTGATCTGTTATCCGGGAAGGGTTTCGCCCTTTCCGGATTTTCTTTTTTATGGATTCTGCTGTTGCCGGACACAATTTTATGGGTGAGGAAACCTTTATTATCGTAGGACTCGGTAATCCCGGCGCAAAGTACATCGGCACCAGGCATAATATCGGTTTTATGGTGGTCGATGAGTTGGCCGGGAGATGTAAGAGTTCGCTCACTCTCGAAAAATGGGACTCTTTATCTCTACGGGTTTCAATTTTCGGGGCGAAGGTCTGCCTGGTTAAACCGCTGACCTATATGAATGTGAGCGGCAAGGCTGTCGCCAGGTTTGTCGATTTTTACAAGACCCCCCTGCATCGTTTGCTTGTCGTTCACGATGATATTGACATGAAACCCGGCAGGATTAAGCTGATTTGCGGTGGGGGCTCCGGAGGACATAACGGGGTCCGTTCCCTGGTTCAGCATCTGGGCGGGAATGATTTTTTCCGTCTGAAAATCGGCATCGGCAGGCCGGGACAAGGTTCTATACATTCCGACATGCCCGTGGAACACTATGTTCTCGCACAACTTTCAGGAGAGGAACGGGAAACGCTTGTCGGCAGGATGGATTCCCTGATCCAGGGGGTTGAGTTATTTCTTCAGGATGATGCCGGTAAGGCAATGAATTTGCTTAACGGTCTTAAGTAGTCAGTACTCATACTAATTTCTCGGACTCCGCTGTCTCATTCTCCCTGCGCCCAGAAAAACTAGGGCGTTTACGGTCGTATTGTGTTATAATGAGTTTTCCGGAAATTTCCAAAAGGTATCAAGCGGCATGATACGCATCTTCCATTTTCGTTTTCGAGCCCTTGGGGCTCATTTCAAAGAGGCTTGTCCCTAAGTGTGGATATCCTTTTTTCGACGGGGTGAGGACAGTGTTTGCAAAAGGTGATATGGCTGTTTATCCGGCTCATGGTGTAGGGGTGATCACATCGATTGAAACTCAAACTGTAGCAGGAGTCGATCAGACGTTCTATGTTCTGCAGATTCTTGATAACAGGATGACGATAATGATTCCAACCCGGAGCAGCAAACATGCAGGCCTGCGTTCCATTGTCTCAAAAAAGGAGGTCGATGAAGTGATCTCCATACTTGAGGATAGAGATCTGGCGATTGGACCCCAGACCTGGAACCGCCGCTATCGTGATTATATGGATAAAATTAAGACCGGTTCGATTCATGATGTGGCCGAGGTCATGCGGGATTTATTTCTTCTCAGTGTTGACAAGGACCTTTCCTACGGAGAAAGAAAAATGCTCGATACGGCAAGAAATCTGCTCGTCAAGGAACTCTCTCTGGCACAGCAGGTCGACGAGGAAAAGATATCCAAAAGAATCGATACAATTTTCTCTTGACCGTGATTTTCAAAGTCCGACGTTTTTATCTCCTGATTTGTTTCGGTTTTTTCCGTTCCTATGAGCTTATGCAACGATGATTATCCGGTTGCCCCTTCTCCTTCCCATCAATTTGCATATCAGATCACTGAGCGGCAGGCAGGAGACAGGCTTGATCATTTTCTATCCGAGAATTTGCAGGAGTTTTCCCGCTCCCAGTTGATTTCCTCGGTTCGTGCCGGGGTGGTCCTGGTGGACGGGTCGATCCGGAAGAGCAGTTACCGTTTAAAGGCGGGTGACAAGGTTTCAGGATCGGTCATATCTCCTCCTGCCATAAATATTCAGCCTGAGAACATACAGCTGACGATTCTCTACGAGGATGAATTTCTGCTGGTGATTTCCAAACCACCGGGACTGGTGGTTCATCCGGGGAGCGGCAATCCGACCGGGACCCTGGTTAACGGCCTGCTCTATTACTGTGGATCTATTGCCGGGATAGGCGATAGTGTCCGGCCCGGTATCGTCCACAGGCTCGACAAGGATACGTCCGGGGTTATGGTGATTGCCAAACGCGAGGATGTCCACAGGAAACTTGTCGAGGCGTTCAAGGCTCGTACCATGGAGAAAGAGTATCTTGCTCTTGTCCATGGGATATTGGATCAGCAGCAGGGCCGTGTGGTAGCTCCGATCGGCAGGCATCCCGTGCATCGCCAGAAGATGGCGGTGAGGGAGATGGGAGGCCGGTATGCAGCAACGCATTGGCAGGTGGTAAAAGAATTTGGCGGAATGTACTGTCTGGTTAAGGTCGGAATCGAGACCGGAAGAACACATCAGATCAGGGTACATATGGCCTATCTGGGCCATCCTGTGATCGGGGACAACCTTTATGGGAGGGGCGCCGGGCAGATAGTTTTTTCAAGACAGATGCTGCATGCCACTCGATTGCGGTTTATTCATCCGATAACCGGGGATAAGCTTGATATTGAGGCACCGTTATGGCATGATTTTCTTGAGGTTCTGAATGGTTTGGAACAGCTGATTGGCGCCGGTAGATAAGGTGTTTTGCAGAAGCCGGCAGAAAGGATTCTGAACGCTCTCGGAATAGAGAATACCATTGAGTTCCACTTTCGTGAAATTTTCCTGAACCACGGTATGAAAATTGCGGTTACGGGTGGGATCGCCACCGGAAAAAGTACGGTTTCAAAACTCCTGGCTACATGCCTTAAGACCTCAGCCCTCAATGCCGATCTGATCTGTCGTGACCTCATGAATAAGGGCCAGCCCGGCTGGCATGGCATTTATCAGACCTGGGGCGAACGGTTTATGGATGCTGAGGGCCGGATCGAAAGGAGGCTGCTCCGAGAGACGATCTTTGCCGAAAAGACGATACGCCTTGAGCTGGAACGGATATTACATCCTTTGGTCCGTGCCGAGATCGGCAAGTCGGTTTTAGAGAAAATGATTACCGGAGAGGATCTTCTTGTAGAGGTCCCGCTGTTGTTTGAGGTTGGCTGGCAGGGTGATTTCGATTGGATCGTGACGGTATTTGCAACAGAGATCACGTGTGTTCAGCGGATTATCTCCCGGGATAAAGTGACAGAGCCCGATGCCAGAAGCATTCTCGCAGCCCAGATGCCGGTTGGCTGCAAGGCCTTGCTGGCCGATTCCGTTATCGACAATTCCGGGCTCTGGACACATACGTGTCTGCAGGTTTATCACCTGGCCGGATGTCTCCGGGAAAAATGTTGAAATATTATTCGCTTAGTGAAATTATTTGCCTGTTTTTCGGGAAGGATATTTCGTGAAGAGATGTATCCCGGTTGTCGGGGGCGGAAAGGGACTGGTTTTCCGCTAGGAAAACTCTTGACAGCATCCGGGGGAAACCGTATAAGGAATTATCAGTCCGGAAATATGAACACCCCTCTGATAGATCTTATTGACGTTTCGTTGGGAAAAGCCTTGGTTTTATCTTTGCGCCCTGTCTTGGGTAAATGTGTGAAGGTACAGGTCTGGAATTTTCAAGGACGCAACTGTTCTTCACAAATCTAATCAATTGTTCCATTCAATTTCTGATCTTATACAAAAATAATCTCATCTACAAAACACGTTGCCAGTTTATTTTGTCTTTGCACGGAAATAAATACGCAAGGATTTAATCTGGAACGGATTACATAATCAACCTGCTGGATATGTTTCAAAAACATACACAGTATCATCTTATCCTGCCAAGCAACCCATGTAAGGAGAAAGCGATTAATGAATCTGGCGGAATTGAAACTGAAAAAAATTGGTGAACTGGTAAAATTAGCCCGGAAGCTTAAGGTGGAAGGATTCAGCTCCATGCGAAAGCAGGAGTTGATTTTCTCGTTACTGCAGGCGCAGTCCGAAGAGGACGGTAAGATGCGTGGCAACGGCGTGCTCGAGATTCTTCCCGACGGTTTCGGCTTTCTCCGGGCATCAGAATATAATTATCTGCCAGGCCCTGATGATATTTACGTTTCTCCGTCTCAGATCCGGCGCTTGAACCTGCGAACCGGAGATGTTGTTGACGGGCTTGTCCGTGCCCCGAAGGAGGGGGAACGGTATTTTGCCCTGTTGAAGGTTGAAAGTGTTAATTTTGATCCACCGGAGGCTGTCAAACAGAAGACCCTTTTCGGGAATCTGACGCCGCTTCATCCTAACGAAAAATTCAATCTTGAATGGCAACCGGATAACTTTTCCATGCGCCTGATGGATATGTTCTGCCCCATCGGCAAAGGCCAGAGGGGATTGCTTGTCGCTCCTCCGCGGACGGGGAAAACGGTCCTGATGCAGAAGATCGCCAACTCAATTGTCAGAAATCACAAAGAAGTTTATCTGATCGTGCTGCTGATCGACGAGCGTCCTGAAGAGGTCACCGAGATGTCACGGAGCGTGAAGGCGGCCGAGGTTGTCAGTTCCACCTTTGACGAGCCTCCTCAGCGTCATATCCAGGTGGCCGAAATGGTCATTGAAAAGGCAAAACGGCTGGTCGAACATAAAAAAGACGTCGTCATTCTGCTCGACAGTATCACACGACTGGCCAGGGCCTATAATACCGTCACTCCTGCCAGCGGCAAGATCCTCTCTGGTGGTGTTGAGGCCAACGCCCTGCATCGTCCCAAGCGTTTTTTTGGTGCCGCCAGGAATATCGAAGAGGGGGGGAGCCTCACTATTCTTGCCACGGCCCTGGTTGAGACCGGCAGCCGAATGGATGAGGTTATCTTTGAGGAGTTCAAAGGAACCGGCAATATGGAACTCGTTCTGGATCGAAAGATGTCCGACAAGCGGATATTTCCGGCCATGGATATCAGACGTTCCGGGACACGGAAAGAAGATCTGCTTCTGAAACCCGAGACGCTGAACAGGATCTGGATCCTGCGCAAGCTCCTTTCTTCTATGAACCCGGCAGACGGTATGGAATTTCTGATAGATAAAATGAAGCAGGAGAAGACCAACAGTGATTTTCTTGATTCCATGAACAGTTGATCCAAGGCTCCGGATCGACCGAATGTTTTGGTTGCTGCACAGAGCCTGCTAAAAACGGCGTCGGATGATTTGTATTGAATTATTTTGTCGGACGGTTATAATAACTCCTTTGTGTTTTAATTCGTTAGCAATGGGAGCATTATTCCCGCCCCCATTTTTGAAATCAAGATAGAGGAGTCAGGGATTATGAAAGAAGGTATCCACCCGGAATATCATCACATGAAAGCTGTTTGTGCCTGCGGTAATGAGGTCGAGGTTGGTTCTGTGCAGAAGGAAATCAAGGTGGAAATCTGTTCTGCCTGCCATCCCTTTTTTACCGGAAAACAAAAACTGGTTGATACTGCAGGACGCATTGAAAAATACAAAAGACGCTACGCCAAGCATTTCGAAAATCAGAAAAAGGCATAATTGTCCAATCAGTATCGGGGGTGATTATCCCCTGCTGATTGAATGTTCTTTCCGGTCCACAGCGATATCTCTTCGTAGCTGTGGACTTTTTTTTTCTGTTTGGCCTGCACAACTTCGCTGTCCGGATTCCTATGTTTGACAAGTTCGACAATATAGAGGAAAAGATCTCCGATCTGGAGGGAAAACTTTCCAATCCTGCTCTTCTTGACGATCAGAAGGAGTATCAGCGGATAGTCCGGGAGCATTCCCATCTGAGCAGGCTCAATGCCTTATATACCAAGTATAAACAGGTCCGTAAAAATATCGTCGAAAATCGGGAGATACTCCATGATGAGGAGGAAGATCCGGAACTGAAGGACCTGGCACGGGGGGAGATAGAAGAGCTTCTTCTTCAGGAATCCCGGCTTGAAAACGAGATACGGCTTTTTCTTTTACCTAAAGATCCTAACGATGAAAAGAACACCTTCCTGGAGATTCGCGCCGGGACCGGTGGCGATGAGGCCGCATTGTTTGTCGGAGACCTCTTTCGCATGTATTCGAGGTACGCTGAGTCTATGGGCTGGAAGGTAGAGGTAATGGATTCCAGTCCGTTGGGAATAGGCGGTTTTAAAGAGATTATTGCGCTTGTTAGCGGTGACCATGTGTATTCCAAACTCAAATATGAGAGTGGTGTGCACCGGGTGCAACGTGTTCCGGAGACCGAGGCCCAGGGACGTGTCCACACATCGGCGGTGACGGTAGCCATCCTGCCGGAGGTTGCCGAGGTTGAATTGGATATCGACATGAACGAGCTGAAGTTCGATGTCTTCCGCTCCTCCGGGCCGGGCGGCCAGAGTGTCAATACAACCGATTCCGCGGTACGGGTCACGCATCTGCCCACGGGACTGGTGGTTATCTGCCAGGACGAGAAATCTCAGCATAAGAACAAGGCTAAAGCACTTACCGTCCTGCGGGCCAGGCTCCTGGATAAAATGCAACAGGAACAGCATGATAAGATTTCACAGGAAAGAAAGAGCCAAGTCGGCAGCGGGGACCGGAGTGAACGGATTCGGACCTACAATTTTCCCCAGAGCCGAATAACGGATCATCGGATCAATTTGACGCTCTATAAGCTGGAAACGATTATCAACGGAAAGCTCGATGAGATTCTTTACCCGCTGATGACCCACGACCAGGCGGAAAAACTAAAGAATACATAAGCACGTTTCAGCCTTCAAGAGCCGGAATTATAATTTGGTTTGTGATGAGTGGATGCAGTAAAATGACTTCGGGCATGGTTGTTGGTTCTGATGCGTGTTGGTGATCTTCTCCGCCGGGGAATAACCGAATTGGAGGGTGTCGGGGTGTCCGATGCCGCCACGGATATAAACCTGTTGCTCGGACATTGTCTGTCGATGAGCAGGACGCAGCTGCATCTGGCGACGGCAGGACAGGTGACGGCAGCATGTGAGCAGCAGTTTCTGGAGCTCCTTGCCCGCAGAAAGCAACGGGAACCGGTTGCCTATATTCTTGGCGAACGTGAGTTTTGGTCGTTGCCTTTCCGGGTAACCAGGGATGTGCTGATACCACGACCGGAGACTGAATTTTTGCTGGAAACGGCACTGAAAACAATCAAGGTCCATGGCCTTCCGGATGGTCTTCTCCTTGATCTATGCTGTGGGAGTGGCGTGATCGCAATAGTTCTGGCTCTGGAGCTGCAGAAAAGTGTGATTGCGGCCGACCTTTCCCTGCAAGCACTGCTGGTAGCTCAGCAGAATGCGAGTCGGCATGGGGTGGGGGACCTGGTCGATTTTGTGCAGGCGGATCTGCTCTCTCCACTTTGCCCTGGAAATCGGTTCTCGATGGTCGTTGCCAATCCCCCCTATGTCAGCAAAAAAGAGATGCAGGCGGATCTTGCGCCTGAGGTTATCCGGTACGAACCCCATCTTGCCCTCAATGGTGGAGAAGATGGCCTGGCGGCTATCAGGAAAATAAGACAAGAACTTCCCCTGGTATTGTGTCAGAGCGGGTATGTTTTTATGGAGATCGGGGCCGGGCAGGGCGAAAAGGTCCGGGAAATTTTTTCCGGTGGCGACGATCGAGCGGGCTGCTTCGATCCGGTGGAGATCCTTCCTGATTATGCGGGAAGGGACCGGGTTTTATATGCAAGACTGAAGAGAAAATGAGGAAGTAGATGGAAAAACTGGTCATTCAAGGTGGAAAACCCCTCTATGGTGAGGTCCGGATAAGTGGTGCAAAAAATGCGGCACTTCCACTGATTGCTGCGACCCTGCTGGCGCCCGGGACACATATCCTTCATAATGTCCCCGACCTGCGGGATACCAGGACTATTCTGAAACTCCTTGAAAACCTGGGTATTACCTGGCAGCGGCGGGATACCACCCTGATGATTGACAGCACACATCTGACCTTCTCCGAGGCCTCCTATGACCTGGTGAAGACCATGCGCGCCTCTGTCCTGGTCCTGGGTCCTCTACTTGCCCGTCTTGGCCGGGCCAAGGTTTCCCTCCCCGGAGGCTGTGCGATCGGAGCGCGCCCGATTAATTTTCATATTACCGGGTTTGAAAAACTGGGTGTGACCTGTCGGCTGGAAAATGGGTATGTCGATGCGGAGATTGAAGGACGGATGCAAGGAAATGTGATTTATTTCGATATTCCATCTGTTACCGGTACTGAAAATCTTCTTATGGCCGCCGTTCTTGCCAAAGGCAAAACGGTCATTAAAAATGCAGCACGCGAACCCGAGATCGGCAACCTAATCGACATGCTGACTGGAATGGGAGCTGAAATTCAGGGACGCGGAACGGACAGACTGGATATCTACGGGGTGGATCGACTGTCCACTGCGGAGTGCGCGATTATACCGGACAGGATCGAGGCGGGAACCTATCTCATTGCAGTCGGAGCGACCGGCGGTGAGGCGACTATTACAGGCTGCAACCCGGCCCATCTGCCGTCACTCCTGGAAAAACTTCGGGCCACCGGCATGGAGATCAAGGAGACTGAAGACACCATTTTCGTCTCTGCAGACCGTCGTAACGGCAACGGGCAACTGAGAAGTGTGGATATTAAGACCATGCCCTATCCCGGCTATCCCACCGACCTGCAGGCTCAGTTCATGGCCCTGATGACGCTCAGTTCCGGGGTCTGTGTAATCAATGAGACCATCTTTGAAAATCGTTTCATGCATGTAGGCGAGCTGCAACGGATGGGTGCCGATATCAGGACCAATGGTCATACTGCGGTGATTACCGGGAAGGGGGCCAACGGTCTATGCGGCGCGCCGGTGATGGCCACCGATCTGCGGGCCAGCTCTTCTCTCGTCATTGCCGGCCTGGCTGCTTCAGGAAGGACTGAAATATCAAGGATCTACCATCTTGAACGAGGGTATGAACAGATGGTCGAGAAGCTCTCCAGGCTTGGTGCCGAGGTCTGGAAGGAACAGGAATAGACCGTCTTCCTGAAACATCTGATTCTTTAGAAACACTCGAACAATTTTTTTCAATTGTCAGAATCTGACACCTCTTTGTCTCTTTTCGCGTTCCGTTCGCAAAAATATTACAAAAAAATCGTATAAAAATTTCCCTCTGTTTCCGGATAGTAAGGGGAAAAGACATGATATTGTCTCTTACCTGGTTGGCAAAAGTAGGAAAAATGTCAGATGCCGGTTGTATCCTCTGATCTCAGACAATCAAAAGTGTTATTTTAAATAGAGAGATCGGAGGAATTATAATGGGTGAGATCAACTCGAGGGAAGAAGGTCTGGAAGGATTTCTGGCATTCTATATGTATTGCGGTACGCATCGAAATGATGCTGGCTTTTGGGAGCAGGTCTATAAATTTAACGAATCGGTTTCGGAATCAAGGAGAAATTTTGGGCCCTGTCCGGAAGGTTTTCAGGATCATTTCCCTGACGAATATTTGTCACTTGAGAAAATAGAAAATACAGTCATTAAAAAAATCCTGGCGGGAAAGAAAGAATTGTACAGCTGTTTTTTTATAGTAAACAACAAGGGGTCCCTTTTCGGTGATTATGATAAAGAACAGCGATTATGATATATTGGAAGAAGTTGTGGAAAAGGCGCATCAGATTTGCGACCAGCTTTTGCTCTTTGAAGCAATAGAAATGGAAGAAGATGAAGTGCGTTTATTTCTTGACTGCAATCATGTGTCTGACGATGCCGTGCAAAATGCATATCTTGAGCTTGTCAGAGAATATAATGAGAAGACCAGCTGCGCAAAGTCAGGGGGGTTAATTTTCTGACAACAGGATGGCGGCATTAATGCCGCCAAAGCCGGAATTGCAGCTGAGAATTGAGGTGGACAGAAGGGGGATGGCCATCGTGCCGGATATCAAAGGACTTTCGGCTTCAGGCTCTGCAAGGCCGATGGTGGGGGGCAGGGTTCCTGCCTCAAGGCTCTTCAGGCTGAGGATGGCCTCGATGAGACCAGCCGCTCCCAGACAGTGACCGATGCAGCCTTTTACGGAGCAGATGGGCGGCGGAGTGTCCCAGATCTTTTGAAAGGCAGTCAGTTCCATGGCATCGTTATAGACCGTGCCTGTGCCATGGGCATTGATCCCTCCGACCACCTCCCGTGCACCGGCTATGGCCTGGGTAACCGCAGAGATCAGACCGCTGCCGTTCCGGCACGGGGCGGTGATGTGGGTCGCATCGCAGGTGATACCCCAGCCGGTCGGGCTGTAGATACGGGCCTTTTGATTGAAGGGTTCTTTCCGGTTCGAGAGCAGAAGCCAGCCGCCTCCCTCTCCGAGCGACAGACCGTCCCGCCTTCTGTCAAAAGGCCGGCAGCCAAGGGGGGAAAGGCCTTTCAGGCTTGCAAACCCGCCCAAAACGAAACGGCTGACCAGGTCGACACCGACCACCAGGACCTGATCACATTCACCTGTGCCGATCTTCAGGGCTGCCTGGATCAAAGCGATGGTCGAGGAGGCGCAGGCAGCGCTGACGGTGGTGTTCCCACCCTTGAGTGACAGGCGTTCGCACAGCCTGTCGCCTATCTGCCAGGGCTGGCCGCGATAGGGTTTGTTCGAGTGCAGAAGCTCATCTGCCGCCCCTTTGGTGGTTGCCAGGAGTAGCGGTGTCTCCGGCCTGATCTCGGGCAGTTTCGTGAACAGACGCTCAAAAAGGGCGTCCAGCCGCCTGTTGCTGCCGCTGTAGACATCCGGCAGATCCGGAATAATTCCCAAAGGCCAGGCCTGGTCAAACCCATCGAGCTTTTGCGAGACAAGAGACGTTACCCCGCTCTGCAGGGCCGACCAGGTATGATCCAGATCTCCGGCGCAGGTCAGGATATCGCCTGCAATGAGATAGATATTGTTTATCATGCGAGAAATTGACCGGTGCGCCATTTTTCCCGGAAATCCTGGATCCATTCCGGGGGAACAAAGAGAACGGTGCCGTTGATATCCGTTAAGACCTGTACCGTGTACCCGACAGCAGCAATCTGTCCCTCCGGATTGGTGACGGTATAGGAAAAATCCAGGCGCAGAGACTCATTCCAGTGCAGGGAGGTCTCGATCCGGATGATCTGGTCAAAGCGCAAAGGGGATTTGTAATCCAGGTGCATCTGGACGATCGGGGCCATGACCTTATGGCGCATGAAGGAGAGATAGGCGAGCCCATATCGATCTCCGAAGGCGATCCGTCCGTCTTCAAAATAGCTGGGATACCGGCCATGCCAGACCATCCCCAGGGCATCGACCTCCTCGAAACGCACCCGTCTGTCGATCCCGACCACAAGCGGGGCGGGATCTTGTGGATTTCTTTTAAAATATACCTTTTGATATCCCATAGTCTCAACGTTCCGGGGAAAAAGTGCAGCTGCCGTCGGCAACGAGTTCGTTATCCATCCTTCTGATTGAAAATCGTCCGGTCCATTGGTTGTTCGCCCCCTCCAGGACGAGGGTGCAGCGTGTTTTTTCGTCAGGGGAGATGATACCACGAAATCTCGTCCGCCCATACCCTGTTGGAACAAGTGGTCTTTCCATGGCCACCTCGGCCAGATGTCGAATGGCTGCCAGTTGGATGATCGCAGGCAATACCGGCATGTCCGGGAAGTGGCCTGCAAATCCCGCAAAGGATGGCGGAAAACAGAAAACGGCAGAAATCGACAAACACTGCTCCTGCCTTTCAGCCTGGAATTCTTGACAGCAAGTGGATACTTCCCGTTGGAGAGATGGCATATGCGTGCTCCTGATTACTGATGCCGGTTAAGGTCGGTCAGGGTTAAAGAAACTCCGAACCATGGTTCGGAAAACGAGACCGCAGGCCATTTTGCGGGGCAGGCCGAGTCGAATTCGGCCTCCCAGAGAGTAAAGGGACCGGTGGCGGCATATTTTCTGACTCGGGTGTTCTCCATTTTTTCCATGCAGAATCGGAGAAACAGGTTGCCTGCGCAAGGTGCTGAGGCGGGCTCGATCAGGTATATCTTCCAAAGTGAAGCGGCCAGGAAGTCAGGCAGACCGGTATCTCCCAGTTTTCCTGCGGCCCGGATGACGGTAGAGTCACCATTCTGGGTCACCTGCGACTCCAGGAGCGTGATACCTGTAGCGTCCAGGAGCATATAGGTAAGTCCCGTATCCTGGAACTGCAGTCCGAGAAGCCCTGTAAAACGCGGGGTCCCCCAGGATTCGATATGGATCTGCATCAGATGGGAAGGGCCTGACTGGTTCAGGGATGAGGGGCCGCCGGTATGAACCGGCAGGCTGCAGGCGGAAAACAGCAGAATCAAGGGGAGCATTCGCATCAGGAAGTTCATGATCCACCACTGGCAGCCGGTAAAAGTGCTTTTCCCAGGATAACCGGACTGATCAGCAGAGCAGTCGGCCAGGCGACTCCGACCCCCACCAGGACGGTCATGCCCAGGGAGTGCAGAGCGGGATGTTCAGCCAGACCGAGTACTCCGAAACCAAAAAGGGTGCTGACCGCACAGATTGAGACTGCAGCCCGGGAGATGGTTGAGACCTGTGCCAGGCGGGAACAGACGATAAAGATGCCGTAGTCGACACTGATACCAATCACCAGGATTCCCATAAGCAGATGCATCATATTCAACTCGCCCGTTGTCAAGAAACTGAAGAGCGACATCGCGGCGAGGGATGAGGCAACGGGGGCCAGGATCGCAGCAATCGCACGCGGATGAGGAAAACTGAGCATTGTTATGACGATGGTGATGACGGCGGCGACCAGGGAGAGGAATGAAATATCCCGACGCAACAGGTCCTCCACCTGTGTCCGCCATTTCTGGTTCGCAAGCAGGGTAATCCCCTTATGTTGTTTATCGAGGGCCAGCAAGGCAGCAAGGATATCCTTGTCCAGGGTCACGGTGGTCATGATCAGAAAATTTTCTGTTTTATCTCCTTGCGGATCTCCCGGCCGATGGATCAGCGTGTCGGCCAGCAGCTTCAGAGGCCCGGGAAGGAGCTTGTCGGGTGCCAGGATGCCTGGTTCCTGATCAAGCCACTGAAAGAAAGGGGCGAAGCCGTCTTTGGAAAAACCCACCCGTTCGGCAATCTGTCCGAAGCGGGTATCGAATTCTGGACGGTTGCTCTTCCAGAATTCCTGCCAGGCGACGAGATTTTTCCGCTGGTCATCAAGGGAGGGCAGGATCGGGGCAATGGACTGGAAGGATGCCGCGTTGTTTTTCAGTAATGTTTTGAAAATGAGTGTATTTTTCTCCAGTGTCTCATCCATACTTCTGCCGGATGCCACGACGAAGGCCTGTTCTCCCTTCTGGCCCCAGGTGTTTCTGAAAGAATTTTCCGCAGAAATCACTGACTGATCGGGAACATCCAGGGCGCGCAGGTCGCCGTTATAATGGAGTTTTGGCCAGGCCATGACGCCTGCGACCATCAGGCAGATCCAGAGGAGCAGGGCGATGTTCCGAACTGGGGCGGGTGGCAGTGGGATCCTGTTGGAAACCGAAACTGCTCGGCTCATTTTCCCGGTTTGCGGGATGATGGTCGGGACCAGCAGCCAGGAGAAAAGAAGAGCAAGGGTGATACCGATCAGGGCAAGTGCCGCCATCTGCCTCTGCGCGGGTACCTCCGAAAAAAGAAGGACGAAAAAAACGGAAGCCGTTGTCAAGTACCCCAGGCCAAGCGGTTTTCTGAGATTATAGAGGATCTGTTCGTGTCTCTTCGGATCACGGGCCAAAGCAAGATAGAGCGGGATACCGTAATCAACCGCGATGCCGAGCAACACAACGCCAAATCCGAGAGCTATTCCGCTGATCTTGCCGACAAAAAGGGCGGTCAGGCCGATGGCGGCAGGTGTTGCTGCCATCGGGATGGCGAAGACGACCAGGGCCCTGGGGCTACGGAGGGTTCCAAGCAGCAGAACCAGAAGCAGGACTGTGGCGACAGGCGGGAGTATCCGCAGATCATGTTTGATCGAACGGGCGTTGGCCAGGGTGTGCGGCAGGGAGCCGATAACCTGGGCCTGCACATCAGGTGCGAGCCCCGCCTTGAAGACGGCATCGAGTTTCGCCTGTACCTTGAGTGCAGCATCGCTTTTGGTCAGATCGAGTCTGCTCTCAGCAATAATCAGGCAGCTTCTGCCATCCTTGCTGAGAAAATAGCCGTCGTTCATATTCATTGTAAACGGCGCCCGCAGGTAGTGAAGTTTCTTGAGCAGAAATTTTGAAATTCCCAGCGGATCCTGCTGGATCTGTTTCTTTAATGCGATCCCTGCAGGACTGTTCAGTTGCACAAAGTCATTTCGCAGGGAGTCTTCAATTGCTGTCGAGGACAGCTGTTCCTTCAGGGCCGCCAGGTCCTGCTGATCCAACAGGAGAGGGAGATGAGTCTGCAGGGAGGCGAAGACCTGCAGGGCGGTGTTTTCCGGAAGGTTGTACATGATGTTCGAGAACAGACCGCTCTCTTCCATGGCGGAGGCAATGGCGGCAGCGCTTTTTTTCAGCCCTGCCGGTACTATCTTCGAGGCCGCATCGGTATCCGGACCAAGAGTAAGGGAGATAATAACCCGGTTGACCAGGCCCAGCTGTTTGAGCAACCGCACATCGCCGCCGACTGCCTTTCCCGGCAGCAGATCCAGCGCATCGTCATTGACGGTAATGGTGGTCGCCAGGTATATCCCGATGACCGTGATACCCAAGACCAGCAGCCATCTCCAGAGCCTCGAAAATCTACTCATGGGAACTGCATTGCGTGAAGGTTGCGGCGGGAAGCTGGACGTTGAAGATGAAATCATGGAAACGAATGATGGTCTTATCGCCACCCGGCTCAGTAATTTCAACAAGTTCAGGTTGCCTGCTCTCGGTGCTGAAGGTAATGGCGATACTTTGGATAAAGCCGGCAACGCCTTGATCCTTCGGAGTGATCAGCAGAGACGAAGGGGCACGCAGGGAGACGGCATAGGTATCCTCGAGTTTTTTGTAATTGCCGTTCAGCCAGGTCCAGAGTTGTTCGGCCACCATCCGCATGATCGGATCGGAGGCCAGGTCAAAGTGGACGGGCGGGGTATTGTCGGTACAGCGCAGGCCCATATTGCCGCTGAAGATAAGCACGGATGGTACCGGATCTCTGAACTCCCAGCGGAGGTGATCCGGGCGGATGATGGCCAGTGTCCCTTTAAAGAGTACGGGCCGGCTGAAAAGAGAAAGGTGACGTTCCTGGGAAAATTGACATGTAAGTGATTGAAATTGATTTGATTTATTCTGAATGTCGGAGAGGAGGGCGTCTAATCCCTCCTCACGGCCGGAATCAGCACCTGCACTGATGGGGACCACAATACAGAAGAGGATCATCAGGATATAACCAAAGAGTCGATCAATCATCGATGTTCCTTATTTTCCAGATCTTCCCAGACCTTAACTTCTCCAACGGCAAGCACCTTGTCATTGCAGAAGACCTGGCCTTCGATTATTTTTACCGGACCGAATTCAAAGGTTTTTGTAATTTCTATCCGCATTGTTTCCCTGGCTGTCTTTTCCAGCAGTTGGAATTTATCGAGACCGACCAGGAAACCATTTCGTGGTTCTCTCTTTTCGCTCAGGGCATCATAGCCGTTGGCTGCAGCCATGGTCTGGGCCATGATCTCGACGAAGAATTCGGGGAGGATCCCCCTGTCGGGGTCGATACAGATGGAATTTGCCGGAACCTTTACCCGTGCCGTTGCCTTGTCGCCGACCCGCATGATCAGACTGTCGATGAAGAGCATCGGCGGCCGGTGAGGAAGCAGCCTCTTCGCCGGGCAGGGGAGTGATATCGGGTGCTTGTGTTCTCTGTCATCTGTCATCTGTCTTCTGTCCTCTGGTTCACATGTAGAGCCCGCCATTGACTCCGATGACCTGGCCGGTGATATACGATGACTCCGGGCTGAGCAGAAAGCGAACGGCACCGGCAACCTCATCAGGGAGGCCGACCCGTTTCAGCGGGATCATATCCATCATCTTTTCCAAAGGCAGGTTCTTGATCATCTCGGTTTCGATGAGTCCCGGGGAGACGACATTCACGAGGATATTCCGCCGCGCCAGTTCGCGGGCAAGGGCCTTGGCGGCACCGATCAGTCCAGCTTTTGCGGCGCAATAGTTGACCTGTCCAGCCTGGCCTGTCTCCCCGGAAACCGAGGCGATGGCAATGATCCGGCCGCGCCGCTCGGAGAGCATTGCCTTGGAAAAGAGACGGGCCAGGATGAAGAAACTGGTCAGATGGACGTTCATGACCTGATCCCATTCCTCCCGTTTCATCAACGCCAGAATGGTATCCCTCGTAATACCTGCATTATGGACAAAACCGAGGGGCACTTCGCTGTCGAGCAAGGGCTCCAGCACGGCCTTGGCCCGGGCCTCGTCGGCAACGTCAAAGGGGAGCAGAAGACAGCGCCTGCCAAGGTGTTCGATATCTTTCTGCACGGCCCGTGCGGCATCCTCGGAACTGCGGTAATTCAGCCAGATGTCATATCCTGCGGCTGCCAGATATCTGGCGATTGCCGCACCGATACCGCGGCTGGCTCCACTGATGAAGACTGTGTTCTTCCCGGATTCCATGTTCTCTATGCCTCTTTTTCTGAAATAGGATAATGACACCGGTACCGCAGCTCAATACTGCCATAGGGTGCGGTTATGCAGATAGTCTGTTCTTTGCGAGGTGCATCGGCAATGATCCGGGTGACTGCCACAGCGGCTCCCAGCGGGGAGTTGATGGTCTCGGCATGGGAGGTGTCGGTCAACCTTTCATCGACCCTGAAATAGCCTGACCCAGGTGAGGGCTGGAATTGCACATCGATTGAGGTCATCTCTTTATCGTGTTTTCCATTATTTCCGGTAAGGAGCCAGGCCACTGCCCCGGCAGGCCAATGGTCCATATCTTTGCCGATAATCCGGGTACGGGCATCGGTCAGCAGGTCGCTGTAGGTTTCTACCTGGAGGACCAGACAGGATTCAAGCTGACCGGAGGTAATGGCAATGCTGCCTTGCTGCAGGGCCTGGAAAAACGGGAAGGCAAAATCGGTTAGGGTAAGCCCACTGCCTTGAAGCTTGAAGATCCGGGCAAGATAGCCGGCCGCAGCATTGAAGACCGAATGAGAAAAGAGTGTCGGCGAGGTCTGTTCCTGACGCACCACCTGGTCAAGAACATCGAAATTGGTCTGCATCGGTCCGAAGGCTGTGCCTAACACCAGACCATGCGGACCGGGCCCGGGCAGGGTTGAGGATATCTTGCCGAGGGCGGCAGAACCCGCCTGGACGGCCAGGGAAATGAAGCTGTCAGCCCTGCGTAAGTCGCGGGCAAGCGATGAGGGCGGGTCGGTTCCGGCCGGTATATATCCTGTTCCGGCAATGAAAACACTCATGACGGGCTCCCTTCCAGGATCAGCGCCGAGTTTCCGCCACCGAAGGCCAGGGATTCACTCATCCCGATCCGGCCCGTGAGCCTTATCTTCTCATCAGCTGTGAGGACATTGAGCGGCAGTTTGGGATCCTGGTTCATGCAGCCGGTGGTGCCGGAGGTTGTTCCCGCGTTCAGGGCACAGAGGGTGAGGACGGCCTCAATGCCGCCGGCGGCACCCAGGGTGTGGCCGGTTGCCCCTTTGGTGGAGACAACGGGACAATCCAAACGGTCTGCAAAGCCGAGGCAGGCAAGCGCGGTCAGTTCTGCCGCGTCATTGGCCTGGGTACCGGTTCCGTGGGCGTTGATGAAACGGATATCCGCAAGAGTGATTCCGGCATCAATGGCGGCCCGATTGATAGCCTCCTGCAGACCCCGTCCTTCCGGATGAGGTGCGGTAGGATGATAGGCGTCACCGGCCGACCCATAGCCTCGTACCCATCCTGAGATGGCGGCCTGCCGGGCGCGGGCGGATGCATCCCGTTCCATGACCAGAAAACCGGCGCCTTCCCCGAGGTTCAGGCCATCACGGGCGGCATCAAAGGGCCTGCAGGGGTTTTTCGAGACCAGCATCAGGCTGCTGAACCCGTGGCAGGCGACGCGCGACAGGCTGTCGGCGCCACCGGCAAGGGCGATATCGCAGAGGCCGCCTCTCAGCCATTCCAGGGCAAGGCCGATCGCATCGGTGCCGGAGGCGCAGGCATTGGTGATGACGATTCGCGGGCCTGCGACCTGCAGGATATGCTGGACCAGTTCGGCCAGGTTGGAGGAGAGATAATCAAATATCGGGCCATCGTCCTGAGGGTGGCCTGCTTTCCAGTTTTTATAATAGCCTTCGTTCAGGAAGGTGCAGCCGACGGTTGTGCCCAGTGCTATGCCGACCTTTTTCCCCCTGAGGTTTGCCGGATCATCAAGGCCTGCCTGCCGGAGGGCTTCGGCGATGGCGGTCATGGCAAGAGCCGCTGTCCGGTTTAAGGTCTCCAGATGAACAGGCAGGCGATCCAGGGATTTCCTGGCCGGAGCCAGAAAATCCTGACCTTCGATCATGAAGACAGGCGCCACCGGACACGGGGAAAAAAGGTCAGCCCGGCCCATCAGGCAACAGGCAATAGTCCGGTCGACGCTCTGCCGGACAGCAAATACATCCTGTCCGGCAGCAGAGCAGCAACCGAGACCTGTTACCGCAACCGCGTCTTCAGCCCTGTTTCTTTCCTGTCGCGAAGGGGAGTCCTGCAACGTGACGTGATTATTTTCCAAGGGTGACAACAGTTCCTTCCAATGCGACATTGACCATCATTCCGCCCTGCAGGCAGTCGAAGGTGGTGGTGCTGGAATGGGGCTGATTTTTGATATTGGATTTGATATTGATGATTGCATTCCCTCCTTCTCGTCTTGCCCTATCCTGCAGTGCGACAATAGCGGAGGCAAGGGCCCATTCGCAGGCCTCTGCATCTGACTTGCCGCCAATACTAGTACGCTTGGAGGTCGGGAACTTCCCGAACTCTTTTACCACTGCCGGATGTCTCTGGTCACCCCAATAGAGAGGGATACTGTTGCTTATTGAACTTCTCACCTTCTCATTTTCCAACGCATTTTTCAGCGGCAGTTGGGCGAGAGTATCCCTCGCTGATACTGTTGAGACTGAGATCAGAGTAAAGAAAACGGCGGGGATTAGAAGCAGGGTCAATTTTTTCATGTTCGCATCTCCTTATCTTGCTGAAGTTAAGAGTTATCTGGCATCTCATCCTTGCCGTTCTTTGATGAACGCAGCCAGACTGTTGATTGAGGCGAAGGCTTGCCTGCCTTCATCCATATCGACGATCTGAACATTAAAATATTTTTGAATAAGGACAACCAGTTCCACCGCATCCAGGGAATCAAGCCCCAGGCCCTCATTGAAAAGAGGTGTATCCTCCTGCAGATCCTCCAGGCGTACACCTTGAATCTTCAGATCCTGGATCAGAATTTCTTTCAGCTTTTGTTTTAAGTTTTCCATGTTTGCTTTGGTTGTTGTTGGAATTATTGTAGTTATTGTGCGTTGCAGGGGCAATGGAGTCAAAGGGGTCACTGGGCCCAGAAATCGAAAAAATTATACCATTGATATGGAAAAACTTTGAGATATTTTTCCAATGCTTCTGCAAATTTCTGACTGCAGCCGTCCAGTATTTTCTGGTGGCTCTCCCGGGTTTCGAATTGCGGGTAGAGTATATCCCAGACTTGCATTTGAAAGCTTTTTCTCCCTGTTTTTGCCGCCAGAAAAATGATTACCGGGACGCCCACATGGGCTGCCATGGTGTAGGCCGCATTGGGAAACCGGGCCATCTTGCCGATGAAATCGACCGTCGATGATGGTCCTCTGGTGAGCCGGTCGCCCATGATTGTGACAAATTCGCCCCGTTGCAATGCGGCGGTTGCCTCAATCATACCACCGAAGGGGCCGTCTGCATTAATAATCGAAAACGTCCGCTGCCTTTCTCCGAGATCGAAGTAGTGTCGCGCGGCCGCCTGTTGGTCATATTGCATCAGGGCATGGACCGGAACCTTCAAAAAATGGAGATTTGCAAGTGCCGTCTGCCAGTTGCCGACATGGGCGGTCAGCAGGATCGCACCTTTGCCGGCGGCAATAATGGCATCAATTTTTTCCCGACCGATCACCTCGTCTGCAAGGGAGGCGTTGCGGACACAACCCAGCCAGGCCCGATCAACAAGAATCCGGCCAAACGAAAGGACATTTCTGCAGGTGTCGATCCATCGCTGTCCGCGGGAATGCAGAGGAAAACGCCGCTCCAGATAAGGTCCGGTCAGGCGGTGGATTTTTCGGCTGAACAGGATATAGGTGAGGATGACCGGGAACAGAAGGCCGTAGGCTCCGGTCTGTCCGCAAAGGCGCAGGACCAGATAAAAGATGGAGTGACCCAAGAATTCCAGGCGTTTCCTGAGGATCCATGGTCTGCCGGTCTGCTGTGATTCAGTTGCATCTGAGGGATTTGTCCGGACAATCCGTTTATGGGGCAGCGGCAGGAGACGGCGTACAACCAGGGCCGTATGGAGCATGGTCAGTCGGATATTGTCCTTGAGCTTATGAAAATGGCTGATCCGTTCACCAGCCGGTGGATAATGGACCGATACCGCAACCGTCTGGATTGGGATACCGGCCCAGGCGGCCCTGACCAGGGTCTCGATCTCGAAATCATATCGGGTCCGGGAGAGCTTCAGTTGCAGGAGTTCCTTGACAGGATAGAGACGGAGACCGCTCTGGGTGTCGGCAAGGTCAAGCCCACATTCAAGCCGGACCCAGAAATTTGAAAACGACCGGCCGAAGCGGCTCGCAGCCGGAACGGTATCTTGGATCATCCGTCTTGCCCCGATGATGATCGACGGTCCTGATGAGGTAGCATCCTTTTGCAGCAGGAGATGGACATCTTCCGGGGCATGTTGGCCATCCGCATCCACTGTAACTATTGCCCGGCAGCCAAGCCGTCCGGCTTCGCGGGCTCCGGCAAGAATGGCTGCTCCTTTCCCTTTATTTTCAGGAAAATGGATGATTTTGCAGTCCATACCCGCCAGGGCTGCGGGGCCATCGTCGGTGCTGCCGTCATCGACGACCAGAACCGGCAGACCCGTGGCCAGGGCCGACCGGACAACAGCCGGCAGGGTCCGGCCATGGTTATAGACCGGGATGACCAGCAGGACGTTCGGGCTTTCAGCAGCATTCATCTCCTGTTTTTCCTCGGGAGAAGGAGATCCCACAGGGGGCCGATGTTGCCGAGGGCATGGAGGCTCTGCACACGACGTTCGATATCCTTACAGGAATACATCCTGTCGATCCTGCTTCCAAAGGAGGCAATCAGCTTCTCTTCAATAAAGGACCGGGATACGGCAGGGGAATAATAAAAGACGGGATCTAAAAGCGATTGCCCGGCGGTGATCAGCCCGGCGTTCACCGCCAGGGATTGCAGTCCGGTCCCCGGCAGGATGCGGATACCGTTATAAGCAAAGACCACACAACCTTCCAGGAGCTCAATATTCTTCAGTCCTTCCTGCACCGTCAGTTCCGTTTCTCCCGGACCGCCGAACATGATAAAATGAGCGCAGGAAACAGACTCGGTCCGGGCATCGTCGTTCAGCTGCAGCACCTCGTTGAAGGAAAAGCCTTTATTCAACCCGGCAAGCGTTGTATCCGTTGAGCAGTCCGTGCCCAGTTCCATGGCCCTGAGTCCACTTCGTTTCAGCAGCCTCAGATCCTCCCGGCTCAGTCCCTGTGGCCGGAAAAAGGCACACCAGGGGGTGGTATTGCCTCTGCGTATCAACTCCTCGGCAACCTCGCGGAAATGTCCTTCCCGGTCGTTGAAGACCCCGTCGGTAAAGAAGATATAACGCGCCTGATGGTGCCTGACCAGCCTTTCCATCTCGAGAGCAACCTCTGCCGGATCCCGGTAACGCATGCGGTTGCCCTCGATGCCCGGATAGGAGCAATAGGCGCAATTATGCAGACAGCCGCGTTTGGTCTGGACGTTCAACATGCCTCCGTGGGCAATATAGTAGGCGGCTACATTCTCAGTGAAAACAGGTTGATAGGTCGGATAATCGGTGAGTTTTGCAGAAAAGAGCCTCCCGGTAATCTTTTCGCCGGAGAGAAGACGGTCGATCAGTCTGGGGAAGGCGACTTCACCTTCTCCGATGATACCGTAATCGGCCTGGAGAAAGTCGAGTAGGACCTCCGGCATAATGGAAAAGCCGGGGCCACCCAGTATGACCGGTGCGCTTGACAATTCGCGGATAGTGCGGATCGCAGTCACCACATCGGTGAGCAGGCTTTCAGGGGCCGAGCTGTCCACCGCATCGATATTGCGGATAGAGATGCCTATTACATCAAAGGTCTCCTTGGCAAAAAGCCTCCGCAGGGGTTCAAAACCGTCATCAGCGAGGATGTCGACATGTCTGACGGTATGTCCGCCTGCGATCAGCGCACCGGTCAGATGGGCTATCCCGATGGGGTAGACAGGAAAGGGCAGAACCATCCGGTTGACCGAGATGAGGAGGCAATGGGCAGGCATCAATGTGCCTTACCTGTGCTGCCAGGTCCGCTCGGCGGACAGGCGGCCCGGCATATAGGAGCCGTCATCTCTTTCCTTTTTGACCACCTGGCTGAAAAGACGGGCCATGCGCAGGGATTGCCCCATGTCTTTATAGAAATTTTCCCAGGCATAATGATACATCTCCTGCAGGATGTCGGGAGTCATCTGGGCCGGGGTATAGACGACCTCGGCCGTGGTGTAGCGGCTCCAGTCCTTATGGAGGATCCTGCCCTGCTTCTCGTATCGTTCGGTCACCGGGGTATGAGGGAAGGGGGTTAAAATCGAGAACTCCGCCATATCGATATCGATCTCCAGCAGGAAATCGACCAGCCGCTTGATGTAATCGGCGTCCTGATTATCGGTGCCGAGAAGCACGGCCGCCTCGACACCGATGCCATGGTCTTTCAGGCGCTTAACCCTGTTCCTGATCACGTCGGAGGTGTCGAAGACGGCCTGGTACACGTACCAGCATCCGGCCTTGGCCGCTTTGGCAACGACCTCTTCCTCGTCGAGGATCGGATGGCATATCCACTTTTTCTTCAGCGGGATCATGGCTTCAAACAGGGTCATCAGCCAGTCTTTATCCTGGGCGAGCGAGTTGTCCACCAGGAAGAGACGGTTGTTGTCGATACCCTGCAGCTCCTCGACGACCTTGTCAATCGGTCGCGGACGGAACTGTCTGCCGCCCAGGTAGGCGGTGGCGCAGGGAAAACAGTTAAACCGGCAGCCCCTGGAGGCATGAACCAGATCCACCATCCGGACCCCGCGATAGACGTAACGTTCATGGTGCAGGATTTCTCTTCTGGCCGGGCCAACCGTCTCGATCGGGGGGAAGTCATGGAAGAAGTCGTATTTTTTCTGGAGACAACCGTTTTCGAAATCGGAAAAGACCGAGGCCAGCCGGCCATCCTCCGTCTCGCCCAGAAATATGGTATCCACAAAGAGAGCGACTTCTTCGGCATGCAGCATGGTGGCGATACCACCGGCGATGACCGGAATTCCCAGTTCACGAAAACGTGCAGCTATCTCCCGGCCGCGCGGCAGTTGACAGGTCAGCATCATCGAGAGGAGGATGATGTCGGAGCCCTTGGAAAAATCCAGTTCGTCAACATTTTCATCTATAAAGTCTACTGCATAGTGCAGAGGGATGGAGGCGGCAGCACAGATCGGACCATGGGGGGGCAGGTGAAACTCCGTCTGTTCCGGTATCTTCTGCCATTTCGGGTATATTAAAGTGACTTTAGGCATTGTTCTGTACGAGTGTAAAGGTTAATGAGAGTCGCTCCTTGCGGTCGCAGTCGAGATAATCATCAAAGGCGCAGGCAAGGATGTAAGCGCAGGCGGGTTGCATTCGGATGAGCCGTTTTGCCTCTCGGACGGCGGTATCGAGTGGGGCTTTGGTATCGATGACGGCGTACACTGGTCCGGTCAGGTGGTAGTGGTTGGCGGCCTCTGCCAGTGGAACATTGGCCAGGGTGTAGCCGAAGAGTGCCGGGCTTGCCAGATTCGCTCCTGCCAGGAGGGTAGTTGCGAAATCCAGATCCGGGGCTAGAGACCCTCTGGCGGTACCTCCGATGAGCCCGATCGATCTGCCGGCAGTGGCTGCAGCGCCTGGAGGCGGCAGGAAACTTTCCTGGAGAAACCTGCCGGTTTCGACGACCATAGCCCGGCTCAAGGGAGGCATCCGGCCCCAGCGGCTTGGGATGGTGCCGAGGATGGCCAGGGTATTGCTGTCAGGGGTGTCCATGAAGGCATAGTCGTATCGTCGTCGAGGTTTAAGAGAAGGGGAGGTGATTATTTCCATAGGTAGTCAGGATCAGAAGGTATAACCGACCAGAAATTTCAACGAATTCAGCGGATCGTTTGGATCTTCCGTGCCGCCGTTGGAAACATGGTGATACCTCACTTCAAAGAGGAGTGCATGGCTATCCGTAAGTGGATGGCGTATGCCTATGCCACACTGGTAATGGCCGTTCAGGTGCGCCCCCATGCCCGGGATATCAGCCGGGACATAGAGAGGACCGCCACCGGCAAACACATAGGGACGGAGACGGTCGCTGCTGGTAAAGGTATATTCGGCCAGGAAAGAACAGCCGATCATCGGCGGGCCGGATCTGTCGACCAGCAAATGCACCGGCACTTCGACCAGGAGGGAATGATATCCCTTATACCAGGAAGAGCCGAGAGCCTGGGTTTTGGGCAGTTCGTAGCGAAAGATGGTGTCGATGGTCTGAACCCGTATCTTGGTGCTGCCCCAGCCGGGGTAGCTGCTACCGTATCCGAACAAAACGGAGAAAGGCGTATGAGGATCCGGAGTGTCGGCAGCGGGACCGTCAGCTGGGTTAACAAGAAGAGTTGCAAGCAAAATTCCCGGTATGATCGATAAGGATCGAGAGCGAAAGAGACAAAAAAACATGGCTCTCCTGCCGATACTGTTGAGTTCCCTTGATGGTGTCGGCCAGAGGCGAGAAAGGAAGGGTATCATAGGCATATCACGAAGGCTGGGTTCGGGACTTGAAGCCGAACATCGGGAGATAGATGAGGACCGCCGGCCAGAAGACCAGGATCAGGACCACCCAGAGTATCTTCAGACCGGAGGACGTGAACGTACGTAAGAAAATATCCCGCAAGACAATAAACATAAAAACGATGTTAACGATCAGCCCTACAAAAGTGATCGGCAGCAGGACCATAAGCTGCCGGTATTCCGGGAGGAAGACCAGGATCATAACCAGGGCAATGATAAATACTATCGCAAATATCGAGTAGAGTTTCTCTCCTGCATCCATAAAAGTTTTTTATCTCCGGAATATTTCAAAAATGCCCTTCAGGGACTGAGACTATGCCGAAAAAACATAAAGGGGTCGGCAGCTCAGCCCGGAAAATATCGGCCAAGATCATCGAAAAGCTGGCTTGAAAAAAGCAATTTCCTGAATTTTACCAGGTCGTCATGGAAGATACGACTGTTATCGTAGACCTGAAATTCCTTCTTCAGAATTGTATATATCTTTCCGGTGCCGACTCCAAGCCGGTCGGCGTTTCGGAACGACAGGGCCTGGAGGTCGGCCAGGATCTCCAGTGTGACGATGTGTTTGGCGTTGCTGACAAGGCGAAAGGCCTTTCTGGCGGCCACCGTCCCCATGCTGACCACATCCTGGTTCGAGGCGTTGCAGGAGATGGAGTTGACGCTCATCGGCGCGGCCAGGTGCCGGTTTTCGGCGGTCGAGGAGGTGGCAAGGTACTGCGCTCCCATAAAACCCATGGTCAGCCCGACCTCGCCGGGGATCAGGTGTTCCGGCAGTCCCTCGTTCAGGCTCCGGTCCAGGAGCTTATTGGTCCTTCTTTCCGAGAGATTGCACAGCGTCGATATCGCGATAGAGAGGATATCCATTGCAAAACTGATGCTCTGGCCATGGAAGTTGCCGCCGTGGATGATTTTCTTTTTTTTCGGGATGATGATCGGATTGTCGTTGGAGGAGTTGGCCTCGATCTCCACCGTCCTGATCACCGCATCAATGGCCTCCCGTACCGGGGCCAGGATCTGCGGGGTGCAGCGGATGGAGTAAACATCCTGGACGTTGATATCTGTTTCAAAGACCGGGACATCCTGGTCGTTCTGCTTCCTGATCCTTTGATGCATGTCCTCCCGGATTGTGATATTGCCTGTGCCGCTGTAGAGTTTTCGGATGATTGCAGCCACTTCCACCTGACCGGGGTGGGGTTTGACCTGATGGAGGTCGGCATCGAAGGCATCATCAATGCCGCCGAATATCTCGATCGCGAAGGCTGCATTTACGCAGGCGATATTGAAGAGTTTTTCCGCCCCGAAAAGGGTGAAGGCGCCGATGGCCGTCATCGCGGCGGTCCCGTTCATCAGGGCCAGTCCTTCCTTGTAACTTAAACGCAGCGGGGAGAGCCCCGTTTTTGCAAAAGCCGCTTCCGCATCCATCAGCTCCCGATTCAGATAGACCTTGCCCTTGCCGATGATGGCAAGCGACATATGGGCCAGATGGATCAGATCACCGGAGGCGCCGACACTGCCGCATTCGGGGATATAGGGGGCGATACCTGCATTGATCATGTCCCGCATCAATTCGAGGAGCTCGATGCGGACACCGGAATACCCCTTTACCAGGGTGTTCAGCCTGACGGTAAGGATCCCGAGCGCGATATAAGGCAGGATCGGTTCGCCCAAGCCCGCAGCATGGCTTAAGATCAGGTTGTTCTGCAGGGTTTCGATATCCTTTTCATTGATGATCTTATTGCACATCGGGCCGAACGAGGTGTTGACCCCGTAGATGATCTTCCGGTCCCTGATGGCCTGTTCGAGAAAGCTCCTCGACTCGCGGCACCGTTCAAGGGCACTGTCATCGAGAGCAACCCTCTTGTCACCTATGCCGATAGCGACGACATCCTTATAGGTGAGATCATTTCCCGTGAGTTGAATGGTGGTTATCTTGTCCATCTTCTGTATATAAATCCGAAAAGAGGTCGATTGTTTGTAATGAGTCGATATTAAGATCCTATTCAGGATCCTGTTTGGCTTTCTGTACGTAAATCAAAAAAGTTTCTCGGTTTCCGATCCAGGTCGTTGTGCATCCTGGCCCGCACCTCGGATCTGTTTTTGAATATCACCTTCGGACCGACGCGGAGATGGGCCTGGAGGGTATCCTCGACCTTCCTCTGATCCGGGCCCTGCTCGTCGGCTCCGATGACCACCGTCACCTCATCGGAGAGATCAAAGGACTGCCGGACCTCAATATAGGCATCCGTCGCTCCGGGGATCTCCTGCAGGGCATGAAAGATCATGCCGGGATAGAGCGTTGTCCCTTTATACTTCAGACGTTGCGACAGTCTTCCCTCTATCGGGCCCAGCCGTGCGGTATTCCAGCCGCAGCTGCACGGAGCGGTATGGACCCTGGCGATATCGCCCGTCCGGAAACGGACCAGCGGCAGGCCTTCCACCCCGAGCGGTGTTGCCACAACCTCACCGGGCAGGCCGTCCGGCAGGATCCTGCCGTGATCGTCGACAATCTCAACGATCATCATCTCCGGATGGATATGGGCCCCGCAGGCAGACGGACAATCGCCGAATGCCGTTTCCAGCTCTGTTACCCCGTAGGAAGAGAAGACCTTTGCCCCCCAGGCATCTTCGAGAAATTGACCAAGTCTCGTCGGCGTAAAATCGGCCTTCCGGATCGGTTCTCCGATGGTGATGATCGTTTTGATGCCTGCGGTCCTGGGATTATAGCCGTTCTCCGTTCCCCAACGGGCCAGGCCAAGGAGAAACGATGGCACCCCGAGAAGGGCTGTCGGCCTGAGACGCTCGATAAGCTGCCATTGTCGGGCGGGCTGACCGGGGCCGCTCCTGATTGCAGTAACCCCCAGGCGAACAAGCCCCCAGAAGTAAGCGAAACCGGCGATGAAACAGCGGTCGAGCGTGACGGTCAACAGGACCCGGTCGTTTTTCCCGAGACCGGCACTGGAAAAAGCCACTTCTTCGTTGAAAGCCAGGCGTTCGAGGTCATGGACGGTATAGGGGACGACAAGCGGGTGTCCGGTAGTACCGGACGTCAGGGCTATATCGGCTATGGCGGGTACCGAGGTGGACGTGAACGCCTCGGGTGAGTCGTCGATGTCCTTCCGCTCGGTCAGCGGCAGTTCGGCAAGATCCGAAAGGGATGTGATCGTATTCGGATTAAAATCCGCCCCCTGGAAAATCCTTCGATAAAAAGGAAGGGTTCCGGCGTGTTGCAGGTGCCTTTTGAGCAGCGTTAGTTGCAGATTTGCAATCTCGTCCGATCCGCGTCGGCGAAGATCCAGGGCCTCCTGCAGGCAGTGAGTGTCGGGTCTAGAGGACATCAGGGTTTTGCTCGCAGGGACGGGTGGTTAATGAGGCGGGGGAAGAACCCCGGTACACAGTATCTTGAAAGGGCTTTGGTCTGTTCAAGGCAAGAGATTTTTCGATTACCGCACGGGCCTGGTCACGCATTGCTGTGATCTGTTCCGTCGGGGATTTGTCCGATTCTTCCGGGAATATGGGGTCATGCAGGATGATCCTGACCCTTCCCGGTGACAGGAACCGTCTCCCTGGCGGCAGGATCCGGTCCGAGCCGATAATGCTTACCGGAAGAATCGGGTAACCGGTCTCAAAGGCAAGCTGGAAGGCGCCCTTGCGGAAACGCCCCAGACGGCCGTCCCGGGATCGATGTCCTTCCGGCCAGATACTGAGCGATGCCCCTTCTCGGAGTCGTTGAGCTCCCAGTTGCAGGATTGTCTCCCAGCCGTCGGCGATGTTGATATAACCGGCCAGACGCATCAGAGGGCCATACACAGGGATTTTAAAGGGCCACGATGTGACAAAACAGTTTTCGATTGGGAGCGCGCCGAAGAGATAGGGGTCGATGGCGGAATTGTGATTGGCGACGATGATACAAGGCGAGGTGATCTTCTGCGGTCCTGATTCGACCCGGACAGGGGCCATAAAGGGAACCACCCGGACCAGCACCCATCCATAGAGACCTATGGTCCTCCTGAGCGCTGAGGCAAGGTTTCTTTGGAAGAAAAGTATAAAGGTTGCAAGGATAAGGGGGAGGAGAAGCAGGCCGACAAGGGTGACGAGGCAAAATGCCGGCCATATGTAAATATTCAGTAACAGCTTGTTCAAAGTCTGAGATCCTTGTGATTATGCTCTGGGCTGCAATTTCAGCAGAAACTGGAAGAGATCTTCCATGGTCCTGATCGAACGGAGGGCCGTTTCGTCCGTGAGTTTCATTTTGAATGTTTTTTCCAGCACCACTACCATATCTACCGCATCGAGACTGTCGAGACCCAGGTCATCGTAGAGTGTGGCATCGGGAGTCATTATATCGGGATCAAGCTCAAATTCTTCTGCCAGGACTTCAACGACCTTCTGACGCAACTCTTCCTCTGACATCATGATACAGCTCTCCTTAAGACAAGGGAGGCATTGACGCCGCCCAGTGCAAAATTGTTCTTGATAACAGTATGTAATGAGTATCCTACCCGATTTTGGACCAAATTGATAGCACGGCAGGCCGGGTCGATGTTTTCCAGGTTCAGGGTTGGAACGATCTCCTGCCGTTCGAGCATTTCCAGCAGGATAACCATTTCCAGAGAACCAGCCGCTCCGAGAGTATGTCCGATATGGCCCTTCAGGGAACTGACCGGGGTTGTTTTGCCCAGTACATGATCGATAGCGGCGGCCTCGGCCGGGTCACCCTGAACGGTTCCGGTGGCATGGGCATTGACATAATCGATCTCCTCAGGGGTGACACCGGCCTCCTGCATCCCGTTCAGCATTGCCCTGGCCATGGCCTTTTCATGGGGATTAGCGATATGCTCATGGTCGTTGACATTGCCAAATCCGATGATCTCGGCATATATCCGGGCCCCGCGATTTTTAGCCGACAGGTAATCTTCCAAAACCAGCATACCGCTGCCGCCGCCGCAGACGACACCGTCCCTGTCCCTGTCGAAGGGGCGGGGGGTACGGGTCGCCTCGTCGTTCCGGCAGGAGGCCGCCTTGATCAGATCGAAGACCCCCGTGACAGTCGGGTGGACCTCTTCACTGCCGCCGCAGAGCATAATCTGTTGCCGACCCATTCTGATCAGCAGATAGCCAAGTCCAATCGCATGGGCCGATGAGGTGCAGGCGCTGGCCGGTGCCCATTGCTCGCCCTGAATGCCAAGGGTCAGGCAGACGTTTGCTGAACAGCTGTGGCCCATCATCTTGAAAAATTCACCGGACTTAATCTGCTCCATCGCCATTTCCGGCAGAAAGGACTCGTAAAAATCCTGATAGGCATGCGGACTTCCGGTCGTGGAACCTATCGCAACCCCCGTCCTTCCCGACGCCAGCAGTTCCTGATCGAGATTCGCATCTTCGGCCGCCTCCCGGGCTGCGATTGTTGCATAGAGAGCCATGGGTCCCATGGTCCGCCGCAGATTTCTCGGCAGGAGTCCTTTACAGTCAAAATCAGGGACCGGCGCCGCAATCAGACTTTTCAAGCCCTGGATTGTGGTCCATTCGTCCATCTTGCGGACAGCCGAACGACCCTGCCAGATATTTTCTACAAGTGTGTCAACCCCACGTCCGAAAGGAGAAACAGCACCCCGACCGGTTATGACGACCCTGTTCAGCTCCATCGCCTGATCTCCTGCCAGAGCGATTCGAGCCCCAGGATTTCTCCGGCGCTGACCATCCCGGAGATGGATGCCCCGACAATCCCGGTCATCAAGGTGGATTGACCGCTTAAAAGAAGACCCGGAACACGGGTGCGTGGCCGAGGATTGTACTGATTCAGGCAGTGCATCGCGCCATAGGCGCAGCCCTCCGGGGCTGAAAGTTCATCTCGAAAGGTCAGCGGAGTCCCCATAGCCAATGGCCGGATCGGACCTAAATAATCCCCCCATTTTTTTTCAGCAGTTTGCAGCATTTGTTCAGTTATTGTGTGTTTCAAACGTGAGTACGCAGGCGGTCTGTTCCCTTTCCTGCAGTGATGAAAATGTGCGACTTCCTCCCAAAATGCAGGCTGCAGCAAAATAACACTTTTAATCTGCGGTTGCAAGGTGTTGTTGGCGGTTCTTTCGGTACAGGTCAGCATCAATGAACGCTGGGTGGAGCGGGTCTTCAGCGATGGTGGAAACGAGTTAGGTCCTTCGGGAATGGAGATGTGGTTGGTCCAGTCAAGAAACGCCTTTGTACCCGGTGTCGCGGAGACGGTCCCGAACAGTGCGAACATGGAAATAGAGTTTTTGAGATCAATCAGACGGTTTCGAAAAGCCGGCCTGAAGCATCCATCCGGAACCATGTCGATCAGAGCGGACGGATGGCCGGTATGGATGACATAGTCACTCTCGATTGTCTCCTCCCTGTCTGTCCGAATCCCGGTAACCCCGTGATCATCAACGAGGATGGAGGCAACAGCCCGGTCTGTCAGGAATTCCGTATCTGCCTCTTGTAAACGTGCCTGGAAAGCATCAACAATCGCCTGTCCGCCGCCTGCGATGCCATAGGCACCGGTGTAATAACTATGGGCAACCATGGCATGGACATCGATCGATACCTGGTCGGTCGGGACGCCGTAGAGGATGGCAGGGTTGGCCAATGCCGCCTGCAGAAATCTGTTATCCGTGATCTTTTCAAGAAATTCCGACAGGGGGTGACCCTTGGGTTTGTAGCCCTGCAGGAAATCTGTTAATGGCAGCTTGGTGTTATAAAAGGGAATCGACCGGCAGATATGTTCAATTTTTTGAAAATACTGGTCGATTGCCCCTTGTTCGGCGGGAAAGTGCTGTTTCAGTTCATCGGTGAAACGAGTGTACGAAAAATAAGCCCGGACCGGCGGCGGATAACCGTTTATATACAATCGGTCATGGCCCTCGGCTGGAAAAGGCAGGACTTCAAGCCGATGGAGGACGCTGCAGTAGTGCCAGAGGAGATGGAGGATATCTCCTTGACCCAGGCAACCTGTATAATGGAACCCCACATCAAACGGGATGTTGCCGCGCCGGAATCGTTTCAGGGCGCCCCCGATCCTTGGCTGTTTTTCTATGATGACGACCTTTCTGCCTTTTGCTGCCAGAATTGCGGCAGCCGTCAGTCCCGAGATACCGCTGCCGATGATAACAACATCCGCCTTCATGGGCGAATTTCAAGAATCAGAGAGGCGTTAACACCACCAAAGCCCGCGGCGTTGCAGAGGATATGGCGGGGATGGCAGATCTCGGTCCGGCGGGGAATGCGCAGAGTCGAAGCGCTGGTATCGGGATTCTGCAGGTTCGGATGGGCGGCGACGAAACCTGCCCGGCTCATCAGAATACCATAAACAACCTGTGAGGTTCCGGCCATCCAGAATTCATGTCCGGTCAGTGCCTTGGTGGCGGCAATATACGGAGAAGCGTGGCCCTCCTGAGAGGGGAACAACCGGGCCAGGGCCTCTGCCTCTTTATTGTCTCCGGCCGGCGTTGAGGTGGCGTGGGCCATCACCAGATCGATGGCAGCTGCCGGCAGACCTGCATCACGGAGGGCAAGATGCATTGCCCTTTCCAGGCCTTTGCCGGAAGGGGAGGAAAGATGATAACCATCCGATGAGGTGCCGTAACCGAGGATTTCGGCAAGGATCGGCACTCCACGGCTCTTTGCGGAGTCCTCATCTTCGAGAAAGAGGGCGGCTGCGCCGCCACTGGGTACCAGACCGTCGCGATCCCGATCAAAGGGCCGGGAGGCCTGGGTCGGCCGGTCTTCACGCGTTGAGAAGGCCCCGATCCCATCGAAACTGCACATGGACTGCCAGGAAATCTCCTGGGCGCTGCCGCAGATTGTCCTATCCTGTCTTCCGGAGGCGATCAATTCTGCAGCCTGCCCGATGGCCATGGCGCCGCTGGCGCAGGCCCCGCTCACCGTCCATGAGGAACCGCAGAGCTGGAGTTTGGTGCACAGGTTGAGGGATATGGTGCTGTTGAGCAGGCGGAAAATATGGCCGCTGCCGATTGCCCTCGTTTCTGAGGCCTGGCGCAGGATGTCGCACTGTTCGACAGCGGTCACGACCGATGAGTCGTTGCCGAAAATAAGTCCGGTCCGTTCGTCACCCGCGAGACTCTTCGTGTCAACATAGGCCTGATCCAGTGCCTGAGAGACGGCATCCCAGGCCCAGAGACCGAACTCGGGAAGGGTCTTCCGGTAGCGCCGTTCCAGGTTGTCCGGAGGAGTGAAACCGGCAATCACCCCGCTGAGAGCGCTTCTGAAACCCAGCTTTTTTCGTTCATCGAGATAGACGATACCGCTTTTTCCCAGACGAAGTGAATCCCGTACCTCGGCGCAGGAGAGCCCGATAGAAGAGACGACACCCATACCGGTTATAACAACTTTACGTCGGGGTGGAGAACTGGTCGGTTGCATAGATTCTCTGATGCAGGATCAACGGAAAGGGTGCAAGGGCTATCGATATATCTATCGTATTGCCGCCTGCCTGAAAAAGTCCTTCAGGAATGTTTTCCGCCATCCTTCCATCTGGCGAAGCATCTTGGATTCGCTGGATTTGTTCAGGATTTTAACGAGCAGCTTGAATTCCGAACCATTTCCGATAATTGTCGGGTCAATACCCTGAACTTCACTTTTGAGCTGGACCAGCTGGTTCAATCTGGCCAGGGCCTCCTTGTCCTTTTTGGTCATCTTGATGGCCCGGTTCATCGGCAGTTTCACGGATTCCTGTGAATTCAGACCTCTCTGGACGGCAGAGATCAGCTTGTCGCCGTAACGATCTGCCGCTCGTGAAGAAAGAGCCGTATCCGTTCTGATTTCGGCCAGGCTCTGCAGCTGTTTTCTGGCGATGCCTAAAAGGACGTTATCCGGAACGACATGTCCGCGGGGACGGTTCAGTGATCGTGCCTCTTCTTCCCGCCAGACGGCAAGTTCACGCAGGATCGAAAGTCCCTGCTGGTTGAGACTGCCGGCATCCTTGATCCTCAGATACCGTTCGTCGTCCGAATGGCCCATATAGGTTGCAGGATCGTTCAGGAGTTCCAGCTCCTCCTGGAGCCACGATTTGATTTCCGGGCCGATGATGCTGCTCAACAGCAGGATTCTGGCTGCCCGGAGATAGCGGACATCGTCCAGGGCATAATCAATCTGTTCGGCCGCGAGAGGACGGTTCAGCCAGTTGGTTCGCGTTTCTGTCTTCTTGAGATCGATATCGAGCAGGATTTTGATAAGATTACTCAAAGATAATGTTGCCGACAAACCGGTAAAGCCTGCGGCCAGGCGGGTATCGAAGATATTTTTCGGAGTGGAACCGGTTGCCCGGCTGAGGATGACCAGATCCTGAGGGGCATCATGAAGAATCTTGACCACGTTCGGGTCTGCCAGCAGTTCACCCAGCGGGGAAAGGTCCTGCAGGACAAGCGGGTCGATCAAAAAACAGTCTTCGTCTGAAAGGGCCAACTGGATCAGGCCCAGACGGGGATAATACGTGCGTTCCCAGACGAATTCGGTGTCGAGTGCTACTGCGTCCGTTCTTCTGGCTCGTTCAATAAGCTCTTGTAATTCGGTTTGGGTCGTGATCATAATGCCTTACTGATATTTGTCAGTATCCGTTGAAGGAGAGCCGAAAACTTCTTAAAGATGCAACTGGTGTGCAACGCACAAAGACATAAAGTGAAGAAAAAAACAAGTATTATTATCCTTGTTCCAAGAACGGAACGAATTCTTTTGTCTCCTCTTGGTTGTGAAATGGAGGGAAGGTGGAGGGAACGGTTTTCCTTTCTTATCGTCAATAAGGGTTGACAATTTCCGGTGGCAACGACATAAGGAGGAAACCGACAGAAACACCTCTTCCCATCGTTGAAACGATCAGGAAATATACCACAGAGAACCCATGATATTTTATATTGCCAAACGCCTGCTGTTGATGATCCCGACCCTGGTTGGTGTTATGCTGATCACCTTTGTCATCACCCAGTTTGTTCCGGGCGGGCCCGTTGATAAACTGATCGCCGAGATTGAAGGACACGGGCGAGGAGGAGGTGAGGTCGGGACCAGTGTTTCATCCATGTACCGGGGCAGCTCAGGGCTTGATGACCAACGGCTGAAGAAATTGAAAGAGCTGTATGGTTTTGACCGGCCGCCTGTCGAGCGATTCCTGGTCATGATGAAAAACTATCTGGTGTTCGATTTTGGAGAATCGTATTACTATCACCGGAGTGTTGCCAATCTGGTCATCTCCCGGCTTCCCGTTTCGATGTCGCTTGGGCTTTGGAGCTTTCTGATCGTCTACGGGGTGTGTATCCCTCTCGGTATCAGAAAAGCCGTCCGGGACGGCTCCCGTTTCGACATTTTCAGCAGCACCATTATCCTTATCGGTTATGCGATACCGGGATTTGTGCTCGGAATTATCCTGATCGTTCTCTTTGGTGGAGGAAGTTTCTGGAATATCTTTCCTCTACGCGGCCTGGTTTCGGACAATTGGAGTGATCTCAGTATCACCATGAAGCTCCTCGATTATCTCTGGCACATGGTTCTGCCGATTACCGCGAGTGCGGTCGGGAGCCTTGCCGTGATGACCATGCTGACCAAGAATTCCTTCCTGGAAGAGATCAATAAACAGTACGTGCTGACCGCCCGTGCCAAGGGATTGACGGAAAAACAAGTGCTCTACAACCATGTCTTCAGAAATGCGATTATTCCTATCATTACAGGTTTTCCCGGTTATTTCCTCGCTTCTTTTTTCACCGGCAGCCTTCTTATCGAGACGATCTTTTCACTGAACGGAATGGGCTTGCTTGCCTACGAGTCGGTCATGAACCGTGATTATCCAGTGGTCCTGGGGACGCTCTATTTTTTTACGGTAATCGGGCTTATTTCCCGTCTGCTCTCTGATCTCAGCTATGTGGTTGTGGACCCTCGAATCAGCTTTGAACGGGTTGAATAACCGGCAAGAATACAGACAAGAATGCAAAAGACAGATACGATTCACCTGAGTCCCGGCAGACGGCGCTGGAACCGGTTCAAACACAACAAACGAGGATATTACAGTCTGTTGATATTCGGCCTGTTTTTTTGTGTCAGCCTCTGTGCCGAGGTGATAAGCAATGATGTGCCGTTCCTTGTCGTCTATAACGGAGGACACTATTTTCCCTTTCTGAAGGCCTACCCCGAGACGGTTTTCGGGGGCGTGTTTGAAACGGAGACCGATTATCAAGATGATTTTTTCCTGGAACAGATGAGACATTCCGCCAATCACGCATTTTACCCATTCAATCGACATGGATACAATTCCATCAATCTGACTATAGACGGTCCCTTGCCGTCGGCGCCTACCGGGGTGAATCTGCTGGGAACCGATGATCGAGGGCGTGATGTTCTGGCCCGGTTGCTCTATGGTTTCAGACTGAGTGTCCTGTTCGGTTTTTCCCTGACCCTGGTCGGGACACTCGTAGGGATTATCGCCGGAGCTCTCCAGGGTTTTTTCGGTGGGAAAACTGATCTCTTTTCCCAGAGGCTTATCGAGATCTGGAGTTCGATGCCGGAACTGTATCTGATAATTATTTTTGCATCGATATTCAAGCCGAACCTTCTCCTCCTCCTGATGCTCCTCTCCCTGTTCAGCTGGATGGGCTTGTCTGATTATGTCAGGGCGGAGTTTCTCAAGGGGCGGAACATGGAGTATGTGAAGGCCGCAAGAGCGCTTGGTGTCGGCAATATCACCATCATGTACCGCCACCTCCTGCCTAACGGCATGGCCCCGGTAATAACCTTCCTGCCTTTCCGCATGTCTGCCTCAATTCTGGCGCTTACGAGTCTCGATTTTCTAGGGCTTGGCGTGCCGCCTTCGACCCCGAGTCTGGGTGAGTTGCTTGCCCAGGGAAAGGCAAATATTGATGCCTGGTGGCTTTCTTTGTCCGTCTTCATTGTTCTGGTCGGAACCCTGATCCTATTGATTTTTATCGGCGAGGCATTACGCGAGACTTTTGATCCGCGCCGAAGATAGGAGCAGAGGGTTTTCCGGAAATGCCTCGCTGCGGTTTATCCTTCCGGTCTCTCTGTGAAAATAATTTTTTCTAAATATTGACATAACTTATTTGAGTTTCTATTTTAGTCCCTGAAAAAACTTTTACATGGTTTTGCGAAGAATTTTTTGTGAAGGAGCTTGCTTCCTTCAAAGGGGGACTGAAAAAAGTCCCGTTTACAGAGGTTAGGCCGATTATCTTCGCAAGGAGTAAGATGATAACAGGACATTATGGATTATTTACAGTATCCCGGATACCATGCAGCAGAATCCGATAAATAAGCTCGGCAATACAGGGCTCTATGTACTTGAAGATCTTGGCCGGATGGGCTTGTATCTCCATAAAGCTTTGCGGGGTGCATGCAGGCGGCCTTTTCGTTTTACTGAGCTTATCCGCCAGATACATTTCATCGGGGCCAGTTCTTCCGCCGTGATCTTTTTTACCGCTCTCTCAACCGGTATGGTTCTTGGTTTGCAGGGGTACTATTCTTTGCAGAAATTCGGTGCCGAGGGGATGCTGGGGTCAGCAGTTTCCCTGACGCTTATTTTGGAGCTGGGGCCGGTACTGACGGCATTGATGGTTGCGGGAAGGGCCGGTTCGGCAATGTGTGCCGAACTTGGTATCATGAGAATATCAGAGCAGATCGATGCCTTGGACTGTATGGCAATCGATCCGTTCCGGTATCTGATTTCGCCCAAATTTCTGGCCACATTGATCTCGGTACCGCTCTTGACCGCAATCTTTGATGTCGTCGGTATCGCCGGAGGGTATATCGTCGGTGTCAATCTGAAAGGAGTCAATCCCGGCAGTTTTATTGAAGGGATGCAGACAAGTGTTACCAACCATGATATTCGACTGGGGCTTATTAAATCGTTTGTTTTTGCCTTGTTAGTTGTCTGGATCTGCACCGGGAGGGGATTTTTCGTCCGGGTGATACGAGGTGCCGGCTTCGGAGCGGAAAGTGTAAGCAGGGTGACGACCCAGGCTGTTGTCCTTTCCTCAATCTCAGTGTTGATCTTTGATTACCTGCTTACAGCTGTGCTGTTATGATGGACGTTGCGATAGAATTCAGGGATGTGGTAAAGCTTTTCGTTTCGCTGGACGGAAGGAAGCAGACTGTTCTCGATCACGTCAGTTTTACAATCCCGGTCGGTAAGACTACTGTTATCGCCGGAGGCAGCGGACAGGGAAAGAGTGTGACACTGAAACTGGTTCTGGGGCTGATGCGGGCTGATGAGGGGAAGATTTTTGTTAATGGAAAGGATATCACCGATATCGGAGGCAGAGAGCTTGAAGACCTGCGAACCGGATTTGGTGTCCTCTTCCAGGGTTCAGCCCTTTTTGATTCGATGACGGTCTTTGAAAATGTGGCCCTGCCGCTCCGGGAGAGGACGAAAAAGACGGAAGAAGAGATTAAAAAACAGGTAATAGAAACCCTTACTCAATTGGAGCTTGCCGGGCACGAGGATAAATATCCGGCTCAGCTGAGTGGCGGGATGCAGAAGCGCGTGGGTTTGGCCAGAGCCCTGCAGTTGAACCCGGAGATGATGCTCTTCGATGAGCCGACAACGGGCCTCGATCCGGTCATGACCCAAGAGATCTACCACCTTTTCGCCCGAACGCAGGCTCTTGTCGGATACACATCTGTCATAGTCAGCCATGATATTCCGAAGGTACTGAATCTGGCTGACCATGTCATCATCCTCAACGACGGAAAAGCAGATGTGTTCGAAAGCCCGGAGGAGATTCAATGGTCTGGGAAAGAACATATCCGTGAATTCGTAAAAACTACAATGGGGCAGATTTACCAGAGTCATCTGATGGAAAAATGAAAAAAAACACTCTCGAAATGATTGTTGGTCTGTTTATGGTTGCCGGATTCCTGGCCTTTGGTTATCTGGCTTTGAGGTTGGGCGAGGTGTCTTTTTTGACCCGTGGCTCCACATACACTATCAATGCTCAGTTTAATAATGTCTCCGGTGTCAAACAAGGTGCTGCTGTGCAGGTGGCAGGGGTTGTCGTAGGGGAGGTTGTTAAGATGTGGCTTGGAGAAAAAGGCTATGCCCATCTTGCTCTGCGGATTGATAACTCCCTGAAAGTGCCGATCGACTCCATCGCTTCGGTAAAGTCACAAGGGATCATCGGGGATAAATTTATTCAGTTGAGCCTTGGTGGTGATGAAAAAGTATTTGCTAATGGCGGAACAATTCGCGATACTGAATCTGCTCTAGATATTGAATCAATTATCAGCAAATTCGCCTTTGGCAGTGCTAAATAGAAGGCCTCAGGGTACTTCTTTTCCCATCAAGGATTTTGTATTATGAAGAAAATAGTGTTTTTCCCTCTGGTGATATTGTTTTTCGTATCAGGGACTCTTGTGTCGGCAGTCGACCGGGGTATCTCCGGGCAATCGGTTGACCTGCTTAACGACGAAGTTAAAGACAACGACGCGTCTTCTGTAAGTTCGGTCTCCGACCCGCTCGAGCCGATGAACCGGGTGTTTTTCGAGGTCAACGACAGGCTCTATTTCTGGGTCCTGAAACCCATCAAGACAGGATATGCCGCCGTCGTTTCTCCGGACATTCGGCAATGTTTCGGGAATTTTTTTGATAATATCTCCTCACCTGTGAGCCTGTTGAATAATCTGCTGCAGGGGCGTTTTGAGGATGCGGGGGTCGTGTTATCGAGATTTCTTATTAATTCAACATTGGGTGTCTATGGTTTTGGAGACGCCGCAACAACGGCATTTAATATAACTCCGAGACCAGCTGATTTTGGCCAGACCCTCGGTGTATATGGTTTCGGTGAGGGCATATACTTCTTTTGGCCGGTTATCGGTCCGTCGAATATCAGGGACTCGGTGGGTTTTGCTGCCGACCTCTCTGTTCATCCAACAAGCTTCCTGGATTGGAATATATATGAACGGGCCGGTTATTATATGGGAAACAAGATAAATTCGATGTCGCTCAGCCCCAGTGTGTATGAGGATGTGAAGAAATTTTCAGTTGATCCGTATGTCGCCACCCGTCAGGCATATTCTGAACACCGGTACGATCAAATTGATAAACAGAAAAGATAAAAGACAGATTGCTGTATAGGCCGATTTTTTCGATCTGAATGATGTGATAATTAATAATTTGAAAAAAGTCTGAGAAAGTAATGAAAGCTACAAAACTGACATGTATGTTTGTCTGGCTGATTTTTTGTTCCGTAGTACTCACTCTACCGGTCTCGGCAGCCAAGGGTCCGACCGAGACCATAAAGCCGGTCCTTGAGGATTTGACGAAATTGCTCAACAATCCGGCTTTGCAGGGTGATGCCTCTCGTAATGAACGACGGCAGAAGATAATGAGTACTATCAAAGTCGGGTTTGATTTTCAGGAGATGTGCAAACGGGTTCTTGGCAGAACCTGGTTGGAAATTGATCAGGGGGAGAAGGAACATTTTACGGAACTGATGACAAAACTGTTGGAGAATGCCTATATCGGTAAGCTCGAGGACTATCATTACAAGTCAATGGAATACGTTGAAGAAAAAGTCCAGGATGACAGGGCTCAGGTGACTACGCTCGTGGAAAAAAACGATGTCAAATTACCCGTGCACTATATTCTCCAGCTGACACCAAGAGGATGGATGGTCTATGATATCAATATCGAAGGGGTGAGTCTCGTCCGTAACTATATGGAGCAATTCAGATCAATACTCCGTACAGACAACTTTAAAGGATTGGTCAGGATCATCGAAGAAAAAAACAAGACCTTTGAAAAAACAAGCAAGGATTCATAATCGTGGCCGGATCCGGCTCTACAACACCAGCTCAGGCATTTTCTTTCTTAAATGCCGAGGATCAAGCCAGGCTTGTAGCTACGGCAACGCCGATCTCTCTCAAGAAGGGGGAGGTGCTTTTTCATGCCGGGGATGCTGCTGAGGGCCTGTTTTTTCTGGAAACAGGGAGGCTTGCTGTTCTGAAGGAGACGGGGTTTAATGAGAAAACGCAGGTAGTGGCACTTCTTGAGCCAGGGGCGTCGGTCGGAGAAGGGGGGGCGCTGGGGGATTTGCTTCGGACTGCCACTGTCATTGCAATTGAGGAGTCGTTATTATACTGCCTTCATCACGGAAACCTGGCTTCCCTTGGTGAGCAGGATCCACAGATTCTGATAAGGATTTTTAAACGGCTTCTCTACGTTTCCAACTTGCGTTTGCAGAAATGCTCGGAACGATTGGCCCATGTTTTATAAAGATCTTTCTTCTTCAGGGATTATAGAGTACATTTAACCCCTTCCGGTTCTCTATGTACATAACACCGTGTGCCATTTTTGACTCTGCAGTGTTCTGCGCATCTGCAACCAGACTGCAGGGCAAAAGTAGTATGCCTCACTTGACATGGAATATCTTGCGAATTTTCTTGCAGGCCTATTTTTTTCTGGCCATTCTCCCGTAAATTGATTATTTTTGCCTTCTTTGTCTTTCCGCTTGTGTCGGAACTGAACGTTGAGTAATGGGATGAAAGTTACATTTGGTCAGATATCAGCAGGAGGCACGCATTATTCTCTTAAGGATACCGGATGGTTTCCAGTTGAAGAGTTTTCGTTGCGTCAGTTACATCATGCTGAAATCGATCTGTTGAAAAAAAATAATGACACAGTGGTATTGGAAGGAGAGATGCTGGCATCCGTAGAATTTCTCTGTGATCGATGTGGAGAACCTTTCGATTATACTCTCTTAGTCGATTTTCAGTATCTCTTCAAAACAGGAGAAGATGTTTCTTTGCAACTGCAGGACATGGAATGCAGCGAAGACGATTACGACACTGTTTATCTGGATGAACCGGTTATCGATATCGGCGAGGTTCTCAGGGAACAGGCACTGTTGGCAGTACCTGTCCGGAAGATCTGCGACGACGGTTGTAAGGGGCTTTGCCCCGAATGTGGAGTGGTCCTGGCTCATGAGACATGCAGGTGTTCTCCTGGTCGGCCGGATTCACCTTTTGCTGTTTTAAAAAAATTGAAAAATCATTGAGAAAGACGCTGGATTGTCGGCCTTTTTCATTACTGGAGGAAATTATGGCACTGCCAAAAAGAAGACATTCGCATTCGCGAACCCACAAAAGACGTTCTCATGATGCACTGAAGGCCCCTGGATTGTCCGTATGCCCGGAATGTGGAGAACCGAAAGAACCGCATCGTCTTTGCGGGGGATGTGGGAAATATAAAGGACGGACGGTTTTTCATCTCGAAGCTGAAGCAGAATAGGAGAGCGCCGTGCAGATTGCCCTGGATGCCATGGGCGGCGACCATGGTCCAGAGGAACTGATTGCCGGGGCATTGCTTGCCGTAGAACAGGTTGACCTGCAAATCAACCTGGTTGGAGATGAACCACTTCTGCAATCATATCTCAAGAGAATAGCAACTGATTCGAAGAGAGCAGCTCGCCTGCAGATTGTTCATGCCTCTCAAGTTGTAGGGATGGACGAACATCCTGTCGATGCTATTCGCAAGAAGAAAGATTCTTCCATTGTCATAGCTTTTGATCTGGTTCTGCGTCGAGAAGTGGATGCTGTTGTCAGTGCCGGAAATTCCGGAGCTACGATGGCTGCAGCTCTTAGAAAACTCGGACGCATTAAAAATGTCTCCCGGCCTGGTATTGCCTCTGTTTTTCCTACCCTGAAAAATCCGGTTGTGATGATGGATGTCGGGGCCAATGTGGACTGTCGTCCCCTTCATCTGTATCAATTCGGGGTAATGGCTGCTGCTTTTGCCCGGATATATAATATCGACAAGCCCCGGGTGGGCCTGTTGACAATTGGTGAGGAGACCGGGAAGGGGAACACCCTCGTCAAAGAGGCATATGAGCTGCTGAAGGGGAGTTCCTTGAATTTTATCGGCAATGTTGAGGGACGCGATGTCTTTCAGGGAAATGTTGACGTGATCATATGCGATGGCTTTGTCGGCAATATCTGCCTGAAGGTAAGCGAAGGACTGGCGGAGGCGGCAATGCAGATGCTCAGAAATGAGATAATTAAATCGCCCATGGCAAAACTGGGATATCTTCTGGCCCGTCCTGCCTTCAAGGCCTTTCAAAAGCGTGTGGATTATGCCGAGTATGGCGGTGCACCCCTTCTGGGAATAAACGGGACGGGGATCGTTTGTCACGGTAAGTCCAATGCCCAGGCGATAAAAAATGCTATCCTGGCAGCGGTGCATATGGTCCGGAATAACATCAATGATGTGATTGCCAGAGATCTTGGTACCGATGAGAAGGAAGTATATATAGGTGCATGATGGGAACTGTAATTCTTGGTACCGGCTCAAGTTTGCCAAAACGAATAATGACCAACAAGGATCTGGAAGGCATTGTTGATACCGATGATGCCTGGATTTATTCAAGGACAGGGATAAAGAACAGGCGAATTGGCGGAGCGGGTGAGCAGACGCATCAGCTGGCGGCGGCGGCCTCACGCGAGGCCTTGCAGATGGCCGGCCTTTCCGCAGAAGAGCTTGATATTATTGTTGTCGGTACAATCAGTTCGCATATGCTGATGCCGTCTTGTGCCTGTTTTGTCCAGAAGGAGCTGGGAGCGGTAAATGCCTTTGCCTATGATATCAATGCCGCCTGTTCCGGGTTTATCTATGGTATGGACATGGCCGATAAATATATTCGGTCTGAACATCGGAAAAAGATTCTGGTGATAGGGGCCGAGACCCTTTCCAGCCGATTGAACTGGGACGATCGCAATACCTGTATTCTTTTCGGCGATGGTGCCGGGGCTGCCGTTCTCGGGCACAGTGATGATAACGGGCGGGGGGTGATCGGTTCAAATCATCGTTCCGACGGGAGCCTGTGGAAACTTCTGCATATGCATGCACCGCCAAGCTATAACCCCGACCTGGAGGTACCGGATAATTCAGGGTCCTACATCGTTATGGAAGGGCGTGAGGTCTTCAAATATGCGGTCAAGGCCATGGAGGATTCAGTACGCGGGCTTCTGCAGCAGGAAAACATCAGCATGGACTCGATCAAATTGTTCATTCCTCATCAGGCAAATATGCGAATTTTGACTAACCTGCTTGATCGCCTGGGATTTCCTGAAGAGAAGGTGTTTTTTAACGTATCTGAATATGGGAATACATCGGCGGCATCTGTCCCCATCGCCTTGGATGAAGCGAACAGACAAGGCCTGTTTACCGAAGGGGATATTATCCTGCTCTGTGCTTTTGGTGGCGGCTTTACGTGGGGAGCATCCCTGATTAAGTGGTAAATAGGAGAACAACATGGATTATTTTTTATCTGAAGAACAACAGATGATCGTTGATATTGCCAGGCAGATTACAGATGAGAAAATCGTTCCCAAGCGTGCCGAACTTGATGAGAAGCATCAGTTTCCCCGGGAAATCTTAAACGAAATGGCCCGTGCCGATCTCTTTGGTGTGCCCATCCCTGAAGAGTATGGCGGCTTTGGTGGCGGTTGTCTCGATATCGTTCTTGCCCTGGAACAGCTCGGTCGTGGTTGTATTGGTGTCGGCACCGCCTTTGCCGCAAGCTCGCTTGGAATCTACCCCATTCTGATTTCCGGCACGGAGGAACAGAAAAGGAAATATCTCCCCGATGTAGCCTCCGGCAAGAAGTTCGCTGCCTTTGGCCTGACCGAGGCGAACGCCGGCTCTGATGCATCAGGGATACAGACCACGGCAGTCCAGGATGGTGATGAATGGGTCCTGAATGGAACCAAACAATGGATAACCAATGGCGGTGAGGCCCAGATTTACACGATCGTTGCGATCACCGATCGAAGCAAGGGCGCTCGAGGGGCTTCGATGTTTATCATCGAGGAGGGAGATGCCGGTTTTTCGTGTGGATCCAAGGAAAAGAAGATGGGGATCAGGGCCTCATCGACCACCGAGCTCATTTTTAAAGACTGCAGGATCCCGAAGGACAGGATTATCGGCAGAAGAGGTACCGGATTTATTACCGTCATGAAGACGCTTGACTCGTCCCGGCCGGGGATTGCAGCCCTGGGAGTCGGTCTTGCTCAGGGGGCGTTGGATGAGGCTGCACGGTATGCCAAACAACGTGTGCAGTTCGGCAAACCGATCATGGCATTCCAGGCCGTCCAGCATATGCTGGCAGATATGGCCATCGGCATTGAGGCGGCGCGAGCCCTTTGCTATGGGGCGGCAAAACACATTGATGCTCACCCCGAGGATATGTCAAAAGTATCATCTATGTGCAAGGTATTTGCCACGGACACGGCAATGAAGGTAACCACCGATGCGGTTCAGGTGATGGGCGGTTACGGGTATATGTGCGAGTATCCGGTTGAAAAAATGATGAGAGATGCTAAAATTCTGCAGATTTATGAAGGGACAAACCAGATCCAGCGCAATGTCGTCGGCCAGGAATTGAATAAAGAGTATGCCAGGAAAAAATAACCTGAGTCCGAGGTGAAGTCTTTTTTTTGCAGCATGCCGTGGTTCTCTGTGTTTTGTTTCTCCTACATTCTAAGTAAACAGATTTTTCATGAATATTATTGTATGTATTAAACAGGTTCCCGATGCGAAGGATGTCCGTCTTGACCCGAAGACGAATACTCTGTCCCGCGAGGGCGTACAATCGATCATGAACCCCTATGATCAGCATGCCGTTGAGGAAGCTGTGCGCATCAAGGAATCACTGGGAGGGGAGGTCACTGCGGTGACCATGGGACCTCCGCAGGCTGAGGCAGTTCTTCGTCAGGCAATTTCCTGCGGCGCCGATCATGGTGTCCTGGTATCTGACCGAACCTTTGCCGGCGCAGATACGTGGGCGACGTCCTATACACTTGCCAGGGCGATTGCAAAAATCGGGGCTTTTGATCTTGTTCTTTGCGGCAAACAGGCAATTGATGGTGATACCGCCCAGGTGGGACCGGGACTTGCGATGAGGCTTGCCATACCGTTTGTGACATGTGTGCAGAAGGTCCGCCAGGCGGATGCGATGGGGATGGTCGTAGAAAGGATGATGGATGACGGGTACGATGTGATTAAAGTCGATTATCCTGCGCTTCTGACCGTGGTCAAGGATGTCAATGAGCCGCGGGTTCCCTCATTGAAGGGGACAATGAAGGCCAAAAAAGCGATAATCAAAACCCTGAACGCGGCCGATATCGATGCTGACCCTGCCTTTATAGGTCTTCCCGGCTCACCGACCAAGGTCGTGAAGGTCTTCCCACCCGAACCACGGGGAGAGCGCTCCCTGCTCACCGGGACTCTCGATGAACAGGTGGAGCAGCTGGTCGTCAAACTGCGGCCGTATCTGACCTAATCCTCGCAGGAGAAGCTCTGATGTTACAAATAGATAATGACCTTTGTGTCGGTTGCGGGATCTGTGAGGATCAATGCGCTTTCGGCGCGATCACGGTTGTCGAAGGAAAGGCTGTGGTCGGTGATGCATGCACCCTCTGCGGCGCCTGTGTCGAGGCCTGTGACGTGGGAGCGCTTACCCTTACCGGCACCGAAAAAAGCGTACAGATGGACCTGGGCCGCTGGGCTGGAGTCTGGGTGTACTGTGAATTCAGAGGGGGAACCCTGGCCTCCGTCTCTCTTGAGCTGCTGGGAATCGGCAGAAAGCTTGCCGATACGCGCGGTGTATCGCTTTCTGCTGTTCTTATCGGTCATGAGACCAAAGAGACTGCCGCGCAGCTCATCGGCCATGGTGCCGATATCGTCTTCCGGGTCGATAATCCGGCACTGGCCCATTTCACCGATGATGTCTACGGGGCCGTCATGACTGCCCTTATTCAGGAGCAGAGACCCGAAATTGTTTTAGCGGGCGCCACCGCGATTGGCCGGTCATTTATTCCGGGGGTGGCGACCCTGTTGAATACCGGCTTGACTGCGGATTGCACCAAATTGGAAATCCGTGCCGGGGACGGCGCCCTTCTTCAGACACGGCCCGCCTTCGGCGGCAACATCATGGCTACGATCGAATGTCCATCCACGCGACCACAGATGGCGACAGTGCGACCGAGGGTCATGAAGGCCCTTGAATTTGATCCGCAGCGTACCGGAAACGTGATTGATATTACCCCTGTTCCTGAGCAGCTGCAGAGCAGGATACAGGTGGTTGAATCGGTTGTCTCAGAAGGTTGCAATGTGAACATCCAGGAGTCCGATATCCTGGTTTCCGGCGGTCGTGGGCTGGACAATGCCAAGGGCTTTGACCTTATTCGACAGCTGGCCAAATCCTTGAACGGCGATGTGGCTGCCTCGCGGGCGGCTGTGGATGCCGGCTGGATTCCCTATCCGCACCAAGTTGGCCAGACCGGGAAAACCGTTGCCCCGAAACTGTACATTGCCTGTGGAATCTCCGGTGCCATCCAGCATGTTGCCGGGATGCAGTCGGCGGATACGATTGTGGCGATCAACCGTGACAAGAATGCCCCGATCTTTGATGTGGCCGACTTCGGTATTGTTGGAGATCTCTATGAGATTTTACCAAAATTGATTACGAAGATCGAGGAGTGTCGCGGTTTATGAAGATTCTTTCCGGAAAAACTGCGGTTGTGACCGGCGGCAGCCGGGGGATCGGCAGAGGCATATCTCTGCGGCTGGCTGCGATGGGGGCCGTGGTCTATGTCAACTATGTGAGCAGGCCTGAGGCCGCTTTGGAGACCCAGAAGCTGATTGAAGACGCGGGCGGCATGGCCAGGATCGTCGGTTTTGATATTGCCGATGCCGGACAGGTGGAAGCCGCCTTTAAGCAGATAATAGCTGAGGCTGGATCCATTGATATCCTGGTCAATAACGCCGGGATTACCAGAGATGGCCTGATCGCCCGGATGAAAGAATCGGACTGGGATGCCGTCCTTGCCACCAATCTGAAGGGTGCCTTTCTCTGTGCCAAGGCAGTATCCAAGACCATGATGAAAAAACGATGGGGGAGGATTGTGAATATTACCTCGGTTGTCGGGTTTTCAGGAAACGCCGGCCAGGTAAATTATGCCGCTGCTAAGGCTGGATTGGTGGGCTTAGCCAAATCGATGGCCAGAGAATATGCCTCCAGAAATATCACTGTCAACTGTGTTGCTCCAGGGTATATCAGGACCGAGATGACCGAAACTCTGGCCGGCGACGTTCAGGAAAGACTTAAAAGTGAAATACCTCTTGGCTCTCTGGGAGAGGTGGAAGATATTGCCGGGGCCGTGGCCTACCTGGTCAGTGAGGATGGTCGCTACATGACAGGACAGGTATTGCATGTTAATGGTGGAATGTATATGTAAATGCACCGCGGTGATTTCGCTTGCGATAGTTTTAAAATATGTAATAGTTGGCGTTGGGGTTGTTCATGTAGGATGGAGTTAATCGGGTTGTTTTGTTTATTCATGGAAAAACAAAGTGTTAGTGTGGTGTTGCCAGGATGCTTGCACTGTAGACTATTTAAAATCATGGGAGAATTGCAATGGCTGTAGATCAAAAAATGATCGATATTATTGTTGAGCAGTTGAGTGTTGAAAAAGAGAAGGTTGTACCCAATGCATCGTTTGTTGATGATCTGGGGGCAGATTCTTTGGACCTTGTTGAACTGATTATGGCCATGGAAGAAGGATTTGACATCGAGATTCCGGACGAAGATGCCGAGAAGATAAGCACAGTCCAGGATGCTATTGATTATGTCAATAAATTGAAGTAGATAGACTGTAAATTGTGGTTATCAGTCTCATTTGTGGTATTTTTTTATCGCTGACAATACCTAGTCTCAAGGAGCCGGAAAAGTGAAGCGCAGAGTTGTGGTTACAGGTGTTGGTCTTGTAACACCGCTTGGAACAGGGGTTGAAAAATCCTGGAAAAATATCTGTGCCGGTATGAGCGGGGTAGGTCTGATCTCCCGTTTTGATACCAGTGACTTCTCGGTTAAGATCGCTGCTGAAGTAAAAGATTTCGAGGCGGAGGTTTATTTTGAAAAGAAGGCAGCAAAGCATCTCGACCTTTTTGTTCAGTATGGTCTAGCCGCAGCTGGAATGGCTGTCAAGGACAGCGGTATTGTTATCGATGAGGATAATTGTGGCCGTGTCGGAGTAATTACGGGGTGTGGTATGGGAGGGCTCCCCACCATAGAGGTCTGCCACAAGGTTATCCTTGAGCGTGGCCCGAAAAAGGTGACACCCTTCTTTATTCCGATGGTTATTCCGAATATGCCTTCGGGACATATATCCATGTTGTTAGGATCAAAAGGGCCGAATCTGTCGCTGTCCACGGCCTGCGCTGCCGGAACCCATGCCGTCGGAGAGTCCTATCGTCATATACAGAGTGGCGAATGTGATATTATTGTTACCGGAGGTGCCGAGGCGGTGATCTGTGCCACGGGAGTGAGCGGTTTTTCTGCAATGAAGGCCCTTTCCACCCGGAATGATGATCCGACAGCAGCATCGAGGCCGTTTGATAAGGACCGGGACGGATTTGTGATGTCGGAGGGCTCGGGGATGCTGGTACTGGAAGAGTTGGAGCATGCCCTGGCCCGAGGTGCAAAAATCTACGCAGAGATATCCGGTTACGGACTGAGCAGCGATGCCTATCATATAGCCGCTCCTCCGGAAGACGGTGAGGGGGCAATTCGCTGTATACGTATGGCCTTGAGAGATGCCGGGATTGAACCGGAACAGGTAGACTATATCAACGCCCATGGCACCTCGACACAGCTCAATGATCGATGTGAGACGCTGGCCATTAAAACCGTATTTGGCGATCATGCCCGCACATTGGCAGTCAGCTCAACAAAGTCAATGACAGGACATATGCTTGGTGCGGCCGGTGGTATTGAGTCTGTTTTTACGGCGCTGAGCATCAAGGACCAGATTGCGCCTCCGACTATTAACCTGCAGGAGGCAAGCCCCGAATGTGATCTTGACTATGTTCCCAATCAGGCCAGAAAAATGGATATCCGGTATGCCTTATCGAATTCCTTTGGTTTCGGCGGGACGAATGCCGTTATTGCGATGAAAAGGTTTGACGGCTGAAAACAGGTCGTTCCTGGAGGATGGTGATGAAAATTGCAATCGGAGCCGATCATGGCGGATTTCAGATGAAGGAAATGTTGAAGGAATTTGTCTGCTCGCTTGGCCATGAGGTTGATGATACCGGTTGTTTTTCAATGGACTCTGTTGATTACCCCGGGTATGCGAAAACTGTCAGTGAAAAGGTGCAAAACCGGTTGTGTGCGTCAGGCATTCTTATCTGTGGAACGGGTATCGGCATGTCTCTGGTCGCCAATAGATTTTCCGCCGTCCGGGCGGCACTCTGTCATGACGAGTACACGGCTCGTTTAAGCAGAGAGCATAATGATGCAAATATTCTATGCCTGGGGGCCAGGGTGATTGGTTATGGTGTGGCACAGGGAATAGTCAAAACCTGGTTGGAAACTGATTTTGCCGGTGGCCGTCATCAGAAACGTATCGATCAATTCAGTGATTAGAAGTCTTTTGTTTGCAGGATATTCAAAGCCGGCGTTCATTGAATTGAAAGGCCGGCTTTTTTGTTTTTTATCATTGTGAAAATTGGAGTTTTTTTTTACTATCCGTCTTGCTTTCTCTCGCTCAAAAAGGAGAAGGCAGGAGCTGCAGAGGGAAAACTGCTTTAACGTAATAAAACGAAAAGGAATTGTTCAGTCCAATGAAGACATTACAAGAAACAGATCCTGAAATTTTCAGGAGCATTCAGGCAGAGTATGACCGCCAGGATAATCAGCTTGAATTAATTGCCTCTGAAAACATTGCATCGCAAGCGGTTCTTGATGCGCAAGGATCCGTTTTTACGAATAAATATGCTGAAGGGTATCCTCAAAAACGATACTATGGCGGATGTCTCAACGCAGATACCGTCGAGACACTGGCGATCGAACGGGCCAGGGTGATATTTGGTGCCGAATATGCAAATGTCCAACCGCATTCAGGCTCCCAGGCCAACATGGGGGTGTATTTTGCCTTATTGAAGCCGGGCGATACCGTTCTGGGCATGGATCTTGCCCATGGTGGGCATTTGACCCATGGCAGTCCCGTCAGCTTTTCCGGACAACTGTATAACTTTGTTTTCTATGGAGTTGATCGTAACAGCGAACAGATCAACATGGAAGAGGTCGAACGGATTGCTCTGGAAAAGAGGCCGAAGATGATCATTGCCGGGGCAAGTGCGTATCCACGGTTTATTGATTTTCAGGGTTTCAGGAGAATCGCTGATCAGATTGGTGCCCTCTTTATGGTGGATATGGCCCATATTGCCGGCCTTGTGGCGGCGGGTGTCCATCCCTCTCCGATACCCTATGCCGATGTTGTTACCTCTACAACCCATAAAACATTGCGTGGTCCGCGAGGGGGCCTGATTCTTGCCAGGGAGAGATGGGGAAAGGTGCTGAACAGTAATATCTTTCCCGGGATTCAGGGCGGGCCTCTCATGCATGCCATTGCTGCAAAGGCGGTCGGATTTAAGGAAGTCATGGGGGAGACTTTCCAGGCGGATCAGAAGCATGTGGTTACAAATGCCCGGGTCCTGGCTCGCAGTCTTATGAAGAGAGGATTCAGACTGGTGTCCGGTGGAACCGATAATCATCTGATGTTGCTGGACCTGACCAATAAGGATATTTCCGGGAAAGAAACCGAGGAACTTCTTGGCAAGGCGGGAATCACTGTGAATAAAAACGCTATCCCCTTCGATGCCACATCCCGTTATGTCACCAGCGGGGTACGTATCGGTACACCTTTGGTCTCAACCAGAGGGATGCGGGCCTCCGAGATGGAGATGATAGCCGATTTTATCGACCGGGTAATTGATAAACGGGACGAAAAGACAATCAAGCAGATCCGTCTTGAGATAAAGGGACTCTGTAAAAAATTTCCGCTCTCTAACATTGTTGCAAGGATTTGATGTCTAACAGATGGAGGTTTTATGAAATGTCCCTATTGTGGTCACCTCGATAATAAAGTCATCGATTCCCGTTTGAATAAAGAGAGTACCATCACCAGGAGAAGGCGGTCATGTCTTTCATGTAATCAAAGATTCACGACATATGAGAGGCTGGAGGTGATGATGCCCGTGCTGGTGAAAAAAGATGGCCGACGGGAGGCCTGGGACAGACAGAAGATGGTGATCGGTCTTGAGAAGGCCTGCGAAAAGAGGCCGGTCAGTCGTGACAACATAGATAAATTTGTTGATGAAATAGAGAGAAAACTTCAGGATCTCGGGGCAAAAGAGGTCTCGTCAAAGGTTATTGGTCAGTGGGTGATGGAGGATCTGCCCAGGCTTGATGAAGTCGCCTACGTTCGTTTTGCATCTGTATACAGGCAGTTTAAGGATGTGAATGAGTTTATGGATGAGCTCAAGACCCTTCTGGATGCACGGGCGATGAGTGATTACCAGTCCGTTAAAGAAGGCGAAAAGTGACCACGGAGAAAGACCGTTACTTTATGCGCATGGCCTTGAAAGAGGCCCGGAAGGGGTTGGGCAGGACCTCTCCGAATCCTTGCGTCGGTGCCGTTGTCGTCAAGGATGATCGTGTTATCGCTAAGGGCTATCATACAAAGGCTGGAAAACCGCATGCTGAAATCAATGCCTTGCGTAAGGCAGGAAAAGAGGCGGATGGCGCAACCATCTATGTGACCTTGGAGCCATGCAACCATACCGGGCGGACTCCTCCCTGCAGTCAGGCCTTGGTGGCTGCCGGAATCAAAAGGGTGGTGGTGGGTATGGAAGACCCGAATCCCCTGGTAGATGGCCGTGGTCTGGCCTTTCTGGTCGATCAGAGAATTGAAGTTCTTACAGGGGTGCTCACCGAAGAATGCCGTGAGATCAATCGTCCCTTTCTGAAATATATTACTACCTCCATGCCGTGGGTGGTCATGAAGTCAGGAATCAGTCTTGATGGCCGGATCACATATAAAAAAGGGACAAGCGGATGGATAACAGGCCCTGAATCACTGCGAAAGGTCCATCAGTTACGTGACATCTCGGATGCGATCATGGTAGGAATCGGGACGATCTCTATTGATGATCCATCACTCACTACCCGCCTAATCAATAGAAGAGGCAGGGATCCTGTCAGAGTTGTTCTGGATTCAAGCCTGCGTATCCCGGTTTCGGCAAAAATCCTGCATCTGGATTCCGAGGCTTCAACATGGATATTCTGCGGTCCTGAAGCTGACGTGAAAAGGAAGGAAGAGCTGCGCGCGATCGGGACAGTTGTCCGGTCGGTGGAGAGAGACGCTACGGGAAGATTGGATATCCGGGAGGTCCTTGCCGCTCTTGGCCATGAGGGTATCACCTCCGTGTTGGTCGAGGGGGGAGCCCAAATCCATGGTTCGATGCTGAGAAACCGTCTGGTCGATCATGTGAACCTTTTTTATGCACCCCTTTTTGCCGGGGATAATGGTATTCCAGTGGTTCAAGGGCTGTCTGTGAACAGCAGGAATGAAGCGATTCACCTGGAAAAAATCGAGTGTAAACGGTTTGGCGATGACGTGATGGTTGAAGGTGATGTCAGCTATCAGAGCTGAACTTTCGATTCGTTTTTCCCTCATGCTCCTGCCGCAAAAGGCTCTTGATTGCAGGCCAGAGTTTCTTGCACGCCTCGAAATCAGAAAAACGCAAAGACAGGGTCACCTCATCTTTCTCAAAAAAAGGACTTGGGGAGATATCGCAGGTATCAGGAAGGTTCAGCTCAAGCACCTGGGCTTGAAAATTTTCCCGTGCAGCGGTGCTCTGCGGATAACAGCGCTTCTGCAGCTGGCTGAGAAGCCGATTCGTTTTCTGGGGGACGTTCATCTCGTTATGCTCAAGTATTGCTCTGATATCCGGTTGATCAAGTAGGGAGCTGATCGAGATGTTTTCACGAAGAGAGATATCCCGGCAGAGGGCAAAAAGGCGTTTCTGCTTATTGCCTCCCAGTTGTAACAGCCCAACAAGAAAAACCATTCTGCGCCGATCTGCCTGATTGAGTTTCAAAAGGTCGAAGATAATCTTATCGGTCACATGTCCATAGTGGATCTGTCTTTGAATGTCGTCATCGAATTCGAGCAGGCTCAGGACATGGCCCGTATTTAATCGTGGCAGAATCTCTCCGGGGAGCATTTCCAGAGCCTCCTCACGGTCCATATGATCAAGACACAATTTCAAGAAGCAGGCCATTTCAGGGAGTGAGAGGGGAGCATGTGATACCTGATCTTCCAGCAGGAAAGTCAGTATAGTCTTTTTTGAAGAATCCTGAGGGAGTATGCCACAAAGAAAATGCGATTGACCTGAATTCTGCGCACATTGAATCCGTTTTCGTCCGCAGACAACGTCATAGGTTTCACCTGATTGAACAAGCACAGGGGGATGGAGAATGCCTACCTTGTGGATAGATTGTTCAAGGGTGTCTGGGACGATGCTATCGAGAAATGGATGAAGATTCCAGGTGCAGGAGTCCTGCAATGCGTTGAAGGGAAGGTTTGTAACGGAAATCTGAGCTGGCATTGAAGTGTGAAAAAGATGACTGCGACTGCGGTAGCCCGTGGTCGCAAACCAGGCGCTATGGTTACAGAAAAAACTGCCTGTTGTCGAGATATTTGCAAACGACAACAGGCAGCCAATCCAGCAAGAGAGAGAGAGTTATTGGATGGAGCGGTTTGGACGATCAGGATGCATTGATTTTATCACGCAATATTCCTGAAGGTTTAAATGTAACGACCCTTCTTGCCTCAAGGGTTAGCTCATCTCCTGTCTGTGGGTTGCGCCCCCGCCGGGCATTTTTGTCTTTGACATTAAATTTGCCAAACCCGCTCAGCAAGAGATCCTTGCCCGTGATCAGGGAGTTTTTTGAGATGCGAAGAAACGACTCAACCGACTCGGTTGCCTGTGCTTTTGTCAACGTCTCGTGATTTTTATAGACCTGCTGAACTAAATCCGCCTTTGTCAATGTCATATTTTCCTCCTTTGTTGTACAAGATTAATTCACGTTATAGTATGATATACTTTATAAAAAGAATGTCAACACTGCTTCTTCTCGAAGCATACTCTTTCTATAAACGAAAAAACAGGTGATTGTTCATTAAACCACCGAGGCGATCTTGAAAATGGGAAGGTACATGGCAATAACGAGTCCGCCTATCATGCCACCCAGAAAGACCATCATAAGAGGTTCAAGCATTGCCGTGAGGTTTTCAACTGCCTGATCGACCTCTTCGTCATAAAAATCGGCGATTTTTTCCAGCATCGTATCCAGTGCCCCGACTGATTCACCGACATTGATCATCTGTACGACCATATTGGGGAAAACGCCGCTTTCTTCAAGTGGTTCAGCAATAGGACGACCTTCGGCAATTGAATCGGATACCCTGAACACTGCTTTTTCTATGATCTTGTTACCGGATGTCCTTGCCACTACTTGTAATGCTTCAAGAATGGGTACACCGCTCTGCAGCATGGTTCCTAAGGTCCTGGTAAACTTCGCTACAGCAACTTTTCTGATCAATATACCGGCAACAGGCATCTTAAGAGACATTGCATCTATGCTGATACGTCCCTTTTCAGTACTATATATCTTTTTTATCCCGAAGATCAGCGCAAAAAATCCCAGGATAAAGAAAATAAAATACGATTTTACAATGTTACTCATATCAACGACTATTTGTGTAGGAAGAGGCAGGGAGGAACCGAACGATTTAAACATGTCTGAGAAAACAGGGATCACGAAGACGAGGATAACGACCAGGATAAGGATCGAAATGGCCAGACAGATTGTCGGATAGGTCATAGCGCCTTTGATCTTTTTCTTCAAGGCCATTGATTTTTCCATAAAAGTTGCAAGCCGGGAGAGAATCGTATCGAGGATACCGCCTGTTTCCCCGGCCTCGATCATGTTGGTAAAGAGGTTGTCAAACACCTTGGGGTGTTTGCGCATGGAATCGGCAAAGGTCGTTCCTGATTCTACATCTGTTTGAATATTGAGAAGCACCTTCTTGAATGTAGCATTTTCCTGTTGTTTCCCTAGGATTTCCAGGCATTGAACGAGGGGAAGACCGGCATCGATCATAGTTGAGAGCTGACGGGTAAAGACTATAACATCCTTTCCGGAAACCCTTGGCTTAAAAAAAGCAATATTTTCAAAAAGATCTTTCGGTTTCTCCTTGATAACCGGATTGGTGATCCGCATGCGTTTTACATAACCAAGAGCTGCAGTCTGATCAGGCGCTTCCACTTCTCCTTTGCGCGTCTCGCCATAAGAATTTTTACCCTTCCATATATAAACAGGCATCTTCTTTCTCCAATTTTTTTTGTTTGATGCAGATCACGGTTTTCATGAAGGTAGTTATTGAATGAAAACGCAAGTAACTACGTTCAAAAGTCACTTATGACCGGACAAAAAAATAAGTCCGATCATATCGGTTAGAAAGATGTTGCGATAATCAAAGAATGGCGCACGTTCACAGATGAGATCAACTTTATGTTATATTGTTAGAGAATACAAGTGTCGGTTTAATAACACAATAAAATTATGCAGTAAATTAAATTTTCTGCTCGATTTTAGAAAAAACAACAACTCCTTTCCGGAATTAATTTTACAATATAATGCATTAATAATAGGGGAGAAAAGAATAATCTGTCAAAGACATTACGAGTCCATTGAAAAAATGTTTTTAATGCTTGTGTAATATTTCTCTCCTTGTTACAATAAAAGACTTTATATGTAATAATTTTCTATATCAATTGTTCCTTTTAGCTGTTTTTATGCCCGTTTGTGCCGGTTATATTTGAAAAACGGGTTTGATTTTATGATGAGGAGGAGGATGTTATGCAACAAGCCGGGGTAAATTATAGTGATGGCAGATTTCAACCAGTAATCGAAAAATGTACCGGATGCGAGCGAATTACAGAAAGTAATGGGACGAAGTATTGCCAGACCTATCTCAATCCGGAGGCAAAATGGCGGCTTGGTATGTGTAATTTTGCATCCCATATAAAGCCTGAGATTACGGTAGCCAAGATTCGGGTCAATCCATTGAAGGCTGCCAAGAGGGCGTCAAAGTCAAAGAAATAGCCGTATCTTCCAGTTCTTACAGCCCCCTTTCTTTGTTTTGAAAAGGGGCTTTTTTTTGTGCTGAAAATGATAGTATGATCGAGTACTCTGTCCTGATTCAATCCGGTCGTCAAGACCAACACATCTGCATTCTTGCAAGCGTCGTACGGATTCTGTAAGTAGATTCTCCTCAAAAAACAACAACACTCTGATATAATAGAGAAAGATTGCATGAAATGTGGCAATATGTGCAAGTAATTTCAAATAATACCTTGAAAAGGCTTGCCCATGATTCGATACACGAGTGAACGTCAGTTGTCTCTGGAAGGTTTTACATTACCGTTTGGCGGAAAACTGAACCCGGAAAATCGCTGGGTTAAACTGGGGCGGAGAATACCCTGGGATGAATTATCCAAAGGGTACTACAAGAAGATGAGTGCCGACCGAGGTAGGCCTGCCAAGAATGCCCGGTTGGTGATCGGGGCAGTGATCATCAAGCACAAGCTGAACCTGAGTGATGACGAGACAGTTTTGCAGATCCAG
>CAIUQR010000154.1 GCA_903901335.1 uncultured delta proteobacterium | reverse complement strand
ATAATCTGGAATATTCTAGATTATCGAATTGCTCCATTTTCTGCTAATTTCCTGGAAAATGTTCTTTGATTTTCCTAAGCGCCTCAATGCTCCATTATTGGCATATTTTTGGGGTCATGATCAAGTTCAAACTAATAGTAGGAAGATCAACCTGAGGTGAAAATCGATTTTGATAAGGTTTGGCCGGGCAATCTCATCTTATTGATATTCAAAAAATATCTTTGTCAGAAACAAAAAGATGTAATTTCTCTATCCATGTTTTCCTGTTTCCCGGAAGACCATTGTGAAAAGCTGCCTTCAGCAAATCTTTTCGCTCTTAAAATCTTACTAAGTAAAGCGTCAAGGAACTGACCTGTATTTAACCAACTGACTGCAATTAATAGTCATTCATCATGTAATGAGCAAAATTTTAAGGATATCGTTTAAGATAATTTAGGTATGGGATACAAATATGCATGTTTTACCGCGATATCGTGCAGTCTTGGCAACGCAGGAATTTCCGTTTTTCCGAACATCTTTTCCGGAAATGCTATACTAAATTGATTTGAGCGCTAAGTGCAGATTGCTGTTTTTGTTATTTTTCGCTGTTTTTTTTGGATGGTATGATTTTTGCATAATATTAAAAATAAACGCAGGAAGTATAGTCTTTTTTGTTTAAACCTGATTTGCGTATTTATAGATACTGTTGTCATAAACCAAAAAAGGGGGAGCAAATGAAAAAGAAATTTTTAGCAGGAATGGCGATAGGCCTGATGAGCTTATGTATTGCGGGGACCGCTTCATCTACTGTTACCGTAGTGTTGGACCCTGGCACCACTAACATAACAACAGCACTGACTGGTTTTTCCACTAATGGAGCCATGATGGATGGCATGGGTGTTACGGCTTATTTCCAGGGTGGAGGTTCTCAAACTATAAACTGGGCTTCCACTAATTCTACCGACGGAGGCGTTACTGGTACAGGTTGGTCTTTAATAGAACAGGGAGATACCTTCAGTGGACCTTGGACTTTGACAGCAAGTGTACAAATTAGTAAGATCACAATTGACGCCGGATTGGGTAATTCGGTTTTTGATACTACCTTTGGCGGCGTTGAAGGTACCCCTGGTTCGGCTTTGGGTCTGAGCTTCACGAGTGCCACCAGCAGAGATATTCTCGCAACGTATAAGGATGCTATTGCCCTGAGCGGCTTTGCTCCCGTGGGTGATCTTTATCGGAATTTGACTATTGATTTTGGGAATACTCCATTCGGTGGTGCCGCCACCAATGTTGAACAACTTGTTTTTAACACTGATACCGATAATCTCTCAATTAGTGGTGACATTCAATCTACTCCTGAGCCAGCCACTATGATCCTCTTAGGTACTGGTCTTGCAGGATTGATTGCAGTTCAAAGGAAAAAGACTGTCTGATACATTTTCCGTTTTTTAAATATACCAGGGCAGGGTCATTCTTATGACCCTGCCTTTTTTTTTAATCAAAATACAAGATTCGTTCATTATGGAGGCAATTTTTGTGCTGTTTATAGGCATGAGATGAGTCTTGGCAATGTAAAGCGAATGCCCAAGATGTCCAATTAACCTTATCCTGAGAAACGTAATGATGAGGTTGTCCCAAAAGCCTAGCAACATAAAAAGGCCTTATTTACCATTTAAAAACCAAATTGACCCTGACAACAAAAAAACAAATTTTGAATCCCGGATTATTCCGGATTATTTTTGCTTATCACTTCGGGATAAGAGTTAGGAGAATTGCCTGATACCACGACACTAACAACCATGCTCTCTCACCATAATAGCTTTTAAATGACAAACAAAACGAGTTAAATGGATGCAGGGTTATTAAGCTTGTTCGTGATAAATTTGCGGCCAATTTACGTAACAAATTTCCTTGGACGAAAGTCCAGATATTTCCAGTATATCGGTACTGATTGGAGAGAACTGAACTTCCAGAAATTAAGAATAGAATTCTCAATTCTCATCTTTTTTAAGAGCTTTGGCAACTCGATTACTGTTTTTGTCCTGCGATCTTCCTAATTGGAGCGTGAATTTTTTGATT
>CAIUQR010000153.1 GCA_903901335.1 uncultured delta proteobacterium | reverse complement strand
TATCGCGTAATTTCAAATACTTACGTATAGCTGTTTTTCGTCAGCATCTTGCTGAATTTAAAGAATATTTTCCATGTCCGTGCGCGGGCGATCCCGCCTGACCCTCGACCAACGTTTTTAAAAAACGGTAAACTTCAGATAAAGAATACATCAGTAACCTCGCTAAAGTGTCCAGTATTCCCGCAGAGGATGATCTCTGAGGAGCCGGTCGGCCCGTTCCGTGTACATGACGCCGATTCTCGGCACCTCAGGTGCCAGAAAGCTCTCAAGGGTGGCCAGGACGGCCCCCTCGAGAGAAACCGGATTATAACCTCCTTCAAGAATATAAATCAGTCTGTTATCGCATGACTCCCGGGCATACTGCCGCAGCATCGTCGTGACGATTCCATACCATTGGGTGGAGAGGAGTGTGGCACTGATAGTATCATCTTTATGCCCGTCAAACCCGGCCGAGACCAGAATGATCTGGGGCATGTACTGTTCGACGATGCTCTGCAGCAACCGGCCGAGAAGAAAGGTGTATTCACAATCTCCAAATTGCGGAAAGACCGGCACGTTGATGGTGTAGCCGGCCCCTTTATCCCTGCCGACCTCCTGAGGTGTCCCGGTAAACGGAAACAATCCCTTCTGATGCAGGGATACCACCAGAACCTCATTGGAATCGTAAAAGACCTCCTGGGTGCCGTTACCATGATGGACGTCGAAATCGACAATGAGGATGCGGTTCATTTGATATTTCTTCTGCAGGTATTTTGCCGTGATCCCGATATTGTTCAGAATGCAGAAGCCCATTCCCCGCCCCGGTTCGGCATGGTGGCCCGGCGGACGTATCAGCGCAAATCCGTAGTCGAGATCGCCGCCCATGACCGCATCGGCGATCTCCAGGCATCCTCCTGCGGCAAGCTGCGCCGTTGCAAACGAGTCCTCCATCAGGTAGGTATCCCGATCGTAGGAATACGGATCGGCCAGGACGGCATGCTCCCGGATCTGTTCCAGATAAAAAGACGAATGAACCGCCTCGATATCCTCAATGGTCGCCTCTTTTGGCGAAAACAGGCGGAAGCGATCGCTGTACTTTTCCTGGATGGTTGTATAGAGGTGCCTGATTCTCTCCGGGTTTTCATGAGAAAACTGTTCGATGGCATGACCGAAATAGCGGTTGTCATAGAGAAGGCCGAACTTGCTATTCATAGTGAAATCGATAAATAAGCTCTTCAGAATAATGAGACACATCAAGCCGGTACAAATTCCCCGTCCGCTTGATGTGCAGATCATCGTAGGTCAGTGACTCCACCAGGCGGAAACCGAGTTTTCTCAGACACCTTTGTTGACCAAGGTTGTCGATATCCGTATACATCTCAACCCGTTTTACACCGATCTTATCGAAAAGATAGATAAGAAGAAATTTCTGCGCTTCCGTGCCATATCCCTTGTTCCTTTCGGAGAAATTAGCAATCTTCACCGACACCGTCACGGTATCGACTTTTCCGGGAGGTTGCCAGTAATGGATGGTTCCCAAAGGGATCGCATCGCGCCGCCGTTCAATCAGAAATATCTTTTCCTCGTCGTTCCAGAGGACGCCGGAATCAAGCTTTTGTTGTAAGTGGTGCAACTCGAAAAATTCCGGCGACAAATAATCCCCATAAGAATCCTTCGACTGGCTCCATTGCACCAGAAGAGCCAGATCAGATTGCCGGACCTTTCGCAACATCAGCCTGTTCGTATAGAGTTTTTCAATAAAATGACTCATAGCCTTGACCTGGTCCATGCAGATAACGCCATCAGCCCATGAACAATTGAACATGCCCAAAACCCTGCCATCCCCGGCTAAGGACTGCAAATTTTCCTTAGCCGGGGGAACCGGTTACATTTCGCTGACGACCTTACTCAGGGTTTTTGTAGAATTTTCCAGCTTTTTCAGGGCCTCAACAGTACCATCGATGGAGAAATTAACAGAATTCGCCGCCTTTTTATTTTCATTGGAAGACGAAACCACACTCATTATCTGTTTCTTGACCTCGTTGCCGTTGGTATTCAAGATGTCGGTTTTCGCATTCAAGCCCCCGACGGAATCGGAGATGGTCACGATACCCTCCGATATCTTCTGCATCGCCGCAAGCGCCGTATTGATCACCTCTCCGCCTGCACCCAGCATCTTCATACCATCCTTCATCCCCCCTATTGTCTCCCGCGATTCCTCCTCGACCTTCTTGACGATATTGGCAATATCAACCGCCGACCGCGAACTGTTTTCCGCAAGTTTCCGGATCTCATCGGCAACGACTGCAAAACCTCGTCCGGCATCGCCGGCTCTCGCTGCCTCGATTGCAGCGTTGAAGGCCAGCAGGTTAGTCTGGGAGGCGATTTCTTTGATGATATCAACAAAACTGCCTATTTTTCCCAGCTGGCTGACCAGATTGCCGACCATCTGATTGCTGCCTTCCATGGAGTCGTTGATCGCCTTCATCTTTTTGCCGGCCTCGGCACTGGCCTTCTTTCCCTCTTCGGCATCGGCTGCCACCTTCAGCGCCATCTCAGCCGACTTGGTCGTGAGCGTCGCCATCTCGGCAGTAAAATTAACCATCGTCTCGATGGTCGCCGATGACCTGTCGAGAAGACCGACCTCATTATCGATGGTCGCATTCATACTCTCAACCTGGGCATTGGCCTTGCCCATCTGCTCAAGGGAGGCCGCGACCAGGCTGGAGACCTCTTCGCTGGCCTGGTTGATGAGCCGTTCGACCTCGGCCTCAGCTGTGACATCAGCGATGTATTCAAGTCCTCCCTTGATGTTTCCCTTGGCATCCTTGATCGAGACGCTGGTCACCTTCACCGGGATACTTCTGCCGCCGATATGGGCATTGGTCTGCCCGGAGATCGGTTTGTCGCTGCGCATGGCCTGCTGGACCCCGCACATCTGGGTCCGGCAATGATCCTTGCAGAAGAGGTCATAACATTTCCGGCCCATGGCCTGATCGACCGTCACCCCCGCCATGGCAGCGCCTGCCGGATTGATATAGGTGATAGTCAGATTGGTGTCGACGGCATGAATCGGGTTCGGTATGGCATTAAGATTCTCTATTTTTTCGTTGGAGGCCTGCCGCTGCTTCATTTCTTCCGTAATATCGAGAACAAACTCAAGGGCTCCTTTGATGTTTCCCTTGGCATCCTTGATCGGCGCACCGGTATATTTGATCGGGATGATCTTGCCTTCCGCAGGCCTGGCAATCGTCTCCTCCGAGACGATCGAGTCGGTCTTCATGGCCTGGGCACAGGCACACCGGGCTGTCTTGCAGTGCGGAGTTTTAAAGATATCGTAACACTTCTTGCCGATCAGCTCTTCCGGCCGCATCCCGGCAATGGCCGCCCCGGCCGGATTCATAAAGGTAATTGTAAACTCTGTATCAATAGACAGGATTGGGGTAGGAATTGAATTGAGATTATTGATTTTCTCGTCGGCCGCCTGTTTCTGCTGTACCTCTTCCGTCATATCGAGGACATACTCAAGCGCCCCTTTGATATTTCCCTTCGCATCCTTGATCGGGGCGCCGGTATATTTGATCGGGATAATCACCCCTTCCGCAGGTCTGGCGATGGTATGCTCAGTCACCACCGCATCCGTTTTCATCGCCCTGGCACAAGCGCATTTCTCCGTCTTGCAGTGCGGAGTCTTGAAGAGATTAAAACATTTTTCCCCCACTACCTGATCCGGGGTCTTTCCGACCACGGCAGCACCGGCCGGATTCATAAAGGTAATGGTGAAATCGGTATCGATGGCCATGATCGGCGTCGGGATCGTATTCAGATTTTCGATCTTTTCATCGGCCGCCTGTTTCTGTTTTGCCTCTTCCGTCATGTCGAGGACATACTCGAGCGCCCCTTTGATATTGCCTTTGGCGTCCTTGATCGGCGCGCCGGTATATTTAATCGGAATAATCACCCCTTCCGCCGGCCTCGCGATGGTATGCTCAGTCACCACCGCATCCGTTTTCATCGCCCTGGCACAGGCGCATTTCTCCGTCTTGCAGTGCGGGGTCTTGAAAAGATTAAAACATTTTTCTCCCACAACCTGATCCGGGGTCTTTCCGACTACGGCAGCACCGGCCGGATTCATAAAGGTGATATTGAAATCGGTATCGATGGCCATGATCGGCGTCGGGATTATGTTCAGATTTTCGATCTTTTCATCGGCGGCCTGCTTCTGTTTTGCCTCTTCCGTCATATCGAGGACATACTCAAGCGCCCCTTTGATATTTCCTTTGGCATCCTTGATCGGCGAGGCCGTATATTTGATCGGGATAATCACCCCTTCTGCTGGTCTCGCAATAGTCTGTTCGGTTACCACCGCCCCGGTCTTCATCGCCCTGGCACAGGCACATTTCTCCGTCCTGCAGTGCGGGGTCTTGAAAAGATTAAAACATTTTTCTCCCACAACCTGGTCCGGTGTTTTCCCGACTACACCAGCACCGGCCGGATTCATAAAGGTGATGGTAAAGTCGGTATCGATGGCCATGATCGGCGTCGGGATCGTGTTCAGATTCTCAATCTTTTCATCGGCCAGCTGCCTCTGCTTTGTCTCCTCCGTCATATCAATGACATACTCGATTGCCCCTTTAATATTGCCCTTCGCATCCTTGATCGGCGCGCCGGTGTATTTGATCGGGATAATTACCCCATCCCGCGGCCTGGCGATGGTCTGATCGGTGACAATTGAATCCGTTTTCATCGCCCTGGCACAGGCGCATTTTTCGGTCTTACAATGCGGCGTCTTGAAGAGGTCATAACATTTTTTGCCGATTGCCTCATCCGGGGTCAGGCCCACTACAGAGGCACCAGCAGGATTAATAAAGGTGATCGCAAAGGTCGTATCCATCTCCACAATCGGGGTGGGTATCACATTCAGATCGGTGGTCATCTGCCGCAGATTCGCCTGGGCGTTTTTTAACTCCGTGATATCACTCATCGTAATTAACGTACCACTGCCTATTCCATTCATCGGTACCGCTCTCGATGCAAAGTATTGCACCGATGTTCCACCATTTCTGTAAATGACCTCAGCCTCCACCGGTTTCTTGATCCGGATCGCCTTGGCGCTGGGACAGTCCTTCGTCCCGCAGAGATGGGTGGGGCAGGCCTCTTCACATGTCATCCTGTTGACGACATTGGCCGACTTCAGATTGAATGTTTTAAAGAACGGATCGTTTGCCCAGGTAATGATCCGGTCATCACCGACAATAAAGCTCGGCTCCATTAACAAGTTTAAATATGACACGTCCATTTCTGTTGTTACCTTGCTCTTCGATTCCATTCTCATGACCTCACGTTTTCATTTGTAGTGGTGCTATCAACACCGTTGTTTTCAGGAGTTGAGAGCGCTTCACTCTCAGCTTTCACGACCAGGTGATTCAGCACCAGATTGTCAGTATTGACCACCAGGACATGCTCACTCAGCCCGTCACGACCGACGAAGTCAATCAGGCGGTCAAGCGTATCTTTCCTCCCCGCCAATTGGGGATTTAAAGAAGGCGTGGCATGGAACTGTTCCTGCTTGTAGATGGTCACAATCCGATCAACCTCCAGGGCCACTGTGCGCGATTGTCCCTTGCAGATAATCAGCTTGCTCTTCTCCGCTCCTGCGTTTTTTGTAGGAAAATTGTAAAAAAGTCTAAGATTTATAACCGGGACGATCTGGCCGCGCAGATTAATGACCTGGGAATTGAACCCTGTCACGCCGGGAACACCCATCACTCCGTCGCATTCAATGATCTCCTGGACGTCTTTAATCTCGATGGCGAAATTCTTGTCTATCGCAAAGACCAGGTAGCAATTTTCAGTGATCAGGTGGTGGGCCTCGGCCTGCCGTTCTTCCTTGGCCTCCTCTTTTTTATTGTTGATCCGGGCCAGGGATTTGATCTTATCCATGTGATCACATACCAGGCCGGGCATGTCGAGGAGCATGATATTCCCTCCCCTATTCCGCGGATATATACCTGATACTCTGGCATTTCCGCCGAGCGGCATCGGCAATACCTCCTTGTCGGGAACGGTCACGATCTCTTTGACCTCCTCAACAATCATGCCGAGGCTACATTCCTCAGTGGACAGTACCAGAATCCTGAATGTCTCTCCGATATCCTGCTCGGCCTCTTCTCTTGCAGACAGCAGAAACTGAGAATTAATGACCGGTATCGTGTTTCCCCTCAGCTGCAACGCACCTTCGACACAACCGGACTTGAATATCTTATTGATATCCGAATAGAAGGTTATCTCCTGCGAGTACTGCACAGGCACCCCATACTCCTGTCCGGCGCAGCAGAACACAATATAGCGGGAATAGGTGGCCGGTTCGGCATCAAAAGCAGGCTCTTCATTCGTGACATCCCATTTCTCCGCCTCAGGAGGTCCCCCGGAGAACAGATTCGAAAGCTCAAGGACCTCGACGGTGCGTTTCCCTTTTTCAAGGGTAATCAGGGAGGAAATAATTCTGTCTTCTGATTGCAGCGCACGGTTTACCGGTCTGATGCTTGCCGGATCGACTCTGAAAACCTCTTTGATGTCGTCGAAGAGCAGCCCATACCGGTTATTGAATAAGGTAATCACCGCCACCTTGGCGCCGGTTTCATAGGTGTTTTCGGTGAGCCCCAGGCGTTTTTTCAAATTGATTATCGGGATAACATCATCCCGTAAGTGCATGATTCCTTCAAGGAAATCGATACTCGCCGGCAGGGTCTGGATTCCACCCTTAATCGGTGTTGCCTCGGTTATATCTTCCGCCCTCAAGGCTATCTCCAAGCCCGCAGCTTGATCCAGCATGAATGATGCGAAAAGTTGTTCCATTGGTTCCCGTCTCATTATTGAATTTTTAAACTACGCCGGTCATCTTCCCGATCACCGCACTCAGCCCGGTCTCATGTCGTCCAACCGAGGTGATATATCGCGGGTTCAGGAGATGGCATTTTTCGTCATTGATATCCTTCTCCTGGCCGACGATTAAAACTATACGGAATGATTCAAAAACATCCTTAATGGAGACTAAATCCTCCAACTCCTGGAGATTGCCGGCATAGAGGATCACCAGATCCCCGCTCCGCAGATTCATACTCTGCGACGAGTTAAAATGGGAACCACCCGGAAGCACGGTTATTTCCTTCAGGGGTTCCAGTTTTTCCAACACGTGCAGGCAACGCTTACTGCATTTCAAATACTGACAGCCGTTATCGCAGGCTGCATTCCTGGCGGAATAGAAAAATATTTTCATGGGTAGTCGGCAGAGTAATGATGTTATTCTTATCCACTTTTGGGTACATCTGCATGGCATTGCGGTTGATAAAGCATCAATCATGCCGGATTGCGAAATCCTGATGACTTTTCGAAAAAGCCATTGTCTTTACCGGGGCTTCAGAAAAAAGTTAAAAGGAGAACCGGTAGACTTGCAGGAGAGCCAAGTGTTAACAAAAGTGGACAGTGCCAACTTTTGTGGACAAAAAGGAAAAGACTGCATCACGTGCAAAAAAAATTGTCTCTGTCCAAAATGGAGAAAAAATCAGGGGAGCAGAAGGTACTTTCGATAGAAAAACGAATTCTATGCCATGGCAGATAAAAAGACCATGACACCTATCTGGTGGCGATCATCGACTGGCGCTCTTTTCGGTTGCTAGGCTACCGGATCAGCAATCGTATGGTAGCTGAGTCGATTGCCTGGAAAAAGCCTTCACAAGCCACGGCAAACCGGAAATTTTCAACAGCGACCACGGTTCACAATTACAAGCGATACCTTCATAGACGCACTGAAACGGGAAAATATTGCCAACAGCATGAAGGGACAGAGACGAGCATTCGGCAACATCTTCGTCGAGCAGCTATACAGTGTTAAACATGAAAACGTGTATCTGAATGCTTGATTTTGAAGGAAAAGGTTTTGGTTAGCTTGGTTCTATTGGTATCGGCAATAAAATGATTGCGAAAGTTACTGTGGAAGGGTAGTTTTTGAATCATCCAACAGATGACTCTTCGTTGGAAAGGGCTTTTTGTCAGGGACCCCGGAGGAAGCTGTGTTCACCACCTCGCCACCACTGACCTCATATTGCAGGGCAAGACAATCTACGAGATATTAATTGAGTTTTTCCAAAGAGAGCGTATGTCGATAGAAAACACCGAGAGTGTCGATCAACTGGCCTGGACCCTTCTTGACCTGATGTTGATTCTCGTCACATCGAGCACATTGGCGTATGAAGTTGTATTGTTCTCAAGATTGCCCTTATGGACATGCTATGTTTTTTTCCTTCTTCACGTCGGAATACTCCTGTTTGTTTGGATTCAATTAAATTTGCTGAAGAAACTTGGAAAAATCGATACAAGCATGATCAGCATGGCAGGCCTATGCTTGTTTTCCATTTTGCTGAATATATTCATACTTCGTCCAAATGCCGAGGATCTCATTTTTTTTCATCGAGCGCTCCATGGGATACAAAATATGGGAGGTCCGATATCTATTTTTCATACGGCACTTGATAGTTCAAATCTCCCTGCACTTTCACCTGTACATTTAACGACTGCCATCGAGGTAATGGGTGCTCTTTTTGCCCGTGCACTCGGCCTCCAGCCATTGTTCTTTTGCCAAATCATAACCGGTTGTTTTTTCCTGTTTTTTTTCCCACTGGTCTTTTATGTTTTTTTTCGCTATTTTGATTTTTCATACAGGAATTCTTTCCTGGGAGTCGTCATTATTATTTTGCTTTATATATGTAGCGGGGACTCCCACCAAGATTGGGGACAATTCACAATCGTCAGAGCCTGGCAAGGAAAGTGCATCCTGATTTTGCTCTTTGTACCACTGACGGCCCTGTTGACTTTCAGATTCATGGACAGCGGTTCCGTCGTAAATCTCCTGCGCCTTTTTTTTGCTGCAATATGCAGCATCGGGTTAAGCGGAACTGCATTTTTTCTTGTTCCTTTTGTTATTGCGTCCACCGCCCTCGGCAGCTTCCTGTCGCAATGGAACCAACCACAACGCACAAAGAAAATTATTTTGCTGGCTACCACCCTTGTTCCGTTTGCAATCATCGTCGGTCTTATCAAGTTGGGATATCTTCCAGAGTTGACCAATACCGATGTTTGGCAACAATTTGGCTGGCGACATATTGTCAATGCGCAGTTACGACCGGAATATAGCATATTGGCAGATACGCTCTTCTTAAAAACAACCACCCTTTTTTTTTATTTTGCATCGTTGGCAGGTATTCTCCTCTGGCCATGGAAAAATCAGAAAATAACCCAAGTTGCCATAGCTTCTCTTCTTGTTAGTTTCTGTATCGTATTTCCACCAATCAGCAGTATTTTGTTAAAAATCACACTGCTACGCGCTTACTGGCGATTGGCTTATGCGACCCAGATGTTGCTGGTCATAGCTGTTTTCATCCTGCTCTGTCTTGATAGCGAAAAAGTTCGCGGCCGTTTCCTCAAACCAACCATGAAAATATTTGGAATACTATTTTTAACCTTATTTGCCATACTGAAGTCTCCGGTAGTCACCTCTGCCGTTATTGCCCGGCCACATCAATGGAAACTCAAAACCTCGCACATACAAGTTGTACAGTTACTCAAAAACCGAGCTCCTGATCATAGTCTCGCCCTGATTCCAGCAGAACTTCTTTCAGCAGTCGGATTGTTACGACCGGACATAGCCTTTGTAAGCGTGAGTCCAATCGAAACGCTTCATGTATTCTCCAATACTGGACGTAAAGATGAAGCGGGGAGGAGGATTGCAGCACAAAACGATTTAACTACCTGCGGCGCTGCCGGAAAGATCAGCGAAATACTTGCTGAAGTCCCGCAGATAAATATTTTTATCTTTCCAAATTCCTGCGAAACTCAACTGATTGAAAAAAAAATACAACTTCACCAAGAAGAGTGGGATATCCAATCCACCGCCAATTATCAAGTGTGGCTCAAGAATGCCCATAAATGACATACAAACGATAATCGAAACTGCTCGCAACCGATTACTGGAAATGCATTTTCATGCGAATTGCGGCCATATCGGAGGCAATGTATCCTGCCTCGATGCGATGATTATCCTTCATCACCGAGTTCTGAATCCAGATGATCGTTTTATCCTCTCCAAAGGGCACTCCGCCGGGGCTCTCTATGTCACGCTCTGGACTCTTGGCAAAATGAATGATGCCGACCTGAAAACCTTCGCTCAAAACAATACGATGCTTCCCTGCCACCCAAGCGGTAGCGGGATTTTCGGCCTGCTTTTCCCCACTGGCTCTTTGGGCCATGGCCCCTCACTTGCTGCGGGCTTGGCCCTTGCGGCCAAACACAACAATGTTCCTCGACATATTTATTGCCTCTGTTCAGATGGTGAATGGCAGGAGGGGAGTTGCTGGGAGGCCCTTATTTTTTCAGTTCATCATCGGCTGAATAATTTAACGATCATCATTGATCAAAATGGATTACAGGGTTTTGGCACCACGAAGGAGATTATATCTTGCAGTGACCTGACTCCAAGAATCGAGGCATTCGGCGCCCACGTTCAACACGCCGATGGCCATAATTGCGGAGAGATATTGAAATCCTTGGAAAGCAAATCTGCGGACAAAGTGAATATACTGATTTTGAATACAATTAAAGGAAAAGGTCTGGCTTTTGAAAATACCCTGGAGTCTCATTATCTACCGCTTACCGAACAAGAATACCGTACAGCCTGTTCGATAAATACCCAGAGAGGAGACTTATGAGAAACGCCTTTGCGGCTGCGGTAACTGCCCATCACAACAGAGAGGATTGTTTTTTTCTGACTGGCGATCTTGGTTTTATGGCATTGGAAGATATAAAAACAGCATTCGGCAATCGTTTTATCAACACCGGCATTGCCGAACAGAACATGATAGGCGTAGCTGCCGGTCTGGCCCGCGAAAATATGAAGGTTTTTGTCTACAGCATTGCCCCCTTTTGCTACGCACGTCCTTTTGAGCAAATACGCAATGATATTTGTCTGTCCGATTTATCTGTTTGTCTGGTTGGCAATGGCGGTGGTTATGCCTACGGACAGATGGGCCCGACCCACCATGCGCTTGAAGACTGTGCGGCAATGAATGCCCTGGGCGTTCAAGTGTTAGTGCCCGCATTTGATGCAGATATCGCGTCGGTGATCCGTGGATTCTCTTCGCCGACTTACCTCCGCTTAGGCTTTGACGAACGTCCCGAAGGAGCCCCGGTTCCTCAATACGCCCCATGGAGGCAGGTGCTGACTGGCGAGTTCGGAGCCATCGCAGCATTGGGACCATTAGCTGGTGTGGCGTGGCAAGCACTTCTCGATGTGCCTGCTGCTCTCAGGCCTTCAGTGTGGGCTGTAACCGAGTTCAACGACAAGGAAATCCCGGATGAATTTTGGACCCAAGTATCTGAAAAAACTCTCTTTACCATCGAGGAGCATGTGGTTGCAGGGGGACTTGGAATGCATGTGGCTCTTGCCATGATTCATAAAGGAATTCATGTCTCTAAATTTGTTCATCGCTATGCCCTTGGTTATCCAACAGGGCGTTTTGGATCACAGGCCTTCCATCGAGCCCAATGCGGCATTGATTCCGACGGGGTTCGAGACATGCTCATGGAGGCGAAAAGATGAGCCTCGCAAGTAAAATAACTGCCCTCCAAGGGCCCATCCTTATAATTGGTGCGAGTGGCTTTATTGGCGCAAATTTGTTGAGGCAGTGTCTTAAATGTCGAGAGGATGTCGTTGGCACGGTTTTCTCTGGGGATTCGTGGCGACTCAATGGAATCCCCGCTGTTAATATTGCGTTTCTTAATCTTCAAGATCCTATTGGCATCATATCGCTTTTTCACCGAGGAAATCCAAGGACGATATTTGACTGCTCGTCTTTTGGCGCCTATTCATTTGAGGAAGATTTTGAACGCATACACTCTACAAATTACCTGTGTTTTATTCGTCTCATGGAGGAAATTGCCAATCTCGGTTTATCCGCGTATATTCACGCAGGGAGTTCATCTGAATATGGCCTGAATGCATCTGCCCCTATCGAAACTGATGTTCTGGTTCCGAATAGTCATTATGCAGTTAGCAAGGCTGCAACGAGCCAGGCAATCGCCTACTACGGAAAAGTGCGAGGGGTTCCTGTTGTCAATCTGCGCTTATATTCCGTATATGGACCTTACGAGGACAGCTCGCGTCTCATCCCGGCACTTTGTGAGCGAAATATGCAGGGGAAACTTCCAATGTTCGCACGCCCTGAAGTTACTCGAGATTTTGTATATATAGATGACGTAATTGCAGCGTTCGCAGATGCGGCGCTGCACATGTGCCCGGAAATTGCAGGGGAGTCCTTCAATATCGGAACAGGAATTCAAACATCTCTTTCTTCTCTCGCCAATCTTACTAAACAGCTCTTTAATATTCAGGATGAGCCTCAGTTCAGCCCAGGAGCAGGTCGGGCATGGGACGTTGATCACTGGCATGCAAATTCGGAGAAGGCAAGAGAAGTTTTAGGCTGGACAGCTAAAATAATGTTGGATGACGGTCTGGTTTATACCTTGGACTGGTGGAAAAATTATCTGGGAAATGCTGATTTCTCGAATCTCACCAAGAAAAAGCAGCCACGCAAAGAAAAAAAATCGGTCTCCGCAGTTGTCGCTTGCTACAAGGATGAGCAGGCCATTCCGATCATGCACGAGAGATTGGTTTCGGTTTTTAATCGGCTCAAATTGGACTATGAGATTATTTTCGTCAACGATAGCTCTCCAGACAATTCCGCTGAGGTTATCAGGGAAATAAGTGCACGGGACCCTCATGTGATAGGCATCACGCATGCGCGAAATTTCGGCTCTCAAGCAGCTTTCAGAAGCGGAATGGAGTTCGCCAGCAAGGAAGCTTGTGTCCTTCTAGACGGGGACCTCCAAGACCCCCCAGAAATTATTGAAAACTTTGTCCGGGAGTGGCAAGCTGGCGCTGATGTCGTTTACGGACGACGTGTCAAACGCGAAATGTCCGTACTTCTTGAAACCTGTTACCGCGGCTTCTATCGATTATTTGCGGTAATGAGCGAAGTGCCTATGCCCAAGGATGCGGGTGACTTCTCCCTGATGGATCGTTCAGTTGTTTATTGGATGCTAGAGTGCCAAGAGCGCGACGCCTTCCTGAGAGGTTTACGTGCATATGTGGGATTCAAGCAGGTGGGGATTGATTACGTTAGACCGGAACGTATGTTTGGCGTGAGCACAAATAACTGGTTAAACAACATCGGTTGGGCTAAAAAAGGAATATTTTCATTCACCAGACTGCCTCTTCATTTACTGACTGCTTTTGGGGCATTGGCGACTGCTGGCGCTATCGTTTTTGCGATATATGGCGTACTGATACGACTTTTTTATCCGGAGTCCACTCCAAAGGGGGTGACCTTTCTGTCTTTGTTGGTGATGTTTTTCGGTTCAATTACGATTCTTAGTATTGGGTTGCTTGGCGAGTACATTGGTAAAATTTTTGAAGAAACCAAGGCGCGACCTGCGTTTATTCGACGTAGCTTAATTGTCCGGGGAGTAGTAAAGCCAGCAGAGATCAGAAAGAGAACTCAATGATTCAAGGCCACAGCTTAAGTGAGAGGCGTGCCTGCCCTGTTTGCGGTTCAACTATTTACATGAATTTTGCCGATGAACACATTGATCAGGAGAAAATCAACAATTTCACATATGCATCGCGAAAGCAACCTGAGTTCATGTGTTTTCACTTGGTACGGTGTATGCGTTGCAATTTAGTGTATGCGCCCAAAACACCAAATCGATCATTCCTTTCTGCGGCTTATGCGGATGCTGCTTATGATTCCGGCCAAGAGGCTCAATGTGCGGCAAAGAGTTATGCTCATGCGTTAGTTCCCTATATGGCGGTTCTTCGAAATAGAACCTTAGCTGTTGATGTCGGAGCGGGAAGCGGGGCATTGTTACCATGGCTTAGGGACATTGGTTTCCAGATGGTAATTGGGGTCGAGCCATCTCGCGCAGCTATCAATGCTGCACCTGCATCAGTCAAACCATTGCTGCGAGAAGGGATGTTCGGAACCGAGTTACTGAATGGCGTTAGGCCTTCATTGATTTGCTCTTTTATGACTCTTGAGCATTTGGACGAGCCCGGCCAATTCGTAAAAACGGCTTACAGTCTTCTCGAGCCAAGAGGAATGATTGCGTTGGTTGTTCATAATTGGTGTGCGCTGCTCAATCGCTTACTCGGCCTGCGATCACCGATAATAGACGTGGAGCATCTACAGCTCTTTAATCCGCGGTCACTGCGCACGCTACTGACCGAGTCAGGTTTCGTGTCGATCGACCTGAAGTCGATCCGTAATGTCTACCCCTTACAATACTGGCTTCGCCTGACACCGTTGCCGGCAGGCGTCAAGACACGGATTGCGGGTGCCCTGCACAGTCTTCGATTATCAGATACGCAGGTCTCATTACCCGTTGGCAACATACTAGCTGTCGGCCGCAAACTCTCGGATAGAAAAGAATGAATCAAGAACAAATTCCTGCCTCAGGATTGAAGAGGTTGCACGCCAAAATGCTAAACCATAATATATTAGATATTAGCCTATCAATCTGCGGTCTGGTATTTATAACCTATTTTTTTTTGGCTTGGTTATTTTTGCCATCTTGGGTGCATTTTGAAGTCGTTAGGACCGCCCCCGCTTATTTGCTGAAACCGGGGGAGTCTTTATTTTTCAATTCTTTAGATTATGGCTTTAATTTAAAAATAACGGAACTTGGTTATTACAGACCACGTTTCCTCTGTTTTTTAATTGAGTTCCTCGATACCAACCTTTCGTTTTATTTTTACCAAAAGTTCCCGCAGCTTGGTTTAAAACTACCCAGCTATGCTGCATCAATAATGGCAACAGTGGCCTCGTTCGTATGGTTTTACAAAACGCTCTTCCCAAAAACAGGTTATGGTGTAGCACTATTGGGGGGAGCGAGCTTGCTTTTTTATGATGTATATCAAAATACATCATTTATGGTGCTACGTGGCGGAAAATTTCTCACCTCAGCAGCCGGTATATTTTTAGTAACGATTTATCTTCGATATCACCGACGTGATTTTTCGTTGAGTTCATTGGGAACCTGCTTAATTATTTCTTGTGTGTGTTTTTTATTGGCAACGATGGACGAACAGATTACTGCAGTAGTTTTTTTTACATGTTTTGTGGCGCTTATTGTTTTATTCACCGAAAAAAAAATAAGTCAATCTTTTGTGATATTCGTACTTGCCGCATTAAACTACTGTTTGTATTATTTTTATTGGGGGCGATGGTTGTTTTCTAAGTTTACGCCAGATGGTATACAAGTAAACAATCATCCTCATAATTTTTCTGATGTTTTTAAAGTTAATTTTGAAAATATAAAAGGCGCAGCTGAGATGTTGCTGTCGAACTTTATTGCGTTAGGAATTCCAAGTTTAGCTTTTATTTTAGTATTTTTTTGCTCTGTTGCTAATATATATCGTAAAAACAACAATATAACCAAAAACATGCTAAGTTGCGCTGCTTTTCTACTGTTTCCAATCGCCTTAACGTCAGTTATGGTAGCCAGCCACCCAGCTATTTATAGCTATAAATCACATCAATTATGGTCTTTATTTTATTTGCTGCTGCCTATTCATACTCTGATTATATCAGTTATATATTCACTTTATTTGGCTAATTTTAAAACTAATCTATTTAAAGCCATACTAGCAGTATGTTTTATTTATATTTGTACAAATGGCGTTGTTAAAATGGATGGTCTTCACCACATTGCATGTACAAATGCAAGCAAGATATTTCATTCATTCAATTGTGGAGTAAATCCATTTTCTCTTATGAAATAAGTCTATTACCATGTTGATCACTGATGCATATAGGAGGCATACATTTTGTTTCTGTTGGCAGCAAGTGCATTGGAGATCAGGTCAAATCATGGGTTTATTTGCTATTCACTCGTAGCTTCGGACTTGGGAGATAGGTGAATTGAAAGCAAAAAAAGACACGGGTAAACATGAAAAGACAAAACAATACAATCATCAAAAATAACGTACATCGTTTTAATGATGATGTTAGAAAAACGGGCTCTTATGCTTACACTGCCGGAAAGCTCTCAGCTCAGCTTGCAAATTTCCGTATAAGTGAATCTATTGCAAGGAGCTATGAGTTTTTAGGCAAACGAGTTCTAGATTTAGGCTGTGGCGATGGTACTTATACTCTTGAATTATCAGCTCTAGGCGCGACATACATTCTTGGGATTGACCCTGCCGAGATAGCCGTAAATGCAGCTAATCGCAAGGCGAAAAATGCAGGATTGGAGCGTAAGGTAGCCTTCGAGGTGGGAAATATCTACGATTTGAAAAAACTGATTGGTGATCGACGTTTTGATTGTGTAGTGTCAAGAGGGGTTTTACACCATTTGTCCGATCCTGAAAAAGCTGTTGAATGTATCTCGTTGTTAGCAAATTCAGTTATTTTCCTAGAACCGAATGGCTTCAACCCTGTTCTTAAAATACTAGAACGGTTTTCAAGTTATCATATTGAGCATGAGGAGCGATCTTTTTTGCCAAGTACTATCAAGTCGTGGTGTGAATCAGCTGGCCTGAGGGTGTCGTCAATTGAGCACATAAACCTAGTACCTATGTTCTGTCCAGATTGGATGGCAAAAACATGTCGAAGCGTTGAATCTATAGTAGAAAAAATTCCGGGTCTACGTGAAATGATGTGTGGGCAGTGCATTATTATTGCAGATCGTCAATGAAACTTGTTGGATATGTTCTTTCTTGGTTTTTTGTTACAATTGCATTAATAATGATTTTTTTGTCATCGCCTGATTGAAAAACGGCATATCCCAACGCGTCATATCTTCCCTCTCCCAATTCCTGCTTCAATCTGGTCGGAGGCGGACAGCGCCGCAATTCTCAGAGCCTCGGAATAGGTGGGGTAGTTGAAGATATTATCGATAAACAGGTCGATCTTGGCGTTATGAAACAGGGCCAGCAGGGCGATATGGATGATTTCAGTGGCTGCGGCGCCCAGAATATGCACACCCAGAATCTCGCGGGTATCACGGTGGACGATCATCTTCAGCAGGCCTTCGCACTCTCCCGAGATCTGTCCGCGGGGCAGCTCTTCATAGGTGCATCTGCCGACAACGATCTTATATCCCCGCGCCAGAGCCTCCTCTTCAGTAATCCCCACATAGGAGATCTCCGGAATGGTGTAAATCCCGACCGGAAATAGATGGGGAAAGCCTTCCGCCCTTTTCTGCAGCGCATTCAGGGCAGCGAGACGCCCCTGGGTGATCGACGTGGCAGCCAGGCTCGGCCAGCCGACAACGTCGCCGACCGCATAAATATCCGGCGCCGAGGTCTGGTAAAGATCGTTTACCTTGATGTAGCTCCATTCATTGCAGACGATTCCTGCCTTATCGATATCGAGCAAGGCGGTGTTCGCCTCCCGGCCGAGGGCGAAAAAGAGCGTATCGGCTGTAAACTCAAGGCCGGAATCCAGCTTGAGCAATGCCTTTCCCTTTTCTTTTTCAATCACGAACTTGCCGCAATTATTTATATAATCGACATTGCCCCGTGGAAAGTTCTTTTTCAGATAGTCGATAATCTCATGATCCAGAAATTTCAGCAGGTGCGATCCAGTATCGAAAAGGGTAACCTTGACGCCCAAAGCCGCAAAGATGGTGGCGTATTCCGAACCGATCACCCCTCCCCCCAGGATCAGCATCGAGCGGGGGATGGTTTTCATGTTCAGAATACTTATGGAATCAACGATTATCTCATGATCAAACGGGATCTCAGGAGGTGTCCGCGGACGAGAACCTGTGGCAATGATGATAAACTTTCCGTTGATCAGGACTTCTTCACTGTTCAACCGTGTGACTCGTATCGTCTTCGGGCCGACAAAGCCGGCATTACCCCGGATGAGCTCGACACCATTCCGGTGGAGTTGCCCCTCGATAATCGCATGCTCCTGCAGCCGGACATGCTGCAGCCGCTGCTTCAGCTTGTCCATTGAGATTTCAGCCTCCGCAAACAGGCAGGGGGAATCCTCCGAAAAGACCTTCCGGGTCAGATGCCCCGTAAGAGAAAGAACAGCCTCGCGCAAGGTCTTGCTGGGAAAGGTGCCGGTATTGACGCAGACCCCGCCCAGAGAACCCTCCCGCTCCAGGATCAGGACCTTTTTCTTGGATTTGGCGGCAGTCAGGGCCGCCGACAATCCCGCCGGTCCGGTCCCGATGATGACAAAATCATATTCTAAGGTTTTCATGAAAAGAAGAATACTCCCTGCGTGGATTTTGGGACAGGATAATCACATGTAAAGTATTCAAATTTGTCAATGGCAGATGGATGCCTCATGGGTAACATGAAAATGCGAGAGATTACAGCGATGGAGCAGTTCATGGTCGGCAAGTATTTCTCCCGGTTTTCCGGAGGCGGCCAAACGATGGTTTTCGTCAAAGACATGGATTCCGGTCGCAAACTTCTGGGCAAAGGCCAGATCGTGGGTCGCGGTGATCACGGTCTTGTTCTGCTGCCGCAGCTGGAGAATAAAATCGACCAGCCAGGCCAGGCTGCGCGGGTCGAGTCCGATGGTAGGCTCGTCCAGTAACCAGACATCGGGATTCAGGCTCAGCAGCGAGGCCAAAGCAACTCGCCTTTTCTCGCCGCCAGAGAGACGGTGCGGGGCGCGGTCGCGCAGCTTCTCGATCCGCAGGGCCTGGAGGGCCTCGTCAACGCGCTGTCCTACTTCATCGTGGCTCAATCCAAGCTGCAGTGGCGCAAAGGCCACCTCATCCATTACCGAAGGGCAGAACAGCTGCACGTCGGAATCCTGAAAGACCAAACCAACCCGGCGGCGGAAGGCGAAATTGAATGCATCATCGCGCAGGTTCGACTCCGTCAGAGGTTCTCCAAAGGCGGCAATCTCCCCTTCCGTCGGAAAATAAAGGCCATCGAGCAATTTCAAAAGCGTCGACTTGCCGCTGCCGTTGGCGCCCAGGATAACCAGTGATTCTCCCGATCGAACGGTCAGGTCGACATGCTCCAGGGCTGCCTGACTGTTATCATAGGCGAAAGAGACGTTACGGACTTCGAAAACAGGGGTTGAGGTCAAGGATATTTCTCCAGATAAAGGTTCCTAGGCTCATCGCCCAAGATACATGATCACTACGGTTGTCACAGCAAAAAAGGCCGACCAGAACCAGTCCTGCCGCCGCATCCGGAATGGCTTGAAGGTGACCACCGTTCCCCGGTAACCACGTGATACCATGGCCAGATAGACCTCACTGCTCATATTCAGCGACTTGCTGAGCAGGTTCGCACCGATTGCGGCCAGCATATGCCGCTCTTCAGCCCCCGACATCCGCCCGATCACCCGGCTCTTGCGGGACAGGAACATATCGTTGGCGATATGCAGGAGGAGATAAATATACCTGAAGGTCATCCCGAGAATCAGGATAAAGATATCCGGCACCCTGAGAACACTCAGCGCACCGAGCACGGCATTCCAGGGGGTTGTCAGGATCAGCAGCAGCACCAGTGAAAGGGAGGTACCGACCCGCAGGAGCAGAAAAAGAACGCTCTGTGCCCCCGGCCGGGTGACAATCAACCCGAACGGCAGGTGTACAAGAGGTTGACCGGGGATCATGAAGAGGGCCGGCAGTGCTATTAAGCCGGTAAATAGAGGGACCGCCAGCCAGACCCGCCGGATGAAAAAATCCGCCGGAATGGCCGATGCCAGCGCAAAACACACCGCCAGCAGATAGACCGCACCGATGACCCAGGCATTATGGGCCATGCTCACCCCTATCAGCAGGGCCAGCGTGGCGATGATCTTCAGACGCGGATCCAGCGCCTGGAAGACACCCGGCTGCAGACTGATCGCCTCGGCAAACAATGACTGCTCCAGGGTCCGGGTTATGCCGCTGAGGGTCTTTTCCAGAAAATGACTGCGTCGCTGCATGGGGGTAATTTCCTTCGAAAACGCTTAGAGCGTATCTGTAATTAAGCTCTTACACGCTCTGTTTCTGTTTGCCGGAACCGCCGGTGGCCAGAAGCGTCAACAGCCAGACCATTATCCCGACCAGCACTATACCCAGCAATGCCGAGAGGATATAGCCGACATTTGCATTCCCGAGGGCGGGAAGGCCATACTCGGCGAGTGGTGCACCCCAGAGTGTGGACAATTTCTCCAAACCGGCAGGGATCGATTGCAGGCCAAGCTTTGCCAGCTCCTCAATGCTCCATTCACCCCAGGCTGTTCCCGGTGCCAGGAGACCGAGCGGCGAGGCCACCACCAGAACTGCCAATCCAACCCAGAGCCAGCGCAGTTTTTGCAGGGGTACCTCTCCGCTGGAATCTCCCGCTTTTCCTGCGGCCTCCAGGACCTGGACATTGGAACGCTGCAGATAGAGGATAACCAGCGCCGTCATCATTCCCTCGACAACCGAGGCCACCAACATATGGGGGACCAGCATGGCGGGCAGAGAAACGGATAAGGGATAAGGGGCGTAGAGCGGCGTCCCGTCTGCGGCAGTGAAAAGCAAAGGCTGCAGACCAAATTCCACAGCTGTGAAGAAAGCCGCCGCCGTAAGTCCCAGCCAACCGCCGATGGCTGCGCCGATCGGGCGTCGCGTCGAGCTTATCTCCGTCCCCTTTGTAAAGGCCTGATACACAGCCGAGGAGACATACGGGATCACCACCGCCATGTTGAAGCAATTGGCACCGAGAGCCAGAATCCCCCCGTCACCAAAGAAAAATGCCTGGATAATCAAGGCAATGGAAACAGCAATGGCCGCCACTTCCGGCCCGAGAACGATAGCCGCAAGAGCTGCCCCGACCGCATGCCCTGTGGTGCCTCCCGGCAGAGGGACATTGAACATCATGATCACAAATGAGAATGCGGCCATCAGCGAGATCAGCGGTACACTGCGGGCATTCATGGTCTGACGTATCTTTCGGACACCCATCCCCCAGAAAGGCAGGACCAGCAGAAACATGATCAGGCTTGCAACCGGACTGAGATAGCCGTCCGGGATATGCATAGCCGAGGTGAACAGCCAGACGAAGAGAGCAAGATAGTAGGTGCCCAACCTCTTTAAGGTCGTTTGGGTTTTTTGAAAAGACATGGCAGCCTCCTTCATGAAAAATAAGCACTTCTCGAGATGAAAGCAGCAGAAGCGCCTGATAGTATATTACGATTACTCAAAACGTGTGCAGGCTAGGCCATTCTCAGGATTCTGTCAACAAAATTTTGTGTTATGAATAAATTTTCCGTATTATCGAGTCCGGAGAACTTTCGGATGGAGATATCCCACCCCGCAGAGGTGACGGGGCAGGAGAATGAGATAGGGCTGGATCAGGCCCGGACAGGCTCAGGCCTTCTGGGATTCTTGATGTTCTTTTACACATTCAGGACATTTCATCGACAGGATACGCGGCTCGGAGTGGTCATGTAACGCCTCCTCCAGTGAAATCCACGCGTCGTCGCTGCCCTGAATCTTATGGCATCTCCTGCAGACAGGCAAGGCCCCTTGCTGGGATCCCATCTGGTCAAGCACATAGCGAAGTTCCTCCACGGATTCCGCCAGTGAGATCTGGATATGCACCAGCCGTTCCGCAACCCTGACCCTGGCCCTGAGTTCATTGTCATCAAAAGGTTTGGTCATGTAGTCATCGGCACCCATGTCAAAGCCGTGCAGGATATCATTTCTGCTGTCACGGCCGGTAAGCAGGATGACGTATATCGGTGTCTCTTTTGCCAGTTCCTTGACCCGCCTGCAGACCTCCACCCCGTCCAAGCCCGGCATTTCCCAATCAAGAATGGCAATCTGAGGTGCATCCGGTTTCTGCAGGGCCTCCCAGGCCTCATTGCCGTCGCTGACACAGTCCACACGATATCCCCATTTTTCCAGGCTGACCTGAACCATCAGGCGGGTTATATACTCATCTTCGGCTATCAGAATTTTCATTAACGTTTCCTTTCTCTTTTCTATTTGCAGGGAACCACCCTGACAATGCAACCCCAGCGAACCGGACCAGGTCCTGATTTTTCAAGATCATTAACTCGGTCTGTTTCACGAAAACATCACCCCGTATTTATTAAGAAGCTGGTACAGTCTTGTCCTTGAAAGTCCCGAGATCCTGCAGGCCTCGGAGATATTATTATCAGCGACGAGTTTCAATTTCTGTATATAGTTTTTCTCATGCACCTCTTTATATTCCCGCCATGAGGCCAGCGTCATGCTGAGACTATCGACATTCTTCCTGGTCTCGAATCCGGCCCGAGCCTGCTGAACCCTGAACTTTTCCGGCAGATGGATGGCAAAGCAGGTTGGCCCCAGAAGAGCGCCGGTAAAAACCTGCTCGATCGTCTGATACAGCTCCCTGATATTTCCCGGCCAGTCATAGGCAATTAAAGCCTCGATAAAATCAGGGGCCACACCCTTGGTCTCCAGGCCATACCGTTCACACAGCCTGGCAATAAAATAGGTGACCAGTTCACGAATATCCTCAAGACGCTCCTTCAACGGCGGCAGATCTATGGTAAAGGCCTGCAGCCTGAAAAGGAGATCATCTCTGAAATTTCCACTGTGTACACATTCGCCGAGATCCCGATTGGTTGCCGCCACCAACCTGAAGTCACTGTATTCAAGTTTGGAGGAACCAACCGGCATATATTCATGCTCCTGGAGGAGACGTAAAAAAGTTTTCTGAATGTTTACGGGCAACTCCCCTACTTCATCAAGAAAGAGGGTGCCGCCATGGGCATGCCTGACAAGCCCGTCCTGCTGCTTCTCGGCGCTGGTGAAGGCCCCCTTCACATGACCGAATAAAATACTTTCAATCAAGGTCTCCGGAAGAGCCGCGCAGTCCACGACCACGAAGTTCTTGCCCGCCCGGGCGCTGTTTTCGTGGATGGCCTTGGCAAAGAGTTCCTTGCCCGTTCCGGTTGCACCGGCGAGCAGAACACTGACATCGCAGGCAGCGGCCCTCGCCACCTGATCCAGGCATTTATTCAACGGCGGGCTGCTGCCGATGATCCTGTCCCTCTTCAAGGCAACAGGAACCTCCACGACCTTCTTCTTTTCCTGCCTGTACTGCAGGGCTCTGGTCAGATGCAGAGGCAGTTCCCGGAAGATATACGGCTTCTCGATATAACTCCAGGCCCCGCTTATTACCGCCTTTTCCGCACCATCAGCCTCCCCCTGACCGGTGATGATGATCACCTCCGGCATCGATTGAGCGCCTTTAAACTGCGGCAGGTATTCCAGGCCATTGCCATCCGGCAGCTGCACATCCAGAAATACCACATCGAAAGGAGTACTTTTAATTTTATGCACACCCTCGGCCAGGGTATGCGCTGTCTCTGCCCTGTGTCCGGAAGCGATCATATGATCGGCAAGCATCCTGGCCAGTATCTGATCGTCATCGACTATTAATATATCAGCCATTCGTCAACACCTTCCTGACAACTTCCGACAGCTGCTCTTTCTTGACCGGTTTCAGTAAAAATTCCTTGATCCCGATCCGCTTGGCCTTTTCCATATCGATGATCTCGCTGAACCCCGTGGTCATGATCACCGGCAGAGCCGGACGAAGAGCCAGGACCTCCCGTGCCAGCTCGGCCCCCGTCATCTTCGGCATGGTCATATCGGTCAGCACCACATCATACCCATCCGGGTTCTTTCTGAATGCTGAGGCAGCCTCGATACTATCGGTGAAGATCGTGACTTTATAGCCGAGTTTGCCCAACATCCGTTGGAAGACATCGGCAATCTTACTCTCGTCATCCACCACCATAATCCGCTCATTCCCTCCAGCTCCGTGCTCCAATTCAACGCACTCCTGCACAACATCCGTACGGACTTTCTGAACGGGAAAATAGACATGAAAGGTGGTTCCCTGCCCCACCGCACTGTCGACGACTATCTCCCCCCCATGTTTTTTCACGATACCGTGGACAACGGCAAGCCCAAGACCGGTTCCATGATCTTTGGCCTTGGTTGTGAAAAACGGTTCAAAGATTCGCTCCTGGAGTTTTCTGTCCATGCCGCTGCCGGTATCGCTTACCTCAAGATCGACATAGTTTCCGGGCCCATGCAAAAGGCAGGCGATCTTGTCATTCTCCTCTGAAATTTGAATCTCAGACAGATTCACTGTTATTCGGCCGTACTTGCCGCCTATTGCCTGCTTGGCGTTTGTGCAGAGATTCATCAACACCTGGTGAATCTGGCTTGAATCGGCAAGGATCGGAGAGCAGTCATGTTGGATGGAATGGTCCAATTCAATAGTCATCGGCAGGGATGACCGCAGGAGTTTCAGAACCTCTTTGATCAAGTACTGAACGGAGAGTGGTTTAAACTGCTCCTGCGTATCCTGACGGCTGAAGGTCAATATCTGTTTAACAAGATCGACAGCCCTGTCACCTGCCTGAAGGACCTGATCAATATCCGTTCTGGCAGGATCATCAATTTCAAGGCGTCCCTTTGCCATCTGACCATAGCCTATCATCACCGACAGGATATTGTTGAAGTCATGGGCAATCCCTCCTGACAGGGTACCGATGGCTTCCATTTTCATCGCCTGCTGCAGTTGCCGTTCCAGGGATTTTTCCTTGCTGATGTCCCGTTTCACGGCTAGAAAATTGGTTATCTGTCCTTCCCCGTCACAGACGGGTGAGATTGTCGCATCCTCCCAGAACCGAGTCCCATCCTTTTTCCGGTTGATCAGCTGACCGTTCCAGGCCCTGCCTTCGAGAAGGGTAGCCCACATTTTTTCATAAAACTCCCGGTCATGCTCACCGCTTTTCAAGATACGGGGATTTTGCCCGATGGCCTCGGCGCGAGAATACCCGGTTTTGATACTGAAGGCCGGGTTGACATACTGTATCCTGCCGTTCTTGTCGGTTATGACCACAACCTCCGAGGTCTGCTCTATTGCCGCCGACAACCGGATCTTTTCCGCTTCGTCTTTCAGCTTTTGGGTAACATCCCGCCACATATGGACAAGATATTTTACCTTCCCGCCGTCATCATAGATCGGTGAAGATGACACATCAAAAAACCTGGCAAGCCTGCTGCTGTATACAGGACCGGTATAAACGTCGGTCGTCGCGTCGGGAAACCAGGCGGGACACCCCGGACAGGGTTCTGTGTTTCCAAGAAAGACTTCAAAGCATTTTCTTCCCGTCAGCTCACCATACTCGAAACCGCTAATGACATGCGCTGCCTTGTTGGCCCGGATAATGCGCCGGTCAAGATCCAGGATAACGACAATATCCTGAATGGCATCGAAGGTATTTTCCCACTCATCCTTTGCCTGTTTGATCTGCCTGCCGATATTCTTCCCGTCTATGGTATCGGAAATATCCGTTAAAGAAACGACAACGCGGCCAAGGGTTCCGTCATCCTTAAAATCGGGGTGCGCACTCATCTTTGTCCATACAACATGATCCGAGAGATCATGTTGCAAACCGACGGTCATATCTTTAACCGGTTGATACGCAGTCAGAACCATATAAACGGGAAACTCGCTCAAGGGCATCTGTGTTCGATCTTCCCGTAAATACTGCCGATCCAGCTCGGAAATTTTTCTTCCTATCAGCCAGTCCCTCGAATATCCAAGCAAGAGCGAGGCACCGGCATTGCATGCACAGATGCTCGAATCGCTACGGCAGACGATCACTGCCGTAGCGATTTTTTCAATAAATGACGACAGCTCTTTTTCAGGGATTTCCATTTATTACAAAAAGCCTACTAATATCAAATAATTATATAATTTTCTTGTTTTCCTGCCCATATAACACCATTTGCATTATATAGCCAAAGCCGATGAATGTACAAGGAAGGAGGGAAATTAATCTTCCGGCAAAACGGCAGGTATTTCTGCAGCTGATTTTTAAACGGGGTCAAATGCAGAAAAAGCAAGCGCACGGCCAAAAAGGCGGTGCAGAGAATACCGATCCTGATACAGGCGGGAGGAATGCCGGTCCGGGGCGGAAAAGGTCCTTCCAGTCTCTACCGGGCCGGATTATAAAAGACGTGACAGGTATTTCCTTCGCTGCTATCCGGTATGCTTGAGGAATACACAGAAGGTCTTCCGGGTAGGAGCACTAATTTTGTTGAGATCTTCGTCTTTTTTTTGTCTCACCCGGTCGTTCCATCGATCTCAAGGCGTATCGCGCGAGCGATACAGGCCAGGCTGTACGGTTTGGTAATATACTGGGAGATGCCCAGAAGCCTGACTTTCTCCTGATCCGCTTTATTCCAATAACCTGACGTAATAACAGCTTTTTGCTTTGGTGTATATTTCAGAATCTCGGCGAAGGTTTCGCAACCGTCCATGCCCGGTTCCATTATCATGTCCAGAAGGACCAGATCCACCGGTTCCCTTTTAATATACTCGACGGCACTCCGGCCGCTGTCGACACTGAACGGCGCGTAGCCGAGCTGCTTCAGAATTGAACAGGCAATTGTTCTCTGGCTTTCCTCATCATCGACAATCAATATCTTTTCACCCTTTCCGAACATTGCCTCAAGAGAGAAGGAATCCTGCCTTGCTATTCTTTTGTCCAGAGATACCGGGAAATAGAGGTCGAAACGGCTGCCTGCCCAATTGCTGGCAAGATCGATATAACCATGGTGATCCCGGACGGTATTCCAGATTACCGTCAAACCGAGCCCGGTACCGCTCCTGCCCATCTCCTTTTTAGAAAAAAACGGTTCGAATATCCTCTGCAGACCATCGGCCGAAATACCCGAACCGTTATCGGCGATGGAGAGGACGACATATTCTCCCGGCGGGATCTCTTCATAGCCACGGACGGGTTCGACGAGTTTTCTGCTGATTGTCCGGATGGTAATGAAGCCATCATCACCGCAGGCCTCCGCCGCATTCGTCACCAGGTTGATGATGGACTTGGCAATATGGATCGCCGAGCAGTGCAGGTTCGGCAGATCCGGTTCGAGCCCCACATCTATCGTGACACCGGGGAAATCACCTTCCAGTTGCCGGTATTCGATGGAATCGACGTAGTTACTGACCAGCAGATTCAGGTTGTTCGGCTCCTTCTTGCATTTTGATCCCCGGGCCACGGTGAGCAGATCGGCAACCACGTCGGCAGCCTGCCGACCGGCCTTGTAGATAAGCTCGATCTCCGTGCGGAATTTGTCGGTAGGCGACATGTTGGTCAGCAGGAGCTCCGGAAACGTCACAATACCGGTCAGGATGTTGTTCAAGTCATGGGCGACACTGCCCGCCATCAGCCCCAGGGATTCCATGCGCTGGGCATCGGCCAGTCTTTTCTGCAGTTCCAGTCTCTTTTGTTCAGCAGTCTTTCTGGCCGAGATATCGCGTATCGCCACGACCTGATTTTTCCTGCCGTCCTCCTTGATCCGCACTTCCACCGGAATGATCCGGCCATCCTTATGTCTGCCGCTGCACTCGGATGCCCCGGTAGTATCGTCCGTCTTCTCGCCGTTCACGAATCTGCAAAGGTCCCAGCCCGGAAGAACATTGGAAAAAGGCATACGAAAAAGTTCAGCTTCTTCGTATCCGAAAATCCGGCAAAGCTGATTATTGACATGGAGAAGCCGGTTATTCTCAAAAATCGCAATACCTTCCCAGGTTGCCTCGGACAGTTTGCGGAACCTGTTTTCGCTTTGCTCCAGATCACGCTTCAACTGTTTGTTTTCTATGCCCCTGGCTATGGTTTCGAGAACCAGCTCCGCCTTGTTGGGTTTGCAAAGGAAATCGAACACGCCATAGCGCATGGCCTGGATGGCACTGTTCACCGTCGCATAACCGGTCTGGATAATGATGGCGGTATCCTGATGGTTCTGTTTTATGTACTCTGCGACTTGGATCCCGTGGATATCCGGGAGGTTCAGATCAAGGAGGACAGCATGAAAAAAGTCATTCTGCAGAAAGGAAAGCGCTTCCCGGCCTGATTTCGCAATCTCGACACGGTACCGGTTGGTTTCAAGGAGGAATTTGAGGGTGGAGCAATAATGCGGTTCATCGTCAACGACCAGTATCGCATGTTGCATATGCTCTTCTTCCTGCCCCCGCGTTTCGCTGCAAGCATCTTGATATGGATTTTTTTCGATCCTTAAGACTCTAAACTATTTTAAAAAATATGATAAGTCAAATAAATTTTGTAATAATATTGCACCATCCAGACAAATCCGCCAACAGATTCCACCCCCCCTCTTCATTAAAGACATGCGACAATGTAGCAGCAAAGGACCGAAAACCGGCAATCTCGAAAAGCGGACCTCAGGCCGGCAGGGAAAGGGTAAAGACCATCCCGCCGTGCTGTTTTTTAATACAGGTAATGGTACCGCCAAGTTCCGTCGCCAGCCTCCTGACAATGGCAAGCCCCAGGCCGGCATGTCCGTCTTTTTTGGTTGTTATACCGGCATGAAACACATCCTCGACATTTAAAAGCAGGACCCCAGGACCATCATCTTCAACAGAAATCTTCACCGCTCGCGGCAAACCCGCGGCTGCCGGGCTTGTCTCCGCAGTCACCCGGATGACACCTTTGTCTTTAATCGCCTCAATGGCGTTTTTAATTAAATTCCCGAGAACCTGGCGGATTTTTTTCCCGTTCGACGGCACTGTCGGCAAACCATCCTGCAGAGAAAAACAGAGATCTATGCCGTGTGAACGGGCCAGAGATTGCCTGAAAAAGGTAAGGACATCGGTAATTAAAATGCTCAGATCAACCGGTTCTGTTGCCTGCGCCGTTACCTGACCGGAGAGATCCCTGAGTTGATCGCTCAGGTCACCGATCCTGCCGATTTCCCTGCCGATACTTTCCAGATCAGCCACCAGTTCGGGACGACCGTCCACCTGCAGACCCAGAACCGCAAGATAATTCTGGAGCACGGCAATCGGGTTACTGATCTCATGGGCAATAGACCTGGCAACTTCCGCCACGGCCTCCACGCGTGCCGCCGCCAGCTCTTCGGCATGTTTTCGATAGGTTTTCTCAAGCCGGAACCGCATGCCGGCATGACCGGCCAGAAGCAGGAGCGCACTCTCCCGGCCGCGCAGACTCTCGACATCTGCGGGGGTGCCACCGATAATGATGCAGCCGGGTTCATGTCCGGCAATAATGACCGGTACGGCAACAAGAGCGCCGGTCCCGAAGATACCGAAAAGAGAGTGATCCCCTTTCGTAAGGGTATTTTCTGCAGAAAAGGTCAACGAATCGACAATTATCAGATGTTCCAGACACCTGGAAATTATCGCCGATGTATCATGGGCATGCATCCGCAGATCCTTCGCCTTCTGAAAGAGAGGATTTCCAGCTGAACCGTTTACAGTCAACTCACCGGTTGCGCCATCGGGCAGAAGAAACAGGCACCCTTCAATATGAAAGAGAATATACAGACTTTCTTCAATGACCTGAAAAACCCTGTCCAGATTTCCGGCCTTGACCAGATTGTCCAGAAATCCGTTTATCCTGGAAAAGGTGAGCACCCTGTCGGCAAGGCTCTCCTTTGCCTGTAAGGGCCTGGAGGCCGCATCGTTTCCGGAAGCAGAACCTTTGCCGACCTTAATCCCCATGTGACCGGCTATTTCACCGGCAACGGCCAGGGAATTTTTGGTGCAGTCCAACAAGGCGTCCTGATCGATCGCCAGGATAGTGCAGACAATATCGGCTACGGATCGTATATCAGGCCAGGAGCAATGACTCAAACGATCGGCGCAGAGAAGAATCCTGGCAAGAGATGATTCCTCCATTATCCGGGTATAGCCGCGATGGTGGCCGGCAATGGCAACGGCAATTTCCGGCTGCAGACGCCAACTCCTGATCAGCAGGTCTGCCGCTTCAGAATGGGTTATGCCGAGAACCTCTCTTTCCCGAAACTCCAGGTCCACAGACTGTTTCTCCCGGAGGATTTCCCGATATTGATCAGGGAAACTGTTCAGGAGAAGCAACTTTCCGACATCATGAAGCAGACCGGCCAGATAGGCCTCGGAGAGGTCGGCCGCCCCGACAACCTGGGCCAGCGACTTGGCTAAAACGGCAGTCAAAAAGGAATGGTACCAGAAATCAGGCAGATTTATGGCCTCATCTATGTCCATGCCTTTGAACGTCTCGTGGACAGCCACCGAGATCGCCAGGTTGCGGGTCGTATCGACTCCCAGGTAGATGACAGCCTGAACGATATCGGAAAAGGAGGAACGGGCGCCGATAAAAGCCGAGTTCACAAGCTGCAGGACTCTGGTACTGACGGATACATCCCGTGCAACTATCGTTCCCAGCTCATGGATGTTGACATCCTCCCGGTTGCATGCATCAATGAGATCTACCAGGGCCTGCGGCAGGGTCGGCAGTGTATGTATATCCAGGATATTGACCGGAAGGCCGGTTGGGTCGTTCATTCTCTTATGTCCTTTTGTCCTGCCGCTTGCCTCTTACGCAACAAGGATGGAGACGAATAAAGGTTCGAATTAAAACTCCGATATACCAAACATATACCTCTTAACTCCCCCATATCAAAGATATATTAAACATTCAAGCGGATTTTTTCTTCTTCCTGCTACACCACCTCCTGCAATCCCCCTCAATAGAGGAAACAGGCCTTTTTAAAATACGTCACGCCAGTCCTTGCCAACCGACTGATTTTAAACGGATTAGAAAAATACGTTGATACCCTGTATGCCGTACCAGGACAATAAGGATTCTTATCAGTGAAATTTCTTGACAATCTGTAAAAATTTTATCACCTTTTCAGAAGGTAATTTTTAGCTGGACTTCATATTGATTTTTATCGAGAACAGATTCCTATGACAACCGATTCCCGATCCACCCGGGCCCCTCTTAAAAACTGGCGCAGCTGGCAGAGCTTATCCGGTATCGCATCCGGGAGTTGGTAGTCACACGGCTGATCTTTTTATAAAAAAAGCCCCTGCAGACCCGCTCCTGGTCTGCAGGGGCTTTTTTTATGTCCATCTCAATCCCCTTTTCAGGCCGGGAGGTAACCTGAAACCTTAAGGAGAATGAACAATGGACACCACGATCAACACCCTGCTTGCAGGCGACACCGCCTTCTGTCTGATCCAGAAACAGGACAATGAGGACATTCTGATCCTCACCGGAGAACCCTGCCGATTCACAAAGATCAGGGACATTCCTCGCCGACACGGCAGCACCTGCAACCGGCGCACCTACGACACCATCAGCGTCATCCCGTTCTGCCAGATCCGGGAAAAGGGATACAGCGCCCAGGATAACGGCGAGCAGATCCACACTATCAGCATTGCCTCGCACACCGAAGTGCAGGCAGTCGACCTGATCGAGGCCATTGCCGATCAACCGCCGGTCCTGCGCCAAGGTATCCGCTATGACACCACCGAAGTGCAGTATGCCGAAATCATCCGGAACATCATTGTCAGTGAAATAGGCAACGGCGAGGGGGCGAATTTCGTCATCCCCCGAAGCGCCACCGGGATCATCGATAATTTTTCACTGGGGCAGGCCTTCACCATCTTCAAATCACTTCTACAGAACGATTACGGCACCTACTGGAAGTTCCTTTTTTACGACACATCGCTCTGTTTTATCGGTTCGACCCCGGAGCGGCACCTCCTCGTCGAAGGCGGCCGCGTCAAGATGAACCCGATCAGCGGCACATTCAGAAAAGCACCCACCACTTCCCGCCGCTCCCAATTCAAAAAGGACCTGCTGGCCTTCATCACCGACCGCAAGGAGATAGGCGAGCTGTTCATGGTCGTCGACGAAGAGCTGAAGATGATGGCCCGGATGTGCACGCAGGGCGGCGCCATTGTCGGCCCGCTTTTAAAGGAAATGTCACGGCTGATTCATTCCGAATACCTGCTCTCGGGCACCAGCGACAAGGATATCTTTGACCTCTTCATCGACTCGATGTTTGCAGCCACGGTGGTCGGCTCGCCGGTGGAAAATGCCTGCCGCATCATCGAAAAATACTCTGAGAATTCGAGACGATACTATGGAAGCGCTCTGATGCTGGTCGGGCGGGACGAACAAGGCAGGGATTTTCTCGACTCCCCGATCACCATCCGGACGGTCGAAATCGCCATGGACGGGACCCTGCATCTGAGCGTCGGCGCCACCCTGGTCAAGGATTCCGTGCCGGAGGAAGAGGTGCGTGAGACTGAGGCCAAAGGGGAGGCACTCCTGGCCAGTATCACCGGCAGTCATCTGCCGGCCTGTGAACCGCTGCTGCCGAAGGTCGCCAACGACGACGAGATCGCCGAGAAACTGGCCGAGAGGAATCAGTATCTTTCAAGCTTCTGGTTCTTCAGGCAGGATCATTCGGCCTCCGGCCAAATAAGCGAAACCGGACCGCGTATTACCCTGATCGATAACGAAGACGATTTCATCCATATGCTCAGCCATATCTTTACCGCCATCGGCTTGAAAAGCACTATTGTCCCCTACCGGGATTATGACATGGCAAAGGATCGGGGCGATATCACCCTGGTCGGCCCCGGCCCCGGCAACCCCAATGATATAAACAGCGCAAAGATCAGAAAAAATCTCGCCGTCACCGATGGGTTACTCGCCAAAAGGAGAAAAGCCCTCTTTATCTGCCTCGGCCACCAGATCCTCTGCCGGACGCTCGGCCTTGAGGTAAAAAGAAAGAAAGCCCCGTTCCAGGGCTCCCAGATCAGGATCAATCTCTTCGGAAATGACGAGATGGTTGGTTTCTATAATACCTTTGCCCCGCGGATACCGCAGATCAAGGGTGACTTCGAGATCGCCACCATTCCCGAACTGCATGAGGTAATCGCCATCCGGGGCGGGCATTTTGCAGGCTTTCAGTTCCACCCGGAATCGATCCTGACCAGAAACGGCGTGGCTATTCTGAAGGAGGCCGTGGATCGGCTTTTGCGGGAGTATCCGCCGAAAGATATCCCAGACTAATGACATCTCCATTCTGCTGCGGTAAAAAGGCCTCTCCGGCAGCTCATCCATGGCAGGATTCCCCTGCTCGGCCTCGGAAACAATGCCTTCCGAGGCCTGAAGTTTTAGCTGTATCATCACAGCCTCAGGTTTGGCTGTCAGTCGAGAATCTTCCTGTTTTTCTCCAATCCGTCCAGCACCTCCTGCAAGCGCCGCTTGGCTTTATGCTCTGTGCGCAGGCGCATGATCAATGCCTTCCAGTCGTCGAGGCGACCGGTCTCCCCGTACACCTTGCGCATGCGTCGCAGGTAGACGGCGGCATCCTGGTATGCCTTCGGTTTGACCTGACCGATCAGACGGTCGGCGATGTTTTTCCAGATCTGCAACGCCACCTCGGGATGGCTTACGGCCACGGCTTGTGCAAGCTCTTCGTCAATGGCCCAGCCCCAACGTCTGGTCTTGCTCAACTCCCGGTAGATCTCTACGGCCTCATCCGGCCGCTGTTCCAGAAGAGCTATTTCGATGAGCATCTCCCTATTGGGGAAATTGTCCAATCTCGGCTTGCCCTGAGAATGTGGCCGCTTCACCTCCGGTTCCGGCAGAGGCCAGGTGTTTTTCCCCTTGCTACCGGTTGCCGGCCGCTGTCCGGTCTGCAGATAGGCCAGGATCCCATCTCGAACCATCGGCCAGAGCTGAACCTTCTCTGCAGCCTGACGCAGTTCGTTGTAGGCCTGCCGGGAAGGCCCTTTAAAAAAATCCTCAGCCCGGTATGCTGCAACCAGGTCATATTCCCCCTCCTCATCGGCCATCTGCCGCAGACGTTCCTGCAACCCGCCGGCAATGCCGGGATACTCTTTCAGCGTCTTGGTGAATCCGTCGATACACCATCGACGGGCCTTGTCTCGCTCGCCAGCCTCGATCAGAGCATCGACTAGCGCCTCATAACTCCGGCAAACATCGACCTCTTTCTCCAGCAGCGGGATGATCTTCTCCTGCTGACCGCTCTGCCGATAAGCGTCCTGAAGCTGCCTCATGACATTTTCCCGCTGGTAGGTCTCGGAAAAACGATCCGATTGCGGCCTTTTCATGGCCTGTAACCGCGCTTCAAGATCTCCTGCAACCACGCGCCAGTGTGCTTCGGTATACGTCGCATCCTGCAGAACTCTGTCTGCGCCTTCGAGCAGATCATATTCATCCTCCAGTATCCGGTTGATAATCCACAACAGCTGCTCCGGTGGAGTCAGAGATGTCAACGGCAGGGCCTGCAGGACGATCTCCATACATTCGGCAAGCGCCATGGCGGTCTCCCCCTCATCATCGGAATGCCCGACCTGCTCTCCACCCCGGATCCAGAGTTCTTCACCCAGTTGCAGAATCGCATCGGCATGTCCCTTGTCGAGCAGCGCCCGCAACTGTTGCAGAACGTGCGAATAGTCAGGCAGGTTGCCCTCGTCCTTCCAGGGGTTGAACCAGGCATCTTCCGCCGTCAGGCTACGGATCTCTTTGCGCAGCGAGCGGACAATTGTGTCAACCTGACCGCATTCAAGCTGGGCTGATTCGCGAATTGTACGCTCGACTTCGGGATGATGAGCCGCCAGTTCGCTCAGCATTGCCAGCAGCTCTTCGCGGGTTTTCCCCGCTAGAATGGATGCAACCTGAGACAATCGGCGTTTAACCGGTTTTTGGGAAGGAGCATCATCAAGATCCTCATCCGCCAAGTCTTCATCCTCTTCACAGGGGTCATCAAACAGCTCCAGGTACAGATCATCCTCAGGGGCGAGCAGAGGGATTTCCTGATCCCGCTTCACCTGTCCGGCAGCAGCCAGCAGCACGGCCACCACATGTTTGCAAGGACCCCAACCGTCATAGGGACAGGTGCAGCGAAAATCGAACTTGGCCTCCTCATTACGTCTGACCATGGTGGCGTACTCGTCACTGCCTGAAACCCAGGCCGCCAAAGTGTTATCCGCCGTCCGAGAAAGCTGCGACACACGGTCCACATAATCCATGCCGCGGCCAAAAATTTTCTCTCCGGCCCACACACGGAGATCATCATAGGTCAAATCCTCCAGCATGCTTTTGATTGTCTTCATCTGCCCTGTTTTCCTCTCACAGTTTCTTTTACTCCTAGACAAACCCGTGTTCCACCATCAGGTCGTCCATATAATCCTCAACACCCCAGCCCCAGTCGGAGCTTTCATGCCGCACACACTCAAGACGATCCACAAACTGTTTTTTCTGCTCAGGCTCAAGTTGGCTGATAACCTTCAACGCCTGTTCAAACATCCGCACCAGGGCATTAAAATACCCCTCGTCATCAGTGCTGCAATACCCGAGAAAATCCGCACAGGATTCGCAAAAGAATACCGACAATTCGGCCAACTCCTCAGGGCGGCCAATGGCCTTTTTGTAATCGGAAATCGCCTTCTTGGCCTTGGAGACTGAATAATCCTGGTTACGCATCACATCTGGGCTAACCCAGCGGGAAATGATGGCCTTGTAGGATTTCAAAACATCGTCACCCAGGCCGAAGCGGGTGTGGAGAAAGGATTTATTGTCCTTGCCGGCGGCATAGAGATCGTGGATCAGCCCGAGCAGGGCAGTGCGGTCGAGGTCGGCAAGGTGGCGCTTAAGGTCGTTCCAGGTTGGCTTTTTCTTGGTGGATTTGGTCATCGTTGGTTAATTGGCAAAATTTCACAAGTCGTGTGTTGTGAGTTTGTCACAAGTGTTCCGTCTTCATTCCTCTTTACGCTGTTGCAGCCACCGTCGACCCTTTTCGGTAAGGCGGTAGCGTTGGGTCGGGCTACGGGGTGACTCTGGCTGGGTGCGCTCAATCCAGCCACCATCAAGAGCAGGATTAATATAATTTTCCCTGAAAGTCGGTCGGTGAGAGAGCACTAACACCCTCATCAAATCAGCCCTTCCTCGTTCACTCCAGCCCATGGCCTCTATCAGCACGGTTACTTGATCGGTTACTTGATCGCATGCTTGGTCGGTGGAAACAGAAGACGACACGGCATCAACTATCATCTTGAGCATGAATTCGACAAAAACAGACGAATCGGCCTCCTCTGTACTCCGGTTGATCGCCGCGTAATACTCTTGCTGATGCTCATGAATCAAACTTTCCACCGGAATATCGGCAAACAACGGATTCCAGATGGACAGGATCAGGGTCTGCCACAATCTCCCCATGCGACCATTACCGTCGGCGAAAGGGTGAATAAATTCGAATTCGTAATGAAACACCGAACTGGTAATCAAGGATTGCTCTTCGGAGACTGCCAGCCATCGGAAGAGATTGTCCATCAACGCTGGTATGCGATCCGCAGGTGGAGCCACATGGATGACCTGAGTGCCCTCCATCACGCCCACCCCGCCGCGCCGATACGTCCCGGCTCCATCAATCAGCCCGGCCATCAGGATGCGATGCGCCTCCTGCAGATCTGTTTTAGAATCGGGCCGCCATTTCTCGAAACGGTCATAAGCAGCAATGGCGTTACGCACTTCCTGAATCTCGCGGGGCGGGGCAATGACCCGTTTGCCTTCCAGGATTGCGGTGATCTGCTCTTCACTTAACGTGTTGCCCTCGATAGCCAGCGAGCCCCGGATGGTGCGAACGCGGTTGATGCGCCGCAACCGCAGTGTCTTGGCCGTTTCAGTAAACGCAGTCAAACGCCCGACAGCCTCGCTGATCCGGGCGACCAGGTTCACGATGGCCGGGGTGATGGTATAGGGTGGTTGGTACATCGGTCTATCCGTCATTTCGGGGCATCCTTTTTATGATTTATCACTAGTGTCCGGGTAACAAATAATATACGTCTATTCAACTTCATGTTTTTTCTATAAAAAACAGCAATAAATGCCCAAAATCGACTTGAAAATCTATCCCTTTATACGGCACTCTTCCAGAACCATCCTGGTGGGGGGTACACATGTATGCCGGAAAATTGATTTTTTCACAGATTATGGACTTCATGCCACTAAAAACATTTCGTCGCTGTGTGGGAAAGTATCGTGGCAATTTCAAAGTCAAAACATTCTCTTGTCTCGATCAATTCCTTTGCATGGCGTTCGCACAGATCACATACAGAGAAAGTCTTCGCGACATCGAAGTCTGCCTTCGTTCCCAGAACAACAAACTCTATCATATGGGCATTCGCGGGAACGTATGTCGTTCAACTCTGGCGGATGCAAACGAAAAACGAGATTGGCGAATCTATGCCGAACTTGCTCATTCACTTATAGCAACAGCCCGAACACTTTACAGCAAAGATGCATTCATCGAAGAATTCGACGAAACCATCTACGCTCTCGATTCCACGACAATCGATCTTTGCTTATCAGTTTTCCCCTGGGCAACTTTCCGCAAAAACAAAGGGGCCATAAAACTTCACACTCTTCTCGATTTGAGAGGAAATATCCCAACGTTCATCTACATTTCCGACGGCAAACTGCACGATGTCAACGCCTTGGATCTCATACCTCTGGAGGCCGGTGCATTTTATGTCATGGATCGTGGATACGTGGACTTCAATCGTCTCCATTTTTTTACCGAGATAGCGGCTTTCTTTGTCACTCGCGCCAAAACCAACATCAAATTCAGAAAACTCTACTCCCATCCGGTCGATCGGGATACCGGTTTAGTTTGCGATCAAACCATTTTACTCACCGGCAGTGCTTCGCGAAAAGGCTACCCTGGCAAGCTCAGACGGGTCAAGTTCCACGATGCGATAACAGACAAGACCTTGGTATTTTTAACGAACAATTTCAATCTGCCTGCCTTAACGATAGCCCAGTTGTATCGCAGTCGTTGGCAAGTGGAACTATTTTTCAAATGGATCAAACAGAATCTCAGAATAAAAAGCTTTTACGGTACATCAGAAAACGCTGTGAAGACCCAAATCTGGATAGCCATCTCAGTGTACGTTCTCGTTGCCATCATGAAAAAAGAACTTCATCTCAAAGAGAGCCTCTACACAATTTTACAGGTCTTGAGCGTTTCAGCTTTCGAAAAAACGCCAATTTATCAACTAATTACAGAACAGAAATGCAAAAACGAACTGACACCTATATGTAAGCAATTAAAATTATTCGATTAACAACCGGACATTAGTGATGATTTATCTTTGCCCTTCGTTTTGCCGGATGGCAACTGCTTGATCAGCCTGTCGAAATCATTGCCGATGCGGTCCTGTTCCGCTAACCGATTGCGATTGAACTTCTCATATTCTTCCTCTGCCGACTGCCGGGCTATCTCATGGGAAACTTTGCCCGCATGCGTCAAGATTTCGCGGTCGTTGATGTTCAGAAAGGCGTCCAACTTGGCTGTCCAGTCGCTCATGTGCATCGGTATCCGGCGCATGGCCTGGCCTTCGGCGAAGACCAAGTATTGCTCCACCAGATTGTTGAGTGCGGCCAGCTCACCCGCCTCAAGATAGTTCTTGGCGACGGTCACATCCTGCTTGCGCACCTTGGCGCCACGCCAGTTGGTCAGCCCCATGTGGGTTTTGTCGGCATCCGCCCGGCTGTGTACGATTTCGGCGGCAGTCCTGCCGGTGATGGCCCAGTGCATCTTGTTCTGTACGGTCTTGAAAAAATTGATACTGATGTCGAGCGTCGGGTCGTAGTCGATGCTGGTGGCATAGATATCGGTGATCTTTTGGTAAAACCGTCGCTCCGAGGTACGGATATCCTGGATGCGCCGGGTGAGTTCCTCAAAATAATCAAAGGGCTGGTCCGGGTTTTTCAACCGCTCGTCATCGAGGACAAAGCCTTTGATGATATATTCTTTCAGCCGCTGGGTGGCCCAGATGCGGAAGCGCGTGGCCACATGGCTTTTCACCCGGTAGCCGACGGAGATGATCATGTCGAGGCTATAAAAATCGATATGGCGCTGAACGTCACGGTTGCCCTCCCGACGAACTGTTAAGAATTTCTTAACAGTTGCCTCAGACTGCAACTCCCCCTCAGCATAGATATTTCGTATATGCATGCTGATATTGGGAATTGTCGTTTGAAAAAGCTCGGCGATCAGTTGTTGTGGAAGCCAGACCGTTTCATCGGCCAGCCGAACCTCGATCTTGGTGCGGCCGTCCTCGGCCTCGTAGACCAAGAATTGGCCTGTGGCGGTCAGGTTGAGATCCGTTGACTTTTTCTCACTCATGCCGCCTCTCACAGATACCGCTGCATCACCGCCTGTTTTTTGGCGGGCGCGGCGGCGATAATGGCCTGAGACTCGGCGATGCTCTTTTCCAGTTCCTCAACCTCGCCAACCAGGCGGTGTTGTTCGGCAAGCGGCAGAACAGGAACCTTTATGTTTCGCATGATCGTTGCGTTGATGTTGGCCTGATTGATTGACTTGGAAGCCTTCCCTTTTGCCTCCTGCTGGAATTCCTTGGAATTCATCAGCAGGGTCAGGAGCTGCGGCAGAACCTGCTGCGGATCGGGAACCACCCGGACAAGGTAGGAGGCAAAGCAGTACTCACCATCAAGATCGAACAGCCCGGTCTTGCCCACATGTTCAATACTGTTCGTGCGGTTGAACAGCAGGTCGCCTCGATTCAAGCGGTACTTGGCAAACTCCCCGGCAGAGATATCGGCGCACTTCATCGAACCGTTGTCCACCATGCGTCCCTGGATAATCTCATTCATCCGGAAGATTTTATAGCCGACACCCGCCTCGTTCATTTTTTCATTCAGGCCATACTGCACGGAGAGACTCAGTTTGTCAATTTCCAGACGTGGTATATTCGAGGCATAGATTGCATCGACCTGACTTTCGATGCTTTGACGTGCTGCGTCGATACGGTCATGCGCGGCAGCGGCTTCTGTATCCACTGCTTCACATTCGGTAACGATTTGTTGCTGAATTTCGAGGGGTGGAAGGGGAATTTGAATTTCCCCAATTGTGGTCAACGTCAATTCAATTTGTCCACTTGAGCCATCGGCAAGGCTTTCCAATGCCTTGAAACCGATACGCGCCAAAGAATACAGACCAAACTTGGGAATAAGTCTGCTGTTTGGGCGAAGAATTGAGATATGACTGTCGACAACCACAGTGCCTGGTAAGTCAAAGTATGTTACGCGGCCAGCAGTCCCTTTGCCGGTAGAATTTATTAACAAATCACCAGGCTGTAATTGACGGTCATCAAGTTTGAAACCATCTTCGACAAAATATTTTTCTGAAAAATCAAATTCAAAGTTACCTCGAGCTTGACCTGATTTGATAATTTGGATCGTTGAATTACCGTATTTTGTTGACTTCCCGCGGCACAACATAGAAGATAAATTTTTCAGTGGCTCCATCGGATATTTTGTGCTGAATATAACGACGGATTTCTTAGCAATCAGAACTATTTGCTTCTCAAAAATCACCCGCGAAAAATCCAACATATCCACCAATCGAACCGTGGTTGCGTAATCACTCAACTCAGCCGGAACAACCGCCAACCTGCCGTCAAAGTTTTCAGCAATGCAGCGATTGATCTTGCCGGGATTATCGCGGTCAGTCTCGTCGTACATAAGTGTCAGGTGATGGCCGAGGCCATCCTTGATGAGCTTAATCCCCTCGCTCCCCTTGGCGCTGCTCCAGTCATAGCCGAGAAACTTCTTCTGCGCCTTGGTGTCGGTGGGGCTTTTGATAATCAGCACCGGATTGGACTGCTGACTGGCCAGTACAAAGTGAAAGAGCTTGTCGCGCTCGATGGTCTGGATAAAGGCCAGAAATCGTTTATCCAGCTCGACGCTCTGCTCGTCATCGGGTTTGGCTTTAAATCCTTTCTGCTTCTTCAGGTTGATAATCTCCGTGCTGCGGTCAAAGGCCGCACGGTACTGGGCAAAGGTATCATGGGCCAGGAGCGCAGCGCCGGGCTTTCCGGCAAGCAGGGTCTTGTAGTCGGCGGGGGCAACACCGATATGGGCGGCATACTGGTCGAGCAGATGGGCGTCCTGGTACACCGGCTGGTTGTCGTCGCCGGCAAACCACTGCTCCAGCCGTTCGCGGTAATGTTCGGCGGTGTCGGGCGTGGTGGCCTTGCGGCGCAGGAACAGGGTAACGGTATTGGTGCCGGTCTTGCCGAAGGTGCCGCTGCCCAGCTCGGCAATGGCGACAATATCGAAATACTGCAGCAGGATTGACCGCGCTGTAATGTAGGTGCTGTTGCCGTTACTGAGGATGCTGGAGGGGAGAATAATCCCGGCCACACCACCGGCCTTGAGCAGTTGCTTGGCCCGTTCAATAAAAAACGCCTCAATACTGTTGTTGGAGTCCAGCTTGTCGATGGTGCCGGTCAGGCTGTAGGCGGCCCGCTCTTCTTCCGGTAGGGTTTCGAGAAAGCCGCGCACACTGTAGGGCGGGTTGGCAACCAGCAGGTCAAAGCTGTTGTCTTTTATCTCGGGAAAGGCGGCATGCCGATTGATCAGGGCATCGCCGTAGCAGATATTGATCTCCTGCTGACCGTACATGAAGGCCGAGACCTTGGCGACCTTGGACAGGCGGTATTCCTTTTCAAGACCGTAAATGGCCTTGTGATATTCGACGATATCGATCTTGTTGTGTCGCTCGACCAGCGGCTTGATCTGCATGGCCAACTCGTTGAGGAAATGGCCGGCGCCGCAGGCGTAATCAATGGCCTTGGGTGGTGTAACATTGCTTTTAATCAGGGTCTCCAAGGGCAGACTCATCAGGATGAAGCGGCAGATCGGCATCGGGGTGAAATACTGTCCCTCACTCTGCTTGACCCCTTGGTCGAGAAAACCCTCGAACATATCGCCGAGAAACTGGTTGTGCCGGTGATCGCCAATCAGCCGGATGTCCTGCCACATCTGGAGGATGCCCAGCAACACCTCGGCATTTTGGTAAAAGAGCTTTTCGTTGTGGACATCGATAAAAGAAAAATCGTTATTGGTGAAAAACTTTTGCTGAACAAAGAGATTCCAAACCGCCCGCTGTGTCGCGTCCGGATTCTGGCGGACAAAGCGCAGCGCATTGTTGACATCATTCTGGTTGATGTAGGTGATATCTTCGCCGAGGAACTTGCCCATGCCTGCCTGGTAGAGCTGTTGCAGTCGGTCAAGCATATCAAAGTGGGTGTCGTAGGCCACTCCTTTCCAATAAAATTTGAGTTCCTGCGGATTCTCGGTTTCATCCACCAGTTTACAGAGAAACAGATTCACCAATTTGTCAAAGGCGTTTTCCCGTCCGGAAACGTTGTGCTGGCGCAGAATGGTTGCGAATTCATGGTATTTTTTCTGCTGATCGGCGGCGGAAATACCCTGCAGGTCGGCAAGGGTATATTTATCCTTGCCGATGTGATAGGGTTGGATATTGTCCTCAAAAATTCCCTTGGTGGTAAAGTCCTGCTTGTAGGTATCCCGCCAGACAGCAAAGCGTTCTTTTACGTCGGTGACGGATTTGAAATTCTTGAATGTCGGATTGTCCGCCAGATATTTTTCGTTGTCGCGATGGGCGATGATGTGACTTTGATAACGGGCTGAACCTTCTGAAAAATCAGAACAATACAGGCATAAAAACTGGGTTTCGCTGATCTGCTGGGCGTAGCTGAAGAGCTGATCGCCATCCTGCAGGGTCTTATTCCAGGCCCTCTTGAATTCATTTCCTGCTGTTTTGCATTCAATGATAAGCAGTGGCTTGCCGAGATTATCCTTGATTAAAATGTCGGCCCGGCCGCCACTGGCGCCATGCCCCAATTTCCACTTGGGCTCCAGTTCGATATGTCCAGGCTTATAGCCTTTTTCCAGCAGACGATGGACACACTCAAAGACGACAAAATTTTCGGTTGCCGAAAAATTGCAGGTCTGCCGTTCGTTGACGACAAGCCCTTCTTTTTCAGGGTAACTGATGGTCTGCTTGGCAATGTCTATAACGAGCGATGCAGTGCCGATGGTCTTCGCAAAAGTGGATTTATTTTTTAAGAAACCAAGAGACTGTAGAAATTGCGGGAGAATATCTAATGTAATCATAGTGAATGCTTCAATCCGTGTCGCTCCGGTTCAAGTGAATCTCTTTCACAATTTTCGGGTAGTCGGTTCATAACCCCATCCACTGGGGGTAGGCATGGCCATGATGGGTACGGGAATTTTTTAATTAATGTGTTGAACATATAGCATTTGTTATACGATCTGCAAGACAAAAGACATGGCATCCTCAATGGACCGTTTTGGTCCCGCAGGGAACCCTTGACAAGGGATGGTTCTTCTTCTATACACAGAGGACGCACAAGCATATTTTGCAGGGGTGGCGCAAGGCCTGAGATCATACCCGTTGAACCTGATCTGGATCGTTCCAGCGGAGGGAATTGCAGAAATTTCTTTTCGATATCCTGTTCTGTTTTCCGTTCTCCCGGCCTGTCCGCTCTCCCCTATTTTCTATCACCAATCCTTTAAGGAAAACGAGGCGCACAATGTCCGACCTGGCCCGCAAGACTGCTGAAAATCTACGGAAAATACGAACAAGCAAACCACTCATCCATAATATCACCAACTTCGTGGTGATGAACTTTACCGCCAATGTTCTTTTGGCAACCGGGGCCTCACCGGTCATGGCCCATGCCGAAAACGAGGTGGAGGAGATGGTTGGTTTTGCCGGGGCTTTAGTCCTGAATATCGGCACCCTCACTGATATTTGTGTCAAATCGATGCTGAAGGCAGGCAGGAGGGCAACAGAACTGGGCAAACCCATTGTCCTGGATCCCGTTGGGGCTGGAGCTACCGCATTACGCACCGCCGCCGCCAAAAAGATCCTGGCCGAAACAAAGGTCAGCGTCATCCGCGGCAATGCCTCGGAGATCCTCGCTTTAGGTGATCAGAAAGCAGCAGGCAAAGGGGTCGATGCCCTCCATTCGGTGGAGGAGGCAGGTGCAATAGCCGTGGACCTTGCCCGCACCCTGCAGACAACCCTGGCAATAACCGGTCCGGTCGATCTGGTCACCGACGGGGAGAGGGTGGTGGAGATAGCCAACGGTCACAGGCTCATGCCCACCATCACCGGCACCGGGTGTGCGGCCACGGCAATTATCGGCGCCTTTCTGGCCGTCGATCCCGATCCGGTCTCGGCTGCCGCTACAGCTCTCGCCTTTTTCGGTATCGCCGGCAAGAAGGCCGGGGTGATGGCGGGCGGGCCCGGTACCTTTATGATCCAGCTGCTCGATGCCCTCTACACCCTCACCCCCGAGGATGTCCAGCAGCGTTGCCTTATCACGGTCAGATGAAGAGACTGGTCGATTATTCGCTCTATCTGGTGACCGACCGGGGCCTGGCGCGAGGCAGGACCACCGGCGATATCGTCCGAGCGGCTGTTGCCGGGGGCGTCACCTGCGTCCAGCTGCGGGAGAAAGACTGCCCGACCCGCGAATTTATTGCCGAGGCCCGTCTCCTGAAGGAAATACTGCGCCCCGCCGGTATCCCTTTTATCATCAACGACCGCTTGGATGTGGCCCTGGCCGTCGGAGCCGACGGAGTCCATCTCGGGCAGCAGGACATGGACATAGCCGATGCCCGCCGTTTAGCCGGTCCTGAGTTCGTTATCGGCATCTCGGCAGAGTCACTTGAGGATGCCCTCCGGGCCGAGGCTCAGGGGGCGGATTATATCGCCATCAGCCCGGTCTTTGCCACAGCTACTAAAAACGATACGGCTTTGCCGCTTGGTCTCGATGGAATCCGGCGGATCAGGGCAGCGGTCCGTCTGCCCCTGGTCGCAATCGGCGGGATCACCACGGACAATGCGGCGGCAGTGATCGCTGCCGGGGCAGATGGAGTGGCGGTGGTATCGGCCATCGTTGCCGCAGACTCCCCGCAAAGAGCGGCTGCGGCCTTGAAGAAGTGTTTACGCCTGTCGAGATAAAACATTCAGGACCTACTCTCCCTTGTTGCTTGGTTCTGCTATATAGCGGGAGAGATAGAGAGATTGGAACACGATAAAGACCACGGTCAGACCGAGCATTCCGAAGAGCTTGAAGTTGACCCAGGTGTCACGGTCAAAATGGCTCATCACGTAGAGGTTGGCGCCCCCCAGGCTCAGAAAAAAGATCACCCAGCCAAGATTCAGGCGTCGCCATACCGACTTTGGAAGGGTCAGGTTGGCACCCAGCATCCGCTCGATAGCCGTCTGCCTGCCAAAGATCTGGGTGGCCAGGAAAGCCCCGCCAAAGAGCCAGTTGATAACGGTAGGTTTCCACTTGATGAACTGCTCGTCGTGAAGATAGAGGGTCAAACCGCCAAAGACGATGATTATCGCCAGGGTGACCAGTTGCATGGTCGCAACCTTCCGGGTCCTGATCCAGGAGATGGCGACCTGCAGGACGGTTGCGGCGATGGCGACCCCGGTGGCTGCATAGATATCAAAAAATTTATACGCCAGGAAAAAAAGCAGGACCGGAAAAAAATCGAAGAGGAATTTCATAGACGCTCTGTTCAGTCAGATGGAATAAAGATGCAAAGTGTTGCCGGTCATTCGACAGGTTCAAGTAATGCCAGTGACTACAATTCCGGACACCACAAGTAACTTGCAGACAATACGTAGTATTTCCTGGCAAATGATCAGTTGAACCAGGCCGACGGGCAATGTGGATGTTTGTCAAGAATGGTAACCATTTATACGGAGGTATACAATCACAAAGTTTGCCAAGAGTGATTGCCGGTTGGACTGTTTTGAGAAAAATTCAAAGACATGACTCCAGCCAAAGACAACGAAGAAGGGAAAATAGACCTTGAATCAATCCCTTCAACCCTCCCTGCAACCTGCACAGGCTTGGCGGTCCTTTTCGGCCTTCGCGGGGAGCCTCTCTGACATCCTTTTTCAGTGTCCGGAAAAAAATCATTTGATTTACACCAGATTCTAAGGCAGAAGTATATCTGCAAGCTGCTGGTATTTCTTGTGAGCGTCAGCCGCCTGATTGCCAAAATGCTCATCTCGTTGGAAACAAGACGGTATTTTCCTGACTTAGCCTGAATTACAGAACATTTCCTGCTTGTGTTGTTGGTTTGCATTGAGGTCGTCCACACCTTTAAAAGAGATCCTTTCATGAAAAATCCTATCTTAACCTGTGTTCATATTGCATGTGTGCTGCAGTTGTTTCTCTCTGCAGCGAATGGTACTCCTTCAGACGACCCTGATGTCGTTGCACGGCGAGGCAAAGAGATGACCGGTCAGGGAACGGAGATGCCTGTGCTTACACTTACCAAGCCGGAAGGCGGCTGGACCAGCAGTCTGCAGATTGAAGTGCGCGGCAAGTGTTCCGACCCTACTGCCGACCCGATACTCGTCAATATCAACGGAGTCCGCTACTACATACGATCTGCCGAGGGCCAGTTTGCACGGAAGTTTCCTGCCTCAAAGGGGAAAAACACAGTCATTGTTGAATGCGCGAACAAGACCGGAGTCGCACATGCCGGCAGCACGGTCGACGCCGTTATCAATCCCATCCCGCTGAAATTTGTTCTCACCAGCGACATGGACGGGGTCTATACCGATCTGCATGTCTATGAGCCGGACAAAACCCATGTTTACTGGGCACTTACGAATTCGCCTTCGGGGGGAATTTTTTTCTTGAACGAGCAGGGCGGGTCCTTCGATCAACCGGGGTACGGCCCCTATCTTTATGTTCATCCCGCACCTCCGGTCGGAGTTTTTCGTGTCGACGCCAACTACTGGCCCGGCAATGCCGTTCAACACACGCTGGCTAATCTGGATGTGATCACGGATGAAGGCCTGCCCACCGAAAGCAGGAAGCGTATCCGCAGACCCCTGGCCCGGCCCGGCGAGACCCAAACCCTTGCCTACATCGTCATCCGGGGGAATAACCAGCCTCCGAAGATCTTTATACCTGATCAGGATCCTGACTCCGATATGCCTCCTGAAGTCAAGGAATACAAGCGAAAGGGAGAACCGGTTCCGGAACAAGGGGAGTCGAGCTCTATACCTCCTTCCGATGAAAAGGCCTTGCGTAATTCCGTAACCCGGCTCGCTCTGTTGCAGGCAAAAAAGTTGAGCCCGCAGTGGGTGGAGAGCCAACGGGATTGCGCCGGACTTGTCCGGTTTGCCTATCGCGAGGCCATCAGGATCCGAACGCCCGGTGACGAGCAGAAGCTTGGAATCCCGAACGCCCTGTATCTTCCTGAGGTTTCCGAGGTAGCAAGAAAAATCTTCCCGGACCTGTCGCGCATCTGGCAGGTGGGGTTCGATAAAGACGGTAAACCCCGTTTCGGCTCGTTTGCGGATGCGGAAACGCTGATCAGTTTTAATTTCAGAAAGAAAACGCGGGACCTGTCACTTGCCCGCAACGGCGATTTGATTGTCTTTCAGAAGGACCTGGAGAGCGATCAGCCCTATCATCTGATGATTTTTGTAGAAGACCGTGCCGACAACCTCGTCGTTTATCACAACGGCGCCAGAGAAGAGGACGCTCAGGTTCGGGTGGTGAGGGTCGCCGATCTAATGGAATCACCCGACCCGGTCTGGCTCCCCATCGCCAATAACCCCCATTTCTTAGGAGTCTACGAGTGGAATCGACTAACGCCCGGAAACCAAAACGTATTATAAGCACAGCCATTGTCTTGGCAGTTGTTGCTTGTCTAGCGATTCTCTGGACCTGGAAGGGGCTCCACAAGGCTCACTTGGACTCGTTTATACGAAGCGATTTGCCGATGCTCGATCTCCAGCTTCAGTTTATTGACATCAACAGTGATGAGGTCCCGGCTAAGGAGACCAGGCTTGCCGGCGAAATCACGGTGACTGAGAAGGCCCCGGGGCCCGGAACCGATGCCTGCCCCGAGATTAAAGGCGGCGACATCCGGGGGGGCGCTGATGTCAAGGCAGGGGACAAGCTTGCCGCGAAGTGTTCGAAGACGGTCAGATGGTACGTCAAGCGCCATCCTATCGGGCTGTCTTTATATTTTGCCGAGCCCCGGAAGGTCCTGTCGTATGTTGAAAAAAACGGGGCCTTCAATGAGATCTGGCAAAGCAGGTTCATCCAGGGAATCCTTCATGATCCGCTCCGCAATGCAAGCATTCGCGCTCAGGACCTTGGTCTGCAGGGACTTGAGGGGACATTTATTGCCACCTTGATAAAAGAATCGATTGCAGCCCACGGTCAGCTGCACTACGACGTCGTTCACGGCAGAAAGGGCTTTGTCTATTCCTTTGTCAGAAACGAATGCCCGTATGCCTCGAAGGCCTTGCCCGTCATTGCCCGCGTCCTTGCTCGAAGCGGGTATAAGGTGCCAAAGCTGAAAGAACCGATCCTGGAGATGAGAATCGGTCTCCAGCGTGTCTTCATTACCGAATATGAAACAAGGGTTTATGTTGCAAACGGCCTTGAAGCTCTGTTTAACGTGATTGAAAACATGCAGACTCCCGGCACGGATATGCCGAATTCCCCGGTCGTGCTTGCCTTACGGGGAGATGCGTTCGTTGACAACCTTCTTCCGGTGATGACCGGTCAGCCTGCGTTTGAGATAGACCTCGGCTTTGGATTGTCCAAGGAGTCGCCGGATGTTCTCCGCTTTCCCGCCGGCAAGTTCGGCAGACATCTGCGGCCGAAGATCTTCAAGGGAGTGTTTGCCGGCATTCCGCACGATGCCTTCGCAGCGGCTGTGACCAGTTTTTATCTGCCTCCCGATATGTCACCCGACCAATGGCGACACCTGGCGACAGAGGGCCCCGGCGACCAGCCGGCAAACGGTCCCGAAGAGAGTGGCATTGCCTTCATCTGGGACCTTTCGTCGGAAGGACAAGAGATTACCAACATGGGGGTCGTTATTGCCAGCCAGACCTCACCCGATGACGTACATCGATTCAAAAACTTTTTTGTCAATCCAAGGCTTACTGCCGACTGCGGCGGCGGCACGGTCTTCCTTGCCGCCACATCCAACCCGCTTCTCACCCGGATGAAAGAGGCCTGTGAACGCCAGTCGCTGAGCGTCCTCGATTGGGAGCGTGGATCTCTTACGGAAGAATTCAGCGCCAAACAGTTCCTTTTCTTTCTGAATCCGGGGACGGGAATGCGAGAGCTTTTCCTGGCCGGTGGAGCGAAGAGCAATGACCAGGAGGACACCAGGAACCAGTGGAAGGAACATTATGAAAAAGCCAAGGCCGGCATGCGTGCAGACAGCGAAAAGGTCTTTGGCGGTCTTCCTGTCTTCGCCTACTCCGGCAACGTGACGCCAACGGAGAAGACAGTCGAGCTCAAAGGGGTTAACGTCAGACAAGGGGCAGCACAATGAAGCACAATCATATCCTCTCTCCGCTGTTGGCAGCGGTTTTTTCGCTGCTTGTTCTTTCAGTGCCTCCGGCCTTTGCAGGGAGTCCGTTTTATCTGACGGTGGAGAGAAGCTTTTCCACTGCCGAGAAACCGCAGATACGGCTTGACTATACATCGACAGACAAACCGATGCTTGTTCGCATTCTTCGCCCGGAAAACCTGGAACGCTTTCTTGACGGACAGTTGCAGATCAGCAGAAGTTATGAACAGCCGGTGACCGAGCTGAACCCCGGGCACTACTTCATCACTGGACTTAACAAAATGGAATCGCCCTTGAAGGTTACCCGGAATATGCTGGACCCCAAATTCCGGAAGAACTTTAATGACACCGCCTTCAGTAAAGCCATCCAGGATACGACACCGGGACAGGTCGCCTTGCCTCCGGAAGAAATCATGCATGGTCCTCCCCGTGGATTTTCTGTCGTGCGCGACACCTTCATTGACCTGAAATACATGGGAACGGCAGTCAATGACCTTGGCTGGTGGTTCGGGGAAAAGGCCTGGAGTGAGGATAGGTACAAGATACGAAAGATCACTTTGGACCCTCTGCCTGACGGGGTTTACCTGATCCAGGCGGTCCAGGGGAAAACCGAGGCGCAATGCCTGATGCAGGTCAGCAGTCTCTCCGTTCAGGTGAAGCAGTCGACGGAGCAGCTTGTCGTCAGGGTGATCGACCGGCAACTGAACCCTGTTGCCGGTGCTGCCGTCAGCTTCCGGGATGGCCGGGGAAAATGGGTCAGTCTGAACAAAAAGACGGACCAGGCGGGAGAGATAGCCTTCTCCAATCCGGAAGGCGCCCTCGACGGCAAGCTTGTCATAAAAGCAGAAACCCCGGATGGCCGCCAGGCGCTTGTCGATACTGATTTTCTGCCCACCGTCTCCAATGACGATGCTGTGTTTATCATCACCGACCGCCCGATCTTCAAGCCCGGCGAGACCTTTTTTTATAAAGGCACCGTTCGGGCCTTTGACAAGGGACGGCTCAAGGTGCCTCAGTTTGGTGACAATCAGGCTCAGGTGAGTCTCATTCCCTTCAATGGGGCCGCAACGGACCTGAAGGCCACCGTGCCCTTAACTCCTTTCGGGTCGTTCAGCGGCAGTTTCGCCCTCGACGAGGGACAGACGCCGGGGCTGTACAAGCTGATCGCTGAAATTGGAGGCAAGCCATACGGCGGCGAGTTCCGCGTTCGCGATTATGTGAAGCCCACCTTCTACCTGGAACTTATCGATCGTAGTCCGACAGTTAGTCCGGGGGGGCGTTTTTACGTCAAGTTCAGGGCCAAACGCTTCAGCGGTGGTGTGCCCAACAACATGAAATATGAGGTTTTTCTCTATCGAAAAAAATTTGAAACGCCCCAGTGGGTCGCTGAGTCGGGTGGAGGCCTGAGTGCCGGTACGGACTATCAAGGCGAGATAAAATCAGCCTCGGCCCTCACTGAACCAAAGCGGATTTTCAGCTCCGTGGAGACGCGGCTTGCCGACGGGAAGATCAGTCCGACAAATACCTGGGAGTCGGCCCCGGTTATGGAAGGATCAGGCGAGGCCTCCTATGAATTTGACCTCCCGAAGATCGATACCCCGGCTGAACAGGAATGGATCTACACGCTGATGGTACGAGCGCTTGATGCAGCGGGTTCCCAGGCTCTTCTTACCGAGAATATCTACATGACCCTCTCCGAGGCGCAACCAACAGTTCAATTTTCGAAAACCGTCGCCCGGATCGGAGAAAAAGGGCTTACGGTCTCCATTCGTTCCACCTATCCGGATGGGAAGCCTGCAGCCAAGGCAGGCGGTGTTCTCAATATTCTGCTGGAACAGGTTGGAGCAAAATCGGGAGAATTCGTCAAACTGCCTTTTACAACCGATGAGAAGGGCCTCTGCAAATTGCCTCTTCCCGAACTTGCCAAGCGCGGGAGGCTGCGAGCGGTTGCTCTTCTGGAAACACTTGACTCAAAGCCCATGATGCACCCGAGTACATCGCAACCGGCATTATTGATCGCAGGCGACCTGCAGGGAGAAGCCGTCCTTGACAACCGGGAACTCGAGCTCTACACCGCAAGCACCATCTTGAGTCCCGGAGAAAAGGCAAACGTTCTTGCACTGTTGCCGGTTAACTGGGGCAAGTCGGAAAACGGGGTCGTCTGGGAAACGATCTCGGGAAACAAGATTCATGAGACGAAGTCGTCCACCTTCAAGGGAAGAAGCCGCTGGTTTGAGGTAGAGGCCAAACCTGAGTACAATACCGGCTTTTATCATACGGTCAGCGTCCCTTTAAGCGGCGGGAAATACGCGGAACAGACCTTAGGGTTCAGGATCATCCCGTGGACCAAACGCCTGAACATCTCGGTTGCACCTGAACGGGAAGAAACGGAGCCCCTGAAACCGTTCAAGATCGATTTTCAGATCAAGAATGCAGACGGTGCGCCCTCCCCCGATACCGAGCTTGCGGTAACGATTGTCGACCGGGCTGTCTACGCAGTCCAGCAGGAGTTTCGCCCCGGAGTTTTCGATTTTTTCTATCCCCTTCCGAGGCTGAATCTGGCGACCTTTTATTCGGATGAGCTGCAAGGGTATGGATTCGCGGATATTCTGAAGAAGCCGAACTTCAGACTGGGAGCGCTGAAAAGCCAAAATAAAATAACCAAGAAATCCATGCGTGACACCGCCGGTTGGTTCCCGCACGTCGTCACCGATTCCGAAGGCCGGGCCTCCGTCACGGTTGACCTCCCGGCCAATGTGACCGAGTGGCTGATTACAGCAGTTGCCGCAGACAAAGACGGCCGTGTCGGCGAAACAAAAGGAAGATTCAGGACCGTTACCGATATCTCCGTCGATGTGCTTGCCCCGCAATTTCTCCGCCGGGGGGAAGAGGTCGAACTCAAGGTTGCAAGCGTTAATCATCTCGCCCGGAGTATATCCGTCACGTCCAGGATGGAGCTCTCGGGAGATGCCTTGCTGAAGGCCGGGGAGCAAAAGTCTGAATTCACTCTTGAAAAGCAGGGCGAAACACTTTTACCCCTGGTAATCGAGGCCAAAGGCGAGAAGGGAGCGGCCACCCTGAAGGTGACGACTGAGACGAAGGAGAAGGTCCACGTCGGCGGGCCCGAAGAATATGATGTCCCTCTGAAACCCTCGGCCATGAAACAGATCTTTTCAGGTGTGCAAAAGGAGGATACGCTCGTCACCGGACTGCCCGATACCGCCCGGATCAGTGAAGTAAAGGTGCAGGTCCATTCGGGACTCCTGGGCGCGGCCCTGAATTCCGCCTCGGTTCTGGTTTCCTACCCCTATGGATGCACCGAACAACTGGTCCATTCCACTATCCCCAACCTTGTCCTTATGGAACTTGTCAGACGGGCGGGCATTGCTCGGGATCAGCTGGGCCCCCTGGCCGATCCTCTGGAAAAGGCGGAAAAAAATGCCGCACTGGGCATCAGGAGAATTAAACAGAATCAGAAGGGCAACGGAGGATTCGGCCTCTGGCAATCAGATTCGGACTCGTCTCCGGCGGTTACGGCAACGGTGCTCTATGCGCTGAAATTCGCAAAAGAGCTGAAGATTGAAGGTGCCGAGGCAACCTTTGACCGGGGGATCAACTGGCTCTCGGAGCAGATAAAAGACGACGATCAGAGCCAGACGGAAAACACTGCCGCAGTGTTCGACGGATACACTCTTTCCAGAATGGCCGAGGTCGGCCTGTACAGCCACCCCTGGAAGCAGCAGATCGCCTATGTGGAAGCACTGCAGCAGGGCAACCCTTCCCTGTTACACTTCGTCTATGGGCTGAAAATATTTTCGGCCTATAAGGATCAAGGCTGGAACCGCTTCAATGAGCACTTTAAGAATACAAACGTGAAAGGGGAGCTGATTGAAAAATTAAAGAAGGCCCTCAATCAGTTTGATGCCGAGGCTGGAGGAAAAACAGCCGGTGATGCCCAGTTCTTCGACTCCCTTGGGTTCGGATTCGGTTTTCCCTATCTTGCTTCGTCCGCTCTGGGCGTCCTGGACGACCTGAACGCCCTTCCGTCGGAGCTGGAAACCAGAATCAAACGTCTGCTTCTCTCGCACATGAAAAACGGCTACTGGATTTCGACCTTCGATTCGGCGCAGGTGATCTTCAATACGCGCGGAATTCTGAGCAAAGAGGCCGCCGCTTTTGCCCGGGAGAAAGACGCAAAGGTAAGGAAGATCCTCGTGCGGAAGAAAGACGGCACTGAGCTCGGTGAGCTCACCCGCATTCCCTCCGGCTTTATCGGGAAATTCGAAGGTCCGGGGACAGCCGATCTTCTGTCACAGATCCGCGTGGACGGGCTGGGAACGACAGAGTTCGCCTCCTCGGCCATTACCGCAAATGTGCCCTTCGAGGCAGTAGAGTCCAAATCCGACGGGGTGACGATCCAAAGAAAATTCATGCGTATTACCGCGACCGGCAAAGAGATGCTGGATCTGAGCCGACCGCTGCAAAAAGGCGATATCGTGATCAGTGAGGTCAGCCTGAAACGCGATTCTGTACGCGATGCCAGGTCCGTGCAAAGCCAATTTCTGGTGGTGGAGGATGGGATTCCTTCTCTGGCGCAGGCAATCGATGACGACAGGACCTATCTTGCCGACGCCGGGATTCAGGCCGACGTCGATGATTACTGGGCCTCCGTTAAGCAGACACAACGGTATCCTGAAAGAACGGTCAGGATCGCCAAGGTGCTGCCCGAGGGTGACATGAAGGTATACCAGGTCTGGCGGATGGCCTTTGCGGGAAAGGCAACGATACCGCCTGCGCATGCCTTCGATATGTATGATGAGAGCATCCGGGGCAACACCGGGGCTCAAGCCGTTCAGGTTGAGTAGGGAGTGCCGTGCAGAGAGGCCGTGTTCTTCGTAGGTGGTTTGCCGGAATAATCGGCCGCATTCGCAATGCCGGAGGCGGTCTTTTCGGCAAGGCTCTTTTGCTGGAGGCAGGGGCGGCGATCATTTTTTTCGGATCTCTTTCCACCCACCAGGAACTGGCTCGGCATGGTCCTCTTGCCCTCAGTGAGCTGCGTTCTCTCGGGTATCAGACACCAACCGGTTCCGATCCCGTCAGGGTGTATCCGGCAAAAACCGGAACATCTTTCACCTCCGCCCATGCAGGAGGCTGGCATCCCGGAGTAATCTCATTGCGGGAGGACCCAACGGGGTCGTCAGGTCCCGAGATTTACCTGCGGCATGAATTGATGCATGAGGTCAGTTCCCGCACCTGTGCCGGCAAGCTGCCCCTTTGGGCCGAGGAAGCTGCCGCGATCGCTTTCAGCGGAAAACTGAAAGGACAGTCTATAACGGGTCCGCCAACCGAGAGTGAGATTGATCATCTGAGAGAAAAGGCCCGTGTCGGCGCCGGCCTTGATGCCGCGAGTTACAGTGCGCTTTCAAAGCTCGTGTCTGCCTCCGGCTGGCCATCAGAACCCTGTGCCGTTTCAAAAGAGATAGAAAGGCTGGTGAGCGCCAACACTGCCGACCCCGGCTTCAGCTATATCCTCATCAGCCTCCTCTCAGGACAACTCCTCGACGCTAAAGGAGATCTTAAAACCAGACATCCTCCCGGTTCTCTGCTCAAGATCCCGTACGTCGCCTCGTTGCAGGAGGCATCAAACGAGGCTGTCGGCGAAGAACTTTCCGCAAGCGATACAACCAGGCTCCTCAACCGGAAAAGCTCTTTTTCTTCCGACCAATTCCGTTTGCTCTCCTCTATTGTCAAGGATGCGCCACTAGCCCGAAACATTGCGCCGCAGGAGGTTGCCGATAAGAATGAACACTTCTGGCGTCAGTATCTAGGGGAGCGCGACCGGGAAGGTAATTTTCCATTCGAGGCAAACCTGCAAGAGCTTGCGCTGGTTCTGCGGGCGTCACTTTTGTTCCAACCGGCGCGTTTTCGAGGACTCTCCGGGAACGGCTTCACTCCTGGTTCGACGCTGTATAATGAGCCCGAACACAACAAGGCCATCCTCAAGAGCCTTCATGCCATGTGCAAAACTGGGACGGTTTCCGACGAGAGGGGTAATCCGCTGGTCGGGCATCTCATGGTGGCCTGGCCTCAGGAAGACCCGCTGTTCCTGGCGGTATTCCGCAGCAGTGGCAGCAACGGTGCTTCAAGCATCCGTCGCGCCTCGGAGGTCCTGCAGGGATGGTCTTCCCGCTACACACCTGCATACGGACAGGTGCCGGTCCGCCTTCTCTCGCTCACGCCCCGCTCTTCGTGGGAGATTCAGGACGAGTGCCCGAGTGTGGAAAGGGAGGAAGCCGGTGGGAGGAGGGTTCGGTTCAGCACCTGTGGACGGTTCAAGATCATCTCGTCTGCCCGAGGAAGCCGCACCGAAAGGATCGTCTCGGGTCTTCTGCAGAGCTTCCCGGACGGCAATGCGGTCATCCTCCGAACCGACCCTGAGACCTATGCCGATGCAGTGCTGTCTTCAGAAGCGCAGGATCTCCAGGGCGAGGCCCGAAAGGCCTTGCGGGCGGCAATTGTCTGGAACGGGGTTCATGGCAGCCGTCGCCATCCGGAAACCATGTCCCTTTGCGACTCCACCCATTGCATGGTCTTCCAGGGACAGGCCTCGGACAAGGCCGAAAAGCCACGGATCAAGACGGAGCTTCCCCTTCTTGAACTGCTTGATGGACTGGCAAGGCAGAAAAAACTCGACTGGCTTCCCTTTTCCGAAGGCGGAGTCGAAAGATGGGAAAGGCAAATCCCCTCCGGGGAGCTGAAACGACTGGTGGATGAACCTTCGGTCCTTGACCTCCGGCGAGAAAGGACCAGAAACGGCGAAATAGCGGTCCACTTGATGTATCCGGAAAGCGAGGAGCGGATCCCCTGTGAGGTCTTCCGTGCCAAGTTAAAATTGCCGTCTTGCCCCGAATCCATTCAAAGCGATACCGCAAACAGCACCTGGATATTTCAAGGGATCGGCAAAGGGCACGGTCAGGGTCTATCGGTTGAGAAGGCCAGAACACTTGCCAAATCAGGGTACAGCGCCTCGGCGATTCTCAAGGATGCCTACAAATGAAAAGGAGATTTTGTAATGAAATTTCAATGTGGTAAATGTGAAAAAATGTACAAGATCGACTTCTTGCATGTTTGTTTAAATGATCTGTCATTTAAATGTCAACAATGTGATAACAGATTTTCAATTAAAAAAGATTTAACCTTTTCATCTTCCTGTAAAAATTCAAAAATTGTCTGTGAAAATTGTGGTAATTTTATTGATGAAAACACGAAATCGTGCGAGTCATGTAACCTTATCATAAACAAGCCTCATGAAGATCTAAAAATAGACAATTATTTCTATGAGTTATACGAGGTCAACAAAAAGGGAAAAATCTACAACAAGAATACAGGAAAAATTATCGGCAGTAGAAAAATAAAAATGCCGGCAATATTGGCATGTCTTGTGATTTCTATACTGATTTCTGTTTCTGTATTTTATTTCCTTCAAAAGAAAAACAACGTCTTGAACAGTCAGATGTCCAACCTATTCAAGGAGCTTTTGCCTGGAAAGGCAGGAAGAAAGGACGTGCAGGTTGTAATCATGAAATCTGGTCGAACGTATTATGTTAAAAAAATTGAAAAAGATGGCCCTTTCCTTAACTTGACAAACAACAACGAGACGAGAGCCGTCGTTCTTGAAAAAGATGTTTTGCAAATATCAAAGGCTGCCATAGAATGAAAAGAGAGCTGGTACGAGACGAGACCCGAGATAACCGAGCTCATTCTGATTCAATATTTCTCAGTTTCCCGCGAAGCTCTTCAAGTTTTGTTCGATATGCCTCGGCGTCGCCATAATCGGTAAACTGATGCGCCCTGGAGTGGCGATGGGCTTTTCCATAAGCATGTTTGATTGGGCACCAATACTGTTCCGTTCGAGCGCCTATCTCCATTGCATACGAAAAGAGTCCGTTAACATAACTGCAATAATCACAGTGCAGACGTTCGATCAAATTCAGGTATTTCAAATAATGACGGTCAAAAATGACATGATCGCTCCGTTTTACTTTCTGGATTCTATAAACAGGAAAGCATACTGTCTGATATATCCATAAACCAATGTCCATCAACACCGCTGGAAATATCATTGAGTAAATAATAGGCGTTGACAGGAGGGTCAGAAGAGGGGCCTTGAGGATATAGAATAACAATGAACTCGCTATCTTCTTGTGAAGTTTGACGATTTCTCGTTCGAATATCACCTTGCCTTCACTGACCTTGTATTTTAGCTCTTCCTCCCGGCGTTTCATCTCTAACTGTACATTCTTTTCCAACTCTTTTATTTCTTCGAGAATTTCGTTCAGACGACCATTCATAATACTTTTATTTTCCTTGTGGTTATAAAAAAAGTGGCTTCAAAATTTGATCAATCGGTCAAGTGTGAAATCTGCTGACAATGACGATGAGTTTATGTAAGTTTCCTTTTTCTTCTCAAATTGTATCTTACACGGATACCCAATAACTATTCACCTCTGGAAAAGTAATCAGGATTTGTCTTTTACTGGGGACGTGAATTGCTGGTGTTCCCGGAGATCCTTCTCCACTTGCTTATGCTCCGCTATTTCGACCGATAGAGCTGCATTGGCCTCAGATAATTGGGAAGTACGTTCCTGAACCAGCAATTCCAACTCGGCATAGGCAATGCGCAACTTTTCCTCCACCTGTTTGCGTTCGTGGATGTCGGTCACAGCCACTCGACAGGCTGGTTTTCCATTCTCACCATCCTCGGACAGGGTAGCCTTCAGAAGAGCCCAAAGAGGAGGGCTGTCTATTCGAAGAAGACGTAATTCGCAGGTCTGCG
>CAIUQR010000152.1 GCA_903901335.1 uncultured delta proteobacterium | reverse complement strand
GTGCGCCGGTTACCGGTGATTGAAGATGATCATATACAGGGTATTATATACATCTCTGATGTGTTCCATCACATCGTGGATCAACTTACCTGAAGATGTACCGGTAGATAGAATATGGGAACTATTCGCAACACGAATATCCTTTCCGAACTCGTCGTAAAAACGGCAATGCGGAGGCAAATCGTCAAACTTCCTCCTGAGGCTTCCCTGGAGCAGTGCATTCGGCATTTTATCAAGTTCAAGGTGAATGGCCTGCTGGTTTCCGAAGAGCAGGATACAATAACTGGGGTGGTCTCCAAAACCGATATCATGGGCGCCTACTATGCCAGGCTGCCAATCGAGACTCCTGTTGTGGATATCATGAGCTCCCCTCCCCTGTTTTGCCGGGAGGATGAATCCCTAGAGCAGGTATTGAACACCATGCGTGAAAGCAGGGTGTATAGACTCTATGTTCACAATGCCACGGCAAAGGTATCTGGGGTTATTGCCTATCCTGATATCGTTGGCGTGTTGTACACGTATTGCCGGGAGTGCCCACAAAGTCGTTGGCAGCATAACAGGCGTTCGGAGGGTTCCGGAGGGACTCGACGTTTTAAGGTCAAGGAAATCATGACTCCTTCGGTAACGACTTTTGGCGTTTACGACACACTCATGACTATCATGGAAGGGCTGTCAGCCAACAAAATAGGTGCGGTTCTCATCCGCAATCAAGAAGATAGGCCAGCCGGAGTGGTATCCAAAACCGATCTCATCCTGGCGTATCGTCGTGGAGTATCAACAGATTTGGCAGCTTCTCAGATTATGAATACCCCGATTCAAAGAGTGAATCAGGAAGAGTGTCTGGAAAATGCGTTGCAACAACTCATTTTCTCCCAGTTGCACCGAATTTTTGTTTTTAAAGGAGAGCCAGACAACTTCGTTGGCGTGCTGAGCTTGTCGGATGCAGCGCGTATGCGCTCCGGCTCCTGTCGGGCATGCATCATGAGCAGGATCAGTTTGGAGGCCAGCAATGCCAAAGAGTGAATCGGCATAGAAGTGGCGTGAACGTGGTCCTGACTTTCGTGGGGAACGAGGGAATCTGTCGTTGCGACACCACGGAAGAAATCTAAGCAGAGAAACCACGAGGACGAGAGTACCGATGCGGAGAGAAGTGACTCAGGCAAATTGAACAAGCCCTTAAGTGGAAAATCCACCACGGATAACACTCAACGATGGGCCGAAAGTTAGGGTAGAAAAAGAATCGAAACTGATTCTAAGCCTACAAGATTTCCATTGGCAAGCCTTGGTATGAGAGTACCCTTGTTGGGTCAAGCTTCCTGACAATCTTAAGCGTGTAAACCGTGACAAGCGTTAATATTGCCATTTCTAAAGTCTGAGTTTTCAGTTATCGCTTCAGGTTGAGGTTTCTTATATGAACGCCTCCCGGTTTGGCAAGCGATTTATGTTTTGGCGGTTAAGATCTGGCTGCAGTCTTATATCCGGCCTTTGGTGCAGACATAAGCCTGCTGGCCCTGATGGAATTCGCCGGGGAAGTCCTCAACTAC
>CAIUQR010000151.1 GCA_903901335.1 uncultured delta proteobacterium | reverse complement strand
TCCATATAGTTTCCAGAGCAATAGAAGGGAGGCAGGAAGAACTATACTATCTGTTTGTAATTACGTTTAAAAATGCGCTGAATGGCGATGGGTAATGCGTTATTAGGAATCCTGTGCTCTATCCACTGAGCTACGAGGGCAAAGCGTGACCATCTAAAAACTCCATCACCCCAACAGAGTGCGAGATACATACCATATCGGACCATAAAAATGAACAGTTTTTTTGTTAAAAACCAAGCTCATCTTACACCCGAGAAGTAACCGGCCGCAAGTTACGATATTTCACCGTCGGGAAAGAGTGATTCCCCATCCTCCATCACACTTTGGGGATAGGCGTCTTCCTTGATATGGGGATTGATCACACAATTTCTGCCGATCTTCTGTTGGGCCGGCACCTGGGCTCCTTTGCCGATCAGCGTGATACCGGTATACAGATGGGTCGGTTTCAACCGGTTGGCGATTGTGAAATTCTCTCCCGCTCCCACTACCGCATATTCTCCCACGATGACCCTCTTATCCAGGATAGACAGATCGACAGTGGCTTTCCATCCGACATAGCAATCAGCAAAAAGAATCGAATTTCTGACCACCGCCCCCTCTTCGACAATTACGCCTGGAGCAAGTACCGAATTTTCCACAGTTCCTTTGATGTCGCAGCCTGCCGATATCATGGAATTACGTACCTGGGCGTTCATGTTGAACCGGGCTGGAGGACGATCGGCAGGCCTGCCTTCCGCCTCGACATTGGTGCGGATCTTCCATTTCTGCGGCGAAATTCCGCTCTCCTTCCGGATCACATCCATATTGGCCTCCCAATAGGCCTGGATGGTGCCGACATCGCGCCAATACCCGTAAAACGGATAGGCAAAGACATTATCATTCTGGATGGCCCAGGGCAGGATGTGCATACCGAAATCCACCTCCTTCCTGTCCCTGGCCAGGGCATTCAACAGATATTTCCGGTCAAAGACATAAATTCCCATCGAGGCGAGATTCGTCCGCGGGGTCTTCGGCTTTTCCTCCCATTCGACTATCCTGTTGTACCTGTCGATAATCCCGGCCCCGAACTGGTGGATCTCGGTTTTCGGCACCACCATCATGCCGATGGTCACATCGGCCTTTTTTGAGCGGTGATACTCGATCATGGCGTCGAAATCCATATGATAGATGTGGTCACCGGACAGGATCAGGACCTCGTCGGTCGGATTGGCCTCAATGAAATCAATATTGCGCCGGACCGCATCGGCTGTTCCCTTATACCAGTCCGAGTCCAGGGAACCTGTCCGCGGCGGCAGGATCTTCACACCCCGGCTGCGACCGGTAAAATCCCAGGCCTCGCCGGTACCCAGGTGGCTCATCAGGGACAGAGGTTTATACTGGGTCAGAACGCCAACCTTTTTCAACCCGGAATTCATCACATTGCTGAGGCTGAAATCGATTATCCTGTACAGTCCGGCAAAAGGCACCGCCGGTTTAGCACGATCCTGGACCAGAATATTCAATCGGCTGCCGACGCCGCCCGCCAGCAAAAGGACCAGGGCTTCTTTCGTCTTGATCATCGCAGCACCTCGCCGGCCTTCACATGCCGTAACCATTTCCCATTTTTCAAATGGGGATAGACGGTTACACCCTCCTCGATGATCGTCTGCTCCGGCACATGATTATTCCAGCCGATCACTGTGATCTTTGCCGGTATTCCATCCAGTTTCGGCCCGACCACGGCACCCTCGCCATAAATGGTATTCACATCGGCTACCACCTTGTTGAGCCGACAATTACTACCTATCACATTATCGAAAAAGAGGACCGAATTCTCGACTACCGCACCTTTGCCGATATGGACGCCCGGAAAAAGGATGGAATTTCTGACGACCCCATCAATCACGCAACCGTTATAGATCATGCTGTTTTGAACAATCGCATTATCACCCATCAGGGCCGGCTGAAAATCTCTGATCCCCCGGTGGTCCAGGTTGGTGCGAATCCCCCATTGCTCCATGTCGATAAGCGGTCTGTCGCCAAGCAGATCCATATTCGACTGCCAATATTCGTCCACCGTTCTGGTGTAACCCCAGTAGCCGCAGAATTTATACCCGTAGACCCGGCAATTCTGGCGCAGCAGCAGTGGAATAATGTCCCGGCCGAACTCAAAGGACTCCCCTGCCTGGTTCTCTTCAAGGGCGCGATAGAGGATCTCGGGTTTAAAACAAAGGACCGTGAGCGAAACCCAATCGGACTCGGGAACCGAGGGTTTTTCCCAGTACTGTGTGATCCTGCCGCCCCGAAGGCCATCCTCATCATTGATGGCCGCCACCCCGAACCTATGCGCCTCATTTTTGGCAACCTTGATAAAGGCGACAGTCAGGTCGGCATCTTTTTGATGGTGATAGGCGATCATATCCTGATAATCCATCTTGTAGATATGGTCGCCGGACAGGATCAGGATATCCTCCGGTTCGTGATACCGGACAAAATCCAGATTCTTGAAGATCGCATCTGCCGATCCCCTGTACCAGTTGCTGCCCTCCGAGGCGGTGAATGGTGGAAGGATCGAGACCCGGCGGTGTCTGCCGATCATATCCCAGGCGGCACCGGTGCCGATATGATTAACGAGAGAATAACTGCGATACTGGCTGAGAATCGCAACCTGCTCAATGCCTGAGTTCATCAGGTTGCTGAGCGCAAAGTCGATAACCCGCCCAAACCCACCAAAAGGAACAGCCGACTTGGGACGATAATAGGTCAGGACGTTCAGCTCATCCACCCGTCCCCCCGCCAGAATCATCGCAAGTGTCGTGGATTTCAACATGTGTTTCCTGTAGAAAAATAAGGCCGTTAAAAATTCCGGGAAGCATCATCAGAAGGAAGGGGTTGAGTCAACCCGCTCTGACCTCCTGTACCGGATCACACCTGCTGTCCTACTGCATATGCCGCATTGTCAGTCGCATTAACGTTTGAGAATTAAAATCTTTTTCGTTAATAGCAAGATTCTTCAGCGGCACCTCGGCTCTGGCCGCCTCTTTATGCCCCCCGGCGGAACCGATCGAACCGAAGGTTCTGGCCGCCAGTTTTCCGGCACTCTTGCGATAGCCGTCGCAACGGAAGATCACCACAAGTTTGTCGCCATAGATTCCGGAGACAAAAACCCAATCTATCTCTCCGACATGATTCAGAAAATCTGCAATAATAACCAGAACGTCAGGGCTTCTGACCTTGCCGATATGGCTATAGTAACGCCGCTGCGAATACTTCAGTTCAGCCAGGGCAATATTGAAATACCTGAGTTCGGAACGCCTGAGATCCGTGAGCTCAAATTTGCGGACCAGATTCCTGTTGGCAATGCTGAAAAGATACCTGAAGGAAATCCCATCAGCGAGCCGGGACTGTTTTTCAAAATTGGCGGTGTCCACTTTGATCCCATAAAAAAGGGCGGTGGCCAGGGAAACCGACGGCTTCATTCCGGCAGCCCGCAGATACTCAACCAGCATGGTGGAAGCAGCACCGTAATCCGGCCGGATATCCACATACTGAGCCTTCCAGTCCCCGGAATGAGGATGATGGTCGATGATCGCATTAAATTCGATCTTTTCAAAGCACGGCAGGTGATTAGGCTGGGAATCAACAAGGACTTTTTTGTTGAAATCTTTGAGCTTAACAGTACTCAGACGTTCGAGGGGAAGCTTCAACATCTCCACCATCGAAACATTATTCAGACGCCTGATCTCGTTAGGATGGGCAATAATAACATTTTTTACCCGGTAGCGGAGGAGCCGTTTGATGGCCATTGCACACGCCAGTGCATCCGGATCGGCATTGATACAGACAAGGACCTCATCCTCCTTGTCGAAAACCTGCCAGAATTCATGGAGCCGATCTTTTGCCGATTTGCGATGCGACTGCTCGCAATGCAGGGTATGCCGGCCTCTATGATTCTGAACCATGAACGGTAACAGTGGTGATCTGAATTTTCATAATAAAAAGATGCGCCAGCCACCTCCGGTAAAATTCAACCCCGTTCCTCGTTACCGGCAGGTATTAGGGGCAGCAACATGTCAAGAAGATCAGGAATCAGTAAAATCTCCCAGGCCTTCCAGCATCACACGAAACCCCAGTATAGCATATTGTTACCCAAAAAAGCAAGCATGGGAAAGACATCGACACGGCCCCGGCAAAGTCAACAAGGTGAGGTCAGATAGCTTGCGGCGCACATTGAATACGTCCGAAGGCCTGAGATCTGTTCGTTTCTTTTCAAACAGAGTCTCTTGCAAAGTAAATGGTTACTTTATTATCATTGTATCTCTCAACCTGCTTCTTCCCGGTACGGAGACACCATCCCACAGGACAACCCGTTCGAGATGGACATCCTCTCCGATCATAACCCGTCCTGCACAGACCCAGTCTCTCATCACTAGGTTGTCGGCACAACGCACTTCATCCGCCAGATAATAAGGAGACTCAGGCCGTGCCCCCAACTCCCGCCACCAGGGAATGTCTCCTGCCAGGAGCCCCCCGTGCAAGGCGAGATAGTCGTCCACCGTCCCCATATCAGTCCAGTAACAGCCATCCACATTGTAGGCATTGATCCTTTTTTTCTCCTCCAGCAACCGCCTGTAAAGATCAATGATCGACGACGGCCTCAACAACGGGATCGTGCTTAAAATTCCAGGGTTGAGCACATGCAGGCCCGTAAAGGCCAGCAATCCTTTATTTTCTTCTGCATTCTCAAAGCCTGTCACCTGATTATTCTGAACGGAGACCTTGTTAAAACGCGGAAAGTCATGCATGGCCAGGGTCACGGAAGCGGTATCGTGCAGGTGAGCCTCGTACAACAACCGGAAATCAACCGTATGATAGATATCACCATTCGTCACCAGCACCGGTTCATCTCTGAACGACTCCATGGCCAGCCGCAGGCCGCCGCCCGTCCCCAATATCATATCCTCCTCCTGGAGAACAACCCCTTCAATATTCTGCAGCAGATCGATAATTTGTCGGCGCAGATGATGGCAGTTGACCACGATATGATCAAATCCTGCCCTCTGCAGCCGTTCAATAGTCAGCAGCAAAAGGGGTCTGTTCAGGACCCTGAAAAGTGGTTTAGGGCAAAATTCCGTATAGGGAAGCAGCCGTGTGCCAAACCCGGCTGCCAGTATCATTGCCTGCATTTTTATTCTCCTGCAAAAGAAAAACGACCGCCGTCTTTACCTTCCAGACCAGTGAGGGTCACCCTGCATCTGAAGTGATTTTTCCGTAACTGTACCCCTTTCAACTCTCTTTAATCAATATTTGATCGAATTTCATCCCTCCTCTTCTCTTCCGACACCTGAAGTAAAAGCCCTGCTCAATCCTGGGATACCAATTTCCTTTTTGGTTGTTTTTGTCGGGATAACCTGATATTTGTATCGAAAAATCTTTCTGGTCGGATACTATGCATAACAGCCCCCTTTTAAAAGGTTTGACCTTTCCTGCGACATTCAGACGACGTTCTATTTCCTGTCTGTTTTTCCTGATCTTCGCGTTTGTTCAGGCAATTCCCGCCTTTTCTGCAGATTCCGAACCGCCGCCGTTCAATTTCGATAAGGCCCAGACCAAGATCAAAGAACTCTCCCGTCAGATCAAAGACAGCCCTGTTTCACCGCAACAGATCGAAAGTGCCAGACAACAGGCAGAGGAATTCTCCAAAGGGGCCGCCGCCTGTATTGACACTTCAGCAAGCCAGTCCAGCCGTCTGGATCAGGAAATTGCCTCACTGGGGCCCGCGGCCGAACAGGAACCTGTTGAAATAGTGAAAGAACGCAAAAGCCTTTCCAGGCAAAAACAGGTCCTCCAGATGACACTATCGGAATGCAGGTTGGTTGGTACTCTGGCGACACGCTTGCACAATGACTTAACCGATCAAAATAAACTCCTGCAGACCGCCACCCTTTTTTCAAAAACCCCGAATTTTTTCAACCGGATCGCCGAGCCCCTGCCTTCATTGGCCGAATTCAAGACGCAGGTCAGCCGGTATGTAATCGACAAATCAGGCATCGAGGAGCTGGCCGCACTCGAATTACTGATCACTCTGCTGCTTGCAGCAACGGGCGGTGCGGCAGGCCTGAAATTCTTCCGGATGCTGCGCAGCCGTCTCCTGTCCTTGCGGGATCAGCAGATCACGGTCCCCCTCCCCTTCAAGGGACACTTGTCATTACCGGTAAGCCTTGCATCTCTGACGGGCGGATGCTCTCTGCTGTATGTCCTCCAGGAATCGACCTCGGAAGGATATGTTCCCTGGATGCTCTTCTCCATCAGTATCTATTCTTTCGCTCTCTTTCTGTTTGATCTCAGGAATTATCTGAAACAAACAGCACCGGCTTCCCCATCATCTGCCACCCCGATTCTACGCTTTAGACTCCTGGCCGTTCCCTGTGTGCTTTTATTCTTTTCCACCCGCCTCGATCTCAGCAATTTCAACGCCCTTGCATCGCTCCTCACTCTTGCCCAGTCTGTCATCATCCTGAGCATCTGTCTGGCGGGCTGGTGGTTTCTGTGGTCCTTCAGGCTGCCTCCCGGTCTGATCCGGTTCGAGAGATCTATGCGGACAGGTGTCTCGGCACTTTCCCTGCTGGTGATGATTATCGAGATTTCCGGCTACAGAAATTTTTCCATCTTTCTGCTCGTCGGTTTTTTCAGCACCTTCCTGCTCTCCAATCTGCTCCGGTTCACCCTCTTTTCCATTGATGAAATCATCGGCGGCTTTTCCCCGGGGAAATATCAATGGCATCGAAGGACGCGCCTCTGGCTGGGACTATCTCCAGAGGAAAATCTGATGGGCATTATGTGGATGAGGATTATTTTCAAACTCCTCGCCTGGTCCATCGCGCTGTATCTCTTTTTGCAGCTCTGGGGACTCCCGGATTCCCAACGCCTTAAGATCGCCTCCTCTCTTGTCGATGGTTTCAACTTCGGAGGGCTAGTCTTCGCCCCTGCGCGAATCCTGCTGGGATTTTTCATCTTCGCCTGCGGGTGGACCTTAATCTCATGGATCAAGATGCAGCTGGAGAAAAGGTGGTTGGAACAATCCTATTTTTCCCAGAGCGCCAAAGAAACACTGGTGACGATGACGGGGTATGCCGGTTTTGCTCTGGCTTTGATTATCGGACTTTCCGTTGCCGGGGTCAGCTTTTCGAATCTGGCGGTTATTGCCGGTGCCCTGTCGGTTGGTATTGGTTTCGGTCTGCAAAATATCGTCAACAACTTCGTTTCAGGGCTCATCATCCTCTTTGAGAGACCGGTGAAACGGGGAGACTGGATCAGTGTCGGCAAGACGGAAGGTTATGTGCAGAAAATAAGCGTCCGCTCTACCGTCATCCAGACCTTCGACCGCTCCGATGTGATCGTCCCCAATTCGGAGCTGATCTCCAATCAGGTCACCAATATGATGCTGAACGATAAGTATGGCCGCCTGATTGTCCCGATCGGCGTCGCCTACGGCAGCGACACGGACCTGGTGCGTACAATTCTTCTTCATATAGCAAAGGGCAACGATCGGGTCATTAACGACGGTTCGGCGCCGGCACCACTGGTCCTGTTTCTGGAATTCGGAGAAAGTTCGTTGAATTTTGAACTGCGCTGCCACCTAGCCAATATCGACGAGCGGCTGAGGGTCAAAAGTGCGATTAATTATGAAATCGACCGGGCTTTCAGAAAACACAACATCTCAATGCCGTTTCCGCAGCGTGATCTCTATATCAAGGAATTCCCTTCAATGAGGAATGCAGCGGATGACAAACAGCCCGATACCGAACCGCAAGAGAAGACAGCTCCTTAATTAAAAAATAGTCGACAGAGCTTATTTATCATCCCCCAAGTCACCATTCCCTTTCGTCCGCATCTCCCGCTGCAGATGCCTAACCATGAGAAATAAAAGACCTGTTCCAATGAGCAGGACTGTCCAGAGCAGCCATTGTTTCCACGGCAAAGGAGGTAGAGGCACGACGAGTGCACCTTTGCCGCCCAGTTCGATTTTTTTACCGAGGGCCGCAGATCTGACAAGCTGTTCGGACTGCTTTCCCGAGACGGCCTGCAAAATCATCCCTGTGACAGGCGGCCCTGGATCCCCTGCCAGTCTGCCGTTGCCGAAGACAAGGGTGAAGGGGGCAGGGCCTCTTGCGACAAACAGGAGTTCCGCCGCGTTCCATCCCAGCTCAAGGGATGGCGCCCTGTCGATTTTCTCCAGCCCTGCACCATCCTCGATAATCTCAAGACGCCACAGTCTGTCATCGGTCCGCCCGAATAGACAGGTATCATTATCCAGTCCAGCGCCCCCCATTTTCAATGAGTAAAATACAGCAGAACATCTTGAAATCCATGGACTCTTTGCGTCAGACCGAGACTGCACCGAGGCCCGGATCATGCTGTTTGCCTCCGGGAAGCGCAGCCGTACTCCACTCGCCGGCAGATGAAATTCGGAGTTGAAATCAATAACGGTGTGCCCCGCATTATTGCCGACCAGACCGTTGCCCGAAGGCAGCCATCTCCGTTGCTGTCTCGTCGTCACTTTTTTAGACAAGGCAGTGACTTTTTGCAGATCGGGCAATCTCTGGCCCTTATCTCCGGTCATTTTCAGATATCTAAGCGGTTTCACCGCTAAAACAATGCCTTTTTGTGCAACCCTGTATCCTTTAAATTCCAGATCGGCAAGGGTTGCAGTGTCCATAAAAGTATGCCAGTGGATCAGATCATCGCTATCTTGGAGACGTACTGTTGTAAAGGGAAGATCCCCGCTGTTCCAGATGAAGTCGAGTTTGCCGGTTTCCGTTTTCAGCCCGCTCAGATCCAGAAGATAGCTTCGTATTCCTTGACTGCCGGAGGCTGCGGCGTTGTCCGCTACAACACTGATGATCATGCCATCAGCCTTCCTTCTGACATTCACGGCCAGATCGGCCCCCTGCGGGCCTTGTGCATCCTCAATGAGCGGGAAAAACGGAACATCTTCCTGTGTGCGCTGATCCGTTTCATTCTCGACCGGCTCCCTCAGGACGTGAGGAACAGCTTCGCCGGAGGCGTTCAAAACACGGACATCCCTGAGGTCGGCGCTTTGTACATAACGATACACCTCATCCGGGACGCCCAGGGAATACAGGGCTCCGTCTCCTTCCGTATCCAGAAGATACCCGCAGGCAAAATCCTGCGCAGCCGGTGCACCTGCCAGTGCCGAACAGACCGGACAGAAAATCAGCATTAAGAAAATGAAGAGCTTCATCGGCCTTCCTCCTGCTTCTTTGGAGGTATCGGCGAAAAATACCCGATAACCAGCATCAACCCGCCTACCACCAGGAATGAGATGATCCGGGCGATTGTCCCTGTGCCGGACAGATCGATAAGGAAGAGCTTCACCACAACCATAGTCAGAAGCCCCGCCCCAACACACCAGATTGTGCGGTTACTGTTTCTTGCCGACCAGACCGTAATGACAAGGGAGCTGACACCCCAAAGTGTGGCCAGCGCCGCCTGAAAAACAGCCGATCGAAAAAGAGCCGGGTAGGAATAGGGAATACCAGCAAAAACATGGGCACTCCTTGCTACCACGCTGTTCAGGACCAGAAATCCCAGGCCGCCAAGGAGCCAGAATACCGATGAAAGAGTCAGAAAAGCAGGTAATGCCCAAGACCGTCTTTCCGCCTGCCAGGCCCAGTAAAAAAGGACGGCCAGAGTCAAGAACTGGCTCAACTCCAGGGGATTGAGAAGTGGAATATACGAAAGAGGCTTTGGATTTCCAGACAGGATAAGACAGTACAGATTCCAGAAAATCAACCAACCGGCCGGAATTGCACACCCGATCCCGGAATAGGCCTCGATGTATTTTCCATATGGCCAGCGAAGCAGCATCCCCCAGAGACTCAGACAGAAGACCGCAGCAGCCGGCAGAAGACCCCAGCAGATCGTCTGCCAGGTGCCGGGCAGAATCTGCCGTACCAGCCAGGAGGCCTCATGGCTCAACAGAAAAAGGAGAATCCACATGGTCCCGGGATGCCAGATCCGCACCAGTTGCAGCGGCCACTCATCCTCTACCAGGTATAAAAGTCGATAACCGGTGAACAGGGCCAGCGGCCAGGCCACAGCTCCGACACCGGCAAGAAGATGAGAATTGGAGCCCATTTTCATCGCCCCGAACACCGCGATCATGACCATTGCAGGCAGAAAGATAAGCTGGGCCAGGACAAGGTTTCTCCAGGCAATACGCCTGGCTACCATTGTCATCAGCATGGTGCTGACCGAACAGAAAAGGAGTATGACACTCACAAATAGATGAGCGGGAAACTGCCGTTCGATCTCGTGAAGTCCGCCGACATACCACCAGAGCAGCCCCCAGACAAGAAGAGGCAATGGGAAGTAGCACTCCCAGTTTCGCAGGTTGTCACGGCATCGATCAAGATACCAGCTGGAAAAAAGCGCGCTCAAGGCGATAAGGAGAGTGCCCAAAAAGAAATGATTGATAAATGCCATGGCGGTAAAAGGATACCAGACCTGGTCGAGAAAAAAGGCAGCCGCGCCGATCTGCAACAGAAGGGCAAAAAGACGTGCCGCTAATCTTTGCTGGCGAACCCCGATCCAGATCATCGCTGCCCCTTCCAGAGCCCAGGTCGCCGATGTCCACTGTCCATCGCAGGCAAGCGGCACGGCCAGACTTCCGAAGACCACCCCGAGTGCCAGGAAGGCCTCGATCAGCATCCGCATTCCCTCTTGCAACCGGCGCCAGAGCACTATGGCAAGACCGGCATAGAACAAACCGAGACCAAGGGCACTCATGGCCATGCCATACTCATAATCCCGTACCAGGAAATACTGCAGGGCAGAAACGATCAAGGGCAGACCGAAGACCAGAGGACCATCGATATAGCCCTTCAGGTTCACCGGTTGTCGATGGGCAAAGAGCACGGAGACAGAAACGTAGAGGAGAAAAAAGAAGACCAGAAAGGGCTCGGTACTGACAAAAAAGGCGGGTTGATAGGCAGTCCCCCCCCAGACCGTGGCAATGGCAAAGGTAAAGAAAAAGCCGAGGAGATTGAGCTCGCGCCAGCTCTTGAACCAGGCGATTCCCAGGATGCCCGTATTGAGCAGGGCATAATAGCTGAAGAGCATGACATGACTGCCGCCACCGGTCGACATCAGCACCGGGGCAAGAAAACCGCCGATAATGCCGGCAATGGCGAGTGATTTCGACTCCTGCAGAACGGCCAGAAAACTGGAGCAGACCACCAGGACAACCATCACCGCAAAGGAGAGCGAAACCGGCAGCAAATGATACAGCTTGGCAGCAGCATAAACGACAAGATAAAGGACGCCGATCCCCCCGCCCTGCAGTATCAATCCGTAGCCGAGACTTCTCCGTCGCAGCCACCAGCCGCTGCCCAGAAGAGCAAGTCCACCCAGGACCACCCCGATCAATCGGAATTCGATCGGCACCAGGTTGCGCTGGGCGGCATACTTGAGAAGAAAGGCGACTCCGAAAAAAATGATGATGATGCCAACCTTGAGCACCAGGTTGCCACCGGTGAAAAAACGGGTGAGCAACGAGGAGAACCTGCTTACCCCCTCCCCGAGTTCGTCAAAAAATCCTTCCCTCCGGACATCGTCCTGTCTATAGGTCTGGTGCAGTAACGGCACGAATTCCTTCGTTTCCGGTGTTTCCAGAAGATCAATGGGAAAATCCACCTCCAGAACCGGTTCAGGTCGGGTTAAAACACTCTCCGGCTCAACCTCAGCCTGTGCCGGCAGGGAAACGGCTTCATCAGGCGGGTTTGACGGGAGGGGGCGGTAGGTTTTCTCAAGGGTCGCAAGTCGTCCCTTTTGCACCAGCACCTCAGCTGCCAGTAATCCGACCACAATCCATAAAATAATCCCCGATCCTTTACTTGTGGCCAGGCCTATTACTCCGCCGAGAATACCAAAAATTATATGCATAGAGTTCCATTAACTGCAGATAAAAGCACTTCCCCGGTTCAAAAAATCCCCGCCTGAATCGATCACCGCGACATCCTAACCTGGTTGTATTATTCAATCAACATCAATAATGAAGATTTTTGCAAATCATCTATTGGGTAGAGCCTCCGGCAAAAGTGATCATTTCGAACTCCCACTCATTTTTTCTTCCCTGACATCCCCGCAAGGTTTCATTATTCCTCGCGCTGCTGCCGCAAAAGTTTTTTAAAACTGTCTTTGGCATCCGGAGAAAAGGCATGAAATTTTTCCAGATTTTCACACGGCTGCTCGTTACAGACCGAACAATTTGCCAGTCCTTTCGCACTACAGCATTTCCTGATATTGCAGGCGGAGCAGTACCCGATCAGCCTTCCGCCGCTGGAAAGGCATCCATCACAATTGATATCCTTTGGTTCGAGACTGAAACCGAATTTTTCCGAATATAAAGCCGCTGTCTTTGCCCTGGCATCATCATCATCGTTTTGAGTAGCCAGATACGTCGGACAATTGGAACAGACAAGTCCACAATAGGCAATTATTTTAACCATATAAACTTTTCTCCTCTTATAAATAGACCCTTGAAACAGTCAAAATCCTCATTTTTCATCCGCTATTTTTTCGTTTGGAAACGAGGATGAGGATATGTAATTTTTATTGAGCTGAGCTTGTCCCCCTCCCAGTTCCAGATATACGGCCAGACCAAGACCCTTGAGGGTGTACGGCTTTTTCAGATATCGTCCGGCGCCGAGCTGCTGGGCTTCTCTGACCTGGTCCGTTTCAGTGTAACCACTGGCAATCAGCGCTTTCTGTCCCGGATACATTTCGATAATGCGCCGATAGGTATCCAGGCCATCCATTCCCGGTTCCATGATCATGTCCAGAAGCAACAGGTCGACACGGTTGCTCCGCAGATATTCGACCGCCATCTCACCGCTTTCGACAGTGGTTACCTGATAGCCGAGTCTGGTCAAGAGGCTCTCTGCAATCAGACGCTGCTCAAGTATATCGTCTACCACCAGAATATGCTCCCCTGCTCCCATCAGGTCATCAACAGAGACATCAGTTTCGATCGGAACAGGGTCCTCGCGGGTGACCGGAAAATACAGTTCGAAGAGCGTCCCCTTTCCATCATTGCTCTTTACATCGATATACCCCTGATGATCCCGCAGGGTACCCCAGACAATGGCCATCCCCAGGCCGGTTCCACTATGACGACCCATGACCTTTTTCGTATAAAAGGGCTCGAAGATCCGTTTGATATCATCGGCGGGAATACCCGTTCCGGAATCTTCCACACACATAAGAACATAGTCACCCGGCCCAATGGTTTCATATCCTTTAACCGCTTCATCAAGGTGCCGATTGGATGTGCTGATGAGGACACGTCCTCCGTCAGGCTGGGACTCAAAGGCGTTGGAGACGAGATTCATAAGCGATTTACGCAGATGAACATCCGAGCCTTTAATTTTCAACAGGTCAGGATCAAGGCGGGTTTCCACCATGGTCAGCGGAAACTGGGCCAGAAGATTTTTATGCTCGGGGGAGGATAGATATTCCGTTATGATCCGGTTCAGGTTGATCACCTCGCAGGAGACCACCCCCCGGCGGGCCAGGGTAAGAAGATCCTGCACGATGGCGGCCGCCTTGTTGCCGGAATCCCGGATCGTCGACAAAGGACGTCGGAGAGGACTTTCGGGGGGCAGAGTTTCGAGAAGCAGATCCGGATAACTGACGATTCCGGAGAGAACATTGTTCAGATCATGGGCGACACCACCTGCCAGCAGACCCAGTGCTTCCATCTTTTTTGCACGGTTCAGCCGCTCTTCGCTCTCTTTTAACGCTTGCTGAGCCTTGTTTCTCTCCTGCAGCATCCTGTTGGCCGGGGCCACCAGGTGTTTGAACTCGGTGTAGTGGACACTCTCCTCATCCATCGGGACGGCCTCTATCGCCGCTTTCTCGAAGAACAAGGTGAAGGCCCCGACACTGCGTCTCAGCCTGGATGAAACCTTACGGGTAAAACAGATAATAGCAATAAAGGCCAACAGCAGACCGACCGCACCCCTCAATATATGGTTTTTGATCTTCCGCTGCAGGTCGTCGTGCTTCTTCTCGAGAACCCGCTCGACGTCATCCACATAAACACCGGCACCGATCATCCAGCGCCATTCCGGAATACTCCTGGCATAGCCGATCTTGGCACTCGGCTTACCCGTTTCCGGTTTAACGGTGCCGACATATTGCAAAAAGCCACCCTCCGGCTGCTGCGAAATCCGGATCAACTCCTGCGCTACCGGAACTCCGTTCGGATCGATATAATCCCACAGGCTCTTGCCGATGGTCTCCGGTTTATAATGGGCAAGTGCCGTCCCTTTGAAATCATAGACATAAACATAATTATCACCGTCAAATCGGATGGTATTGATAAAGTCAAGCACCTCTTTCTGCAGGTCTTTCTCCGCATCCACCCGTCCTTTGACATTATCCCGCCAATCCTCTTCGGTAATAGCCCGTCTGAATTTCACATACTGAATCACCTGGTCGACAACGTTTTTGATCTTGTTCTTCTGGTCCGAAATATATAAATCCCGCAACATCAGGGCATCTTCGTTAAATTCCCTGTACTCTCCTTTAATCCAGAAACATCCAATGCCGACAGCCATCAGAAGCGATGTTCCGATCACGCTCACAAGGAAGGTCTGGTAAAGACTGCTCTTGATCTTCACAATCCATCGGCTCCAGGTTTACTGCCCAATATATGCGGAAATAAAAAAAGGACGTTCATCGAACTCTATCATCGTTTGCCTCACAAGTTCAATCTTTTCATCGACAAAAATGACAAGTGAGAAGATTTCTGTTATATCATTCCAAAAATGATATTTTGTCGCTACTCTGAGAACTTGTTCATAAAATTGGTAAAAAGATGCCGAAGCAACGTACCATAGTCGATGCCATGCAGATGCCGGCCAATATTCCCCTGGCTGAAAAGGTCAGACCGCAGACCATCGGTGATATCCTCGGACAGGGCTCGCTTCTCAAGGAAGGCGCCCTTCTCCGCAATATGATTGAACGGGATGACTACAGTTCCTTCGTATTGTGGGGACCTCCGGGGACCGGAAAAACCACCATCGCCCGACTTATCGAAAAAAATACCCGCCATGGTTTCTGCTCCTTCAGCGCTGTGCTCTCGAAAATCCAGGAGGTGAAGGAACTGATGGAACGGGCCAGCTACCTGCTTCGGGCCGAAGGCCGGAAAACCATCGTCTTCGTCGACGAGATCCATCGTTTCAACAAGGCGCAGCAGGATGCCTTCCTGCCCTATGTCGAATCGGGAGCGATCATCCTGTTCGGAGCGACCACGGAAAACCCGTCCTTCGAGATCATCCCGGCTCTGCTCTCCCGCTGCCATGTCTTTGTGCTGGAATCCCTGCAGGATGAGGAGATCATTGAAATCCTGCGCCGGGCCCTGGCGACACTGCCGGGAGAAATCATATTCGACAATGAGGCTCTGAAGGCACTGGCCGCACGGAGCGGCGGAGACGCCAGAAAGGGACTCAATCATCTGGAGATGGTCTGCCGGTCAGCCGGTCCGGGCGAGAAAGTCGACGTCGAATTCGTCCTCCAGGCGATTTCTCAGCGCGCGCTCTTTTATGATAAAAACGGCGAGGAGCACTACAACCTGATCTCGGCCCTGCATAAATCCCTGCGCGGCAGTGACCCGCAGGCGGCCCTCTACTGGCTGGCCCGGATGCTCGAGGCGGGAGAGGATCCGATGTATCTGGTCCGGCGGCTGGCACGGTTCGCGAGCGAAGACGTGGGTCTGGCCGACCCGAACGCCCTTGTCCAGGCCATGGCCGCCAAGGAGGCCGTGCATTTTCTGGGAATGCCGGAGGCGAACAATGCCCTGGCCCAGCTCACCATCTATCTGGCCACCGCGCCGAAGAGCAATGCCCTCTACGTGGCCTATAACGCGGCCAAGAAGGATGCCCTGGAAACCAGCCATCACAAAGCGCCGCTCCATATCCGCAACGCCCCGACGAAACTGATGAAAGACCTGGGATACGGCAAAGACTACCACTATTCCCACGACTTCGAGGACAGCTACAGCTACCAGAAGTACTTCCCGGACAGGCTGGAAGAGAGGACCTATTACACCCCCTCCCCCTTCGGTTTTGAAAAAGAGATCAAAAAACGGCTGGATTGGTGGGAGGGACTCAAAAAACGGCAGCAGAGCAAAGACAAAAAAATAAGGTCGAAGTGATATCCAATGCGATGCATTTCCTGAGGAGGAAAGCGGAAAGTACGCCCGGAACAGGCTGCCATGCTCCTCCTCTGGATGTTTGACGAGATGAGTCTGCTTAGAATCCAGAAGAAAGGAAGAAAACATTTTCTCCATCCCTCGCGTTCATTCTAAACGGTTATTTTCTCCGTGCAACGCCGTTCAGGCTTACCAGTTCGGCCAGACTTTCATAGTTCTGGGCACCGACCAGCTTATGTTGCCCCATGATGAAAGTGGGGACTGCGGTAATGCCTCTAACCCGTGACTCCGCCCAGTCCTTATCCACCGTTTCCGCATATGTGCGGCCGGAAAGAATCTCCTCTGCCTCATCTACCGGCAGCCCGGTATCTCGTACCAGATCAAGCAGAACCTGATGTTTCGCCAGGTTCAGGCCACCGGCAAAATATGCCTTGAAGGCTGCCGTATGGAAGGCATCACCACGGCCCTTGTCTGACGCCCAAAGCCCTAGTTCCTGTGCAAGCCTGCTGTTATACGTCCTGGTCCGGGCAGTAAACGGCAGGCCGAGGTCCTCGGCTGTCCTGCGCAGGTGCTCAATCATTCCGGCAATCTTCTCCGGGCTTGTCCTGAACAGATTCTCAAGCAACTGTCCTTCCTCCGGGGTTTCAGGATGCAGCGGAAAAGCCCGCCACCGAACACTCACTTCATACTCTTTTCGCAATCTTTCAATACGCCCGGTAATGAAATAACACCAGGGTCAGATATAATCGGAAAAGATTTCCAGCTCGTCTATTTCTTTCATGTGGTGTCCTGTTGTATAAAAGGGGAAATGGTACCTGTCACACATAAGGCAGCGGTCAGATACCCTGGAAGGGTTACTCGCCTGAGTTCTCCTTAGCTCTAAGCGGCTGCCTTACCGGCAACAAAAACGCTATTACCGGTTGATAAACAGCCATGAAAATCCTGGCAAATGCGTAGCTCATTACGACCGTGCAACCAACAACGACCAAAAGCCCAACCCCCCATGGCAACTTCGGGTCATAAATATATTTCGTAACCACAGTGTTCTGTATCGTGCTGTGAACCAGGTAGATTACCAGGGAGTACCGGCCAAGGACTTCAAAAACCCGTAACCAGGAATGTTCCCCGATCCTGTTATAGACTATCAGGGCCAGGATAAAGGCTACAAAAGGATAGGCATAGGTCAATATGTACTCGTCTTTGGACAGCACAAGGACGACCACCCCAGCGAGAAAGACCATGTATGACAGTAGATAATCTTTAAACCGTACCTGCCTGATATTATAGCGGGAGATGAAAATACCAAAGCAGAAGTAGATAAAATCCCTGCCGATGAAGACCAGGTAATAGGGATTATTGTTCCAGGCGGGCTGCTGAATATAATGGCTGCACACATAAAAGAAGAAGGAAAAAAAGGCAACCAGACAGAAGATCAGAGGACTGTCAAGTTTTTCCCTGAATTTAACCAGACAGGGAAAGAGAATGTAGAATTGGAGGATGAGAGGAATAAAATAATAATTGTAGTTTGTCCGGCCAAGGAGGGCATCGAGGAAAATATCCTTAAAGGTAAGTTCAGTCCCGTAAAAAAATCGCGTGCCGACCACAAATATTAGATAGACAAGCACCACCCTGAAAAAAAGTTTGCGATAATACTCACTGAGATTAATTACACCATTGCTTCTCACTGACAGCAGAAACCCGGAGGAGATGAAGAAGAAGGGTACGGCAAAATCAAGGGTCCTGCAGATATCCCTGCTGACCGGGGTCAGGAAAGCTGCATGAATAAAAACAACCCCGATGATGCATACCCCTTTGAGGACATCAAACAGCCCGATTCTCTCCTGGATACTCTCCGATCTGTAGCCGTATCTTCTGGTCTGCCGATGGATGATGGCCATGCAGACGAGTGAAACGGCAACATTGAGAATTTCGATACGTAAGTTCGGCATATTACTCTATCTATATAAGAAATATTTTTTATTCATTTTATGGTCACGCCTTCTTTTGCAAGAATCCGTTTCTTCGTCTCCACTCCTCCCGGAGCGGAAAAGCCGCCAGCCCGTCCGGCCTGGGTCAGGACCCGATGACAGGGAATAATAAGCGGGATCGGGTTTCTTGCCAGGGCCTGCCCTACCGCCCGGGCTGCCTTTGGACGATGGATCACCTGGGCAAGTTCGCTGTAGGACATGGTCCTGCCTGCCGGGATATTCCGGCAGGCCGTCAGGACCTGCCGGGTGAAGCTGCCCACACCCTCAAGATCGACGGGGATGTCACTCAAATCTTGCACCTTGCCATTCAGGTGGGTGCGAATCCTCTCTGCTATCCCATTAATGGATGGAGGCGGATCCGCTTTCTGACCGCCGGTACTTTCGGCTATTTTCTCCTCAGTCAATTTCTCGGTCGTATCCGGCAGCTGCAGAAAGAGCACGGCAGGGCTGCTATTTTTCGTTTCGGGACCCTGCCACGCAATCCCGCAGATACCCAGCGATGTTTCAAAAAGAAAATAGGAAATGTGTTTCATTGCAAGCCTCCTCAACTTCTGATGTTCAACATAATCATCGTTGGATCAGAGTCCCATGATCTTCAGACAATATAGAGCAATTGTGTAAGTCAGCACTGAGAGGATGGTTGAAAGCATGATGATCGAGCCGGACAACTCCGCGTCCCCCTGCATCTGCTGGGCCATGATATAGGCGACAGTCGCCGTCGGTGTACCGGCAAACAACACGCCAATGGCCAACTCCTGTCCCCGCACACCTAGCAAAAGCAAGACCAGCGCGGTCAGCAATGGCAGAAAAACCAGTTTAAAAACTGTTGCCGGCACGGTTATCTTCAGATCACCGCGTAATTTCTCCCAGGAAAAGGAGGCGCCTATGGAGATAAGGGCCAGAGGCAGGGCCATCCCGGTAATGATATTGAGCGCCGAATCAATCACCTTGGGCATCGGCAGGCGGAAAAAACTCCAGGCAATGCCGATCAGGGAGGCGATGATCAACGGATTACCGCCAATCTGCCTGACCCAGAAACCCGCACTCATTTTCCGATCTCCATTCCGATGGGGCATCAACAAGGCCACGATCGCGAAGAAATTCATCGCCGGGATTAGAACACCAAGCAGGATGCCGGCGCTGGCCAATCCTTTTTCCCCGTAGGCATTGTAGACAACGGGAAGGCCGATGTAGGCCAGGTTGCCCCGGAATGCCCCCTGAGAGAAGGCGCCGCGAACGGCCGGAGGATACCGCAGCGCACCATAGGCATAAGAAGAGGCAAAACCGGCGATAATACTGACCAGCAGGCCGATCATCAGAGCCCCGTTAAAACTGGCCGAAAAATCCGCCGTCGAGATCTTATAGAAGAGCAGTGACGGCAAGGCAAGATAATAGACTATCCGGTTCAGCTGAAACAGAAAACCGGCGTCGGCCAAGCGGGTCCATTTGAGGACCGAACCGGTAGCAATGACCAGAAAAACCGGCAGGACAATGACAAGGACATCGTAAAACTGACTCACGGAGATACTCCTGGAGACGATTTCTTCATATATTCAATAAGCTTGCGATGACCTGCCGGAAATCCGTACTGGGCGAGATCCTGCAGAGCAATCCACCGGAAGTCCTGTGCCGCATGGAGCAAGGGTTCCGTGCATTCCCCTATCAATCGACAGGAAAAGCCATGGAGAACGACCCTGTATTTCATATAATGATGGATTACGGTCGTGATTCCTGCTACGACCTCCACCGCAAACCCCGTCTCCTCCCGATACTCGCGGACCACCGTCTCCTCAGGTGTCTCCCCTGTCTCCAGGCGGCCGCCGGGAAATTCCCAGAGGCTCCCCCAGACATCATCGGCCAGCCGCTGCTGGATAAAGAGCAACCCGCGATGCGTTAGAACACCTGTCGCCATCTCTATCGGGATGGTCTTCCCCGACGGGCTCACAACCGGCCGCTCATGGACGCGACCGGCGCGCAGAGCGCTACAAAATTCAGCCACGGGACATTCGGTGCAAGCCGGATTCTTCGGCGTGCAGATAAGCCCGCCCAAGTCCATCAGGGCCTGATTGAAAATCCTGGCCGCCCCGGCCGGCAGCAGTTCCAAGGCCTTTTGGTTGATAATTTTTTTTGTCGTACTGTTTTTTATCGGTCCATCGATATCAAAGAGCCGGGCCAGGATCCGTTCCACATTGGCATCGGCAAGGGCAATATCATGATTATAAGCAATGCTGGCAATTGCGGCAGCAGTATACGGCCCGATACCCGGCAGACTCAAAAGAACCTCATAACTCTGAGGGATGCATCCTGCATGCCTATCAACCATGGCCTGCGCCGCTTTATGCAGATTCCTCGCCCTGGCATAATAGCCAAGACCTTCCCAGTATTTCAGGATCTCTCTCTCCTCCGCTTCTGCTACTGTCCTGATGTCCGGAAACCTCTCCAGCCAGCGTTTATAATAAATGACTCCCCTGCCCATCTGGGTTTGCTGGAGCATGATCTCAGAGATCCAGACATGATACGGGTCATAGTCCCGGCGCCAGGGCAGGTCGCGACCAGTCTTCCCAAACCAGTCGATAAGGGCCCGCCGTATCGATACAATTGTCGGATCCAATTTTTTTCGCCTGTCCTTATCCTGCCGACTTGATCCGTCACTCGCGCATGAGTGACAGACTCGGGGGAGTTTCATTTTACAATTGCAGCATTTTCTGCTATAAGTCGGCAGTGATATACTCGAAGCAGCTCCCATTATTCAATCATGTCGCCTTCCGACATGAAACCATGCCAACCCACACCGATATCGTTTATTATGACACAAAAAATTCAAATGATCACTCCTTTGGTGGAAGTCGATGGAGATGAGATGACCCGGGTCCTCTGGCCCATGGTCAAAGAAAAGCTGATCCTGCCCTTTATCGATCTAAAAACCGTCTACTTCGATCTCGGTCTCACGGAACGGGACCGGACCGACGATCAGGTCACCGTAGATGCCGCAGAGGCAATAAAAAAATACGGCGTCGGGGTCAAGAACGCCACCATTACCCCCAATGCCGACCGCGTCAAAGAATATAACCTGAAAAAGCAGTGGAGATCCCCCAACGGCACCATAAGGGCCGCTATGGACGGCACCGTTTTTCGCAAGCCGATCATGGTCAAAAACGTCAAACCGGCGGTGCGCACCTGGGCAAAACCTATTGTGGTCGGGCGTCATGCTTACGGAGATGTCTACAGGAACGCAGAAATTTATACCGAGGCAGGCGGCAAGCTGGAGATTGTTGCCACCGATAAAAACGGTAAGGTCCTGCGCGAGACGATTGTCGAGATTGAAGGACCTGCTATCCTGCAGGGCGTATATAACACTGATTCTTCAATCAAAAGCTTCGCCAGGGCCTGTTTCGAATACGCCCTGGATCTGAAGATCGACTGTTGGTTCGCGACCAAGGATACGATTTCCAAAATCTACGACCAGCGTTTTAAAATCATCTTTGAAGAGATATTTGCGAAAGAGTATAAGGCGAAATTTGCAGCCACCGGGATCGAGTATTTCTACACGCTGATCGACGATCTCGTCGCCCGGATCATGAAGACCAAAGGCGGCCTGCTCTGGGCCTGCAAGAACTATGACGGTGACGTAATGAGCGACATGGTGGCCTCGGCCTTCGGGTCACTGGCCATGATGACGTCGGTTCTGGTCTCTCCAAAAGGCCTCTTCAAATACGAGGCAGCTCATGGAACCGTTCAGCGTCATTACTACAAACACCTCAAAGGCGAGAAGACGTCAACCAACTCAGTCGCCTTGATCTATGCCTGGACCGGAGCTCTGCGAAAGCGCGGTGAACTTGATAAGATTGCAGAACTTGTCAACTTTGCCGACATCCTGGAAAGAACCGTCATTGAATGCATAGAAGACGGCTATATGACTGGAGATCTCGCGCAAATCTGTGATCCACCGGCTGCTAAGGTACTCGATTCCATAGAATTTTTAGACGAACTGGCGAGCAGGCTCTCCCGTAAGTTTGGCCGACTCGAGTAGGACATTTCCCTCTCTCCCCCCCTGGTCTTTTAAAACGGGGGTGTTCGAACATCAGCTCCTTGCCGTTTTTTGCAGTGAGCAGATTGTAACTGTCACCTTTGCAAAAGGGAAAAAGGAGATTGACCTTGAATTTAATTGTGTATATATGAGAAAGATAATCGTTATCATCAATAACTAGACGACCACTCCAGCGAAAAAACACTGCCCGCACGGGAGGAAAGGAGATGAGCACGACAGCAACAACAGCTCAAGGTTTCCAACTGCAGATCCGGGGAACTCTCGCTCAGGACTACTCGGATGTCTGCACACCGGAGGCGCTGACCGCGCTTACCTTCCTGGCACAGTTCAACGATGAACAAAAACGGCTGATGAATGAGCGGATACAACGCCGAGCCCTTCGCATCAACGAGGGACGCCCGATCACCTTCCTCGAACCGGATTCCGAGATCAAGGGAACAGGCCTCCGCGTCCAGGATGCCCGCGACGGCAAGTTCGCAGGACCCGTGATCCCGCGCGACCTGCAGCGCCAGTGGCTGCAAGGCACCGGACCGGCCGCCAGGCCGAATTCTCCGGTCAGGGTCAACCTGCGAAACGTTGCCTACGCCCTGCTCTCGGGTGCCGATGGCTGGATGTTCGATGGCGAGGATGCCCTCGGCCAGATCACCACCATGTCCCTGGATAATCTGCGCAGTCTCAAGTTGGCCATTGCCCGCGATCCGCTGTTTCTCGAAGTTGCCGAACAGGTGGCAAGAGAGATGAATGCCTGGGCGCACGAATTTTTTGGCCGGGAGATTATCTCCGACTGGCTGAAACAACTCGATTTCACCACCAAGATATTTCGCGCCCGCGGCCTGCACCTGGATGACCGCCACATCCGGATCGATGGAAAGTCGCTGTCCGCCTCCATTGTCGACCTGACCCTCTATATCGTCAACAACTACAAGATATTGCTTCATGCAGGGTCGTCCATCGTCCTCTATCTGCCTAAAATCCAGACCGCCGAAGAGGCCGGATTCTGGAACAGGATGATGACGGCACTCGAAAGACACCTGGGCCTTGCCGAGGGCACGATCAAAGTCTATGTTCTGGTAGAACAACTCGAGGCGACCTTCCAGCTCATGGAGATCCGGGCGGCGCTGGGTCTGCATTTCGTCGGTTTCAATACCGGGCGCTGGGATTACATCAACAGCGTCTCCGACGCCAACTGCTGGGACACTGACTTTATCAATCCCAACATCGAATCGATCGTCATGACCTACGGCTACATGCGCAAGTATGAGGATCGTGTCCGCCGTGCCGTCAATACTCCGGATGCCAATGGCAACTTCGCCCTGTGGCAAGGGGGGATGGAGCCGAACATCCCGGTAGGTTCGGCCCAAGGTGTTGCCGGCAGCATGAAAAAAGCCAGGGCCGGAGCCATTCGCGAACAACAGGAGGGCGCCAGCGGCAAATGGATCGCCCACTGGAAAATGGTGCACATCATCCGCCCGGTTTGGGAGGAGATTGGGGAGAACAACCAGCTCAGCCGCACATTCCCGCCGCTGACCTACACCGCTGCCGATGCGGCAGGTCTGACCCTGCTTGAACCGGCCCCGCGGACTGTGCGCGGAGCCCGCAACCTGCTGAGCGTGGCCCTGCAGTACGGCAACGCCTTCGGCCAGGGACTCCAGGCAGCCGCCCTCAAACCGGCCGATTTCTTTGGCGATGATGACATACTTTACCTGATGGAAGACATGGCGACCGGCGAGATCCGCTTGAGTATCCTTTGGGAATGGATGCATAAAGGGGCGGCTCTGACCGAGGATGATCCCGAAACCGGGTTAAAAGCAGGCGACGTTTTCAGCAGCCGGATTTTCGCCCGTCTGCTGGACGAAGAATACGCAAAACTCCTGGTGGCCGGTAATCGTGATGTCTATGAAGACTCAAAGAAAACAACCCTGCCGATTGCCCGGGCCATCGTTGAAACCTATGTGCGCGATCCGGTCAAGGCTCCCTGGTACATCGATCTCTTAAATATCAATCTTAACAACTCTGATCTCGAAACTGCAAAGCAGCGCATCGTTCAGTACATGGAGGCTTTCAAGAATCAGGGCATACGCATCACTGAAAATCTCGACACCTTGCCGGCCGCCGGCCAATAGCTCAACAGGAGACGAATATGACGACATTTACCGACGAGGTCAAGGCAACCCAGGACTGGTTCAACAGTCCCCGTTTCAAAGGGATAATCCGGCTTTATACCCCCGACCAGGTGGTCGAGCAACGCGGCACCATACCGGTCGACTACACCATCGCCCGGGACGCGGCTGCGGCCTTCTATGATCGGCTAAGAGAACTGTTCGCGGAAGGCAGGTCGATAACCACCTTCGGCCCCTATTCCCCCAGCCAGGCCGTTGCCATCAAACGCGTGGGGATCGAAGGAATCTACCTGGGGGGCTGGGCCACCTCGGCCAAGGGTTCAGTCAACGAAGATCCAGGCCCCGATCTGGCCAGCTACCCACTAAGTCAGGTTCCTGATGAGGCGGCTCCGCTGGTCAGGGCCCTGCTCGCCGCCGACCGCAACCAGTTTTTCCAGCGCCTGCGCATGAGCGACGAGGAGCGCGCGCAGACACCTGCGGTCGACTACCGGCCCTTTATCATCGCCGATGCAGACACCGGGCACGGCGGCGACGCCCATGTCCGCAACCTGATCCGCCGCTTCGTCGAAGTCGGCGTGCCGGGCTATCATATCGAAGACCAGAAACCGGGCGTCAAGAAGTGCGGGCATCAGGCCGGTAAGGTGCTGGTTCAGGTAGATGAGCAGATAAAACGGCTCAACGCCGCCCGCCTGCAACTCGACATCATGAAGGTCCCCGGAATCATTGTCGCCCGTACCGATGCGGAAGCCGCCACTTTTTTGGACGGTCGCGGCGATGAGCGCGACCACTCCTTTATCCTCGGTGCTACCAATATCAATATCCCCAACTACAAGACTGCTTTTTTGGCGATCATGCGCCAGTTTTACGCCAGGGGGGTGACGGAAATCAATGGCCATCTGATGTACCGGATCTCGGATGCAGCCTATGCCGAGGCCGACCAGTGGCTGAAAAAAATCGGCTTATCCATAGAAATGGACGCGGAAATTAAAGCGCTCGTCAACCGCAGCACCGCCGTCCTCAACGCAGCACTTGATAAAATGGCCACCCGCCTGCTGGAGTTCTGGCAGATGGAGGCCGGCATGAAAACCTACAGTGAAGCCGTTGCCGATGTCATGGCCTTCCACATCGACGAGGGGGCTGAACTGCCGATGACGGTGGAGGAATGGTACGCCTTCGCCCGGAACTCATCCTTCGTCGAGGCACGGGAAAAGGCCCGGTCCATGGGGTTCAACATCATCTGGAACTGCGATATCTCCCGGACTCCCGAAGGCTACTACCAGGTTAAAGGCGGCATGGCCTACGCCATCAGCAAATCGCTTGCCGTGGCCCCCTTTGCCGATCTCATCTGGATGGAAACCAAGACGGCTAACCTGCACGAGGCCAAGATCTTTGCCGATGCCATTCATGCCGTCTACCCCGACAAGCTGCTCGCCTACAACCTGTCCCCCTCTTTCAACTGGGACACCACCGGCATGAGCGAGGAGGACATGCGTCACTTCCCGGCCGAGCTGGGCAAACTGGGGTTTGTCTTTAACTTCATCACCTACGGCGGCCATCAGGTGGACGGACTGGCGGGCGAGGAATTCGCAACAGCCCTCAAAGAAGACGGCATGCTCGCCCTGGCCCGCCTGCAGCGCAAGCTGCGGTTGATCGATTCACCATTCAAAACCCCCCAGAGCTATGTCGGCGGCCCACGTTCCGACGCCGGGCTGATGGCCGCTTCCGGCGGCACCGCCACCACCAAAGCGATGGGCAAAGGTTCCACCCAGTTCCAGCACCTGGTTGAGACCGAAGTGCCGCCGAAACGACTGGCCGACTGGCTTAAGCTCTGGACCAGCCACTACAATCTCGATACCCAATTGAAGGTCGTCCTCAAACCGCACGTCGCCGGTTCCGAACTCCTCGAGTTGGCCCTCCTCGACGCGGACAAGAACATGATGGCCAACATCATCTTCGCCACCCTGCAGGATCGCCGTGGCCGGAATATGCTGTCGATCCGCGACCAGAACACCTTCAACGAGGATTTCCGGCAGAAACGGCTGATGACTTTAGTCTCTCTGTTCCTGATTCACCGCTACAAGGTCAACACGGTTCACTATGTCACCCCCACTGAAGACAACCAGGAGCAGGCCAAGGGCATGCTCGGGCTGGGCCTGTATGAGGACATCCAGATCGAGGTCGGCCAGATTGTTGTGGCGCGTGTCAATGCCGGACGGGTCAAGGAACTGGTCAGACCTGAAGGCGGGGAATTGAAGAAGCTCATTGCCAAGAGCTGATAGGCTGATCTTTTGTCAGACGTAAAAATGCCGTTGGATGACTCATGGTCCGACGGCATTTTTACGTTTCGGGGCAAGCGAAGACTCTCTTGAAGACCTGACCTCGAAACTCGGTACAATTTGTAAATTGAATTGACAACTTATACGACATAGGTGGTGTCTCTGCGTAATCAAACGAATAGCACACGACACCCATGTCATTTGACTTCGTACCTTGATCTCACGAGGTTCGTTAGTTTTCAACAAATCTGCATGAAAGTTGAGGGTGTAACACCTTTATTTAAAAATCTTACTTCGAATCTTCAAGCTTGGTCACTGATCTACACGTTCTGCGTTATCATGTTATTTAATTGTTGAAGGACGTTATTTTCCTTTTTAACAACTACCTAATTTTGCAAATTTTTATTTTCCTCTATCCGCTGCAGCGCTTCTTTAGCATCCCACCGCACCCCATGATGCTCATCCTTGAGCGCCTCTTTTAAACCGGGCACAGCCCGGACATCGCCGATTTTCCCCAGCGCCTTGGCGCTCGTGCCGCGCACACAATAATTACTATCCGTTAGTGCCTCCACCAAGCCAGGCACCGCCCTAGCGTCGCCTATTTCCCGGAGCGCCCCGGCAGACCTGTCGCGCACCAGCAAGTTTTCATCCTTTAGCGCCTTCACCAAATCCGGCACGACGCTCGCATCACCTATCTCTCCCAGCGTCACGGCAGCGCGGAAGCGAGCGTCATAGTCCTCGCACCTAAGCGCCTCCAACAGGCTCGGAACCGCATTCGGGCCAAGCGCTTTCAGCTCCGCAAAATCAAGCCTGCCGCTTAAAAACAGCATCTCCTCATCAGTCGTCTCAGGCCGCCAGCCGAGCTTTTTCAAGGCCTCGGCAGCCTCCCGACGGACAGGGAAATTACTGTCTATCAGCACCGCGAGCAGCGGGGGTATTGCTTCGGCGTCGCCGATTAGCCCAAGCACTTTGGCTGCACTCCGGCGCATATCAACACTCTTGTCTGCCAGCACCGCCAACAGCACCGGCACAGCACCGCTGCCCATCTTGACAACTGCCGCTGTCGCCGCCTCGCGTACAGGCTCAGACTCATCCGTCATTGCCCCCAGCAAACACCTTACCGCCGGCTGACCTGTTTTAATCAACTCATCCCAGTCCTGCAGCGCATAATAAAAAGCAATCTCTTCCTCTATTTTCTGCGGCTTCCAGTCGACATTCTCCAGCGCAAAGGCTGCAGCCTGCCTATTGTCGGCAACACAGTCCGCCAACTCAGCCACCAGGCCGGGCACCGCCCGCGCATCACCGATTAATTCCAGCGACGTGGCAGCGTTCCGGCGAACAGCGGAATTGCCATCCTCCAGCGCCGCCAGCAGAGCCGGCAACGCCTGGGCATCGCCCAACTGCCCCAAAGCCTTGGCGGCAACCAGACGGTCAGCAGTATCCCCGGAACTTAGAGCCTCGATCAAAATCGGAAATCTTTCCTCCGGCTCTACTTGTTTGAGCAAAAATTCCACGGCCGTCGAATAATGCGCCCCTAATAACGGCAACAATGCCCTTCGCGGTTCCTTAATATTCCATATTTCCCTTGATGCCGCTACATATCTATAATCATAGCCAGGCCTCGATTCCTTAGCAAACTCCAAAATACCGGATACCGCCGCCGATCCGCCAATCATCCTTAGCGCCACTATTGCATCATCAATAACCGAGTAGGGAAAGTCGCCGTCCGCGACACTCAATAAATCCGGCACCGCCTGCTCATCACCGATCATCCCCAGCGCCTTTATCACTCCTCTGTGGCCGCGACCGGCCTCCGCCAGAAGTAGCGGCACCGCCGGCCGGCCCATGGCTACCAGCGCCTCCGCTCCCACCCCGCTGTAATCCGAGTAAGCTACCAAAAGTCCATTATCAGTGATGGGCGCGTGCAAGCTATTTTCAAACTCGACCCATTCCAATATAGCCGCAACCGCCCGCGTATCGCCAATATGCCCCAAAGCATAGACAGAGGCTATACGTTCATGTGTCGCCGCCGCTTTGTTTTTCAATATTTGCAACAAGCCTGGAACAAGCTCCGCACCATTTGTCGCGTACTCTGATAATCTGCCGCCGGCAAAATAAAACAAATCTTTTTCCTCGGCAGTTGTCGGCTGCCAGCCGAGTTTCTCCAAAACACAAACTGCAACCCGCGTATTATCCGAATTGTAGCCCTTCATCATCTCCAACAATCCTGGTATAGCACGCTCATCGGCGATTTTCCCCAAAGCCTCTGCCGCAGCCCGGCACACTTTTGTTTTCAACGCTTCAATGAGTTCGGGTACAGCTTCCGGACTGCCGATTTCCCCAAGAGCATCCGCCGCGTTCAGAACACCAAGTTTAAGCTGCTCCAATAAAACAGGCACCGCCGCCGGATCGCCAATCTTCCCCAAAACGCTGATTACACGGCCGCGACTAGAAAATTCTTTTGTCGCGTTTCTCTTGACATACTCCAGCAATTCCGGAACCACAGCTCTGCCGAGCTTAACCATATCCCGCTGCAAAAGCTCACACTCGTAGGCGAAGCTCGATTTCTCCAACGCTTCCAACATACGCGCACCCTCTTTTATCTCTGCGAGCTCCTCTTTGGCACATATCACCGGCGAAAGCTCCACCGTCCGGGCATGTTCCTGCTCCACGGTTTCCTTGTTTTTCTCCAACGGTGTTTTATCCAACAGCTCATTAGTACTATGCTGGCGTATTTCTTTGGCAATTTTCCAACAAACTATCACCGCAATGACAATAAACACCACCAAAATAAGCATTGGCGTCCCCTCATTTATTCTCCATTTTTTCAAGGCTGAACCGGCCGTTCGCTATAACAAAAAACGCCGGACCACTTAACAATTCTACATTGAAGCAATGGCCTCGCCTGATCGAATACCTGGAAAAACGATTAAATACGACCGCTATGCGGATCGTTTCAATCCTTATTGGTTGGAATTTTTGACAAGCTTTCCCCTGAATTTTATGCAGCCTACCCTGTGTAATTTCTCTCCCGATCTAACGGACACATTAATCTTCCCTATTACAAGGGAAATCTCAGGTAAGTCAAAGAGAAGCCTTTTCTGGCAACCTGTAGGTGTTTTTGGGGACGTCCTTAAGTAATCAAATAACATACCGAAATGCAAAAGTAAGCCACTTTCCACCGCCAGGTCAATAAAACCAGATATTACCGATATCATGAACGAATCAAGGCATCAACCTCCGTTGCCAGGACATTACCGCCCAAGCTTGTTATATTTTTGTGCAGTGAGCGCAATACCTCACGAATCACCACAATCTTCGGACTGGGTGACAGCATCTGCGCTTCGATGGTCTTGATATCGATGACGATCTCCTCCAGCTGCCCAAAGGTTGCATTCCGTTGAATAACTGCCGTCCTGATATTCCCCAGGATTTTCTCCACGGCCTGCCGTCCCTTTTCTCCCAGAACAGTGCCGCTTCCCAGCTGCAAGGCATCACCCGCAGGAATGGGGGCAGCAACTGTTTTTCCCCTGACCATTTCTACGCCCTGGATGGTAATGCCGATTCCGCCGGACAGGGACTTCAACTCCGCCAAACCCTGGATAATGAGTTCCTCCGCCATCATCCCGGCATCAGCCTTCTCCATGCCGATAGCCGCACCCACATCAAACATGGATACCTGGTGGCCGATATCGCCCTGGGTCTTAGTGCAGAGCTCGGTTAGATAGCGTTTCTCCTCGGGATTATCGTTGTCCATTACTTACCTCGTTATTTTGTTATTAAACGGAAATTCTGCCGGATCTGATCGCTCCAGCCTCCAGGGACACCGGCCTCGTCGGCATAGTCCGGCCAACGGGCCACGCTTTGACTGACCTCGTCGACAATGGCCTCGGCCCGCCCGCGCTTCATCGAGGCCGTTCTGGCGCAGGCCTTGAAATCCTCCAGGGTAAAGCCGTCCCGCCTGCCATTCATGGTCATCTGGTGACTTGCCGTCCAGGTACCGGCGGGATTGAAACTATAGGTCAGATCGAAGGCCGGCGCAAGGGACCACCTTCCTTCCTTATCCATCAGGAAGGCGATGTTTTTTACATGATCATCCTGGTTGCGGGCTATGATATTGAAGGCCATGCGCCGAAACTGCTCTTCGATCGTGCTCATCGGCAGGCCGAGCTGTCTGATAACGAAAAGCGCCTGCTCGTAGCCGTAGGCCCCTGCCAGGTTGAAGTCGTAGTGAGCAAGTGCGCAGAGCGACTGCATATGGAGCTTCCGTCCTCCCTCCAGGCGATCGAAGCGGCGGGTCATAAAATGGCGTCTGCCGTTTTCCTCGAACAGGCGGCACTCGTTCATGCTTATCCCGGCGGCAACCGCCATCCTGGAATAGGCATACTCGATGGCCCCAAAACCCTTTGGATCTTCAAGCTCCTTATCCCTGTTGCCGCTGACGCCATCGAATTTCAGCAGCCAGTACTCAAACCCCTCGCCTGCCGGGATCTGACCGGAACGGACCTCATTGGTCGACGGATTCCAGGCAATGACCGCCTTGGCCCGAGCCCCGCCCGCCGAGGTCCCGACCCGGAGGATGTCTTTCAGCGCCTGCTCTTTGCCCGTGCCGGAAAAGGTGGCTGTGAGACGGTTGCGATGCGTCAGGATGTCTGCAGCAAGTTCGACCAGCCTGTCAATCCGGATCAGGCCGGCTTGATGTGCCCTCGGTCCGGTTGCCGGGACAAACTCAAGTGCCCCCATGCCGCGCACACCGGTATAGCATAAGCGTTCAACGGCATTGAAAGATTCCGGTTGCCGTCCCTGGGTGGCCAGCCAGGCGTCAATCAGCGCATTGCCGAATTTATCGGGGAGCGAGTCCGCAAGTAACCCGGGAAGGCCGTGGAAGGTCTTGCGCGATAAGGCCGGAAAGGTGTAAAGCCTGGTGGAAGGCGGCATCGTCAGCGGCGCAATCCTGATGCCGCTTGCGGCAAAGGCCGGATCGTATTCAAAGGCGGCAACCTCTTCGCCTGCCCCGAGCGACACTGCGCCTACGGTCCGCCCCCACAATCTCACCTCGGCAACCGTGCTCATGCGTCCTCATCCCAGGACCATTTTTTCCCGGAGCCTTCCGGAGCACGAGGCGATGAGGCACGTTGCCGGACCTTCCCCTTCAGCTTCAGCAGGTCCAGGGGCCGGGGTCCGGCCTCGGGGAGCAGATGATCCAGCCCCGGCAGAAGATCCAGGACCCGCAGTATCCGGATAATGGTCTGCAACTGCGCCGAGGCCCCGGTCTCGATCCGCTCGACAGTGCGCTTCGACACCCCGGTCTGCTCGGCCATCTCCGCCTGGGTCATCTGACGATCGAGCCGGTGACGCTTAATCCGCAGGCCTATCTCGGCGAGAATGGTCTCGTCTGTCAAGAGATTTGAGATATCCATATTCACCTTTTATGACGACTTATATCCAATAAGCACTATTATATCGTCACATATTACGAACTGCAAGTTAAAAGCTGATTCGCGTAATGGCTGCAAGGGGGCAATGGGTTGGCAAAAATCGGGGAAAGACCTTCCGGCGGTTGAAGGTGGCCATGGGGGTCGTCAGGAGACCGATCCCGACGTAGAGCGGGAAACGAGAGCACGGGCGGAATGAAGCTGTAAAAACTTATCCGTCAGCCTTTCCCCCCAGGGATGGCCGACGCCTTACCGATAATTTCCATTTTAACGAGCGCGCTGCCGGTCTTCTTCATTCCGATTTTTGCAGCAGCCGCACCCGACAGGTCGATGACTCGGCTGGTATGATGTGGTCCGCGGTCGTTAATGCTCACTTCGACCGATTTGCGGTTGCGAATGTTGGTGACGAGCACTTTCGTGCCAAGGGGAAGCGACCGGTGCGCAGCCGTCAGCCCATTCTGACAGAACCTTTGGCCGCTGGCAGTCTTCCTTCCGCTTAGCTTATCGGAATACACGGCGGCTACTCCGTCCATCGATTTATGGGACTTGCCGGGGGATGAAACGAGTGATGCAGTCTGTTTGGTGGAGGCGAACGATAATTCTTCTATCTTGATCGTGGTGGCTGCGTTGAGTGATTGCCCGGTGAAAAAATCAATCATCGCCAAGCCGATCATTACCCTAAAAACAAGCTTGGTGGTTTGCATAATGTCTTTCTCTCAAGTTGAAGTCATGGAGGCTTTTTCTTTCAAGATAGATAAAAATAACAGAAATTCAATGTATTGCAAGGAAAACCTGTTGCGGCGCCCCTGCCGGCCAGGTGAAGACACCGAAAATTCAGAACAATTATTTATCTGTGCTGATGGTAAACATCCCAAATTTTCTTGCAACAGGAGGAGAGAAAATAAAGCGATCAAGTCTCACTTGGTTCTGAAACACCCATGTCCCGTTCCCATCCTTCATTCTGGAGGACGATGGACTCTATCGCCACCGCTTCTCCATTCGCATCAAGGTCAGGCAGCACCTGATACTCAGAGACCCAACACCGATAGACCTTGAATGCCTTAACTACAGTGCCTTGTTCGTTTAACAGGTTTATGATGATGTCTTTCCGGAAGTTCTTGAGAGACATCGCTGCATCACCGGCAACGCTATAACTGAGGTTGGCCCAGTTCTCAAATTCAGGATCATGCGTGATCCCTCGTTCAAGGGTGATCGGCTCGAACCTCCAAGCGCCAGGAGATAGATGAGACTTACTTGGGTCGCTCCCCTCGCGATACATCACCGGCGTGGTAGATCTCTTCAGGGCACTGATTTTACTGACTCCAGCAACAACTTTTCCATCCAATACTATTTGGAATTTAAAGTTTTTATATGGATCAAAACGATGTACATTAACGCTAAATTGTGTCATGGGTCTCTCCTCTTTTGATCTTTATGGTTCTTCTATGTCTGTGGATAAAGTTGGCGTAACTTATGAATAAGCGGCAGCGGCCACGAACCTCGCCTAGACAATCGCCATCTTCCCGCCGGCCGCCTGAACCGGTTGTCATGGAATTTCATAGGTAGATACTTCAATCAGGTTTTCGTCCAGGTCCCTGAAATACACCGACAGGATAGCGCCTGCCGCACCAGTTCTCTGAATAGGCCCTTCTATGATTTGAACGCCATTCTCGCTAAGGTGTTCGACCACTTTGGATAGGGAAACCGTCGTTACGAAACACAGATCGGCGGACCCAGGAGTGGGTTTCTTTGCTTTTGGTTCGGGCTCCTTCCCGTATTGGTGCAGGTTGATCCTCTGCCTCCCAAACGAGAGACCTTTTCGACCACCCGAAAAGGTTGTGACACACATCCCCAGCACCTGGGCATAAAATGAACAGGTGGCATCTATATCTTTTACAGTTAGTACGATATGATCAATTCCGTTAACATTCATGTGTAATTTGTGGATCTTATCACATAACGATTGAACTCAGTTGCGCCTTGTTTTGGGCGTCACCTGAAATGATTTGATATGTGAATTGTCATTTTTCTTAACACAGACTAGTCTGTTGTGGTCTCGGTATGTGTTTTAAAACCTCTGCAATTACATATGCTTTATTAATGAAAACACCTACTGTTTCATCAAATTCTTGATGTATTTCCATTAGGACTTCAAGAATATCTCCTTTACCGAAACGACCTTCTTTCTGTACCTTTTCTTGAAATCCTTTATCTGCTATCTTTGCGGAAATCTTATTGTTATTATAGATAAATCCCCATTTGCTTGTTGTATCGAACACCACCTTGTGAATGCGGAGAGTTGCAGAAACAGATTTGGTTTTTTCTTTTACATTTTCAAAACTTTCAAACACTTCAGACTCTGAAGTGGTGAAATAGGGAAACTCTTCTGGTTTGATACTAATAATAGGTTTCCTGTTAGAATCTAAGATTGAGTATTCACTCAATCTTTCATCGGTTGTTAACTGGGCAAGTCCTTTATTGAAGGAATCATTTATCGTGAAGTTATTCAACACCAGATTCCCTGTTACGTGTGAGATATTGTAAACGCCTCCATTTTTTGAGGTTAACTGAACACCTTTGTCTGTTTCGTTTATTTCTTTTGGTTGTGTTCCTTTTATTGATCCGGTGACTAAACATATAAATTAAGCAGCATATCTGATGAGCGGATGCCTGAAGTAACTTTTCACATGATATGGTCTTCTCTGCAGGGTCTTCATAAAAGAGCGGGTTTTCTTCGTCAGATCGCTTTGGCTT
>CAIUQR010000150.1 GCA_903901335.1 uncultured delta proteobacterium | reverse complement strand
TATCGCGTAATTTCAAATACTTACGTATAGCTGTTTTTCGTCAGCATCTTGCTGAATTTAAAGAATATTTTCCATGTCCGTGCGCGGGCGATCCCGCCTGACCCTCGACCAACGTTTTTAAAAAACGGTAAACTTCAGATGAAATAACACCCCGAGAAAATTATGATGATCGCATTTGGGATTTCCTCCCTCTTTTTTGCTATTCTAGGCGTTTTTATACCACTGGTTGGAATATTTATTACTGGTATTTCCGGTTTTCTTGCATGGATGTCTGCGGGAAAAGGAACACCACTCGGAGCTGCGGCGGTAATTATTAATCTCATAAATTTATTTTTACTTTCGCCTGGTTATATGCTGGTTATTGGCTTGGAGGCTCAACATAGAACGCCAGATCAATCGAAATCCTTTACAATTTGGATGATTGTTCTTTTTATTCAAATAGCTGCAATTGTAGTTTTTATAGTCAATGTTGCAATGGACAGGATAGATTTTAGAGCAGCTTTAAAATCATTGAAAAATAAAAACCCCTCAAAAATATATTCGAATCGATCTGAATCTGAAATGGAAAGCAATCAGATGAAACCCAAATCAGACAATACCAATCCCGGCTCAGACGAAGAGCCTGGAAAAACGGTTAGTCCACTCGCTAAAACATTAATATATAAAATTCGTGGAGGGAAAAAACCTGACAGCAAATTTTGGGAAAGCGAATTCGGGAATTATCCGAGAAATATTGAGGATATTGCTTTCGATGGAACAAAGCCGCATCGTGCCTTTCTTTCACAAAAGAAAGCTCAGTTGAGGATATTTTCAATAGTCATTTCATGTATTGTTCTTGTTTTTATGCTGGTATTTCTCAGGCCGGATTTATTTCCATTCTTGAAATATTCCAGTGTCTTTAATGTATTCAGCAAAACGTTTCCTGAAAAATATCTCGATCAATTCAAGGCAAACCAACCATCACCAGGCAGTACAATTGCCGAGGGATCAAAAAATAAGACAATCGCCCAATTTCCTACAGAAAATCATAAAGAACCCGATGTCTCTATTAAAGAAATTTCACCAGACCAGAATGCAATAAATAGAAAATATTGGTATATCATTGAACTTCAAAGTGGTGAAAACATAATTACTCAGAATGCAATTGAAACGGATGGCCTCATTGATGTTTGGGCCTATGATGGGAGAGAAAGAAAATTAAGAAGAAATGAAGTAAAAAGTGTTAAGAAGACAACCTTTTGAACCTTATTTAGAGCTTAGAAACCCTTTGGAGTCACCCAAAAACAGGGGATACCAAGCCTGTCCCGATGCTTAAGGAAGATATCGTTCTTTTCAACCAAGTAAGACCTTGCTTTCCAAGGTCTTACTTTTTCCGCCATGAGACTGGAAAAGGTGGAGTAAAGAACGGGCAAAAATACGGTGAAAAATTCTTTTATAAGTGGTGGAAAAAAGCCTGTGATAATCTGGGAATTGAAGGAATTGATTTGTATGGTGGCACTCGTCACAGTTCCGCAATCGCTTTGAGAGAATATTTTTCCCCTGAGCAGATTAAACAGGGTACAATGCATCAGACGAATAAGGCATTTGAGAGATATTTTAGAATTGAAGCCGAAGATGTAAGGGCCATTTACAATTATTCGTCTCAGAATATCAGTAAAATAACAAAGAACCAAGTTAGAAATTGATCTGCTTGTATATATAAAAATGTTCAATATGCAATATATGGTATATTGAAAAAAATCATCAAGTAATTCATTTTTTTGGTTCCATATTTGGTACCATTGACATACAATGAATAAAAAGCAAAGACTATTTGAGGCAGCCAAATCAAACCCACAAGGTATGAAGTTTTCTGACTTAGAGAAACTTGCAACCTATGTAGGATTCTCTTTAAACCGGACGAGAGGAAGTCATCGGCAATACAAGAGATTAGATGATCCGAAGGATTTGATATCTTTTCAGCCAGATAAGAATAACAAATCCATGGCCAAAAAATATCAAGTACAACAGCTCGTAAATTTTATAGAGGAAAACGACCTTCAAATAATGCTGAAGGGGTGAATATGAAAGACAAATATTCTGTTAACGTATTTTGGGATGAAGAAGATAATTGCTTTATAGCAACATGTCACGAATTCCCCTTATTGTCCGCACATGGTGACACAAAAGAAGAAGCAATTTCGGAATTTCAAGTCGTTCTTGAAATGGCGATAGAGTCTTATATAGAGGACCATCTTGAGCTGCCAAAACCAAAAATATTATCAAACTACAGTGGCCAGTTCCGAATAAGAATGCGTAAGAATCTTCATAAGGAACTTGCCGAAACTGCTGAAAAAGAAGGGGTCTCTTTAAATTCATACGCTGTTTCAGTTATAGCAGAAAATCATGCCATTAAAAAATTATATGCCGATAAAATTGAAGCACTTGAACGTATGATTAATGGCCTTACACTTAATATAGTTTCACAGCATCAGGAGTTGCAAGTTTACACAAAAAAGCTGGAATTTTTCGAGGACACTGCAAGACAAGATATAGGAATCACAAACAGATGGTCATCAAATAATGACCAAATTATTCCAGCAACTATTAATCGCGATATATATTTCGGGGCAAAGGAACAATGATACAACATTTACATTCAATTATATGCGTTAGGTCTATTCTGGACAAAAACACAGGCTTGGCTTCCTATATTGACGTAATTGAAGGAATCACTTTAACCGAATCAGAAAAAATCACCCTACCGCCTTTTACTCTAGTATCAAAGTTTTGGATAAAAAATGGGATTGAGGATAACAAAATACTTGATATTGAAGTCCTTAGACGAAAAACGGGTAAGACGAGGTCAATCTTATTACAAGAAATGAGCTTCCCTATAGAGAAAAAGGGAGAGAATATTCTAATAAATTTGGAAGTCCAAAACTTAACTCTGGAAAGTGCGGGTTTATGGGAATTTGAAATAAGGTGGAGAATTAAGGATGTTGGGAATTGGAAAAAAGGATCAATTATTCCATTAAACGTAATAATTCAAAAAAACCTCCCCGGGAAACATATGGGAACAAAAATGGCCGAAACCAAAGAGAAATAATCCCTTTAATTTCGGCTATTTAATTGGTGGAGGCGGCGGGAGTCGAATCCGCGTCCCTGTATTTACGTTAAATCTTGATATATCAGGCTTTTACTCTTAATTCAGGCAGTTGCGGTTCATTTGTGATTTATTCAATAGCTTCAATAAGCACAATAAATTCAACAGAAATCGATACGAGACGTACCAAACACGTACCAAGCTTTTTGCGTTGGAATAGGAATTTATGCCGGGATATATACTCATGAAATGATATTAGATGAGTGTGTGTCACCGGCTACCCAGGACCGTAATTACAATCTCACAGGTGAGACGGGGTCCATCCGACACCTACTCTAACCAATAGTAAATTACTATATTATTACAAAGCGTTACATCAACAGTACCATAAAAGCGTTCTGTGTCCAGACTTTCTCTGTAATTGACTGATTCGTTACGATACCTAGCTGTAATCTACTGTAATAAACTCGTGGAAAAGTGGCATTAATTCACGCGTAATTACAGTAGATTAATTATGATACAACGAGAGTACCAACTGTGTAAGCAGCTGGATAAATTGTTCGCTTTTCTTGATGTATTTAATTCATATTGAAGACAATATAAGTTCAGTGTTTATCTACTCTATCTGCATGTCACTTCTCGGGAGGACGTATAATTGAAATCGCTTCATTTCCCCGATGCAGGTTCCCTTCTTTACATATAAATTCTACTACCAACTTATCAGAATAACCAGCATTAGGTACGGATAACCCTTCCGGAATGTGGATTGTGATATGTGTTCTATCATTGTGATAAAATATAAATCCAACATCTCGCCCGACATAATAACGAAGTGAATCTCCTTTACTTTGAAATATGGAAGTATCAACCAGAAATAGGCCACGAATTCTATAACCTTTGTAATCTTGTGTTTCATCAATAAAATTTGTTATATCAAATTTCTTCTCTTCGATTCTTTGATTTTTTACCTCTTTTTCCGAATTTTTTGATTGCTTAAAGCTATTCTGAGTTTGTTTTGAAGGTGGCATTATTTGTTGTTCATTACTTATATTATTTTTTGCAATAAATATAAATACCAATGAAACGATGACTAATGTTGATGCAACTCCAGTTAGAACACCATACAAAAGCAATTTTTTACCACTATTAGGTAGAAGTGGTTCTTCAGGTTCAGAAGTGGGATGACGTGCGATGGTGTTGAATTTTTTAATACGTGAGAGATGCTTTTTAGTTTCTGATATGAAATAGACGCATTTCGTAAATATCTGTTGTAGGATCTTTACAAAGAACTCTTGGTATTTTTTCATTTGACCTTGGATTCTTAGCTGAATTGAATTTAATAAACCAAAATAAATTTTTTGAAAATTTTTGATCCTGCTGCGGATTCACGCTAAACACAACTTAACTACCCCTACAACACTATTTGTAGTCCTGTGCGCCACATGTTGCTCTGAGCGGTATAATAAGCTAAGTCTCTCCTAAGAAACAGTTGTGTTTGCAAGTAGGCTAGTTTATCTGTCAGGTAATTATTGTTGAAAGCTTTGAGTATTCTGGAGATTTATAAAATTTAGAAATCTCATGAATCCGATTTATTATGTATGGATGCGAAGCCAATGACTCTGATAATTTTGATATTTCGTCTTCATCAATGTTCATTTTTTGACCAAATAAATGGTCAATATTTAATTTTTTGAATAACTCTTTTCCTACTGCTACTTTAGCTAAGGCATTAACCGTTGCTTTTGGATCGCGACTTGCAAGAACTGCCCCCCGGTCACTGGTATATTCTGCCTTTCTTGACCAAAATAAAAATATAAATCCAGTAACTTGCGAAATGATAGGTATTTGGATACTTTCAGTAGAACTTGTAATTACAAGCCAGTTAGTATGCCCAGCTTTAATATGAGTGAATTCATGGCCGATTATAGCAAGAAGTTCTTCTTGATCCATGGCTTCAACGGTCGCAGAGTGGAGTACAATGCATTTTTTTCCCATAAAACCTAATGCATAAGCATTTATCGTTGGGTTTTGTATAACAAAAATATCAGGTAATGACATGCAAAGCCGTTTTGCCGCAATATTTGCAATGTTATATATTTCAGATAGCTGATTTTCTGAAACCTTTATACCTTGACCAAGAAGTTGTCCTTGCCGTATTTTGACCCAGATTGCTGAAATAATAACTACAAGCATCATAAAACCAAGGCTAACACCTAACATAAATAAAAATAGAACCCCAACAACGGAAAGAGTAATATATAAAATATTTTTTTCACCTCTAACCCTGAAATCATCGACAGATAAGTAGCTCATTAGTTCCCTTTTGATTTAAGTAGAAGTTTTGACGATTCTTTTAACTCTGTTTTCCTCTAAGTGACCAGTGTTTGAAATAACTCAATAATTATACAAGTATGTTAAGTGATTTTAGAATACTGTAATCGGTATTATTCCAGTGACTTGGGCAGGAGCCTTTGGCGGTCTATATTTTTCAATACATAGCACAACATCACAGAAAATCCTGGCCATCAATATTTACCAAAATAACAATTTGACAATAAAAATGTTACAAACAAATCTCCATAATTGCAAAGAGTAGTTTGCGTTTTTTGTGCATATGTGACAAGCTATTTTCTATGAGCCTATCCAATGGAGAATCTACTTCTAACGATAACTATTCACTGTAGCGTTTTGGTGAAGAGATGAAAGAAATCTTGAATATTATGGTGAGGGAAAGTCAAAGCAGATGCGATCTGAAATTAAGAAGATACTTTCATTTCAGGCAAAAGAATCATTAAAAGGGATACCCAAATCGTTGTGTGATCAAAATGTCACTTGAAATAATAATCAAAATTATAAACTCAGCAGGACTCTGCTTTGATATTGTCGGGGCCTGTTTCGTTGCATGGGAGGTGGTGCGACAATTTGAAGGAAGAGAATTTCGTGGTGGAGTAGATACTAGGATGGGAGTAACTACTTCTCCACGTAAAACGCAGGAGTTTTCCGAGTGGGAACTCAACAAATACAGGAAAATGAAATTAGGTCTCATTTTGTTAATCATCGGATTTTTGCTTCAAATGGCGTCAAATTGGACCTTTCTATTCTCTTAAGTAAAGAGAAATGAAAAACACTCCCACGAAAAAGCAAGGGAAACACATATAGTAACATTTTAATTTCATACTCATAAATTTACATCTTAACCCAATCAAAGGCTCAAGCCGACCGCCGGGAAGCGCGGACTTCTTTGCTAGGTTCTTGCGGCGGCGGCTTACCCAAAACGTTAGGACACGCATAGGAGGTTCTCATGGATTTTATAACAAATAACTACCAATGGATATTTTCAGGAATAGGAGTCTCTATCCTTGGATGGATGATTGCAAAAAAAATAAAAAAGAAAAATATCAATCAATCTATTAAATATGGCAGCAATAACATACAAATAGGCGGCAACTACACACAGAGATCTAGCAATGACAAAACAGACTGTAAATGATTCTCACAACGTTCTTCAAGTTGCAGGAAACGCCGATATTACTTATGGTTTAGCGGTCAATGAAGTCAAGGAGTTGGCAATTTTATTTATGAAAGATAATTTTCCAACCCTGCGAGCCGAGGCTATGGCTGTGGCATCCGAAAATGTAAAAAATCTCATGGAGCAATTTGAGATCAGAATTGCAGACGTTTTCAAAGAGATTGATGCCAAAAAATTCAGCGATCCAGATATTCAAAGTAGTATCAATGATGCTGTGATCGCCGCTGCTAAAAAAGGTGACAAATGCAATCCTGAAATTTTAATAGATCTTGTCCTGGAAAGGGTCAATATCTCTACAAATGATTTCGTGTCCCTGGTGGCAGCAGAAGCCATTCTAATAGTACCAAAGCTTACTAATATTCAAATATCATTTTTATCTCTGGTCACTGTTTTAAGATATACAAAATACCATTCTGCCTCATCATTAGAACTTCTTGAACATAAGGCTTCTATCGCTATGCCAGCACTAGAGGCATCTTTTGGAATTTCTGAAGCCAATAAATTGCATCTTGAATATTCAGGATGTGCCAGCGTTATCGCAATTTGGGAAAATTCAGCAATAAAAATATGGAAGGATAACTACCAATTTCTTTCTGAAATATCAGAAGAAACCTTGAAATCTGATATCGAAGCTAATTTCCCCAGTTTGCATAAGCTCAGCACTGCTTTTCAGAATAACAAAATTGCGCATGTTACTCTCACTCCGGTTGGTCAATTGATTGGCCTTGTAAATCTGACCAAATATATGGGTAGATTCAACTATGAAAACTGGATTAATTAAAGCCTAACATCCAGTAAAGCGGACGGCGGGAATGGCCGTGAATTTTCAAGGGAAGGTTTGTGGCCGCCGCCGCTTACCCAAATCGTTAGACAGCGAGGTATCTTATTATTGATAACTAAACTACCAGATCAGGAACGGGCACTGATTATTCGGCAAGACCCAAACCGCCCCTATGGTGCGAAGATCACATTTCAAATTCTCCAATCAGCCTGCATTGGCGAACTTGAATATGTCACGATGCTTCTTGAATCTGGTGCGGTTGCGACTCTAGAGCCTGCTAGAAATGCTTCATGGGAAGGTTGCAAGCGATTCCAGGTGACAATTGAAGGGTTCCGTACCGCAACAAACGCTGAGCATGAAGGCCTCCGTTTTGCTCAGGCATTACTTCTATCTGCGATTAGTCTGAATTTCGGGTTGCGGCTTAATTACCATAATCAAGAGCCTGCAGTTGTATTCGAGCGATTCCGATCCAAAGGCTCTAGCATGCAGGGTGAGCTTACCATAGGATGGAGCCAACCAATAGTGTTAGCTGAACTCGTTGGAGCCTACTCTGAACCAGTGCTAGATCGCACACTCATTTTATCGATGGAGTTGTATTGTGCAGCCTTTTTAGAACCCAATGAGCGGACTCGCTTTATCACTATAGTTTCTGCACTCGAACCGCTTGCAAAGCAAGCGAGTCTAGGAGCCGAAGTCTCTGTCTTTGTTGAAAACGCAATTGTCGCGCTTGAGAATGCTGTGGAAATCCAGTCTGCTATCCGCGCCTCACTGAAAGGAAGGCTGAACCAGTTGCGCAACGAATCAGTGCGCCAAGCACTCATTCGCCTTTCAAACACTTGGTTTCCGCAGCGAAAGGAGGTCCGGCAGCAAATTGACAAAGCATACGCTCTACGGAGTGAGCTATTGCATGAGGGAACGCTACTCGATCCTGATATCGACATTTCCGCCGAAACAACCAAAATATCTAAAGTCCTTCGTGCGATCTTCGAACAAGCTTCTGGCCGTTCTTTTTATGTCTCAACGGAGGTCTAATCAAGTCAATAAACCTGACCGGAATAAAGCGCGTTCTCAAAAAGGGTAGCGTGTCTGCTGGCAGTTATTTCACCGTTATCTTAAAATACATCAACAAGAAAAATTATGAAAACTATAGAACATATAAAAGAAATCATAAGTCTGTTGAATAATAATCTTCCTGAAAAACATAAAATAAAATTTGTAAATTTAATTGATCCACTTGTACTTAAAATAATATTTGATGATAAAAATACTTATATAGAAATAGATGAAAAACTATTGGCCAAGACTCCTGTAAAGGATGTAGCCATTGAATTAGATAATATAGATTTATATAATACAATTCTGGCATTCAGCCATCCTCACGTAACATCTCCAAAAAATAGCTTTGTCTTATCTATCTCTCATCAAAATGGATAAATACACCTATATTTCTTTCGTCTCCTCTTGGAGTACTATAAATTTCTTCTCCAATTATTATCTTTAGTGGTTTTATGCTAAGAAACCGTTGCTCGTACAAATCATTAAGAAAACCTATTACTGTTTCCTCAATACATCCATATTCATCATTACACATACTTACAGGAGAAGTTCCCAAACATATTTTGTTGCTTGGATGTTCTAAATTTATATTTTTATATTCATCTAATTTACTATTAAAATTTGACATAAATAATAACCTTCTAAACTTAATCCCCTAATGAAAGGAGAAATAATATGAAAAAAGATTTATCGCCATCCGAGAAATTCTCTCTTGAAGATTATCTCAGACTCAAGGAGGAAAATTCTAAACTTATGGAAAAGATTAGACAGCTTGAGGCCGAAAATCTTAAGCTTAAGAGCAAGAAACCGTTCCAAGGCGGAGTTCGAGTAGAATAATTTCATAAGAAATCACCTCTTTTCTAAAATTTTTACAACGCTCCAGTCCAGCAGCATGTCTGCTGAACTCTGTGGTTATATGCCACAATCCCAATATAAAAGGAGATCGTGATAGAAGCTAACGGCGCAAGTGCCCTTTATTAGATAGCCTTTCTTCTTACACATACAGAAGGTTAGATAAAGAAAGGCGCAAATATTGAGTGTCAGTGTTGTGAGAAAATCCCATCAAAATCAGACGGTATAAAATCATGACAAAATCAGAATTGGCAGAAGCATTATCCAAAGATATCAACGTGACCATTACAACAGGTTCGGGCATCGTCAATACGATCATTGATGCCATGACTGAAACACTCGTGAAGGGTAAGAATATCGAGATTAGGGACTTTGGTTCATTCACCGTCCGGCATTACGATTCATACACCGGCAGGAATCCAAAAACAGGCAAGGAAGCTCAAGTAAAACCAAAGAAGCTCCCATTTTTCAAGGTTGGAAGAGATCTTAAAAAGGCTGTGAATGGTGGGAAGGTGTGAATCCTCTTTTATGAAAATACAGACACTTCCTCTTCAACGAAACAGAAACAAATTCTCCTGAATTGAATCCTAATTGGGGTATTATTCAGAACTGCTCAAACACACGTTAGTCTCAAAATGGAGAGACAAATGGACTGGTTTTTATCAATAATACGAGTAGCTGGCGCATCTTTCCCAGTGGCATCATCGCTTGTTCAACTTCAGGCAGAGATTGGCTCTAAAATGTTGCTACAGAGAATCTCGAAATTTGAAGATCCAATAAGCCATCTTCATCATGATGTATCCGAAGTATCTCGGCAAATATACCGTAAGTTGAAGCACGATAATGACGTAAAGTTTGAATTTGATGAAGAGTTTTACAAAAAGTACAGTCGGGTTTTAGCTGTCCTCGAAATGAAAGGCTATATCAAAGGTTGTCATACACTTGGTAGAAAATACGCGAACGGTTTTCGCTTGGTAGATCCGTCATATATTATGTATCTGTGTTTCATGGAAGAAGAAAACGAGAAGATGAAATCCCTTGTAAAACTTGTGGATGATTGTGAGGTTGGACAATGGCTGGATGGTCATAGGATGAATATTGATTTGGCCTTGCCGATAATAAAGGCAGTTTTTGACATATATGAATCAAAAGGTTTTGGGCTGTGTTCAAAAGAGAGTGGCACCTGTAAATATATGGGAAAATCCTAACGATGCAAATTCACCCCGAGTGCAAATTCGGCTGCGCTCAAAAAAATGTAGCAAGTGAATTATGTAGAAACCTATTTATTCTCTTATTCGGCCAATCAGCATGCAATCCACAAAAGCTATTTTAAAAGCTTTCTCTGTTTGTGCCATGTTATTTTTGCTGATTTGTATTATTTGGGAACATGGGGCAAATGCACAACCTCCATCTTTTCAAACCGACGACGAGATCCGTGCAGAAAGAACATCAAAGAGGGTACCACAGAAATCGGAATTAGTGGGCAAGACCCTATGGTTTGTTCCTAACAAGTTGTGTCCATATCGCATCGGATTTTTAAAATCTTTACAATCGTTATCAGATAAGCTTTATCCAACATCTGTAATATCAATGAAAATTTCAGCGAAGACATCCGGCAAACACCAATACGACAATAGTGAATATTATCGAGTTACTTTTACAGATGGTTCTGCCGGATTTATAGACGCTAGCATTCTCGAGTTCAAACTTTCTATATATACTGCCGACTCAATCGCAGATGAAAATATTGACGATGCAAGAAATGACCTGTTCGACATTTACCAATCTGGATACTTGTTTCCTGAAAAGTTTTTTAAAGAAGACCCATCAAAACTAAAGGAAAAAATTGCATTGCTTGACAGGACTAATGGTCGGCGCAGCGAACGAGGTGGTGTAAAAGTTGGCATGAGCGAGGAACAAGTGCTGGCAAGTAGTTGGGGCAAGCCTTCTGCCATAAACAAGACCATTACCAGCGGAATTGTTTCTGAGCAGTGGGTATATCCCGGTTACAACTACTTATATTTCAGCAACGGGGTTCTTACGGTAATTCAAAAGTCGGAATAGCGACTTGTACCATATCTTCTACTTCAATTTTGTTACATATAAGTGGAAAATTGCGAACCACCTATTGGAGTTTAAACACATAAAAAAAGGTTTAAAATGCAGAAAGTTAAACTAATTGTTTGTAATATTATTTTCTATATACTCATTGTACCGGGGGTCGGAAATTCACAACAAAATAAATTAATTTCTGTAAATAATCCTGAGAAATCAGAGAATAAACGTCCAATTCAGAGCGAAAACATCACCAATCCTATTGTATGTAATGAATTTAAGATAGAAGCTAAGGTAATCGGTAAAGATCCCTTGACAATTCGATACAAAATTAACACAGATCTCCCTGATTTTACAGATGTAATGCCATCCTTGTACAGAGAAGTTTTTACCATGGAGGAAGGTAAGAGAAAAACAAATCGTATAGAATATTATAACGGGGAATCTACAACCATAGGCAATTTGAGAAACGGTTTGGAGATACAAATTCCATTATCATTCTCTGAAAAGCCTCAATTATCAGTTCTAGCCGGGGACCAATTTGAAAAGATTAGTGATTACTTGAAACTGCGAATTATTGTACCAGTGCGCCAAGTGAATCGGCAATTTGGTGAGGATAATATAAATCTAAAAGGGAAAAAAGTGACAAGGAGAGAAGTTTTTGGAGAATTACGTAATATAATTGATGAATCAATAAATATTCTTTATCCTCCTGACAAGGAACTTGCTGAATTTGCACGCAAAGACTTTGAATTGTGGCATAAGAAGATAGATAAAAATGGCAGTCACACTGTAACTCTTCAAATCTATACACAAATTAAACTAGGCATGTCATATATCCAAGTTGCTTCAATTATTGGCAGGGACGGCGTTGAAATATCGCATTCTCACCTTGAAAACCCTTCAAGTGAAATTCCATCGTTGGATACAACTATTTTTCAATGGATTAATAGGAATGGAAGCAATATGAATGCAATTTTCCAAAACGGAAAACTAATCCAAAAAACGCAATATGGTTTAAATTAGAGAAATAGGATCACAAGCAAGGTCCCTTCGTTCAACATGCCCGCCGCTTTAGAATGACGGTTTTCTTCCCATTAGAATAAATAATGCAAAATGCATTGTATGTGAAAACGTATAGAGAGATGAAGGAGATTCTTTCTGAACAATTTCTTTGGTCGAGCCATATACTATTTTAGAATAGCAATTGTCCTGCTTCTCCCTCTACACCGAGTAGCCCTACTCTTAAAGGGTAAATACCAAGTACCAATCTCCTCAAAACCTTTTGTACTCTACCTTACAGAGGATTTGCTCCTCTTCTACCTGTCAAATGCGGTGATTATATCGTAGTACAAATATTATCATCACCCATCCCGTACCAACCACCCCAGTACAACCCTCCTTCTCAACATGCTCGCAAATGGTCGTATTTGCCTCTGTGTTGGCTTCCTTTGGCCAGTGAGTACCATTTAGCCTGAAGCCTGGAGTTGCTGTGTAGAGCCATTTAAAGCCTCTCTGGTTGATGCAGGAAACTTCACACTACTCTCACCTGTTGTTCTAATCGTCCATTTCAATATTTTCTTATCTGCTGCCACATCAAGGTGGCTTTATCGTGGTCGAATCGAAATATTCATTTATGAGAGTGGAAATGGCTCTAGAAGATACTGTCTCCATGTGTCAGCAATAGCAAAGATTATAGCCCCGGAGGGTACTATTAACCATTTGTGGCACAGGGAAGAGTAAAAGCAGTAGTATTGTTCTGGCACCGTCTTTTTTTGCCTGTGTTTTTTTAGAGGTCCCTTTTGATGAGAGATTTGCACTGTGCAGGTCTCATAATCATCATCAAATAGGAGGCCTATTATGGCGAATACAAATGGTAACCAATTCTTGCCCGATGAAATTATCACCCTGCGTCATTATGACAAGAAAACGGGCGAATTGATCGAATCCGAGTACCCAAAGGTAGGTGGCCGGCTGCGGCTGGCTCACGAGCACAATGGAAGCCTGGCGATCACTTCCGAGATTATTCAGTATGACGGAAACATCGCTGTCGTAAGGGCGATATCGACCACCGATAAGGGTAGTTTTACAGGCATCGGAATGGCCTCTTTAGAAAGGGATGCCAAAATTGCTCCGGCAATAATAGAGCTGGCAGAAACGCGAGCTATTGCCAGATCACTTCGCTTTGCGGGATATGGCGTTGAGTACTGTTCTGCTGAGGAGGTCTCTCATCTTGAACAAGAAAAACCTGTTCTCCCGCCGATCAAGGATGACCCGGTTGAGCCACAGAGCCAAGTAATCTATTGCCCCGCCACACCAGGCAATATGCGGATTGATGGTGGCAATGGTGGAGGCGGTCCGGATCACAGAAATGGCAACGGCAATGACAATGGCAAAGGCAACGGTAATGCCAAAAGGGACAAAGCCAGTGACGGTAAAGTCAATAGCCGCCTGTCTCAAAAACAGCATACGTTTCTTATGAGCCTGGCCGAGGATCGCGGGTACGACCGGAAGAGATTGGATGACATAAGTAAGGAAAGGTACGGGGTGGTTGTTAATTTCCTGTCAAAGACGGACGCTTCCACGTTGATTGGAGAATTAACAAGCAATTGATCTGTTAAATCAGTCTTTTTATCGAGGGGAATAGCGAGGAATCGTTACTCCCCTTTTTTATTGTCAAAAAAGGAGGCTCATCATGTCACAAGCAATACAAAATCTACGGAACCAGCTACATATCAGCCACTCACAACTCTTTACCTATTTGAACTGTAGTCTCAAATATTGGTTCGCCTATGTGCAAAAGCTCCCAGGGGCGCATAGTAGTGTAGTTTTGCATTTCGGCAAGGCGATTCACACATGCCTTGAAGCTTTCTATTTGGCACTGAAAGAAACAGGCGCCAAATTACCTTTGTCAGAATTAGAGTCTATTTTCGAACGTAGCTTTTACCACAGCATGGAGCACGTAGATGTTCCTATCCTTTTCAAGAAGGACATTCCGGATCTGCCGTCTGGTATAGGGATGGGGAAAAACATGCTCCAGGTTTTTCATGAGGAAGTGAATCTGGATGGCCATACAATTGAAGCTGTCGAATTACCGTTGTCGGCGCAGCTATACGACCAAAACAGCCAGCCGCTAGATATACAGTTAATCGGAATAATTGATTTGCTCCTGCATGATGGTAAAGGAAATCTGGTGGTCGTGGATCACAAGACGAGCAAGCTGGCCAAATCACAGTCCGCAGTGGATTTTGATTTACAGACCACGGCATATTCTTATTTGCTGGCATCCAACCGCTACGTCTTCCCTCTTGCAGAAGTTCAGGCCCGTTTCGACGTGTTGAGGAAGCTGAAGACTCCAAAATTTGAACATTATTACACTCGTAGAGGCCCTGACTCTCGAAAGAGGTTCGCCAGATTAAGCGCTACTGTCCTATCCGGCATTGAAAATCGCGTTTTTCTTCCATGTAGAGGTTGGCTTTGCGCCGATTGTGAGCACGGGGTGGCTTGTAGAAACTGGTAAAGATTCATCACATAAAAATCATAGAAGCCGTTGTGTCCCTTTTTATGGGATTCAGCGGCTTTTCTATTTACGGAGGAAAATATGGAATGGAAGTTCATCGACCCCTTGATGGTAGATCCTGAACTCTTCGATTTGACCAAGGCTCTGCCTGCAAGGTAAAAAGATTTAGCGGTACAGAGCTGATGAGGGAAATTCGTATCGAGGGTTGGCATCTATTTGCCGACCTTTTGAAGAAATGTCCGATCACTGGCCAGCAGTTGCCAGAATCGACTTGGTTCCTTTACGCTGCTCAAGGCGAACCCTAACGACGTTTTGTCATAATTGCATACCTCAAGCCCTTTCTGTCGTCGTGATGGAAAGGGCTTTTTTATTGTCAAAATCACATCACAAGGAGATTGTCATGACAAATTCAATACTGATTGGCGCTAACAAAGTATCAGAGTCCGAGGTGTTTAATGTTCCTTCAGTGCCTTTTTCTAAGACCTTTCATCCTGTGCATCACCGGGAATTGGTAAAGGCTGTTAAAGAAGGCGTTCAGGCTGTTGGCTTGGAAATCGTAAAAGCAGAATATGTTTTGGCAGCTGAAGGCAAAAAGATGTTTGGAATATATCATCTCAGCCAGGGCAATTCAGATTTGTGCTGGGCCATCGGCATCAGAAACTCGCTTAATAAAAGCATTTCAATTGGCATTACAGCAGGAACAAAAGTGTTTGTCTGCGAGAATATGTGTTTTTCTGGTGATTTCCTCGCCTTCAGAAGGCATACAAGCGGGCTCGATATAGATGAACTGTCATTTCTTGCCTATCGTTCAATGCGTTCGATGATTCCCAGGCTCAAGGCATTAGAGGCCTGGCAGCTAGGATTGAGAAACTATGCCTTGCCAGAAAATCATCTGAAAATTCTACTGGTAGAAATTATGACCAACAACGTCATTCCTGCCAGCAAGTTCCATCAGTTTTCTGACCTCTACGCCAACGTCTATCGGGATAATTCTCTCTGGTCTTTTCATGAAAGTGCTACGGAAGTACTGAAGGAGAGCAACCTTATGACGCTGCCACAGAAGAACAAAATTCTCAACAATGTCATCGACAACTACATCGGCACGCTCGCTACAGCCAATGATGTTTCGTCCCTGGGAGATTTCTATCAGCAGCGTTCTCTGATACGTCTCTAATTTCCGTCGTATGTCAAATCAATAAGCCCCTGTAGCCAATCTGGTTGCAGGGGCATTTCTATTTGCGGAGGGAAAACAATGTGGAACACACCAACTAAAGATCGGCTGAATCGAATTCCAAGACTGTACGAGACGGAAAATGTCGATTTGAAAGACAAGCTCATTTATCTGCATTTCTTCCTCGGCGGGTGCGATTGGTACGCCTGTGAGTTCGATGGAGAGGACACTTTCTGGGGATTCGCGATATTGGACAGCGATTTTCAAAATGCCGAGTGGGGATATTTCTGTCTTTCGGAAATGCGGGATATTCGAGTCAGGTTTGTTGAGATAGACTGCGAATTAGAGAGATACTGGCGAATACGGCCAGCTTCCCACGTCAATAAAATCTGCCAGGCCCAGGGCTGGAGCACCATGCCGTCCAAGCGCCTGGACACCGTTCTATCTTGACCAATCAAGAATCACTTATGAGCCCTCTGGTTTCGTGCCAGCGGGCTTTTTCTATTTGAGGAGACATATCATCATGACAAAAAATCAAAAGGCAAAATATGGCCAGCCTGAATTGCTGAAGGATATTCTTCAGCGAGAACTCCATGGAAAGAAATTCCGGTTGGAATGCGGCCACCATGTAACATTCAATGAGGTACTCGGGAACAATATCACCATATATAACGGCAAAGAACTGCGGATTATCTGCGCTCAATGTGGATATTAGGGTTTTGAACTCCACTACAAAATTTATTACGATATCGAAATACAGGAGGCGACAATGTGTGATGACTATTTTGACGACCCGGACGACCCGGACGACCTGGACGATGATTCCATCGATTTTGACAACTGCCTTGAAGAAGAATTGGCAGATAAAATAGATGAAGGAGGATTTGAAGAGGGAGAAATCTTTATGAACGAGATCGTAGGCAATGCCTTTTCTGCTGGTCCCAAAAATAATCCAGAACCTTTCGATTTGGATGATGCTATTAAATTAGGAATCATCGGCGGTCTCGCGTCTGACGCAATTGATGATGAGGTCGAGAAAAAGAAACTGATTCAATCAGAAGACAGGCACAAAAAATAGCTCGACCCGCTCAGGGCTCTACCTATCCATGGTGGGGTCCTGTTTTTTACCGTTGGTGCTTAAAGAAAAACAAATGACGATTAAAGGACATTTTCTGTGCAGATAGTTCATGATTATGATGTGTTACACAGCAATAATCCGATTTTTGCTATTTTGAGAGAACCTTTCACACAAGCAAGAACTTGTGTGTGTGAAAGGTTCTCTCAAAAAGATACTATTAAATGAAACATATGTCTTTTGTTGCATAATATTAATTAGATGAAAGTTTTTGAAGTAATTGACTGGGGGTTGTGATTTCCTTTGTGTCTGGACTATCAATATTGATAATGTTACCTGACTGATCCCTCACATATTCAAAACAGACAGTATAATGTTTTGCGTTGCCAGACCTGGAGTGCCTATCATTAAGGTAGTCATTCTCTAACAACCAATTAAGCTGCTTATACAACCCATTTTTCTTGTTACAGTCATATCCTAATATAGTAGCTTTTTTTTGAATTTCTTCTGTTGAGAAAGGCACCATGCTTCCCTTCTCATCTGCAAGAGCACAGCAAACAGTTATTACCTTTTGCGCGGGTGGAGGGATTTTATTGAAAGTATCTCCCAAAATCTTTATTCCGTAATTATATGCAATCTCATAGTCTTGAGCCTCTGCTACAAGATATTTCTCTCCATTGATTACTGTAAATTTTCTTTGTTTTTGATGTAAGAACGCTACAACTTTGATTAAATCCAAAAACCGGCTAACATCTCTACGATGTCGAGTGGTATTTTGGGGAAAGGTTATTTTGTCAGCAAATGGAATAGTAATGTCACCAATATTTTCAAGACAACGCTGAATATCTTGATGAAGTTCTATTAATCTTGTTCTCTCCTTTTTATTTATGTTCCTAACATTACTTAAATCAGCATTGGCAATTATTTGATTAACAACATTTTCTGTTTGAGATACACTTTCATCAGCATATAATTCAAAAACCCTGGTTGAATTTTCATCATGAATTTTCTCTTGTGTCGTTGTTATAACAACAGAACAGGGGCACTCAATCGGCATGCTTGTTGTGATACGTCCATTTTTGCTTTCCGGATCTTCGACAGAAACTAATCGGTTTAATCTCCCCTCGCTTTGCAACGTTCTAATGGTAGCTAAAACTGCTTCTGCTCCTTCCCATTCCTGGATTAAAATAAATTTATGTTTTAATAATTGTTCGCTGGAGTATTCAAGGCTCCGCGCAGAAGCGGAAGATAAAATTAAGCTATCTTCAGGAGGTACCATTTTCCCAATCGTATTGGAAAGATGACTTTTACCACTTGAACTTTGGCCGAAAACTACCAGCGACAGTGGTTTAGATAATTTTCTTGAAAGGCTGGCCAAGTAAAGAATGATTTTGTTGTTTTCTTCACCTACTATTCCGCCTATGCGATTAATATCATATGAAATAGCATTTACTAAATCAGGTTTCATCAAATAGTCTATAGCCCTACCTTTTTCTTCTTCGGTCAATTGTTTGGGCTTTATAGTATGCTGTTCGATGAATTGTTGATTCGCTATTTCTTTTTTGTCCTGGATATGTATCTTTTTCTTCTCGTTAAAATCTTTTTTTAGAGCCTCAATATCTCTAGAGGTTATAAAACCAAACTCCAATTTGATATCACCCATACCAGCCGTTATCGATGTATTTGGCTCGTCTATGAGGATGAATAAAGCATCTTTTATCTCATCGAATATAGATTTCTTGGTAATATTTTTATCTATTTTTTTCAGGGCCTGAAGAAAATTAGCATAATTATCACAAGGGACAACTTTGCTATCAACCGGTGATCCCAAATTATTAACTACTTGATTGGCTGGAATTTGTATTGAGGATGGCGATTTTATACCATGCTCATACATTATCTCTTCAATACTAACTGCTTCATAATCAAAATCTGGCGGAGGGACTCCCGCATCAGAGCGAACTGTCTGGCAGTCATATTCATCTTCATCACCAGAATTTTTTACTAATGATCTCAATTCTTCATCCAAAACCGATGGCTCGTCATCAATACTATCTGATTCATAATCGTGACCTGGCGGAGGAGCCACAGCCTCGGTACCATCTCTCTGCCAGTCATATTCAGCCTGCATTTCGTCATCCCAAACACCTTCTTCCCAATCCTCAGAAGTTGTAACTTGCCCAGCCACAATGTCACCATTCCTGCCCCCAGAATAATCCAGCATTTTTCTAGCCATTTCGAACAAAGTACAAACCGCTGCAAGTTCAGCATATTTGAAATAATTGTCTCGCGAAAATGAAATTTCAGATGTTTGCAAACACTTACTGCATTTTATCGATAATGTGCAGAGATTAGGACTATTTACAGTTCCAGATACCGCCATTCTTATTATCGCGTCATGTTCAAATATTTGTTGGCATCTTTCGTTAGGACAGGCAACTTGGCTAATCATAAACGCTCCTGCTGTTTTTCTTGTTAATCCGTTCAATTCCGAGTGTGAAAGGAATATTGTCGGCAACTCTATTGATGTATCAGCCTACACCATTAAAGCAGGCAGAGACAAGAGTTATCGCCAGATTTCACCGTCTTGCTGGATTTTGTATTGCATATTGTTAGCCGAATGCCCCACCTCTGCATCCCAATGGAGAAAACCCAGGCGAACGGCCTGAAGACAAGTAGATTTGTCAGAATCTACTCCCAAAACCCCACAATGTACATTTTGAATGACTTCATACAATTATAACCTCATGCAAAAAGCTCCATTAGGCGGTTTGGGGAGTGGGGTGGATTTTTGGCGTGATTCAATGTGTGCCACTTATGAAAAAGGTGGTTTTTGGGGGGGGTGGAGATATGAGTGCTCAATTTCCTTTGTTATTAAATAAGTGTTTGTTGGGGGGGGGTTGGGATTGGGTGGGGGCCTAACGATAAAACAACCTCATGTAGGGATATAGCAAATACTTCTAGAACTGATTGGCAGAACTGGAACAGTATGCCAAACACTAAATTCTATATTGGAGAAAAAAATGGAAAAATTTGTGTCATCAGGCATTGATCAGAAATGCAAAGTAACGGGAATTTCCGAACGTCAATTAAGGCAATGGGAGGAAGCTGGCTACATCTCCCCTGAAACGGTGGTGTTCGGAGAGAGAATATATCGGCGGTACTCACAAGACGACATGGACTTCATTCGAGAAAATAAAAATTATCTTGATGAAGGATACAGACTGCGAAGGCCAGCAACAAAAAACAGAAATGAAAAGTCAGAGGAACGGCATTGCGGTATTATAGACGAACCTTGCAGGTTGGAGGAATGCACATATTATGTCCCAGGTCGAAGTTTTTGCATGGTAAAGTACCACTCTTATCACTTTATTGAAAGGAATGGGAAGATTAAAATAAGGGTGTCAAAAGGAAAATATGCCAAAAAGTGGAACGAATATTACAAACAACAAATTCTTACTGGAAAGGTTATCCTCGAATAAGTATTTAACCTAGCATTGGGATGCCCTTCTCATGAATTGTAGGGCATCCGTTTTTTTAGGAGATCCTAGTGATTCCTGCTTTAACCGACCCCACGCATTATCCTGATCCCATCCCCAAAGAATATTTTGTATCGCCACACTTCTGCATGGCACCAGAAAGCTATGGCAATGAAAAGTTAGGTCCATGGCTAGATGCTGCAATGCCTCTAGATGCAGGCTTACTGACAACCGCACCTGAAGTTAAAACCATCGTAGAAAAACTCTTCATCGACATTATCAGCAGTATCCAAGCCGACGAAAAACTGAAGAGCACCAAGGCAGATAAAAGCCTGCACCGGATCAAGCAAACCAGCAAAATTCTCCTTCTCAATCTCTATGTGGCTTACCTCCAGGGAGTTCCGGTCAGGTACTCTCGTGACAAGAACCGATACGGCACCAATAAACGCTACGGACAGCTCTTCTTCAAATACAGCCGTGTTATGGCTGCGGTTAGAGCTCTAGACAGCCTGGGGCTGGTAGCACAGAAGCCCTGGGTCAATGATCGTGAAAAAGGCATCGGCAGGCAATCGCGGATTTGGGCCACTCCAGAATTGATACAGTTTTTCTACCACTTCGAAATCCACCAGCCGCAAAGGGTGGCTCAAGAGAAGAGGGCTGAACTTATAGAACTCCGGGACGATGACAAGAATCCTATCGGCTACGCCAACACCGCGCATACGCATCGAATGAAGGAGAACCTCCTGTCATATAATGACTTCATCGACAAGCAGGAAATACTGGTGGAGGTCGGCGACTCTCTAGAGATCAGCTTGAATCAGCTCAAGAAGACAATCTACTCTAATTGTCTATCAGGAGAACTCATATTAGTAAGATTAGTAGTATATAGATATAGAGTACTTAATAACTACTATGAGTGGAAAGTACCAGTAGTAAGAATAAAGAGTAGTGATAGAGACAGTAGTGAATATTCCATGACTCAGGACAATTTTGAATTAGGTAATGTTATTGAAGGCTTGAGTGACTCAATTCGCCACACTAAAAGTAGAGCCAAATACACTTCTACAGCCAATGCTATTGCTGGTGAAAATACAATTTGCCTGCCACTCCTTGCCGTCATTATCAGAAAGCATTTGTTCTTCAATCGCAAGCAACCAGCCCTGAATGACGAGGAAAAACAACTGGGGTATTTCGGCATCCAGAATCTTGCCTTTACGATTAACAACAAAAGTCTATATCGGGTCTTTAACCGCAATTCATTCAAACTGGGAGGAAGGTTCTACGGTGGCAGTTATCAGGTCCTGCCCAAAGAATTTAGACGATACATCAAAATCAATAAGCAGCCTACAGTTGAGCTGGATTATGCCGCGCATCACATACGCATTGCTTATCACCTGGAGGATATAGAATACCAGGAGGACCCCTACAAGGCCATTAGCGATAAGCCTGGAGAACGTCAGCTATTCAAGCAGCTTTTATTGGTTATCATAAATGCGGAAACAGAGGCCGCAGCAATAAGTGGCTTCAGAGATAACAGCAGAGATAATGCGAAGTATAAATTAGAGGACCTGAAGGACTCGACCATTAGGCCGTTAATCAACCGAGTGAAGGAGACCCACCCCCGGATAGCCAACTATTTTCATTCGGGTGCAGGAACTCGGCTCCAAAATATAGATAGTCAAGTTACTGAAGGGATTTTAAAGAAAATGACGAAGGCGGAAATCCCCTGCCTGCCTATCCATGACTCTTATATTGTACCTGCCCCACATAAAGAGCGGTTGCGGGAAGCCATGATTAGTGAATATTACAAGTTGCTGGGATTTAATCCGGTGATTGGGTGAGATTGCCCTTCGCCATTTCAGGACGTTCCTAACTGTGGAGTTAAAGGAGGCATTGGATGAGATAACGCTGAAAAATTTGAAATACGAGCAGTCATCATAATGAAGTTTAAAAAATAGACAGTGGGGATAGAGGTCAAATAAACATATAAAAATTTGCGAGAGGTATCATTTATGAAGTTTTCGCGGAGTAATTTACGTTGTTCAACGACAATTTAATTTCCAGCGGGAACCTGCTATATCAGAGGTATCCGCTATGAAAGACACGAATAACAATGAAGTCAATACAACATTTTTTACACAAAAACAATTATCTGAACGTTGGCACTTCTCACAGGGGACCTTGATTAATTGGCGTAATCAGGGGAAGCTCCCATTTTTTCAGGTGCCGGGAACAAGGAAAGTGCTGTACCCTGTGGATGGCATTTTAGAATGCGAACAGAAATATACAACAGCAGCCAAGGAGGTGCTGCCGAGCAAGAGGAAAGGATTGACTGAATTTGAGAGGAAAAAGCCTGTTGTATCAGCCAAACCCAATAAGGAATGGAGGATATAATATGGCAAAGAAAAGTAAGAATCTTGATAATATGGAAAAGAGAGGTCCGGTTTGGTATTTCAGAAAAACTCATAATGGGAAATTGTATCATGAACGTTTGTCGGAGGATCAAGCCGAAGCGATAATTTTACGGGATAATTATCTCTATGAGTTGCGCAACTTTGGATCTATCCGGAGCAATCATCCAGATTCGGATATATTAAAAAAAGACGAGGAGAGACTTTTCGGTGAAGTAGCATTGGAGTGGGTCGCGGTTCATGAAGTCGAGGCAACAACAATGAAAGACTATAAGAGTGCCATGAACACCTATATACTCCCAGCCTTTGGAAATAAACCAATCGCTGACATCTCCAGACTTGAGATTCTCAAGTTTAGAAAAGATTTGCCTTGCTCGAACAAGCGCAAGAATAATATCTTGGTACCGTTTCGCTGCGTTATCAGGTTTGCACAGGAAGAAGAGATCATTGACAAGAATCCCATGGAACTGGTTAAAAACCTAAAGGCAGAGTCGCCAGACATCTACCCCTTGTCCATGGATGAGGTCATACACTTTTTAGATTGTGTCGATCAGTTTTACCGTGATTTCTTTGAAATCGCCTTTTTTACCGGGATGCGGTTTGGTGAAATGGCCGTGTTGAAATGGAGTAATGTTGATTTGAATCTGGGGTTCATAAAGGTCAGAGAAACGAGAGTGCGTGGCGTTGAGAAAGTCCCCAAAACGGATAGTTCTTACCGGGAAATCAGGGTCCTTCCTCCCGTCAGGGAAGCTTTGGAGAGGCTAAAAAAGGGCAATACCGCCAACTTGGAGTATGTTTTCTCCAATCGAGGAGGGAACTGCCTATTGCCTGGTTCAATCAATTATCATGTGTGGAAACCCGCACTTGAAAAAGCAGGTTTCAAACCGAGATCGTTGTATCAAACGAGGCATACCTTCGCCACTCTGATGTTAGATAGCGGGGAGCATCCAGCTTGGGTTCAAAGAATGATGGGTCATAGAACTATGAAGATGATTCTTGAGAGGTATTATAAACACATCAAAAATTATCAACATGAGGAAGGGTCCGCTTTCATGCAATATGCATATGATCCCCACAAGACATTGCAGGCCGAGATTCGCGGAGTACCGGAGACCTAAATTGTCCAACACGTACCAAACACGTACCAAAACAAAAAACGGGGAATCGGCCAATAGGCTAACTCCCCGTAATTGCTACAGATTCACTGATTAAAATTGGTGGAGGCGGCGGGAGTCGAACCCGCGTCCGCAAATGCTCCCCTCTCGTATCTACATGCTTAGTTCCGTGCTTTAGTTCTCACATCAGAAGCTCCGTCGGAACATGGATCTTTTGATGCCAGCCTGTAAGTTCTCGTCTCCCGGCAGCCAGGCAATATCGGGAAACCAGCCCATTGAGTCGACGCTCCGGGTCCGTCCTTATGGGCGAAGAACGGTGGAACGGCACAGCAGGTTATTAAGCTGCCAGTGCGTAGTTATAATCGTCTGCGATTATATTTTTTTCTATCGGTTTTACGAGCAGACAGAAGCTCGGCATGCAACGTAAAGCTTACACATCCCCGTCGAAGCCGTTTCGCCCCCAATTATTGAATTTTTTGAAATTTATCTATCCTTGCGCATAACGCGCTGGAGTTCCCGGTCGCTCTGTTTCTGTTTCAGCGCGGCCCTTTTGTCGTACTGTTTCTTACCCCGGGCAAGGCCGAGCTCCACCTTTGCCTTGCCGTTCCCTTTAAAGTATATCTTCAAGGGGATCAGGGCAAGGCCTTTCTCCTTCAATTTTCCGATAAGTTTTCGGATCTCTTTTCTCTGCAGCAAGAGCTTCCGGACCCTGAGCGGCTCATTGGGATTATGGGTGGCAAAGGTATAAAAGGAGATATGGACGTTATAGAGCATCACCTCGCCATGCCCATCGATCCTGACATAGCCATCTTTCAGGTTGGCCTTGCCTGCCCGCAGTGACTTCACCTCCGGCCCCGACAGGACCATCCCTGCTTCCAGGGTGGAGTCGATATGATATTCGTGATAGGCCTTTTTATTCTGACAGACTACTTTTCCGATCATTTTCCATACCCTTACCGCCGTGCAGTTCCTTCCGGGCTATTCCGTCGTCACCCGCAGGGCCTCTTCCAAGGTTGTGATGCCGGCCTTCACCTTCTGCCATGCATCCTCGCGTAAGGTAGTCATTCCTTCCCGGATTGCAACCTGCCGCATCTCTTCGGACGACGAATTTGCAGTTATCATCTTCTTTAACTGCGGCGAGAGCGGAAAGATCTCGAAAACCCCGGTCCGGCCTTTATACCCCGTCTGGCGGCATTCACGGCACCCCTTGCCCCGCTTCAGCGTGACAGTCTCACCGTCCGAGACCGGAAATCCAAGTTTCACCAGCTTTTCGGCCTCCACCGTGTAGGTTTCGGTACAATGCGGACAGATCTTGCGCACCAGCCGCTGAGCCATAGCCCCGAGAAGGGTTGACGCAATCAGAAAGGGCTGCAGGCCAAGGTCGATCAGACGGACGATGGAGGCCACGGCATCGTTGGTGTGCAGGGTCGAAAAGACCAGATGGCCGGTCATGGCCGCCTGCACCGCATGAGCGGCGGTATCCAGGTCGCGGATTTCGCCAATCATGATGATATCGGGGTCCTGACGAAGGATATTGCGCAGGATCGTGGAGAAGGTCACATCGATCAAGGGTTGCACTGCGATCTGATTGAATTCCTCATGGACCATCTCGACCGGATCTTCCACGGTGATCACATTCTTTTCGGGGGTCGCGATCTTCTTTAAGGTAGAGTATAAGGTCGTCGATTTACCGCTCCCGGTAGGCCCGGTGACCAGGACAATCCCATGGGGGGAGGAGATGAAGGAATTATAGACGATCTGGTCCCTGCGGGAAAAGCCAAGCTGGCTGATATCCTGGAAGATCACATCGGGATCCAGGATTCTCATAACCCCTTTTTCGCCAAAAGAAACAGGGACGGTCGAGACACGGATCTCGATGTTTTTCCCGTCGGTCATCCCCAGTTTTATCCTGCCGTCCTGCGGACGCCGCTTTTCGGCGATGTCCATGCGGGCCAGGAATTTGATCCGGGAAACAATGGCGGAATGCACCGCCTTCGGCAACTTATAGATGGTGTGCAGCGATCCGTCGATCCGAAAGCGGATCAGGCAGGTGTCCCGCTTCGGTTCGATATGGATATCACTGGCCCGCTGATCGAGGGCGTAATTGAAAATATGGTTGACCGCATTCTTGATATGCTGATCCGAGGAGGTAATCTCCTTGGCGGAAGAGATTTTTACATACCTCTCCAGATTGCCGATATCGACCGAGGTATTGACACCGGGCAGGCCGAACTGATCTTCAGCAGCGCTGATCGATTTCTGAAAACCAAAAAATTCAACAATGATCTTCTGAATATCTGCCTTGGTGGCGATATACGGCTTGACCTGGACCTGGTTCGCCTGCTCGATATCGTCCAGAACCGCCTGACAATCGGGATGATAGATCGCCACCTCCAGTAAGCCATTGGAGACATTGAACGGAAGTATCATCTGCCGGATGGCGAAATTCCGCGGTATGGTCTTGGTGACGATATCCATGTCCAGATCGAGCGGATCAAGCTTTTTAAAAGGCAGGTCATAGTCACCGGCGACCGCCCGCATAATCCCCTCTTCGTCCAGGAAACTCCCTTTCCTGCGGCCGGCCTCAAGCTTCATGGAAACGATAATATCGATCAAATCCGGATAATTGCGGTCGATCTGTGTCTTTCCGGCTGCCAGCTTAAGGAGCTTTTGGCGCTGCTTCCCCTTCTCCAAGATGATAAACTGCCGCTGATCGGAGGTGAGTGTACGCCTGCGAACAAGCAGATCCAGCAAGGCATCCGTGTATAAAAATCTCATCTATTCACCGTATTCATTAGTCCCTTAGAAAAATTATTCGCTTTTTTCTTGTAAAGAATTTTTCCTGAAGGGACTTATCCCGTTTGCCGGGGAAAGGAAATTAGGGCAATGCAACAGCATTCTATTGTCCACGTTTCCTTGAATTTTGGCAAGCATCTTTCTGAAAAACGGTTGAAAATCAGAGGAAAACCACAGAGAAAAGCATTGTCTTGCGGCCAGGAAGCAATTACCCGCCATTTCTCTCCGGTTGTATTTTTTCCTCCCGGACCTGATCCGTATTGCCGGTCTCCGGCTTTTGTTGCATGGCCTGCTTGTATGTCTGATTGGTAAATCTGTCGATCTGACCGAGATAATACGACTGGTCACCCGGATCAGCAAAAGCGGCCTGTTTTTCGGTAGTGACCGCCTCTTCCACAAAACCGTTCGCCCAATAGGCGGTCGCCAGCGTATCGAGGACAAATCCCCTGGGCTGGATTATCGCAGCAGAACGCGCCAGGGTAAGAGCCCGCATCGGATCGCGCAGACCATGATCCTCGCAAGTAAGATAGAGCCAGGCGAGATTATTCATGATTTCAGGATTTGCCGGTTCCAGGACCAGGGCTCTTCCATAGGCGTCAAGAGCCTGCATCTCCATTTTTTTCTTGGCCATCATATCGCCGACCAGGCGGAACCATAAGGCCTTATTCGGTTCCTTTTTCACCTTCTGCAGAATCATTGCCTCGGCATACATCTCCTGATACTTCTGCGAAAATTGATCGACCGGCAACTGTCTGACAAACACGATTCCAAGGATACAAGCCACTACATAGCAGATAAGACTCAGCCGCACCTTACGGTTATGACGTCCGATCCAGGATGGGTCTTTTTCACATTTCTGAAGAAAGTCAACACGTTCCCCGATCCCGAAATGATGCCAGCTGGGTTGATCGCGGATATCCCCGCTGATGGTTGCAATCTTTTCAAAGGCGGAGATGAGGGCCCGGCTGTTGCCAAGGATCGGGAAGACCTGGAGGTCAGCCTGTCGCTCGAAATTACGCAGGAAGTAGCCGAAAAGATACCGAAAATAGAGGAGCATTAACAAGAGGACCGGCCCTCCTCCAAAGACGGTAAGCAAGGTTTCAGGGGATATGTCTCCCGAACTGATAATGGTATAGAAGAAATTACGCGACAACAAAAAAGAGATTATCGGTTCGACGAAATACCCGGCCAACATGCTGAACCCGCCAATAAGAAGAAAGTAGAGCAGGAGGTGCATCTTCTTCACATGCCCGATTTCGTGGGCCATGACCGCCTCAAGTTCTTCGACCGACATGGACTCGATCAGCGCAGGCGTTATCAGGATATAACGAAGTCCGGGCACTATTCCCATCACACCGGCGGTGAGGACCCTCCCCTCGAACAATGGCCAGAGATAGATCTCAGCCGAAAAATGCTGCTGCTCGCAGAAGGCGACGAGCCGTCGGCGCAGCTCACCGTCCGGAAGCGTCTTACACCCCCAGAGCAGCCTGACCAGAGGCGGAAAGAAAAGAAGCACAAAGAAGAGGAACATGCCGAAAAAAACAAGATCGCCCCATTCCGAACGGATCACATCCTTCAGCGCCGGCCATGGCAGAAACGCCACCAGGTCGGAAAGCAGAGAAAGGACGATCCAGGGCAGCACAATGGGCAGATTCGCCCTGATATTAGCAAGAAGAAAACCACCAGGAGAATATTCCCGTCCGAAAACCTTCTGATAGCTTTTCCTGGCGGCTCGCCACATCACCATAAAGAAGAGGAGGAACAGCCCAAGACCGGCGATGCTTACAAAGGCAGGGGCCTTGCCGTTGAACGACAACCAGGAAAGATAATATTTGGCATCACAAAGAAAAAGAAGCGCTGCAAAACATGCAACCGCCAGGAACGAAAGTTTTTTTTCAATACTGAAATATCCGGCTGAATGTAAAGCCGTCCTTTTGCCGTACAGGACATGCGCAATTCTTTCATAGATGATAACTATCAGAAGGAAAAGGGAAAAAGACACCCATCCGGACAGAAGAGGCGTCTCGGGCACCCTGTCCATACTGAAGAGAAAAATCGCCGTCAGGAAAAAGAGAAGATTTGTATAAATCAATGCAATTCCAGCAAGATATAAGAATTCTTAAGTGAGAGTATCTCGAATATACAGAGATCATCACTCCTTCATACCAGCATCATAAGTATCTTCATCCGATAATGCCCATGTTTTCTTTGTGTATTTGCTTTGTAAATAAAAATTTGTCGTTCCATTCAGATTTGCGGTTTTTTCGTTTTTCAATTTTAATCATTGACATTTTTGCTCGTCCATTTATTATAGTATGTTTCATCGGATGGAAGGGGCGTATAGCTCAGCTGGTAGAGCCACCGGCTCATAACCGGTCGGTCGTAGGTTCGACTCCTACTGCGCCCACCACAAATTACAGAATCTGATCCTTTGGCAACAGGTTCCTTGAAGACCTTATTTATATCAACAAATATACAGGGGATGACACCATGCCCCTTCTGCTTCTCTGCCGTTCCGGCCATGGAGTTCCGGCTCGAACGGAGTGAAACAAAAAGGTACTTCCTCAGGGAATGTACCTTTTTTTTATTGTCTTTTTGCCTGGTTCCATCGGAAAACCCGAAATGACACCGCGGATTAAAAATATCATCAGCTCCCTCGATCATATCGCCCCGTTCAGACTCGCCGAACCCTGGGATAACTGCGGACTTCTTGTCGGAAATCCGGATCGGGAAATCACTGCCGTCCTGGTCGGTCTTGACCCGACCGGCAGGTTACTGGACGAGGCGATTAGGCTCGGCGCCAACACGATTGTGACCCATCATCCTTTGATCTTTCATCCTCTTCCGGCAATCAATACCGCAACTCCGATCGGACTGTTTCTGGAAAAGGCCTTGACCAATCGTATCAATATCATCGCCTGTCATACCAACCTCGACAGTGCCCGCAAGGGCGTCAACGACACCCTTGCCGATGCTCTCGGGCTCATTGATGTGGAGCCCCTCAAATCGTCTGCCGACAGCACGCTCCCCGGCACGGGAATCGGCAGGATAGGAAATTTTAATGAGAGCCAGACCCCGAGCCGGTTTATGGAAACGATTTTCGGCGCCCTTGATGTACCCTCCGTGCAGATTGCCGGCCGTATGCCTGACAAAATTCTCCGGGTCGGCCTCTGTGGCGGCAGCGGCTCCGAGTTTGCTGAACCTGCATTTGCAGGCGGGGCCGATGTCTATCTTTCAGCCGAGATTAAACACAGCACGGCCAGGTGGGCACAAGAGTGCGATTTCTGCATAATCGACGGCACCCATTACGCAACCGAGCAACCTGTTGTCAGACACCTGGTCGCTCAACTTCAGCTTGCCGCAGATGCACAAAACTGGGATATCCGGATACTGCAAACACTGACAGAGTTACCTCCTTTTGTCATTCAAAATAGATGCTCATAGATAAAAACCACAACCACCTTCAAACAGGAGAAAAACCTTGAACGAACATATAGTACAACTTGTTTCGCTGCAGATGATTGATCTGGAAATCGACAAGATTGACAATGAAATCAAACAGGAACAAATCGCTCTTGACAAGCGGATTACCGCTCTTGCCGAGCGGGAGGCTCATATCGCCGAGGTCCAGGAAACAATCACCCGGCTGGAAAAGGACAGACGGACCTTGGAGGATGAGATGGGTGACAAGATTGCCCATGTCAGGGACAGGCAGTCAAAAATGATGCAGGTGCAGACCGGGCGAGAGCAGACGGCTCTGTTGAAAGAAATCGAAGATGCCAAGAAAAACGCCAAAGAGAACGAAGAAAAGGTTATGGAACTTATGGCGGAAATTGAAAAGCTGACCGCCGAGGTTGCAGAAGAAAAGGCCCTTCTCAAAGGCGAGAAAGAGCTGGTCTCCGAGGAAACCAAGAAGGTTCGTGATATCATTGAAAACATCAATAAAGGGAAAAAGACCAAAGGCACTAAACGACAGAAGCAGATCAAAGATATCCAGGAAAATCTGCTCCGTAAATACGACACCCTCCGCGAGCGGCGCAAGGGACTCGCCGTCGTCAATGTTGTCATGGGGGTGTGCCAGGGCTGCTACATGAACATCCCGCCCCAGCAGTACAACCAGTTGTTAAAAGGTGACAAGATCTTCGAATGCCCGACCTGCCAGCGCATCATTTACCACCAGCCGGAAGCAGAGACGGAACAGGTTTGAAAAGAACATTTTCTTTTTTCTTTCATCTTTCTGAATTTCCAACTACACTCAGTTCTGGAGCGGGTGCATGATCGCTCCGGCCCGCGAGCCGGAGAGGAAAGTCCGAACTCCACAGGGCAGGATGGTTCGTAACGCGAACTCCGGGCGACCGGGGGAAAGTGCAACAGAAAGCAGACCGCCCGATGCAGATCGGGTAAGGGTGAAATGGCGAGGCAAGAGCTCACCGCGTCCATGGTGACATGGACGGCACGGCAAACCCCATCCGGAGCAAGACCAAATAGGGAAGCGATAAGGGCGGCCCGCCCGATGCTTCCGGGTAGGTTGCAGGAGATGCCGGGCGATCGGCATCCTAGTGAAATGATCATGACCCATGTACGGGAACAGAATTCGGCTTACAGCCCGCTCCTTTTTTCTCCTACAAGACGACCAGCACAGACCGTAAACCTCTTCGTACAGCTACTCTCCTGATCGATGCCTCCTTCTGCAGCCGCCATTATTCCTGCTGCCGGATACGGCACCCGGATGAGCCTGGATCACCCCAAACAGTTCCATCTCCTGGCGGGGACACCCATCCTTATCCATGTTGTCCGCGCCTTCAGCCGTAACCTGCACATCGGATCGATCATAGTCGCTGTCCCTGCCGCCTGGCAGGATAAAACCCGGGACCTGCTCGACCAATTTGATCTTCTTGACGGTCGTGTGACAGTTACAGCAGGCGGTGCAAGGAGGCAGGACTCGGTCCTGGCCGGTATTTCCCTGCTCACCGAATCGGTCGATATTGTCCTCGTTCACGATGGAGCCAGACCTTTAATTTCCGATGAGCTTATCAGCCGCTGCTATCATGGTGCCGTTCGCCACGGTGCCGTCATCGCAGCGATTCCGGTAAAGGATACTTTAAAGAGATGCACCTCCGGTCTGACGGTAAGCGCTACCATTGACCGGAAGGATCTCTGGCAGGCCCAGACACCTCAGGCGGCCGAGCTCGGCCTGCTGCGTCGGGCATACGCCCTTGTTGGCGACCGGGATGTCACCGATGAGGCCTCACTTCTGGAACTGGCAGGGATTCCGGTCACGGTAGTTGAAGGTTCCGAAACCAATATCAAGATCACACGGCCGGAAGATCTGGTCGTAGCCGAAAAAATCATGCAGACCAACACTCCTTCACAGTCCCGCATCGGTCACGGTTTTGATGCCCACCGTCTGGTTCCGGATCGGAAACTGGTCCTGGGCGGAATCGTCATCCCCCATGACCGGGGACTGGCAGGCCATTCAGATGCCGATGTCCTGACCCATGCCCTCTGCGATGCGATCCTTGGCGCCCTAGGCGAAGGTGATATTGGCAGGCATTTCCCGGATTCGGAGCCCCGGTACCGCGGCATCTCTTCCATCGCCCTTCTGGAACAGGTTTCCGGACTGATGAAAAATATGGGCTTCCGCCTGGCCAACGCAGACATCACCCTCATCTGCCAGGAACCAAAAATTGCCCCCTTTACGAAAGAGATGCGTGAAATTCTGGCACGGGCCTGCCACACTGAATCCAGACGGATAAATATCAAGGCCACAACCACGGAGAAAATGGGCTATACCGGCCGGATGGAAGGGATAAGCTGTCACGCTGTTGTTCTGCTTGAATCAAGCCAACTGGATATTTGAACACCATGAACATACCGATCAACAAAGAACGACTCGCCGGCACTCTGATCCGGCTCTGTGAGACCGACAGCCCTTCACGCCGCGAAGGGCGGATGGCCACGCTTCTCCGCAACCACTGCTCGACCCTGGGGGCCGATTCGATACAGGAAGACGCGTCCGCCGCCGGGACCGGCTCCGATACGGGAAATCTCATTGTCAGATTCAACGGCTCCGACCCTTCCCGGGAGCCGCTCTTTTTTTCCTGCCATATGGACACGGTCGAACCGGGAACAGGTGTCCGCGTCGCCCGCAGCGGCGACATTTTTTCAAGCATGGGCGATACCGTTCTCGGCGGAGACGACAAATCCGGCATTGCCGCACTTCTCGAGTTGATGACCATCCTCTCTGAAAACAAGGCCAGCCATGGTCCGATTGAGCTTATTTTTACTACCTGTGAAGAGGTGGGGCTGCTCGGCGCCAAATATCTTGACTATGAACGCCTGCAGGCGCGCTTCGGTTACGCCCTCGATACGACCGGCATCGACCGGGTTATCACCGGCGCTCCTGCCGCCAACCATCTGAAGATCACCCTGCATGGGATCGCCGCCCATGCAGGTCTCAATCCCGAACAGGGGATAAGCGCCTTCTGCCTGGCGGCCAAGGCTATGGCAGACCTGCGGCTGGGCAGATTGGACGATGAGTCCACCGCTAATTTCGGCTGCATGCACGGTGGCGTCGCCACAAATATCGTCCCTGCCCTGCTCACCATCGAGGGCGAGGTCAGAAGTCACTCAACGGAAAAACTTGCCTCCCATACCAGCACCATTATCTCCGCCTTTCAAAATGTCGTCAGAGAATGGCCTGTTGCACCCGAAGTCGGGGACAACCATCCAGAGGTCGATATCGATATCCGGCTTGAATACCCGGCCATGTCGCTTCATGACAACGATCCGGTGCTGACCAGGATTCGGAAAGCGGGTCTGCTCGCCGGGAGAAACCTTGAATTTCTCGTCGCAGGTGGCGGCAGTGATGCCAATATCCTGAACAGTTACGGTCTTCCGACCGCGATTGTCGCAACAGGCATGAACAATGTCCACACCACGGAGGAGTATCTTGATCTCAATGATATCGTCAGCCTCACCGAGCTGCTCTACGCGATAGTCATGCTCCCTTGAGACCTGGAACTCTTCTTTACCGGAAAAAACACTCCATGAGCGCTTTCTTGTTGTGTTTCTGAAAGACTTAGAATAGATTTTAAACCCACAGCTTAAAAAAAAAGGCACAAAGAGCACCCTTCTTTGTGCCTTTCTCGTTTTTTCCGGTATCGAATACGTTTTGACAAGGCAGTATTACTCAGGCAAAAACCTCATCACGATCCCGGAAGAAGAAAATTATAAGGAAATCCCATGTTACAAAGCCCTTTCCAAACCGATTTATCCGGACGCCCGAAACATGAATGCGGCGTTTGTGGAATTTTTGGCCACAAGGACGCCTCAAAGCTCGCCTATTTTGGTCTCTATGCCTTGCAGCACCGAGGCCAGGAGAGCGCGGGCATAGTATCATCGACCGGGAAAAAGGTTTATATTCATAAGGATATGGGACTGGTCCCGGAGGTATTTTCGGAGTCACGTCTGGAAAAATTGCCTGGAAACATGGCCGTAGGTCATGTCCGCTACTCCACCACCGGTGCCTCCAATATTATCAACACGCAACCCCTTATGGTCACGCATAAGGGGAAAACCCTTACCGTCGCCCATAACGGCAATCTCGTCAATTCAATCGAACTTCGAAGAGATCTTGAAGAAAAAGGATCCATCTTTCAGACCACAATGGATAGTGAGGTTGTCCTCCATCTCATGGCCCGCACTATCCATCTTGGACTCGAAAAGGCCCTGCAGGAATCCTTTACCGCCCTGAAAGGAGCGTTTTCCATTCTGATGATGACCCAGGACACCCTGGTTGCGGTACGCGATCCCAACGGCTTTCGTCCCCTCTGTCTCGGCAAATTGAACAACGGCGGCTGGATGGTCGCCTCCGAGACCTGCGCCCTTGATCTGGTTGAGGCACAATATATCCGGGACATCCAACCCGGTGAGGTGCTTATTATCAAGGACAACGACATGGTGTCACTCTTTCCCTGGCCCAGTCAGAATACCAGCTTCTGTATCTTCGAGCAGGTCTATTTCGCCCGGCCCGATTCCGATATCTTCGGCATCAATGTCTACCAGACCAGGAAACGGATGGGGGAGATACTGGCACGGGAATGCCCGATGGAGGCTGATTTTGTGATGCCGTTTCCGGACTCAGGGAACTACGCCGCCATAGGCTATTCCCAGGCCTCCGGAATTCCATTGGAGATGGGAGTCATTCGTAACCATTATGTCGGCCGCACCTTCATCCAGCCCACCCAGTCCATGCGGGACTTCAATGTCAGGGTAAAGCTCAACCCTGTTCGTTCACTGCTCAAGGATAAGCGGGTTATCATCGTGGAGGATTCCGTCATCAGAGGGACCACCGGAAAAAGCCGGGTCCGCGCCTTGCGGAATGCCGGAGCAAAAGAGGTGCATATGCTGGTCAGCTGTCCCCCGACCAAGCATGCCTGTTACTATGGGATTGACTTTCCTTCTTCGAAAGAACTGGTCGCCTCCAATAATACCTTTGAGGGAATCGCCAAATATCTGGGGCTGGACTCGATTTATTATCTCAGCCTTGCAGGACTTGTAGAGGCAACTGGTCTGACAAAAGACGATTTCTGTCTGGCCTGTTATACCGGCAATTATCCCATCCCTCCGGATCTCTCTTTCCATAAGGACGCCTTGAACGATAACTGACCTTGAAATGCAAACAGGCCCATGAAACCGGTTTCGAGCGGGTTCCCTGGGGCCGAAGATGTTATCAGTGGGGGGGAGAGTCAGGGTTCTCTGGCAGATTTTTAATACGGCAGACCACACAGTTCTTGCCGCTGTTTTTGGCCTCGTACATGGCCCGGTCAGCGCGTTCTTCCATGTTCTTCCCATCCTGTTCAAGCGGAATTGCAGTATTGCGATGGCAGGAGACAATGCCGATGGAAAGGGTTACTGCATTGAAATTGTTTTCGACAAAACGAAGAAGAATGCGTTGAACGATTTCCGTTGCCTGAGTCCCATTTGTTTGCGGTAACAGAACGACAAACTCATCTCCACCCAGACGAAACGTCATATCAACACTGTTCCGGGTGCACTCCTCAAGTATTTTTCCAAGTGAAATTAAAATCTTGTCGCCATTCTGATGGCCATAGGTGTCATTATACTCCTTGAAATTATCCACATCGATAACTGCCAGAAACAGCTCATACGACTGTCTATAGGCGCGCTCAACCTCTCGTAGGAACCGGGAATCGAAGGCCCTTCGGTTCAGGAGGGATGTCAAGCCGTCACACATGGAGAGTTGCTCCAGTTCACGGACCAATTGCTGCTCCCGAAAGGCCCTAGCAAGTTTTGCTTCCAGTTCCGACTCTTCAATGGGCTTTTTGATAAAATCGATGGCCCCGGCCTTAATGACATCTGCGTAACTTGCTCGATCACTGTAACCTGTGGCAAGAATAACATCCGTTCCGGGATGGTTTCCTTTGATATATTTCAATAATTCCAGGCCATCCATGTTCGGCATGATGATATCGGACAACACCAGGTCGCATTTTGTCCGCTTCAGAATTTCGGTCGCCTCAAGGCCATCGGAAGCGACGATACAGCGAAAACCCATAGATGCAATCAAGACACTGAGAGACATCCGAATCAGATCTTCATCATCAACAATCAGTATAGTGGCGGGATGTTCTTTAGGTTTCATCAGATGATTATGATTTTACAAGCGAAAACGCTCCGCATCTTTCTGTGATATCGCCCATATGTCCATTATCGTCTACAAGACTACATGCAAAAATCCATAAAGTCCAGATTAAGTAACATTTCAAATTTTTTTTCAATCCAGCTTTTATTTTTTATAGTGATCATATCTTTTATTTACGATCAATTCTTGCATAATCTCTTCGAGAAAAGCAATTTCAGACTCTTGCAATGTATTACCCGACCGGCTAGAATGTCGGCGGAATAAGGCCATGGCCATCTCCTGGACAAAAGCATATGTTCAAGAATAAAAACAGTTCTTTTGTGAAATAATCACACATTTTTCAGGGATCAGGAATCTTGCCCGGCATCACGAATATCCGTCTGACCACGCTCTTTGATACAGGAATGACCAATGACCCTCTGGATGAAATACTCACCCTTGCAGTCCAGACGAACGGGAATGTCGATCCGGAGTTTATCCGGCAGATTCATTATCACATCCAAGAGATTTTTTCAGGTGCATCTCCTGGGTTTCAAGCCAACTCCACAAAATACCACAACCTGAGACATACGCAAGGTGTCGTCCTGGCAACAATCCGTCTTTTTCACGGTCTGATGCTTGACAACCATCGGTTCCCCCCGCATATCATCGAACAGACTCTCATCAGTGCCTATTTTCATGATACAGGCCTTCTCCTGCAAACCTCGGAAATTGCTGATTCAGGCGCCAGTTACACAAAATTTCATGAGGCCCGCTCGATAAAGTTTATGAATCAGTACCTTGACAGCCTCAAGGCGCCCAAAAACCTTCGTGACGATTGTGCAACAATTATTAAATTTACAAATCTTAGTATTGACCCGAATACTTTACAGGTTTCTTCGGACGAAATCAGATTCGGCGGCCGAGTCCTTGGGTCGGCGGATATCCTTGCCCAAATGGCAAACCGATACTACCTTGAGCGCCTGCCCCTCTTACACCAGGAGCACCTGGCTGGTGGAATCCGGGAACACGCCTCGCCCCTTGATTTAATGAGACACACTGTTGATTTTTATCAGAACGTCATTGAGAAACGGTTACAGGAGACATTCGGTAATATTTCACAGTCAATGCGAACCCATTTCCTGAACCGCTGGCAGATAGATCAAGACCTCTACCAAAAAAATATATCTAATAATATAGACTACTTAAATAAAATCATAATCCATTGTTCAGTGGGGAATACATATCTGGAAAAATATCTCCGGCGCACGCCGCCACCTGACTCGTACTGACAAATTGGTCCGGATCTTCCCCTCCCTCATTTCTGGCGCGGGTCCTTCCCTGTTTCAAACATCTCAAACAGATCATAAAAAAGCCGGGCGACGGCGCTGAAATGGGTGGCTGAACCGGAACTCGCATACGCCTTTGTAATTTCCATGGCTTTTGCCAGACTTTCCAGGCTTTCCGATTCCTGGGGTTTCTTCAAGGCCTTGACCAGCCTCTGACCAATATCATCTTCCATGTTTCTACCTGTTGTTACCCATGAATGACTGCCTTCCGTCGCTCCTCGCAGCGCCATCTCCTCACCAGGAGGAACTATTCTAACCGGGCTTCCCGTCGAGGCTACCCCTTACCGTCAGGCGTTCTTTGCTGAAAACCGCAAAGAAATACGCGAAAAACGAGCTGACCACTTCTTTCTGCTGTTTATAGTGCAAAAATCTTTTGTCTGCAAAAGATTTAATTTACGGACAGACTCAAGGCCCTTGTTCAAAAACACCTTGATTGGAAAGAGAGAGGATCAGGCGGGGTAGTCTGATAGCGTATATCACGTCAGGAAATTTTGCAGGGTAACTGTACCGCATTTTTCTCGTAATGGATTTGCACAATCACTACACGGCGGTTCCGTTCAGAACCGGACAATACCCTGTCGGCTCAGGATTCTCAACCTACGGAACTCGTAACATCTTCGTAAAACCGGGCACATACCATCAGAGGCGCACTTCACCCCATACATCGTCATGAAATACCGGCTCAAAATTCATTACAAATTCCGTCCAGCCATAAGGAGCACTCATAATCTCTACCCCAACGGATTTTCTGACTCCATCCTTGGTTGACCATCGTGGCCTGACATTCATTTTGAAATGCTCTCCGGGTACGGAAACGACAATCGTCATTCTTTTTACATCCCCATCCAGCCGTTTCGGTAAATCAGACATACCGATGCCAATTCTGGAAACGTCGGAAACCGCACCTGGAAAAAACCCAACCCCGTCGGACACATCAACCGAAAGATTTCCAATCCCCATTCGCGGATATTTTCTTTTTTCCATTTTTTCCCCGCTCCTCGTAATTATGGTGCCTGGCTATTCTTGCACCCTCCCTGAACAGGACTCTCAATATTGTATATATGCCCTCTAGATAGCTTGCAATTTTCCTGCCATTTATCTGCAAAAATTCAACCACTTTTCGTTAACGGAAAGGCTTACTTTTCAGGAATATACAAATATCCGAACATCGGCCTCTGCATGAATCGGACAATTCGTATTCCTGCTATCCGGAAATCTTTCCGCATTTATGTAATTTTCTTTTTTTGCAGCACAGCAATAAGCCTGGCGCAGTAATCGAGGACTAAATTCCCCGCTGCATCGATATCCCTTCCGGTTGCCACAAAACCATGCTCCTTAAGGAGGATGAAACCTGTCCCGCTCCGCATAAGCTCTATAGCCGATTCCGCCAACGCAGAGGTTCCATAGGGCTGAAAAGTTCTAGTCACGGGAATAGCGAGGTCCATTGCATACTGTTCAAGGAGTCTTGAATGACCATGCATGATGGCACCAATATCCAGAAATTCTTTATAGATAGCATAGTGGAGAATGCTTTCCGAGGAAGGATCACTCACACCTTTAACATAAAATATCCCGTCTTGTTGATCAAACCCCTCAATCAGGACATAATTTTCCGCTACCAGGTCGATTGCCGGAATCATACCGGATTTGGTAATTATTATAGAGGTATCGCCCGAACGGAAGGACTGATTTCCATAGGCCCCTCCCGGATGGACCGGAGTCAAACCTAATCCGGCCAGGATAAAGGCCCAGGTATTCAATTGCGCAAGTCGTTCGTCAAAGGGGAACGTGCCGCCACATCTGAGACATTTGAATTTAACGCCTGTGTATATCTCCATATTATCCAAATCGGTGGCGAGTTGTTATCCCTGCTTATCCGGTAACTTGAAGCCGATATACGTTCCGCCGCTGATTCCCATCAAGGCGAGCAGGTTCGCGTCGAACGTCGGCATGGTCAAGGTATCTACGACCCTGCCAATAAAAATTGCTACCAAGACGATTGTCCAAATAGATATCTGAAAACGGTGGAAACTGACACCATTATCATCATGGAGCAGATCCTTGATGAAATTTACCGATACCGAGGGTTTCGCTGCCTGAACGAGCGCAGCAATCTTCACGCCCCTTAACGTAATTTCCTTCTCTTGTGCTGCCAGCTCTGCCTGTTTAACTGCTAATGTCGTCTTTTGTTCATCCAGGTTTGCAGGGGAAGGTGTGGCATTGATGGTATCTTGAAGCACACTTATGTAACCTTTGAGTTTCTCGACCTCGGTCTCGGCAGTCTTTTTCTTCTCTTCATGCTCCCGACGCTGCTGAATCTGCTCGTTGTCCTTATTTGAATCCACAACGGCAGAACCCAGACCTGTAAAAGCGCTGATACCCATTAATCCGAGAACCCCGGAGGTCAGACTGGAAAGATCGCTGGTCACCATCCAGATGAAAACATAGCCGATAATGACAGTTAAAGTCCAAATTGCCATCTGCGTACGGGCAAGGCTATAGGTCTTGCGGGACTTCTCGGGCGGCGGACCAGTATCGCGAAGGATATCGCTTTTTGTGGCAAGGTAATAAAATAATAGGAAGAGCAGAAGGACTACAACAGCAAATGCCTGGAACCATACTTCATTAACCCGGATCAGGGTTACCGAATTTGCAGCGCTTGGAACCTGGCGTCCGTTCTCAAATCCTACCGTCACAGGCACGGAACGGGAGAAGAAGCTGTCCCCTTTCCTGCCGAGCAGCGTTGTCCACGCATCTCTATTCTGTTCCGTGCGCCGAAGGTCGAAGAGGAGCGTGTCCCCCTGTACCAGGGATGGCTGAGGATCTTTGAAAGCCGTGCCTTCAACATAAAGGAAAAGCTGAGAAAGTTTATTTTCTGAATTACTGAGCCATTCCGGGAGATTAACCATTTTCAGCCTGATCGTGTGACGAAGGGCGAGTTCTCCGTCAACCCTTTCAACCTTCAAATCGGCACCTCTTGCAGATGGACCTGCCAGCAGCAACAGACCGATTACCAACAGACAGCAGAAGCATGATGGATCTCTGCGCATTGTAATTTTCTTAAACATAACGCCTCTCTCCCCCCCTTTTTATTGTTGCAGTACGACTGGAAAACCAGCACCCTGCTCAAGGCAGTGTGGAAGGACGTCAAGACCGCCCTGCGGCCCGATTCCGGCAAAACGGAAAGAAGACCTTTACCCAATCAAAACATCCGCGGCCTTAATGACGTCATCAATATACCCGATTGCTTTTACAATATATCCGGCAGTGTTCACATCCAGCAGAATTTCGGCAATGCACTTGCCAAGCTCCTTGTTTGACTCATCGATTGTCCCCTTCAGGCCCTCAGCATCACCGGTCCACGAATGATACAGATCGTGGAGAAGCCCATCCGTCTTGACCTTCAGGAGTGCCTTGCGACGCTCCAGCCGTTCCACTTCATCGGACAGCTTCTTCTCCTTGCAGATAAGAATAAGGGTGCACGTTTGATTATAGCTGACGCTCAGGCGATCCAGCAGCAGATTCTTTTGGCTTGGTGTCATTGTGGTGTACTCCTCCTTCTCTGTTTGCTTTATTTTCCCGCGGCCTTCTTCAGCTCGTCATAAAGATTTTGTAGTCTTTTCGCCGAAGAATACAGCTTCTGTATGCCGTCGAAATCGCCCTGCGGCTGTTCAATGGCGCCTGCCAGATCCGCATGAGCCTGCGGCAAGGCCCGGTAGGTGGTTTCCAGTTCCTGAAGAACCAGCATGACATCGGCGAACTGCTCGTTCAGGTTCAATATGGCCTCGGTATTCTTCATGCGTTTGTCACCCGTGGTCGCAGCCCAGGCTTCCGCAATCGGGGCGACTCGGTCGTTGTAATAGGATTTGGTTGTACCGCGGATCGTTTGAATCAAGGAGATGCAGAGGTCTGCGTAGCCTTGAATATTAGACTGATTCGCTGTGATAGCCCCGGCCAGATAGCCTTGGCGTTTATTTTCTATGTACAGCCGTGCCGCTTCGCTTGCTGCGGTCGAAAACAGCGCGACCCCCCCGGCAGGAACGGAAAGCTTCACCGCCTTCAGGGCATCTGCTGAATTCCTGTTCAGGTCCTGAGCCAGCTGATCGAATTTCGCTATGCTGACAAGGTCGCCCCCGGAAAGCCTGACCAGAAGTCCGGCATAGTCTGTAAACGCCTTATTCAATTCGGCAAGAGCGCTTCGCGTCTGTTTAATATCGAGGTAGATGGGGGCGGTCGGAATCTTCCAGTCATAGCCTGCGCCCTGCTGAATGACAAGCGTGCTGAACCTGGAGCCGGGGTCCCTGGAGAAGTCCTCGATAAATCCGGAGCGGGTCCAGTTGTAGTTGACCGACAGAGCCGCGTCTATGCCCGACTGGGCCTCCTGCACCGCAGTTTTATACTTGACGAATGGCTCCGGATTGACGGTGGCGCAGCCGATCAAGAATGCAGGCAAGCAGACAAAAAGGCCGGAGCGGACAAGTGATCGTTTGTTGCGCAAGATCAGATCCTGCGCTCTGATTGCTTTTTCCTCGCTCATTTTGCAGTCCTTGTGTTTTTGGTTATCCTGTCCGGAGCCTGTTTGCATTCCGGTACACGGAGGCCAGGCTACTCCAGATAACCTTTAGCTCTCGACATCTCAGGGTTTGGAAAAAGACCCATACCCGTTTTCAAATTGCCAAAACCGAATTTGCGATAGAAATCCTGTTTTCCCGGCGCTACGAATATCAGCACAGTTGAATTATTCGGCAATTTTTCCAGCAGAGCATTGATGATGGTTCTGCTGACTCCCTGCTGTTGGAATTCCGGTAAGACGACCACATCATAAAGAGCAGATTGATACTGCCCATCGGAAAGAGCACGGCCAAAGCCGATAATCCTGCCATCGATAAAAGCTGTACAAACAGTGTAACTGTTTTCAGCCGCAATTTTCGGCTTTTCAGGCTCTCGAATTCCTAGCAGAGCAAGCCTGAAGACCTCACACAATGCCTTCCAATCGATGTTTTCCGTTCCGTATTCCAGGGAAATATTCATAGGTTTCCACCTATACCTGCAACGTTAAAAATCCCTCTCCACTTTCCTCCCGGCTTTTTCTGCCTCAAGTTCTTCCTTGAGTTCATTTATCATCTTTGAAAATATAACCAATTTACCCTTTCTCGAGATCCTGTCATAGGAAAGGGATACGACGGTCACTTCGCCGTCCCAGCCGTTAATCTCTTCACCGGATGGACCAATCCCCGTTATGCCTAGCCCGAATTTTTCATCAGTTGCAACTTTCAGGACATTGAAATCCAGCTCACCCGTTGTGACAATCACAACACCTGCAAATTTATTCTTCCAGAAGAAATACCGGATCGAGACTGCATTGACGCCTCCAAACCTCAGGTTGTCATTCACCATGGAGTAAAAAACAAATTTATCCTTGCCGTCATCCTGTCTCATCACCAACTTATTCGTTCTCTCGATCTCAGAAATCGGCGTTCCCCACTTCATGCCTCTGAAACCGTCAACCTCTTCGGCAACGCTTACAGCAACTGATGATAACGTGAGCAAAAACGCAACGACTACGGCCGTCAGTAGAATCCTTTTCATCCTTTTCTCCTCAGAATAGTGGGTAGTGTTTCAAGAGGGTTCTGGTGGTCCTGTTGCCTGCCCTTTCCGCCTCTGTCTTTCAGATCAACCCATTCTCATGTCACAGTGTGGTATCTTGCCGAAAATCACCCTTCTAGATTACAATTTTTTCAGAGAATTGAAACCATTTATTGAATCAATTGTCAGGTTGAGCCTGGATTTTTACTGGAGACAAGGCTCCGATTGACGACGGCAGAAACTTTTTTCCTGATTGCACCGGAGTTGCTCAGATCATCTTTGATTAAGGCAGGATAGAATCAACCGCAAAAACACGTTTCATAAATTGATGCATTATGCTATAATATTTCTGTGGTGTCTGATCTATTGTAAATGGGGATATTTTAAAATTCTGCCAAGAAATACGCCCTTCAGCCATCGCTTTCCTGTTCTCAATTGAAGGAATTGATATCAGAATCTCTTTTCGATTGCGTACCTCCAAAATACATTCCTGAAACAACAAAAACTCAGAGGAGAGGCCCATTCCAATACGGCCACTGCAATCCTTGCCTTGCTGAAATTTCGGGTTGTTATGTTGTGAGCTTGTAGTCGTTTTAAATTTCCTCAGTTTTATTTCTCAATCTCTCTTTGTCAGATTTTCCGGAACACTTTGCACGGTTCCTCTCTGGGGCTTTTATTCAGGTGAAATCCTTCACATCGACTGAAAACCCGGAAAAGGCAGCCAATGAAAAGGAAGAAATTTGGGCCTGACTATTCTTATCGGTTATTTTGCAAGACAGGATGAAGCGGAAAAAGCCCTATTGGAAGTGGCGCGGCAAGGCTTCAGATCCGCGGCGCTGATACATAAGGGTACAGACGGGCTAGTCCGTACCACAGATCCGTTTCTCCGGCGGCGGATCCTTGGGGCAGGCCTTGCGGCTGCCCTCTTCGCAGGGATAGGCGGGGTGGCTGCCTTTTGTCTGCGCTGGCTGCAGGTGCTTCCTGCCTGGAACGTCTCCACTCCCCTGACAGTGATCCCGGCATTTGCCACCATTGGTGCCCTGGCAGCCCTCGCATGGTTCCGACGCGAACGGTTTGGTGTGCTTACCAGCATCATGCGGAAGCACGGCCGCTGGCTCGTGTCCGGGGAGTCCGTCCTGATCATCAATGCGCCGGTTGAATCATTACCGCTTCCGATGGCTCTCTTGCGGGAAAGCGGCAATATCCCTCCGGCGCTGTTTGTCCTGCATTCCAAACGCGAGCGACGCCTGGAGTCGCGGGACCTGGCCGTAAAACTCTCTCCGACGCAGATTCAGGAACATGCCAAGCGCCATGCCGGTGAACAGCAGGTAGATCACAATCCACAGCCCACCACCGAGCTGCTCAAGCGTCTCAGGCAGGCACGGAAATGGCTCCGTCAGGTCTGCGCGGACCTCAATGCAGCAAGCCGCCTGGAACAAAAGGCCACGCCTGCTGCCGATTGGATATTGGATAACGAGTACATCCTGGAGGGAAACGCCCGCGATGTTCTGCTGAACCTCCCCCGCCGCTTTTATCAGCAGCTCCCCCGCCTGGCCTCCGATCCCTATCGGGGCCTGCCGTGCATCTACGGTCTTGCCAAGAATCTTGTTTCCCATCTGGACTTGCACCTGGACCGCGAGAATATTCTGGCCTTTCTCGATGCCCATCAATCGGTACGGACGCTGACCATCGGTGAACTCTGGGCAATCCCTCAGATGCTGCGAATCGCCCTTATTGAAAGCATCCAGAGCCTGGCCGTCACCGCCCTGGCGGATCTCCGAGACCGTCAGTTGGCCGATTTCTGGGCCAATCGGCTGATCGCCGCCAATCGTCGTGATTCCAACCAGCTCTTCGCCCTCCTGGCGGAGCTTGCTGCCTCGGAACCGAATCCCAGCCCGTATTTTGGTGTGCAGCTGATCGGCCTGCTCTACGATGAGGCCGCCGCCTTGTCGCCGATCCAAAGCTGGCTCGAACGAACCCTCAAAACCCCCCACCATGATCTTAACCTGCGCGAAATGAACCGGCAGACCAGGGAGCAGCTGGCCTGCGGCAATGCCTTCACCAGTCTGCGTCAACTTGCTCTGTTTGACTGGCGGGAGATCTTCGAAAAGGTCAGCCGGGTAGACCGGATATTGCGTTTCGATCCAGCCGGAATCTATCCCGGGATGGATTTTGCAACCCGCGACCGCTGTCGCCGGGCAATTGAAGAAATCGCCCATGCCGCTGCCCGGACCGAAGAGGAGATTGCGGAGCATATCATCAAGCTGGCAACACAGGCAGCGCGCAATACAGAGGGCGATGAACGTCGCAGCTATGTCGGCACCTGGCTGGTCGGGGAGGGACGGGCTGAACTGGCCCGGCTGCTCTCATTCCGTGAACCATACCGTTACCGTTTTCTGGAATGGATCTTTTCTCATCACACCGCCGTCTATTTTACAGGGATCGGCTTCTTCTTTTCGCTGCTCATTTTCCTGATTGCCATCTTTGTCCTGAGCCCAGGTTCCGGCCAGACAGGACGGTCACCCGCTATCGCTGTCGGTCTGGTGCTGCTGCTTCTGATTCCGGTCAGCCAGCTGGCAATCGAGGCAGCGAATTACCTGATCGCACGAACCCTGCCTCCCCGGTCCTTGCCCAAAATGGATTTCGCAAATTCTGGAATTCCCGATTGCTTCCGGACCCTGGTGGTCGTGCCGATGATGCTGGTAAACATCGAGACTGTAACGGCCGAGGTGGAAAAGCTGGAGATCCGCTATCTGGCAAATAAGGAAGCAAATCTTCTCTTCAGCCTGTTCTCGGATTACACCGATGCAGCCGCACTTTCGTGTGAAGACGACAGCCTCCTGCTTCTGACGGCACGAGAATGTCTTGAAGCACTCAACCAGCGGCACGGCGGCGGGCGTTTTTTCCTCTTCCATCGCGACCGCACCTGGAGTAAGTCCGAGCAGAAATTCATCGGCTGGGAGCGCAAACGGGGCAAGCTGGAGGAACTGAACCGTCTGCTCGACGGCACGCGGTCCGAGACCGCGCCGCCTCTGGTCTCTGTTGGGGACCCGGAACATCTGGCCAACGTCCGCTTTATCATCACCCTGGACAGTGACACCCAGTTGCCGCACGCTACGGCCCGCAGACTGATCGAGACCCTGGCGCATCCCCTCAACCAGCCGCGCTTCGATACGGCTGGTCACATCACGGCCGGTTCATACACCATCATCCAGCCACGGGTAAGCCCGACCCTTGTGAGTACGAGCGCCTCGACGTTCAGCCGTCTTTTCGCCGATGCCGTTGGTATCGACCCGTACACTGAGACTGTCTCCGATGTCTATCAGGATCTGAGCGGCGAGGGGTCATACCAGGGCAAGGGCATCTACGACGTGCGCGCTTTCAGCCGGGTGCTGTCGGAACGGTTCCCTGAAGGGCGGATACTGAGCCACGACCTGATCGAAGGGGCTCACGTCCGGGTGGGTCTGGCCAGCGACATCGAGCTTTTTGACGAGTTTCCGCAAGGGTATCAAAGCTATACCAGCCGGGCCCATCGCTGGATTCGGGGGGACTGGCAGATCGCCGGGTGGATTTTTCCACGTGTGCCCGGGCCGGAAGGCGGCCGGGAATCAAACCCGCTCTCTTTGCTGAACCGCTGGAAGATCCTCGACAACCTGCGGCGCAGCCTGTTGCCCGCCACCAGCCTCGGCCTGCTGCTTGCCTCCTGGCTCATTTCCCCGCGGATAGGTGTCTGTGCGACGCTGGTGGTCGGCCTCCAGCTGCTTTTTCACCCTCTGGCCCAGCCCTTCACGATGGCCACTACCCGCAAGGGGTTGAAATATTTCGACCTGTCGAAGGTGGTGCATGATATTCTCCGGGCAATGGCCGACGCCGCCCTGCTGCCGCACCAGGCTGCAATCACCCTGGATGCCATAGCCCGGGTCTGGTACCGGCAGCTGATCTCCCGGCGCCGATTGCTGGAGTGGACAGCCCAGGCTACGCATTGGAGCGCTTCCCGCCGCCAGCCGCTTTTCGTTGCCGGTCTGGCCCTGGGAAGCCTTTTCAGTATCGTCGCGGGCTGGATCATCTCGTGCGTCATGCCCCGGAGCCTGCCGCTTGCCGCCCCCTGGCTCGCGCTCTGGTTTCTTTCTCCCTTGCTCGGCTGGCTTTTAAACCTGCGTCCCGTCGAACAGCAGCGTGACTGCCCGCTGCCGGAGTCCGACCGCCGTCTGCTTAGGCAGATCGCCAGGCGGACCTGGCGTTATTTTTCGGCCTTTGTCGGCGACGAGACGTCATGGCTGCCGCCCGACAACTACCAGGTCGCCCATCAGGACCGCCTGGCCATGCGGACCAGTCCGACCAACATCGGCCTCTGGATGGCAAGTGCTCTGGGTGCTCATGATTCCGGCTACCTGACCATCGACCAGGTCATCGAACGACTGACCCGGAGCATGGAAACCATCAATACACTCGAGCTCCATCAAGGCCACCTCCTGAACTGGTACGATATCCGGACCCTGGCTCCTCTGGAACCCCGCTATGTCTCTACCGTCGACAGCGGCAACCTGCTCGGTGCCCTGTGGGCTCTGGAACAGGGCCTGGACGAGTTGATACGTTCGCCTCTGCTTGACAGCAAGGCCTTTGCCGGTCTGGCCGATGTCGGCGAGGTGCTACAACAGGTTGTGAGCCGGGAAGGGATTGCCGATTTTTGCCACCAGACCCTTGGCACGCTTCTGGGCCACTGGCAAACTCCTCCGTCCACCATCGCCGGGCTGCTGAGCCAGCAAGGCCTGATCGCAAGAGACATCGCGGCAGTCGTGGTCGCCGCAGCCGTCACACCATGGGCAAAAGAGCTGGAAGGGCAGGTGGCCGCCTGGAAATCGATTGCAGATCGCTATCTCGCCTGGATGCAGATCCTTACCGAAAAAACCGAGCAGGAGCTTGCTCCGCTGGGTGAGGATGCCCTGATTGCCATCGCCAGAGACCTGTCCACGGCACCATCGCTCATCGACCTGGCCCTGGGCCGGATCGAATCGGTTCGTCTCCTCACAGTGATCCGGCAGGAATCTCCGGAGAACTGCTCAACGCTTTTCAACTGGCTCGACCGCCTTATCGCCGCCTTTGCCACGGCGCAATGGCTGGCCGGAGAAACTCTGGGATCAGCCGAGCAATTGATGACGAACATCCATACCTTGTCGGCCGGGATGGACATGCGCTTTCTCTATGACCCCAAACGCAAGCTGTTTGCCATCGGCTACAACGTCTCCACAAACCGCCTGGACGTCTCCAATTACGATCTTCTGGCCAGTGAGGCGCGGCTCGGGAGTTTCGTTGCCATTGCCAGGGGCGATGTCCCTTTGGAACATTGGTTCTCCCTAAGCCGCCCTTATGGCGCCATCAGCCGACAGCGGGTGCTGCTCAGCTGGACCGGGACCATGTTCGAATACCTGATGCCGCTTCTGTTCCAGCACTCCTACGGCAACTCCCTTCTGGACAAGGCGGCCAGGGACGCGGTCGCGGTCCAGATCTCCTACGGCCGCAGGAATCGTGTGCCATGGGGGATTTCCGAATCCGCCTTTGCCGATCTGGACCAGGAAAAAACCTATCAGTACAAGGCCTTTGGCGTACCGGCTCTGGGATTAAAGCGCGGCCTGGAAGAACAGCTGGTCGTCGCCCCCTATGCCAGCCTGCTGGCACTGAACCTGGCACCTGTCGCAGCCGTGCTGAATCTGAAACGACTGACCAGCCTCGATCTGCTTGGCGATTACGGCTATTTCGAGGCGATGGATTTCAGCCGGCAGCCGCAGCGTGATGTTTTGAGTAAAAACCGGAAACGCGGTGTTATTATCGAGGCCTATATGGCTCATCACCAGGGCATGGCCTTTTTGGCGCTGATCAATTTCCTCCATGATAATCCTTTCCCGCGCCGTTTTCATAGTGACTCGCGGGTCCGTGCCTTCGAGGCACTGTTGCAGGAGCGCATCCCGACCCTGCCGCCGCTGCATCTTATCTCGACACGGCAGACTGAGCCGCAGATCTTGACTGCGGATCCGGTTGCCCCGGCAGGAAGTATAATTACCACACCCCACACCACCATGCCCAGGAGTCTGCTGCTCAGTAACGGACGCTATGGCCTGATGATCACGAACAGCGGCGGCGGCTACAGCCAGTGGGGCGGCCGGGAACTTACCCGCTGGCGGTCCGATCCAACCTGTGATGCCCTGGGGACCTTCTGCTATATCCATGAAATTGATACCGATCATCTCTGGTCGACCACCTATCATCCGGTCGGCGGCAAGGCCCTCGGGTATGAGGTGGACTTTGCCCTCGACCGGGCCGTATTCAAGCGTACCGATCACGGCATCTCTACCGAAACCGAGGTCATCGTCTCCCCGGAAGACGATGTGGAGGTGCGGCGGATCACCCTGATCAATCGCTCCACCCGACCCCGCCGTTTCAATCTTACAAGCTATGTGGAGCTGGCCTTGGCGCAGCACAACGCCGACCGCCAGCACCCGGCCTTCAACAAGCTCTTCATCCAGACCGAGGCGCTCGAGGAGCAGGAGGCGCTTCTGGCCTGGCGGCGACCGAAGGGCGAAAATGATACGCCTCTCTATGTGGCCCATTGCCTGCTGCTTCAGCAGAAAAACGTCGCCGGCCGTGATAAAAACGGGTGGCAGTTTGAAACAGACCGGGGGCGTTTCATCGGCCGCGGCCGGACACTTGTGCGTCCCATGGGGGCGACGCACAAGCTCGGCTGCAACCAGGGCTTTGTTTTGGATCCAATTCTCAGTCTCAGGCGAAGTATCACACTCGAACCGGGCCGGCGCGCCCAGGTTTCCTTCGTGCTCGCTGCCGGGGAAAGCCGCGATCAGGTTCTCCTGCTGCTGGATAAATACAGCGACCCCCATGCTACCGAACGGGCCATGGATTTCGCCTGGCACTCGACCCAGCAGCAGTTACGGATGCTGCGGATCCAGCCTGACGAAGCGCGCCGCTTCCAACAACTGGCAAGTCATCTGTTGTTTCCCAATTCCGTCCTGCGTGTTTCTGCCAAGCGCCTTGAGGACAACCGCAAGGGTCAGGCAGGATTGTGGCCTTACGGCATCTCGGGCGACTTGCCGCTCATTCTGGTCAGCATCGGCGAGGCACGGGAAATCAGTCTGGTCCGTCAGATGCTCCAGGCCCACACCTACCTCCGGATGCATGGATTGTCGACTGACCTGGTAATCCTGAACGAGGAGGCGGGTGGTTATGAGCGGCCCCTTCAGGAACGGCTGGAACAGCTGATCCTGACCCATAGCCTCTCGGCAGCGGCGGATCGGGCGGGTGCGATCTTCCTGAAAAGCACCGCTCAAATCCCGGAAGACGATCAAAAACTCCTGAAGGCTGTGGCCGCCGTCGCGCTGGTGGCGGCGCGCGGCACCCTTCCCCAGCAATTGGGACTGCCGGTGGAGGCGCCGGAACTGCTCGAGACGCTTGCCAGAAAACGTGCCCGCCCGGAGCCTTCGGCCCCGCTCCCCTTCATGGAGCTGAACTATTTCAACAGCCTCGGCGGCTTTACCCCGGACGGCCGGGAATACGCGATCTATCTTGGCCCCGGCACCAACACCCCGGCACCGTGGGTGAATATTATCGCAGGTCCTTCCTTCGGCACCATGGTCAGTGAAACGGGCTCCGGCTTCACCTGGTATGGCAACAGCCAGCGCAACCGCCTGACCGGCTGGTCCAACGACCCGGCGCTGGATCCGGCATCCGAGGCGCTCTACATCAGAGATGAGGAGAGCGGCGTCTTCTGGTCGCCGACCGCAGCCCCGATCCGTGAAGGGACGGCCTATCGGGCCAGGCACGGGGCTGGTTACACCGTCTTCGAGCATAACAGTAACGGTATCGAGCAGGAGATGACCGTCTTTGTTCCGGTGGATGAGAACGGCGGTACCCCAATCAAACTCCAGCGTCTGCGGCTCACCAATGCTTCCTCCAGAAGGCGCAGGCTTTCCATAACCTATTATGTCGAATTGACCCTTGGCGAAAACCGGGAAACCTCCCAGATGCATGTCACAACCCACTGGGATGACGAGGCCCAGGCGATACTGGCACGAAATCGCTACCACCCCGAATACGGCGACCGGGTCGCCTTCGTCGCCATCAGCCCCCCGGCCGAGTCATATGGCGGCGACCGTAGCGCCTTCATCGGCCGCAACCGTTCGCTTACAAAACCTCTAGCTATGGAACTGTCCCGTTTGTCCCAGCGGATCGGGGCCGGACTTGATCCGTGCGCGGTCCTCCGGGTCACCCTGGACTTGGCACAGGGCGAGCGACGCGATATGATCTGCATGCTGGGACAGGCCGGGACGACGGCAGAGGTCCGGGAACTGATGCTCCGCTTCCGGGAGGACCAGGCCGTGGAGGACGCACTCAAAGAGACCAAAGCCTGGTGGGATGAGCAGCTCGGCACCATTGAGGTGCATACCCCGGATCTGGCCGCAGACCTCCTTGTCAACCGTTGGCTGCAGTACCAGTCGCTCAGCTGCCGCATCTGGGGACGTTCGGCTTTCTACCAGTCAGGCGGCGCCTTCGGCTTTCGCGATCAACTGCAGGATGTCATGGCCTTCCTTTACACTAGGCCGGTGCTTGCGCGCGACCAGATCCTGCGGGCCGCAGGCCGGCAGTTCCGCGAGGGGGATGTCCAGCATTGGTGGCATGAACCGGCCGGCGCCGGGATCCGGACCCGTATCTCCGACGATCTTCTCTGGCTCCCTTATGTGGTCGCTCAGTATGTCCGGTCCACAGGTGATGACGACATCCTGCGGACAGAAATTCCCTTCTTGAATGCTCCTGGGCTTGCCGACGATCAGCACGAGCAGTTCTCCACGCCTGAAATCACCTTTGAACGCGCCACCCTCTTTGAACACTGCAGGCGTGCGATCAGCCGCGGCCTGACGATCGGACCCCATGGCCTGCCCTTGATGGGAACGGGAGACTGGAACGATGGCATGAACCTGGTAGGCGCTGGAGGAAAGGGGGAAAGTGTCTGGCTTGCCTGGTTCCTGTGTGATTGTTTACAGGGGATGGCTGAACTGGCAACGCTGATGAAACAACCGGAATTTAAACAAACCTATCAGGAGGACCGAGCCGCCTTGATTCAACGGGTCGAACGCGCAGCCTGGGACGGCGAGTGGTATCTGCGGGGGACCTTCGATGACGGCACGCCGCTCGGATCGGCTGCAAACACGGAGGCAAAAATTGATTCCCTGCCTCAATCGTGGGCTTGGCTCTCAGGAGCGGCCGATCCAGAACGGGCGGGACAGGCCCTGGATTCAGCCTGGCACCATCTCGTCTGCGAGGAGGAAGGTCTGGTCCTGCTCTTTACGCCCCCCTTCGATCACTCAGAGCCTTCGCCCGGCTATATTAAAGGATACCCCCCCGGGGTGCGGGAAAACGGAGGCCAGTACACCCACGCCGCCCTGTGGATGGCAATGGCTATGGCCCGCAAAGGCGATGGGGAGCGGGCAGTAAAACTGCTGCGTCTGCTCAATCCGATTGAGCACGCCCGAGACGCGGCAGCGGTCTGGCATTACGGGGTTGAGCCCTATGTGGTCGCAGCCGACGTCTACCGCCTGCCCGGCCGGACCGGCCAGGGGGGATGGTCCTGGTATACCGGGGCTGCGGCATGGATGTACCGGGCCTGGACCGAAGAGGTTCTTGGCCTGCAGATACGTGGGAACACTCTGCAGATTCATCCCGTCATCCCGTCATCCTGGCCTGGTTTCAGCCTCCGCTACCGGCACGGCGAGGCGATCTACGAGATCCGGGTAGAAAATCCGGACGGCGGCAAGCACGGCGTTGCCTGGGTGGAGATGGATGGAAAGCGTGTGCCCGGCGGTGTGATACCGCTGGAAAGCGGACTGATAAAACACATTTTAGTCGTCAGGATGAGAACTCCGGAAAATGAAGGTACGCAATGATTGTGAAGTTGAACATCCTTCTTTCAGGGATCTTTAAGGGTGAAAATGAAATTTATTGATTTGATTTTTGCACTGCACTCCATAGCGGCGCGCGTCGAGTTTGCACGAGAGCCCGACCACCCCGAACTCTTTGTTCCTGCCGGGAAGATATCGCAGAGCTCGGCGAATGAACTCAGGGACAGGGTGGCCCCTGGCATTGATTTGGCGGCGCGAGTGGGCATGGCGGCCCGGAGATTAAACGAAGCATTGCATGATTCCGACCATCCCAGGCCAAAACTTTTTAAGCATGACCCAAAGAAAGCATTTTCCTCACCTGCTGCTGACGAGACTTGGTCCAGAATGGTATCCCTGTTGCTGCAGGCCATGTTCTGGGGCGTTCGCGAAGAACGATATTGTCTCGAACATTTTCACAGAGCCACAACCGAAGGAGAGCGCTTTTTGCGCGGGCCGATTCACCGGCACGAAGCAGATGACTGGCTCACCCCGGAAGGAAATGTTCTTCGTATGACCTTGCTCGGCTTTGACCCTGACGAGCTTTTTTGGTTCCTTGACGCAAACAGGATCAGATATATGCGCAGCGTAACGCCACAATTTTTAACAAAGAGATACAACATGTCTGAAGGATTAACCCCTGTGACACCTGAAGGAATTGAATCTCCACATGAAACTCCTTCGGAAGACAATGGCGGATCTTTTAAAAAACACAGGCCCCGGATTGATCGCGCCCCATCAAAGTGAAAAGGGAGGCCGGAAGAGCTGGAAACCGCAGGTATTTTCCTGCATAATCTTCACTGCAATAGTACAATATTGAGAAAGGAGCCAGACCATGGGAGACAAAGGCGGTAAGAAGAACAAGGAAAAAAGTCAAAAACAGAGCAGCGATAAGCACAAGCAGAAAGAAAATAACAAGCATGAAAAACAACAGAAAGGAGGGCCTGAACTGGTATTGCCGCGTCAGAAATCGTGATTCTGCCCTTCAGTTCGACCATGGAGGTGCCCTTTCCCTCCATGGTGTATTGAAATTGACCATACCGGACGACGCATTGCGGTGCGTCTGGCAAGCCGACTGAGGTGCAGCCTGGTAAATGCCCTCTCTCCACGGCGCCCGGGATTTGACCTCCTGATTGAGGTTACCCTCACGATGCATCGGCGCAGATTCAGGATATTCCAAAAGTGCAAGGGGATGATCGACGCCGACTTTCCATAGCACACCGACGGAAAAGGAACCAAGCATGGCCTCTCTCGATTTCGAACAGGAAAAAAGCACTTTCAGAAAATTCTACGACGGCAACCGGAAGCATTTTATTGCTGTCAAGAACGCCTATATCCGCATCATCAGCTCACTGATCAAGCAGTTTGATGGTGGCGGTGAAGTGACCAAAATCGAAGGCCGGGTCAAGGACAAAGAGGAATGCATCAAGAAATTTCACCGAAAATACCAAAGCAAACTCGAAACCGATGAACAGGCCTACGAGATCAAAGATTGCATTTCCGACCTGATCGGCATCAGGATCATTTGCCTCTATGAAGACCAGATCACCGTGCTGTCGGAGATGTTACGACACCACTTCAAGATCCTCGACGTCACCGACAAGATATCCTCTGTAGAGAGTACCGAGGATTCCTTCGGCTACAAAGGCCTGCACATGGACCTGACCTTGAATGAAGAAATGGCTTCCCTGCCGAAGTATCTGGCATATGTTGACTGTACCGTCGAGGTGCAGATCAGGTCCTTGATCCAGGATGCCTGGAGCGTACTGGACCATAAAATCAAATACAAAAAATCCATCCCCGTTGACCTGAAACGCAGGATTAATGTCCTCTCGGCACTTTTTGAACTGGCCGACCGGGAATTCATGGAAATCCGCAATGCGACCACAGAACTGATGCAGCAGGAAACGGTGGCGCCGATGAACGATTTACTCGATGACGCCGCTGAGACGACAGGGGAGACAGCAGCGGCCGCTGGCTTAAAAAACGTCAACGCCTTTAATTTTCTGCGTATCGCGGGCCATTTTTTCAGAGATTTTGAATTCGACGACTATAAAGTCGACGACTTCGTCCACGACATCCTGAAACTGAACAAGGACTTTCAGAAATCAGATCTCCATACCTGCCTGACTAAAAATTTGAAAATCATCAAAGAGTATCGCGACCATTTCATGGCAGAAAACCCCGGCAAGACCTTCAGCCCCTACACCTCGATCAGACATTGCCTCTATCTCTATGATCCGGAAACCTTCGGACGAATTTTATCCAAGGGTATACGAGAACGTTTTGCAGACTGGCTGAACAAGTCTCTAAATAACTCAGAGTGATACTTTGTTTACTTGGTAAATAACGATGCCGTTAACACCGGTTTGACTCCTCCGCCTCCTCGTTCACGCATTTTCTACGTATGACATTTCACTGGTAACCCCCTGGCGCAGATTTATGATATCCTTCAGGGGTGGTAAACCGAATAACCGGCTATACTCACGGCTGAATTGGGAGGGGCTCTCATAGCCGACCTGAAACGCCACGGTTGTTGCATCCAGGCGATCTGTCAGCATCGAACGCCGGGCTTCACTCAAACGCAACCATTTCTGGTACTGCAACGGGCTCATTGCCGTCAATGACCGGAAATGATGGTGGAAGGTCGAGGTGCTCATATTGACCTGCGATGCGAGGTCAGAAGTGGCCTCGGGAAATTGAACAAGCCTTAAGGTGAAAAATCCGTTACCAAAAAACCACCAAAGATGGGTAGACAATTGAAGCAAACAATGATTCAAAAATGACTTCAACCCTACAAGATTTCCATTGGTAATCCTTGGAGCGAGAGTACCCGTATTGGGCTAAGACTATCCTGACTATGGCGCAGGGGGGGAGGTCTCCTGCGCTACCTGAGAATCCCGTGTAGTGCTTACGATCTCACCCTTCTCCCCTCATCTCATCTCTGGCATGGCGCTCATGCTCTTCCATGACCAGACCGCCCAATATCCTTTTCAGCTCGTTGAACTCGGCTCCGGCCGGATCTCGAGGATGCGGCATCGCCACCTGCTGCTCAAATTTTATCGTGCCGGGGCGATAGGTCATCACAACAATGCGGTCGGCCAGATAGATCGCCTCTTCGATACTGTGGGTGACAAAAATGATGGTTTTGCAGAACTCCCTCCGGATTCTGAGCAGTTCATCCTGCAGGCTTCGCCTGGTCAATGCGTCAAGGGCGCCGAAGGGCTCATCCATCAGCATGATGGGCGAGTCGATGGCCAGAACGCGGGCAATGGCCACCCGCTGTTTCATCCCCCCGGACAGGTCCTTTGGGAACCGGTCCCTGAACTCCCAGAGATTGAGTGTATGCAGTAAGGCATTGACTCGTTCATCGATGTCACCGCGGGAAAGGCCTTTAATCTCCAGGCCGAACGCGACGTTTTTGCCAACGGTCATCCACGGAAACAGCGCATACTCCTGAAATACCACCCCCCGGTCAGGCCCTGGCGCGTCGACTATACGGCCGTCCACAACGACCTCTCCGGCGCTTGCCTCGATAAACCCGGCAATGGCGTTGAGCAGGGTCGATTTGCCGCAGCCGGATGGCCCGAGCAGACAGACGAATTCCACCTCGGCTATGCTGAGATTGATATCCTGCAGAGCGTGAATTTCCTGGCCCGCGGACTGAAAAATCTTCTGCAGGCCGGTGATGCGTATCTTTTCCATAGTCGGCCTAACTGTCCATGCCGCGGTGCCAGCGGAGTAGATGGTTGTTGATCGCGTTCATGCCGATGTCGATGGCAAGCCCCAGCAGACCGATGGTGATCATTCCGGCGATGATCTTATCCGACCACATATATTCTCGCGCCTCCAGGATGCGGTAGCCCAGCCCGTTGTTGACGGCGATCATCTCTGAGACGATCACCACGATAAAGGCGGTACCGATGCCGATCCGCATCCCGGCGAAGATGTAGGGGGTGGCGGCCGGCAGAATGACACGGCGGAATATGACGCTGCTCCCCGCGCCAAGGTTCCTGGCGGCGCGCAGGTAGATGCCGTCGACATTACGGACGCCGGCGATGGTATTCATCAATACCGGGAAGAAGGCGCCGATGGCGATCAGGAATATGGCGGGCGGATTGCCGAGCCCGAACCAGAGAATCGACATCGGGATCCAGGCAATGGGAGGTATCGGCCGTAAGACCTGGACCAGGGGATTGAAATAGTCGTACACCTTCGGCGATGCCCCCATAAACAGCCCTAGCGGCAGCGCCAATCCCGCACCCAGCAGGAAACCGAGGCTGACCCTGGTCAGGCTCCCCAGGGTATCCACCAGCAATTCCCCTGACAAGAGCCATTCAATCCACCTCAGCACAACGGCGCTTGGAGCGGGCAGGATGATCGCTGAAACCAGCCCGGCCCGGCAGATCCCCTCCCACAGCAGCAGCGTCAGCAGCGGGACGGCCGTTCCCCGCACGATAGCTCGAACCTGAAACATGATGGGTTATTTGACGTTCAGTGCCGTTTTGGCATTCTGCAGCAGGTCCAGCTTGACCCAATCGGCCGCCTTGGGGGGCTTGGCCATCCGTCCCACGCCATACTTCTGCATCAATGCGGTGGTGATGTCGATATGCTCCTGGGAAATGTCGTAGGTATATTCGGCATTGTCCATGGCGTCCCGGAAATCTTCTGAGCTTATCTGCCCCTTGAACATGGTCTCGCGGACATATTTCTCGGCAACGGCGCTGTCCTTGCGGAACATGGAGGTCGCCTCGACAAAACACATCATCACCCGTTCGGCCACATCCCGCTTTTCCAGATACATCTTTTCGGTCATGACCAGCGCCCGGACCGGTTCGCCCAGCGGGGTATCATAGGGTTTCATAATCTCGACGCCGAACTTCTTGTTGATTGCCTGCGAGGCCTGCGGCTCGGACTGGCACATCGCGTCGATCTGGTTGGCCGCCATCGCCTGGTTCAGATCGGCAAAGGCCAGATAGACCAACTGCACATCCTTGCCCTGAGTATCCGACCAGGTGAGACCTACTTTTTCCAACTCGGCGAGCAGAAGAAGCTCCTGGGCTCCTCCGCGGGCAACTCCCACCTTTTTCCCCTTCAAATCTTGCAGTGATTTGATCCCGGACTGGACCCCGGCAACTATTCTTGCCCCACCCTTGGCAAAGCCCGCCACCACATATACCGGAGCACCACTGGCCCGCCCGGCAATGGCCGCATCGGCCGCGGAGGCGGCTATATCAACCTCTCCGGCGATAATAGCCGGTATGATATCGATCCCCTTGGGGAAGACCCGCTCCTCCACCTTCAGGTTGTATTTGCTGCAAATTTCTTTCATATAGGAAACCGCGCCATAATGGGCAAACTTGAGGTTGCCGAGACGCACAGTATCGGCCGCCTGGGCGACAGTGGTCACGGCAAACAGGGATAGCGCTACGAGAGTAAAAAAGGCCGGTTTCATGATCGTCTTCCTTTGCAATTGTTGTTAAATGGGGTAACCCCAACATTCTTATCTTCTCTGATTTAGTGTTTTTCACCAAGCTTTTCAAATACTTTCATCAGCTCAATGGGGAGAGGGAAAACGATGGTGCTGTTCTTCTCCACGGCGATCTCGGTAAGCGTCTGCAGGTAACGCATCTGCATGGCTGATGGGTTCTGGCTGAGGGTGTTGGCGGCTTCCAGTAGCTGTCGGCTGGCCAGAAGTTCACCTTCTGCAGCAATAACCTTGGCACGCTTTTCCCGCTCGGCTTCGGCCTGCTTTCCCATGGCGCGCTGGATCTGTTCTGGAAGGTCCACACTCTTGAGTTCGACGGCCGAGACCTGAATGCCCCATGGTTCGGTGGAGGAATCGATGATCTCCCGGAGTCTCAGGCTCAGCTTCTCGCGATCCGCCAGCAGTTCGTCCAGTGTCACCTCGCCGAGAATGGATCGCAGAGTGGTCTGGGCAATCTGACTGGTGGCATAGTTGTAGTCCTCCACGCCGAGGATAGCCTGTTTGGCGTCCATCACTTTGAAGTAGACAACAGCGCTGACCTTCAGGCTCACATTATCGCGAGTGATTATGTCTTGGCTTGGCACATCCAGAACCACGGTGCGGAGACTGATGCGTACGGCCGTCTGAAAGGGGCGGAAGACGAAGACAAGGCCGGGGCCCTTGGGATCCTTGTTCACTTTGCCGAGTGTGAACACCACCAGCCGTTCATACTCGTTCACTACCTTGAGGCAGCTCACGAGCCAGACAAATACGATAAGAATGAATGGTCCGAAGCCTATTACCATGTTGTACAGTGCTTCCATGCTGTCCTCCGGGGAAATGGATAGAAATTTGAGTAATTCATACACGTAACAAGTTGGTATCTTGTATCTTTATACTACATCGGCTCGGAATATGCGTCAACGAAAGATCAGGCAGTTAGCTGCTCTTCTAACCTTATAATATTCATCCCATGTATGTAATTAACAAACTTGATATTATCAAAGTGTTCTATCTTCTACTTTCACTGCCAATTTCAAAGAACAAATTGGCTGGGGGCGCAATAAGGTCGAAGTAAAAACCGATATTACTTCTCCGCCTCCCGGAATGAAACCAAATCCTAGGCCGATATTTTTTAGCAATATCTGCGCAACCTCTGTTTGAGGAATACCTTGGGACTCGATAATGTCTTTTAGGGAGGCACACCTTTCTAGAGCATACTCCATCATTTTGCCTTCATGACTCTTCTTTAGCAGCATTTGAAGGTCATTATGGAATGTGAGATTCACGCAGGGAGAGGTCATATTACTTTCCTTCCTATGCAGATCCTGACGCAGGGGGTTGATTGTTTCATCAAGATGTTCAGGGAACCTCTTGTAAGTTTAGTTGCGTGGTTGGAGCCCTGCGGGGGCAAGGTGCCGGATGAAATCAGCGCCGAGAACGGGCCGTAAAGTGATCCGTAGTCTTTTCCCTCGGACGGGTCCATCTTCTGGTCGGGAATAGCACTAGCAAGGGCTGATTCATATTTTTTACGACACCACCCTTAGCTTCATTTTACATGACATTCGCCACATCAGCCGTGACATTAGACTCGTACTTCTTGAAATTTTCCTTGAACATTCCCACGAGACGGGTTGCTGTCTCATCATACTTCTTCTTGTCAGCCCAGGTGTTGCGGGGGTTAAGAACCTCGTTTGGCACCCCGGCACAGCCTGTAGGGATATCCAGCCCGAAGAAGGCGTCTTTTTCAAAGACACCGGAGTTCAGTGTGCCGTTCAAGGCTGAATTGACCAGGGCTCGGGAGTACGCAATCTTCATGCGGGAACCGACACCATAGGAGCCACCGCTCCAACCGGTATTCACCAGCCAGCACGTTACCTTATGCTTGGCGATTTTGTTACGCAGCAACTCGCCGTACACGGCCGGATTCAGCGCCATGAACGGGCCGCCAAAACAGGTGGAAAAGGTTGCCGACGGTTCGGTTATACCTGCCTCTGTTCCGGCCACCTTGGCGGTATATCCGGAGAGGAAATGAAACATGGCCTGCTCAGGTGTCAGACGGGCTATCGGAGGCAATACGCCGAAGGCATCGCACGTGAGCATGATAATATTGGCGGGGTGACCGCCACAGCCGCTTTTGACGATATTGGGGATGTGGGTTATCGGGTAGGAGGCGCGGGTATTTTCGGTAAAGGAGTCATCAGCCAGGTCAACTCGACGGGTATGGGTATCAATTGCCACGTTTTCCAGAACGGTACCGAAGCGGCGGGTCGTCTCATAAATCTCCGGCTCGGCGTCTTGAGAGAGGTTGATGATCTTGGCATAGCAACCGCCTTCGAAATTGAAGACTCCTTTGTCATCCCAACCATGCTCGTCATCGCCGATCAGGGAGCGATTCGGATCAGCGGAGAGGGTCGTTTTTCCGGTGCCGGACAGGCCGAAGAAGATGGCGGTATCACCCCTTGGCCCGACATTGGCGGAGCAGTGCATGGACATGATCTTTTTTTCCAGCGGCAGGAGATAGTTAAGAATAGTGAAGATCGATTTCTTGATTTCTCCGGCATAGCTGGTGCCGCCAATGATAATTATTTTGCGGGCAAAATTGATGATGATGAAGGCTTCGGAGTTGGTGCCGTCCATGGAGGGGAGGGCGTGGAAGTTCGGCATATTGATGACGGTGAATTGGGGAGAGTGGTTTTCCAGTTCCTCCTGCGCTGCATTAATGAACATATTGCGGGCGAAGAGAGAATGCCATGCTTTTTCGGTAATGATACGGATCGGCAGGCGATGATCCATGTCGGCGCCGGCAAAGCAGTCCTGCACGAACAGGTCGCGGCCCTGCATATAGGCGCACATACGCTTGTAGAGTTCATCAAACTTCGCCGAATCGAAGGGACGATTGACCTTGCCCCAGGCGACGTTATTTCGGCAGGTCGGCTCGTCGACGATGAATTTATCGTTGGCGGCCCGTCCGGTAAAGTGTCCGGTTTTGACAGCAACAGCTCCCAAATGGGAAATCAGTCCTTCGCCGAGTTTTACGACTTGCTCATAGAGTACCGATGTCGGCGGTGTCCAGTAAATAAGGTTAGCATTGTTGATTCCATGTGCTTCCAGTCCCGTGCCTCTGGTGATATCATTAAATTTCATTATCTTGTCTCCCTGTTATTGGAACTCTGTCTTCCGGATTAGTCATGCGTAGCAAGTTGGATGCAGCAGCTGGTATGGTAGAAAGTGAATCTGCACTTTGTTGGCTGATTTTTTTTATATTTCTGTCAAATATTGGCTGGCGTGCTACAAAAAAAATTCGATTGATTCACCATAATAAACATCTTATCGACAGGCATTACGGCCTGGTGCTACAAAGAAAGGTTCGTTCGAGTTCCGCCTTTGCCAAACCTGATTAAGTTTACCAGAGGGCATTATTGGAAGCAAATTTTTCGCATATTCACCTATTCATTTTCAGGAGCCACTTCTGTTGCCATTCTCTCCTGCCATGAAAAGGGTGCCACAGAGGAAAATTGGTATTCCTTTCTGTAGTCTGATACGCTTATTATAATAAGAATCATATGATGTAAACTAACAGAAAAATTCAAATGGCTGGAAGATGCGGGATTAACAACCAGATTATTTGGGCCTGATTATCATGCAACCGCTCATTGGGACTTTAGTGACATAGAGCGATCACACAGGCAAGACTGGAGGGAAGGACTATGATGAACTATGAAAAAGAGGCGCTCAAATATCATCGGGAACCACGACCGGGAAAAACCGAAGTCGTTCCCACCAAGCCTTTCATTACGCAAGCGGACTTGAGCCTCGCCTACACACCCGGGGTTGCTGTGCCTTGTCTGGAGATCGCAAAGGATCCTAAGATGTCCTTTGAGTACACCAACAGAGCTAATCTGATCGCTGTTATCTCCAACGGGACTGCTGTACTCGGTCTGGGTGCTATCGGTGCTCTGGCCAGCAAACCGGTGATGGAGGGGAAGGCGGTGCTTTTCAAGCGATTTGCCAATATCGATGTCTTTGATTTGGAGATCGATACCACCGATCCTGACGAATTCATCCGTACGGTTAAACTGCTGGAACCGACCTTCGGCGGCATCAACCTGGAGGATATTAAGGCCCCTGAGTGCTTTTACATTGAAGAGCGACTGAAGAAGGAAATGTCCATCCCGGTCTTTCATGACGACCAGCATGGCACAGCGATTATCTCGTCCGCCGCCATGATCAACGCCGCGATGATCACGGGCAGGAAACTGTCTGGCCTCCGTGTGGTCATCAACGGTGCGGGAGCGGCAGCCATTGCCTGCGCCCGGCTCTATGTCCTGCTCGGGGTGTTGAGAGAAAATGTGATGATGGTGGACACGAAAGGTGTCATCTATAAAGGCCGTTTGACAGGGATGAACCCCTACAAGGAGGAATTTGCCAATGTCACCGAGTGTCGGACTTTGGCGGATGCGGTGCGGGGCGCGGATATGCTGGTGGGGCTTTCAGCCAAAGGAGCTTTTACGGCAGAACTCTTGCAGCAGATGAACCCGTCGCCGATCATTTTCGCGCTGGCCAACCCGGACCCGGAGATAGATTATGATGAGGCGAAGGCTGCGCGGCCCGACGCCATTGTTGCCAGCGGGCGATCCGATTTTCCGAATCAGGTGAACAATGTTCTCGGATTTCCGTATATTTTCAGAGGCGCCTTGGATGTCGGAGCCACCTCGATTAACGAGGCAATGAAGATCGCAGCCGTTCGGGCCCTGTCCGAGCTTGCCAGAGAAGATGTCCCCGATGCAGTGCTCCGGGCGTATGGCGGCAAGCCAATCCAGTTCGGCATTGATTATATCATCCCCAAACCCTTTGACAGCCGCGTGCTGCTGAAGGTGGTGCCGGCCGTAGCCGAAGCGGCGGTGGAGAGCGGCGTGTCCCGCATCGCTCTGCCGGATAAGACGGTGTATGTGAACAGATTGGAGGCCACACTCGGTCCGGAGCGGGAACTCATACGCAAGATCATCATGCGGGCCCAGCAGGATCCCAAACGGATTGTCCTGCCCGAGGGCAGTCTGCCGGTGGTTATCCGGGCTGCCTATCATACTCTGCGTGACGGGATCGCCTACCCGGTCCTACTGGGGGATCAGGCAAAAATTTCAGCCATCGCCGACGGCTTGCAGATTCCGCTCACGGGAATCGAAATCATGGACCCTGAGCGTAATCCCTATCTGGATGCATTTGTCGACAAACTTTTCCAGATGCGTCAGCGACGGGGCTGGCCCATGGATGAGGTGCGGCGGCAACTCCGGAATCCTTACGTCTTCGGGGCCATGCTGGTGCGTGAGGGGGTGGTTGAGGGTCAGGTCCACGGGGTTGCCGATTCCTATCCGAATTCCATCCGTCCCGTGCTTCAGGTCATCGACCGGAGGACGGGGGTATCCAAGGTGTCCGGTCTCTACCTGATGATCTCCAAGAACCGGACACTGCTTTTTGCCGATGCTACGGTCAACATCCAGCCCAGTGCAGAAGACCTGGCGGAGATCGCGATTCTGGCAGCGGAAGTAGCAGTCTTTTTCGATATGCAGCCGCGGTTAGCTATGCTCTCGTTTTCCAATTTCGGCAGTGTCCACCATCCTGAGGCGGATAAGGTGACCACGGCGATGAATATTGTCAGACGCCGCAGACCAGAAGTGCTCATTGACGGCGAGATGCAGGCGGATACTGCCGTTGTCGATACTATTTTGAACGAACGGTTCCCCTTCAACCGGTTAGGGAAGTCGGCAAATGTCCTGATCTTTCCCGATCTGACATCGGGAAACATCTCCTATAAGCTGCTTGATCGGATTGGCGGCGCCAAAGCCATCGGGCCGCTGCTGATGGGCCTCACCAGGCCTTTCAATGTGGTTCAGCGCAACAGCGATATGGAAAACATAGCAACCATCATTGCCATTACCGTAGCCCAGGCCCAGCATCAGAAGGACCTGGGCAGCATGGAAAAATAAACGCGGCCCTGGTTGTGAGTACTGGCAGGATGGGGATGTTTGCCTTTTCTGTTGATTCCGGTGGAACTTGGTTTTTCAAAGGAAAAAAGCACTCTTGGGAATCAAAAAAACCGGGGGAGGTAGGCGATGAATACGTCAGGACATACGTTGAGGATTTCTGTCGGATGAAGAGACAAAGGAGAATGAATGATGGCATATAAAGAAATTGTTAGAAATGCTTTGCGGACATTTGAGGATTTGGAAAAGTGGCTTGCCGGTCGAAAGGCAAAAGTCGATCCGCGGCTCAAAGATGTAATCGCAAAATATCCTATGAGGGTAAACACCTATTACCTTGGCCTCATTGAAAAGATCAATGACGGAATCTGGAAACAGGCAATTCCTGATGTCGAGGAGCTTGCCTATTACATGGACCTATCGGAAGATCCGCTTGATGAAGAAGGAGATATTCCACTCGGCGGTCCGAGGACTATAATCCACAGGTATCCCGATAGGGTTTTGTTGTCTGTATCCAACGAGTGCGCAATGTATTGCCGGTTCTGCACCAGAAAGCGAAAAGTCGGCGACGATCAAAAAAATCCATCCATGGAGGATATACGTAAAGGGATCGAATACGTTGCTTCTCATGAGGATATTAGAGACGTGTTGATCTCCGGCGGAGACCCACTGTTGATTCCAACTCACAGACTCGATGAAATACTGGGAAAATTAAAGGAAATCGAGCATCTCGGAATATTACGAATCGGCACGAGGGTTCCCTGCACATGGCCCCAAAAGATTATTGAAGACAAAGAACTCATTGATGTTCTCAAAAAACATACACCAAAGACAATTAAAGAGCCGCAGATCTACATAAACACACACTTTAATCATCCCAACGAGATAACCAAAGAAAGCTATCAAGCTGTTAAGATATTAAGGGAACTGGGCATCCCCTTGGGAAATCAAACTGTATTGTTGAAAGGCGTAAATGATGACATGGATGTAATGCGAAGTCTGGTGCACGGCCTCGGTTCGATGGGTGTACGACCGTATTATCTCTATTATGCCGATCTTGTTCAAGGTACCGGTCATTTTAGAACAGAAGTATATAAAGGAAAGGAAATCTGTAGAAGCCTTTGCGGAAACACGACAGGGTTTCTCCGTCCGGTCTATGTGATTGATGCCCATGGTGGAAGGGGTAAGGTGCCAGTCGATCTCGGGTTTTCAGATGGAATCAGTGAAGATAAAAAAGGTGGGACATTTACTTCACCGATTGGGCTTGGGAAAGTTTATGTGAACGATCCGATTGAAAGAATAGAAGGAAAACGAAAAAAAGAACGGGGAAGACTGCAAAAATAAGAAATCTATAGAGCCTCTTGCAAAAGTCTGAGCCGTCATTGCCCGGAATGCTGTTTCATCAGTAACCGGTCAATTTTATCAACTGGTCGGCAAAAAGAGAAACAATGCCAAACATCAAGTGCAGCATTACTTTCGCCGGGCTACGCACCAT
>CAIUQR010000149.1 GCA_903901335.1 uncultured delta proteobacterium | reverse complement strand
TCGCGTAATTTCAAATACTTACGTATAGCTGTTTTTCGTCAGCATCTTGCTGAATTTAAAGAATATTTTCCATGTCCGTGCGCGGGCGATCCCGCCTGACCCTCGACCAACGTTTTTAAAAAACGGTAAACTTCAGTAAATCTTTTTATCTACAGAATTTATGGCACCGGTTTGGTTATTCATCGTTTTCAGTGCCTTCTTGTCTCGTCTCTGCAACTGGCTTCACATCCCGGATCGAATCGGTGTTTATTGTGTTTGCCTTACACCATAGCACAAAATCATCCGGGCTCACCTTGTCGGGCGGATTTTCTTGCGCGTTCCATAGATTCAATATTTGCCTTGCATGGTTGCAGGGGTCGGTATTCCCCCATCGAAAAGTGTTGCGGAGCGTCCAAACCCCAGTTCCTTTCGCAGGGATTTCTTCACATTCTGGATAGGGGCACAATCCGCAGACTAGCATAGCAGCCTGTCCGGGTGTCCAATTTTCACGATTCAGCCATTTCCTCAGTGTGGTTGTTTCTCGAGGTTTTTTCCCATAACTCACCTTGATTAATGGTGCAGGGGGCGGCGTGCAAGCTTTATTCTTCAGCTTTTCCATTGTCCCTCCTCCTCGCAAAATGTTTGAGCCGTTCCGAATCCTTGATGATGCTTGTTTCAGTTCTGATTCTGAAAGATGATTGTATCTTTCTGTCAGTTTTAAGTCACTTTGCCCGAGCAAAAGGCCATGTCCTGCAGTAAAAATTTACTCGATTTCATAATTATGTTCGTTTCGATTTGGTTCGATTCAGATGAACAGCTCCATAGAGTGTCGTGAAAAATTTTATAGTTTCTGGTGATGGTGAAATAAATTCAACCCCATACATATTATTGTCTGCGGTTTTTACCCTTACCTTTTCTTTCATTTGGAAGTTGCTGCCGATACTGCAGCTGACTACCAACAAGTCGTTGATTCTATGACGAAATGCGCAACAAAGTAAGAGGCCACCAGGACTCATGTTAATGATGGTTGCCTTCCCGCTTCTCAGATGCATGGCGTTATAACAATCAGTTTTGATTTCCCCGTTAACGACCTCATTATGGGGAATTCGTTTATACTGGCGTCTATTATTTGAATCGGAATAAAATTCATCAACCTGTTGAGATGAATTTTTCAAATCAGACTTGGCTGAATCTGTGCCAAAAAATGGCCGATCAAAATTCTCAATATGTTCAATCATCCAGTTTTCAAGAAAATCTGAAGAAATACTATTTCCATTTGTCCTGTTGTTCCTGGAATCGATTATGGAGGTGTTCAGATTTTTGATTAACTCATAATGTTCGAGACAGTGCCTCATGTGATCGGTACTTTTGTTAAAGTATTCTTCCTCGGTTCGGAAATGCTGAAAGAAGTAGTCGAGCAAGACACCAAGCAAAATATCCTTGATCCTTGTAGATTCTTCTGCCCCCGCTGCGTTTTTAAAATCTTTGATAAGGTCGAATAGGACTTTATGCTGATTATCAATGGTATCATTGCCGATCTTCAGCTTGGGGTCCCAAGGTGCTATTGATTGCATGGATGTCCTCCGGACAGGCTTTTGATATGGGTCAGTGATGGTAGGTAATTATGCCTTACTACAGGTTACTCAAATTTAAGGTGGCAATCCAACATATTTATTTAGGGGGGGACCGGGTATTGTGTCGGTGATAGTTGTTTATATGGTTAGGGTTTTATTGTCCGTTCTGTATCCGCATTATTGCAGCCTTCAATACCGATTCTGACAGATGACTGTACCGCTCTGTGAGCTTCAGGTCACTATGCCCAAGCAATTCCTTGACGTGGTACAGATCGACACCGCCCATTGCGAGCCAACTGGCAAAACTGTGACGAAGTAAATGGAATGTCAGGCGTTGCCGCCGATCTGTTACTCCCTCGTTCAGCTTCAGCTTATCTACCGCTCGTCCAAAACTATCTGATATTTGAATTATCCTTACACCATCACGTCCAGGGAACACAAGATTGTCGCCTTGTGCGGCATCGGGCCTTCTCCTGCTGGTTGCGTTCGGCCTCTTCCCGTTCGGCATTTGATTGCAGTTCTCTATTTTCCGACCAACCCTCGCTGGCCCATCCCGGCCCTCGGATTTCTCCTTGCCTTGGGTCTTGTATCTGATTGTAAAATATTTGTCGAAGCCCACACCATGTTTTCGAGTAGCGTGTAGTCGGTATCTGATGCCGGTGGTGTTGCACTTGATCCATATAGACAGAGTGATTTTCTTGTGTGAAATCCCTAGGCCGATATTGGCAATCCGTAGGTCTAAATTCTGTCCCGCTTCTGTCCCGCCCTAGATGGGTTAAAAAAGGTGAAACAAAATTATCCTGTATTGAATACATTACTCGTTATCTATCTGTAAATGCAAGGTATAAAAAGGAGAGAATCCAGGCTTTCCGGGGGGTGTGAAAAGGCAAATAAAGGGACTACGAATCCGTAGGTCTGGGGTTTGAATCCCTCCTGGTGCACCTGTAAAATCATGGGGTTAAGTCGAAATGGCTTAACCCCTTTTTCTTTTTAAGCTGGATTTGTACCGCATTTTCATTTTCTCAGGACAAAAAAGGCCGATACAGTAACAACATTACGTAAGGTGCGAAGTATCATGCTTAATACTGTACTAGGCTTTCTTTTTAGATACCAATCCCGCAAGGCCTAATAATCCGGCGCCTAAAAGAAGCATTGTTGGCGGTTCCGGAACTGCATTGGCGTTGAATGTAACATCGTCGTTTTGGGAAATATATCCGGATCCTGGCTGCCAAAGCCATGCAGAATAAGGGCTACCTTCACCTTTTCCCCAGATATTGAGCTCTTCTTTTCCATTGGTAAAGAGCAGACCATAAATATTCAGGAGGGGGTTCTGAGAGTTGGGACTCACAATGTTGTCATAGATGAACATTCCTGATGGGCTGTAGGCATAATTTGGAGCGTTAGCATTAATCACCAAATAAAATGTCCCATAATTTGTCCCATAAGAGATTGCGGTACTTACACCGGAAATAGCTGTAAACGTCCCGTTACCATTGTCAATAGTCTCAATTATTCCGGTTCCGGAGATATTGGCACCGGAATAGTTAAAATCAAACTCCATTGCCTGTGAACACACCGATATTCCAGTCATCATTAATCCAATGGTTGTTCCTGCCATATATTTTTTCTTCATCATGTGAATTACCCTTCTCATTGTATTTTTTAGTAAACCTTGTTGCTCTTTCTTGAATTAAATGGTTGAAATCTTAAGAAGATATCCTGATTGCAGTAGTGTGAATATCTCTTATTGTGCCTATAATACGATATTCCGGAAAAAAAGTCCAAAAATAAGGAATTAAATAATTTATTAGAGAATATTTATTACTTGTGCTGTTATCAGGAATATTAGTCCTTGTTTGAGGAAAATATCCTCGCGTGTTTCCTGTTGTCTCAAGACGTCTCAGGACAAAAAAAGGCCGGTACAGTTTTAACCGTACCGGCCCTATAGCTCTTTATAATCTGGTCCGCTTCATAGACCTGAGCCAATCTCAATTTTTACGTTGCTGGTGAAGGAACACTTGCGGCATTAAAGCCTGCTGGGTCGCAAGGTTCATATTGGAGAGCCCGATTACTCTCCAACTGCGATTGGATTTGGATGTGCAGCTTTAGCGAAGTGGTTTTCTGCTTTGACTCACAGGATCAATTTGTATTTATTTAGTTTGGAAGACCTACAGGAGTAACATTAAACGTGTCGGTGTAAACGTCACGAACTAACGTTATTTTTTTCTCTTCGAATGCACTCAGTGTCGTGGCTGCCGCATACGGAGTGAAACCTCCTCTGTCCATTCTTAAGCCAACCTTTGAATAGGGAAACATCACCCCTGTATCTCCGAAAAGACCTGTTTTGTTGTTGTAGCCCAATAACCCGGCAAATTGAACTTCTCTGCTCCCAATGACAGGGCCTGCAGCCGCCCCATATTCAATTTTGTCGGCAAAGGGAGTGAAGTACACTTCAAGTTGTCCTCCAACAACAAAGTCGCTTCCGGATGAAGATACCTGATGACTGCCTGTAAGAGTTGTTGACTGTAAGGCACCGTCCAGGTATACCCTATGATAATCTCTCTCGAAGGTTCTCTTCGTTTCTTCAACGGATGCAACCTGACCAACAAGACCAAGTCGTATATTCTGCCAATCAAAAAAGCTGGTTACTTTAAGACTGAAAGGAATACTGATCATAGCTCCCAGTCTGTAGTCCGTTTCAGAATCTGCCTGAGCTTGTGGCGCAAAGGCATATGATCCTAAAAGTATACCCAGGCCAAGAGTTGCTGCTGTTACTCTTTGTTTTGTATTGTAAACCATTATTCAATCCCCCCTTTATTACAGATTTTGAACTCGCAGTGACACCGCCCGGATATCAGGTTTGGGGCAGGTGTCGCCATCGCAATTGCTCAACATGCGTCTATTCAATATATGGTTTGATTGACTCTGCCGTCAATAACTCATTTCACTATTGTGCAAAACTGGTGTGAACGAACATCACCGGCGCCAGCTTCTCTTGTGAAAACTTGACTTTTTTCCCGATTTCCTTCATCGTGTTTACTATGGAGAGAGATACGCAGAAGCCAATCCGGTCCATCCTGGTTGTTGATGATAACCCTGTGATCGTCAAGCTCCTGGAGCGACTGTTGACACGTGCAGGTTACCGGGTGATGAAAGCCGGCAGCGGCGAAGAGGCACTGGAGACCCTTGCTGCTATCAAGCCGGACCTTGTCCTTCTGGATGTCGACATGCCCGGCAGGTCAGGTTTTGCTGTCTGCCGGGCGATAAAACAGAACCCTCATGCTGCTGATATCCCTGTTCTTTTCGTCACCTCACTCGCCGAGAAAGAGTACATCATAGACGGATTTGCTGCAGGCGGCCAGGATTATATCATCAAGCCGTTCACCCACGCGGAGCTGCTGGCCCGGGTGCAGACGCACTTGACACTGCGCGAAGCGCAGCAGGATTTGCTGGCAAGCGTAATCCGTTTCCGCGACCTGTCTATCCTGGACGATCTCACCGGTTTTTATAATACCCGCTACCTTTACCAGACCCTGCAGGAACAGTTGGAAAAGCAGCAAAACCTCCCCCTTTCAGTGATCTTTATCGATATCGACAATTTTAAATATGTTGTTGATACCTACGGGCACCTGAACGGCAGCAACACCATTGCCGAACTGGCTGAAATCATCATGCCGTTGTTGCCGGAGGGCTGTTACGGGGTCAGTTATGGGGGAGATGAATTTGTGCTCGTCCTTGCCGGTCACGGCCGCAAAGAGGGGGCCGCGGTTGCCGAGCGGATCCGGCGGGCAATCGAACAGGCCAGTTTCCTCTCCTTCTGCGAACTTGCCATCCGTATAACCGTGAGCTGTGGTGTTGCTACCTTCCCTGATGATGCCGGTTCTCTGACCGAACTGCTGGGCAACGCGGACCATGCTTTGTTTGAGACCAAACGCCTTGGGAAAAACAAGGTTTTCTGTTTTTCAGAGATGGGGAGCCTCCGACACTTTTGAGCCGGCCTCTTCTCTGAGAATGCAGAAATACACCTAACAAACAATTCTTGATTTTGGATTCCGATTTCTGGCTTCCTGTGTCTATCTCATAACTCCAGGTGCGGCACCAGCCGATTGAGCCCGAATTGATGACGTGCTGCTTGTTCCGGGTCGGCTGATGCCTAACGTAAAGTATGCTTTTGAAATAACGAAAGGCATTGCAACATTTTGATTCTTACGTGTTCAGCAGTTAAAATAGAGACAATTTGACAAGAAGATTATTTTTCAGAACACCCCAACCCTTTATAAACCATGTATTACTAAATATAAACAGGCAGTTGGTCTTGCTTGGAGGTGAAAATAAGTCAGGATAAAAGTGGTTGTAAAATCTGAAATTAAGAGTAAAAAGGAGAGGGTGGTTGGGGCCCGATACTAAAGGCGTGAGAGATTCAGAAAAGATGTGATGGTATGAGTCTGGTGAATTCATTTGTTTATAATGCTCCTCTTTTAACACAAGCCATACCAGGTCAGGGTAAATGATCAGCAAGGAAAACGTCTACAGACAAATCGAAAAATCCGGTAACCTGCCAACGCTTCCTGAGATTCTTCTCAAGCTGCTCGAAGCATGTGACAATGATGCCACACCCTTATCAGAGATAGCCACTATCATAAGCAAGGACCCTGCCCTCAGTTTCAGGGTTTTGCAACTTGTCAATTCCTCGTACTATGGTCTTCGCAGTACCTTCACAAGTGTAGAGCAGGCTGTCGTTTATCTCGGGGCCAACAGCATAAAAAGCATTGCCATAACAACCTCAATTCACCAGGTATTTGCGCGAAAACACTTCCGGGCCGTCAAACAGTTCAATATCGGTACCTTCTGGTGGCATTCACTTATGTGTGCCACACTTGCCAAGCGTATAGCCAAGAAAACGGGATTCGGCAGTCTGGACGAGGCATACCTGTCGGGACTGCTTCATGATATCGGCAGGCTTGTTCTGGTGTCAACTTTTCCGAAAGAGCATGAGTGGTTTCTTCTCGAATCAGAGGACATGCAGAATGAGTTGTGGGCGGAAACACAGTTGATTGGGATAACCCATTGTGAAGCCGGTTCATGGCTGATCAATAACTGGAAACTGAATTCCTTGATGGCGGATGCTATCCGCTATCATCATGGACCGCTGGAGCAGATCAAAGACGCCTTCCCACTAGTCAAGATCATATATATTTCCAGCCTCTTGCGAGAGAATAATCAGAACCATGAGCGTAATTGTGAGGCTGGGGACCTGTTGCTTGGTCTGGACGGCGCCGATCTTACGGGCATCGTTGAGGGGGCAACCGAGGAAGTGTTGCAGATTGCCGAAGATCTGAACATCAATGTCAAGCCGCCGTTCACCATCGAAAAGGGTCTGCAGAAGACCGTCTTGCAGGCGGGAGGGGAGACGAAATCTGCCGCAGGGGCCATCCCGGACGGCATGAAGACATCAGCAGATCCGGATTGTGATGATACAGAGGGCGAGGCCGCCCTTACTGCACGGATAAAAAGCATCAGTCTGTTGTCGGGGTTTCTCGAGAATCTTGTTCAGGCAGGTGACAGTGAGGCTATCATCACTGTTTTTGAGCAGGCGATGAGTATTCTGTTTGATATCAGAAAGGTACTTTTTTTCTTGCCGGACAAGGATGGCGTTCTGCTCAAAGGGCGCACCTCCGCTTCAAATAATCTGCAGCATTTGAGCCTGGGGCTCACCCTGTCGGTGCAGGGGAGTACGAGCCTGATAGTAAAAGCCTTCCTTGACTCCTCTTCGATTTATCTGACTGCCGGAATCAAACAGGATAATCTCGCCGATGCGCAGGTGCTGGCGGCATTCAGGTGCACAACGGTTCTTTTTGCGCCGATTATTGCTGATAAAAAGCCCCAGGGGGTCATTCTTCTCGGTCTTCCCGAAGCCGTGAAAACGCTTACAGAAAACGACAGGAAGCTCATCCGGATGATAACGCACCAGGTTGGTCTCTGTCTGTTTCTGGAAAAAATGAAAGCCAGGAAAGCGGAGGAAATCGAGGCGGAAAGGATGGCTGCAGTATCGATGACGGCACGAAAATTTGCCCATGAGATCAATAATCCTCTCGGTATCATCACCAATTGTCTTACGACAATGAGCCTGAAGCTTTCCAAAGAAAACGAGATCCAGGAAGAGCTGAGAATAATAGGGGAGGAAATTCACCGGATCTCCTCCATGGTGAATCAAATGGCCATGTTTTCCCAGGCTGCTCTTGCCAGGTTCGAGCTGACGGATGTCAATGGAGTTATCGAGGATATCATCCATATTGTTAAAACCTCACTTTTTACTGCCTCGGGAACGGAAATCACCTTCCGGCCTGAGGCGATGCTGCCGCAAATTTCGACATCCCGGGATGCTCTCAAGCAGATCCTGCTCAACCTGCTGAAGAATGCATCCGAGGCCATGGACCATGGTGGCCGTGTTGTCGTCAGGACAGCGATATTTTCAAAAAAATCACATGGAAGTGACGTTCCACAGGGAGATGGGATTGAGATAGTGGTCGAAGATACGGGACCGGGCTTACCTGAAATGATCATGAAAAGTCTTTATAAACCGTTTGTGACGACAAAGAAAAATGGCCATTCCGGTCTTGGCCTGTCGATAGTTCACAAAACCGTCAAAGATCTTGGGGGCTCCATTTCATGTGCAAGCATTCCTTCTGAGGGAACGAGTTTTTCTATCTATCTTCCCCTGGAAAAAAAAGAATTCAGTTAGCGGAGAAAGACCATGAACCTCATGCCGAATATTCTTCTGGTGGATGACGAAGAACGGTTTGTCAAAAGCCTGCACACTATTCTCAAACATTATGAGTATGAGTGCGCAGAGGCATTCAGCGGCACTGAGGCAATCAGGATCCTGAAGGAAAAAAACTTTGATTTAGTGCTGCTCGATGTACAGCTGCCGGACATGTCCGGATGTGATATTCTGGAATTTATCAAGACCTCCTGCAGGAATACCACTGTCATCATGTTGACGGGCGTCAGCGCGGTTGAAACGGCGGTGCAGGCGATGAAACAGGGGGCCTATGATTTTCTGAACAAACCGATCAGCCATGAACTGCTCATAAAAACGATCGGGAAGGCCCTCCAGCACCATAAGCTCACCTGTGAATTGGAGGGAAGTGAAAAACGGTTCCAGGCGCTTGCCGAGGCTGCCTGGGAAGGAATTGTGATCCATGAAAACGGAAATCTTGTCGAGGCCAACAGACAGTTTTACGCTATGTTCGGCTATGCAGAGAACGAACTTGAACGAATTCGATTTCTTGAGAAGATACTCGCTCCTGCATCCATGAAGATTGTCAATCAGCATATCGAATGTTCGTTTTTCGGCAGCTTTGAAATTACCGGAGTAAAAAAAGACGGGACCGAGTTTCCTCTTGAAACCAATTCCCGATCGATCAACTATCTGGGAAGGCCTGCCCGCGTCTGTGCCCTCAGGGATCTGTCCGACAGGGTCAGGGCGGAGGAAGAGAAACTGGCTCTGCATAAAAAACTGGTAAAAGCCAACAGTCTTAAAGCATTAGGGCAGATGGCCGGCTCGGTCGCCCATGATCTTAATAATATCCTTTCTGGCGTCGTCAGTTATCCTGACCTGCTTCTGTCACAGATGAACGAATCGGATAAATTTTATGCAAAGATCCAGAAAATTCAGGAAGCAGGGAAGAGGGCTGCAGCCGTTGTTGCCGATCTGGTAGTGCTTGCCCGAGGCGGGTCCTCACTGGCAACAGTTGAAAATATCAATGATATAATTTCCAGCCACCTTAGCTCGATTGAACACAGTGAGCGGATGGGGCACTATCCCGGAGTCACACTGCAGACCGATCTTCAGTATAACCTGCATAATATCTCTTGTTCGCACCAGCATATGCACAAAATACTTCTGAATCTGATCGGCAATGCCCTTGAAGCGGTTCAGGGGAATGGTTTGATTCGTCTAAGCACCCAAAACTGCAGATTACCGCATCCCGCATCATTGGATCATACTGCAGCGTATACCGGAGACTGCGTCAAAATATCCGTTGCCGACAATGGGCCGGGGATAGCACCGAAGGACGTAGACCATATCTTCGAACCATTCTATACTACCAAGATAATGGGGAAAAGCGGTACCGGTCTTGGCCTGTCGATTGTCTGGAATGCCGTCCAGGAGCATAATGGCTGGATCGAGGTGAAGGACAACAGGCCTGGAGCGATCTTTGAGATTTATCTGCCGGCAACGCTTGAAAAGACGTGTTCTCTGGAGCAGGTCGGCGCCAAGCGCTCGCTGCAGGGGCATGGGGAGTCGATCCTGCTCATTGACGACGAGCCGGAACAGAATGAAATTATGGGTAAATTAATCGGCAGCCTGGGGTATAAGACATATTCGGCCACAAGTGGTGAGGAGGGGATCGCCTTCTTAAAAGGCCAGCCCGTGGACCTCATCCTGCTCGATATGATTATGGGTGATGGCCTCAATGGGCGTGAGACATACGAGCGGATTTTGCAGGTTCAGCCCGGCCAGAAGGCCATCATTATCAGTGGTTATTCCAGGAATGAGGACGTGCAGAAAGCCAAAAACCTGGGGATTTCGCATTTTCTGGAAAAGCCGGTAACCCTTTCAAAGTTAAGCAGTGCTATCAAACAGTCACTTTCCCGAAACTGACCGGAGCACTGCCGCAGCGAAGAGCGTTTGACAGTGCGGCATCTTCTCTTTTTCCGTTGCATTGATGAGTATTCTGCGGCCGGAATGTCCAGCAGTCTCTGATTATTACCTTAAGTAGGGTTTGAAAAGGTGGCGTATATCCTTCAGCGAGTCTTCGATGACGAAGGGCATTATTCTGGCATACAAATCCAGTATGATAACCGCATTGACCGAAGAGTCCGTCGTGCTTGCCCCTCGAAGGCGATCGACAGTTGACGTATTTACAGTCTGTATGTTTTTATAAATATTCTCCAGGCCCTTCATGGAAAAATCAGAGACCCCGGTTTCCATGAATCTGAAGTATTGGGCGAGAAGGTACATCGATGTCGAACGATAGATTGTCTCCTCTTCACTGGCAAGGGGCAGATGGAACCTGGCCATTGGTTTGAAGAAACCGGTGTGCGGACAACCGCTCACGGCCATTACAACCCCCATAAATGAACCAAGGGCCCTTTGGGCTGTCGTCTTCTGGGAGACCACCCGCTCATTGGTTTCCACCTGGAGAAAGATGTCGTCATAGGAAAGAATATTCCGGAATTGTTTCACCACCCCGGCAATGGATGCAGCCAGCGGGCAATACGGACTTTCAACGCGGTGCAGCGGACAATGGGGGCATTGATGGTATGTAAGCACAGCCCACTCCGGCGTTGGCTCCAACCTTGGCCCGATGAGGTCGAGGGTTATCGCATCAAGCTCCAGTCTGAATACCTCCTGCTGGTTATCAGCCAGGTTGAAAAAGTAGTTCAATTGCCTGTTTTTCATTATTGTCCTCGTGCCTGATAGAGCACGATTGCAAGATGAGAGCATTTAAAAGTATATAGTCTGGTTAAAAAAAATACAGCAACAAAAATACCTTTAAATCATATGACAGCGTCAGGGGAAGATATGACCGAAAAAGATATGAGACTGTTGCAATTCAAATTCTGCGACTGCCGTTTCGGTTTATTTCTCCTGCTGGTGGTGGTACTGCTGATCTCCACAGTCTGTACGGCGGCGCAGGAGTTCGACCAGACGCACAGCCTCTATAACGGTCTTCTCAAGGTCTATGTCGCGAAAGGGAAAGTGGATTACGCGGCTCTGAAGGCCGAACCGCAGGTTCTTGACCAGTATCTTGCCCTGTTGGCCGGAGTTCCCGAAAAGCAGTTTGCGTCATGGGACGAGGCCCGGCAGTTGGCCTTCCTGTTTAATCTGTATAATGCTGCCACCCTGAGGTTGATTCGTGATCATTATCCGGTTCAGAGTATCAAAGACATCGGCGGTTGGTTCCAGGGACCCTGGGATCAACCGGTAATAGAGCTCTTTGGAAAGCACATCACCCTGAATTGGCTTGAGCATGATCTCCTGCGGAAACACTATAACGAACCGCGTCTCCATATGGCGCTTGTCTGTGCAGCGAATGGGTGTCCCCCGCTGCGCAGTGAGGCATATACGGCCGAGCATCTACAGGAACAGCTGGACGATCAGGCAAGGGAACTGCTTGCCGATCCGGGAAAGTTCCGGATCGACCGTGATAAAAATATTGTATATTTCTCATCAATTTTCAAATGGTATGGTGATGATTTCAAGAGCAGGTACATGCCGTCCACCGGATTTGCAGGCCTTGACCAAACTCAGAGCGCGGTCGCCAATTTCTGCGCGGGGTATCTTGCTGGGCCGGACCGGGCATATCTTGCGGCCGGCGGGTATGCCGTCAGATTCCTGGACTATGACTGGTCGCTTAACGAACAAAAGAGTAGGTAATGCGTTCGGAGAGGAAGGACTCCGCTTTTTATCTCCAGACCGGTGAGACCCGGCAGTGCCCACGGATCTTTTCGGAGCAGAAGGAGAAACGACCATGACTGAATCCCCCTGGTATTTCGATATGCAGTTCGGCGATGAGTACAATAAAAGTCTGGCGGCTCATGTTCATCCGCCCGACTGGAGGCCGCCTGTACCCGAACCGATTTACAACCTGGTGGTTATCGGCGCCGGTACGGCTGGCCTGATCTCGGCCATCGGCTGCGCGGCCTTGGGCGGCAAGGTCGCCCTTGTCGAACGTCACCTTATGGGCGGAGATTGCCTGAATGTAGGCTGTGTACCCTCCAAGTGCCTGCTCCGGTCGTCACGGGCCGCAGCGGAGATAACCGGAGCTGCCCGCTTCGGGCTGACTCCGGGTGTGGTGGCTCCCGCCGACTTTTCCGCCGTGATGGAGCGATTACGGCGGCTTCGGGCCGGAATCAGCCGTAACGACTCCGCCCATCGTTACAGCCGGATGGGCGTGCATGTGTTTTTCGGCGAGGCAGCCTTTATCGATCCGAATACGGTTACGGTGGGCGCCGTGACCCTGCGTTTCAAAAAGGCCGTTATTGCTGCCGGTGCCCGCGCCGTGCACCCAGATTTTCCCGGCCTTGCCGAGGCGGGCTTTCTGACCAACGAGACGGTTTTCAATCTCACTGAACTGCCCCGGCGGATTGTGGTCGTCGGCGGCGGCCCCATCGGCTGCGAGCTGGCCCAGGCCTTTTCCCGTCTTGGTTCCTCGGTGACGATTGTTCAGCACATCCGTTTCTTGCCAAGAGAAGATCCGGAGGCTTCGGAACTTCTGGCTCAGGTGTTTAAGCGCGAGGGCATCCGTGTCATCCTTGATGCCAGGCCTGTTTGCGTGGAAAAGGCAGACGGGATAAAGCGGGTGACTGTCCATACACGAGAGGGAGAGCAGATCATCGAGGCCGATGAAATCCTGATCGGAGCAGGCCGTCAGCCGAACGTGGAAGGGCTCGACCTGGAAAAGGCGGGTGTGGCCTACGATCCCCGAAAAGGCATTCAGGTGGATGATTTTCTGCGCACAACCAATCGAGAGATTTTTGCCGCAGGCGATATCTGCATGGACTGGAAGTTTACCCATGCCGCAGACGCCGCCGCCCGCATCGCCGTGCAGAATGCGCTGTTTCGGGGCAGAAAGCGGCTCAGCGGGCTGAATATGCCCTGGTGCACCTACACCGATCCCGAGATTGCCCACGTCGGCCTCTATGAAGAGGATGCAGAAGCCCGGGGGATTGCTGTCGATACCTATAAGGTGGCTCTCGATGAGGTGGATCGGGCCGTTACGGACGGCGAGACCGATGGGTTCGTTAAGGTCCTGGTCAGAAAAGGCTCGGACCGGATAGTCGGCGCAACCATTGTCGCCGCGCATGCCGGAGACCTGATCAGCGAGATATCGGTGGCCATGGCCGGCAGAGTCGGGCTGAAGATCATTGCCGAGGTGATCCATCCCTATCCGACCCAGGCCGAGGCTATCCGCCGGGTTGCCGCAGCCTATAACCGCACGCGTCTGACTCCCCGCGTCGCGGCCCTGCTGAAAGGGTGGCTCAAGTGGCAGCGAAGGGGATGACACCTCCTATCCGGCATGGATGGATCTCCATCTGGCTATTGAGCGGAAGTGTATTATCTTAATAACCAGAGGCCTCTTTCCATTTCTGACATAAAAATGAGGCGGAGTCGAATCAGGCAGGCCATGCGATGAGCTTGCCTGCACGGTTCGGCATCATGCGGTTTTGAACTTGGTTTGGAGTTTGATACGATGAGAGTAAAAATACTGGTGGCTGTCTTCCTGATGGCGTTATTTGCGTTGATTGGGCTTCGGCATGCGGGGTTCGGAGGCATCCGGCAGCAGGAAAACAGCGTCGATATCCAAACCCCTCAAGAAAAAAGAATACATGCTCCGGGTTTTGTCGTAAACGATCTGGCAGGCAGGCAGGTTGATCTCAACGATTATAAAGGGAGTGTCGTTCTTCTTGGGTTCTGGACCACATCGTGAGGGTGGTGCCGAAAGGAGTTACCTTTCCTCGGAAATCTCCAAAATCACTTTAAGGACAAACCGTTTCATGTCGTGATGATTGACGCCGGGGAATCAACTGGAACAGTGCAATCTCTTCTCCTCGGCAAGAGGTATACTTTTCAGGTATTGCTGGATCAGGACGGGAGTGTTAACCAGAGATATCATGTCCTTGGCCATCCGGTAAAGTTTCTGCTCGATAAAAAGGGGGGCCTTGTCTTTTCCGCTTTGGGATTCAGAGAATGGGACGCACCTGAAATGATTGAACTCTTCGAGCAGATGGTGCGCGAACCCTGGCCGGATCAAGAAACCGGGAGCTCAATCACAAAGGTAGTTCCTTTATCTTTTTCGGTTTCAAAAAAAAGCGATCCCTGATGCTTGTCAATTACCACCCTGTGGGCGATTGCCAGCCCCTGCCCCGTTCCTTTTCCTTGTGCCTTGGTCGTAAAAAAGGGGTCGAACACCCGGTCCTGGATTTCTTGAGGAATACCTCCTCCTGTATCGCTGATCCGTATTTGAATGCGGTTTTCCTGCTTGCTTGTCCGAATGGCAATTTTCCCCTTACCCTTGCTGCCACCCTCGGTAAAATCACCTATGGCATGAGCGCCATTGACTATGATGTTTAAAAAGACCTGGCTGATTTCACCGGCAAAACAGGGTGTCAATGGGAGGTCCGGGGCGAAATCCGTCTCCATCTCCGCGACATATTTCCACTCATTTCTGCAGACCGTGATCGTGCTCTCAAGAATTTTGTTGATATCCACTGCCGTTTTTTCGTCATTGCCGGGGTGAGCAAAATCCTTCATGGCCCGGACAATTTTTTCAACACGTCGCACTCCCTCAAGGCTTTGGTCGATTGTTTTAGGGATCTCCTCCCAGAGGTAGGCAATATCGGCATCCTCTATTTTGTCAGCCAATTGTTGTCCTATTTCTTCGGGAATAGAGCCCTTTTCTGTCAATTCCTGCCAAAGATGCTCGTAGGTCTTCAGGACCCTGGCTATGTCGTCAAATGATTCCTTTAAAAAGCTGATATTATCTCCGATGTACTGAACAGGACTGTTAATCTCGTGAGCAATACCTGCGGCCAATTGACCGACCGCTTCAAACTTCTGGGCCTGCTGCAAGTCCCTTTCCAGAAGCATTTTATCTGTGATATCCTCATACAAGGCAAGGCCTGCATAAATACAGCCGGATTTGTCGAGGATCGGAGAAGTCACTACTCTGAACTCTCTTTCCCCCTGCACGGTGGAGAGACTTTTAATTACCTCGCAGGTTTTGCCGGTTTGAAACGCGGCGGTCATGGGACAATTATCGCAAGCACCTTCAGTCAGCTCACAGTTGAAGGCCTGATGACAGGGCACCCCCTTTCCGATGGAGGCTCCGGGAAACCATTGCTGCATTCTCCGGTTGAGCTCCAGAATATTCATATCAAGGTCGAACATAACTACGCCTGCATTGAGATTCTGCAGTATAGCCGTGAGCTTTTCCGTCCGTTGCGATATGTTTTTTTCCAGTTCGACTTTGCAGGCATGCATATGGAGATCAAGACGCAGATGCCGCAGAGCGTTTTCAACGGTGATCAGCACCACATTTCTGGTTAGAGGCTTGATGATATACCCATACACCCCGACCGCCATGATCTCACTGGCTATTTCAGGGGCACCAAAGCCGGTGACCATAAGCCTGCCCATATCAGGGTAATGCTTTTTTGAATGCCGGAGAAGCTCCAGCCCGGAGTCTCCGGGCATCTTCAGATCACAGAGAAGAAGATCGAAGGCCCTGGAGGCAAGGACCTCCTTTGCAGACGCTACACTTTCTGCAGTACAGCATTCATAACCTGCATCTATGAGATATCTGGTCAGAAGTTTTCGTATCGCCTGTTCGTCATCGACAATCAGGATTTTCGCATCCATTTTTTTCTCCCTTTTGGATTATCCAACCGGATGTCCGTTTTTTTCTCGGAAGGTGGATTTTGCAGCCTACCGCATGCGCAAGTGTGCAAACCCCCTTCCTCGGAGTTGATCCCTTTATTGTAATGCCTGGTCTGCAACCGGCAGGAATATGGTAAAGATGCTCCCTCTTCCGGGTTCCGATTCAACCAAAATTTCCCCATCCATTTCTTTGATGATCCCATATGTCACCGCCAGGCCAAGCCCTGTCCCGTCACCGAGATTTTTGGTTGTAAAATAGGGATCAAAAATAGAACCCATTATTTCCGGAGCGATGCCGGTACCGGTGTCCTGAACGTTCAGTTCAAGATAGTTGCCGGGCATAAGATGCGGATGATTTCTAAAAAATTCATCCGAAGGTGTCGTTTCAGACACTTTTATGGACAGAATGCCGCCGCTTTCCTCCATGGCCTGGATGGCATTCATACAGAGATTAACGATGATCTGGCTGAGCTGAAGGGGATCGGCAAATACCGGGCCTGCTTTCTCATCGAGGTTCATCTCAATTTCGACGGAGGCCGGCAAGGCAGAACGCAGTTGCAGTATTGTTTCTTGTAGGATATTTGAGACATTTAAAAGACATGGGGTATGTTTTTTACGGCGGGTGAACGTGAGAATTTGTTGAACCAGTTCTTTAGCCCTGTTGCCGGCCACATAAATTTCATTGAGATCTTCCTGCAGCTGTTGATTGGACGGATTGTTGTCTCTGGCCAATTCTGTAAAACCGAGTATCGCACTGAGGATATTGTTGAAATCATGAAATATTCCATCTATGAGCACACTTATGGCCTCGAGTTTTTGGGCCTGCTGGAGATGCTCCGTCATTTTTTTACGTTCGGTGATATCTCGCCCTATGCCTAAAACACCAATGAGCCTTCCCTGGGCATCGAGCATAGGTGTTTTAGTGGTATCCAGCAAAGCACGATGCCCATCGTCTGCAAAGGTGATCCATTCCTCGTTGCTGGTCGGCTTCCCTGCCGCCATTGCTTTGCGATCATGTTCTACAAAGAAATCGGCAAGTTCCTTGTCTACAAAGTGGTAATCGGTCTTTCCGATGATATCGCCTTCCTTGGCGCCGAAAAAACGCTCAAATACCGGATTGCAAGCAAGAAAAACGCCATCTTTGTCTTTTAGCCAGATTAGGTCCGGGATAGTTTGCACCAATGTCCGGAAGTGCCCTTCTCTCTTGCGCAGCTCCTCTTCGGTCTGTCTGCGTTGAAGTATTTCCTGCTCAAGAAACCGTGTTTTTTTTGCTACCAGCCGTTTGAGCGTCCATAAACCGATCAGAGCGAAAACGAGCAACAGAGGCGCGAGAAAGAAAAGAACATTTTTTAAGATTTGGTCGACCGGGATCTTGGATTTTGGTAAAATCGGTCCGAGCCATTTCTCGTAGAGACTTTCGTAGGTGCCGTTCAGGGTGACAATCGTCAATCCTTCATTCAACTGTGCCAGCAGCTGTCTGTTTCCCTCAGTTACCGCAAAGCAGAATTTTTGTTCGAAACCTTCAAGTTCCAAGGGTGCCGGTTTGAGGCTAGAGATGTGTTTTTCCTGCACAGGCATGATGTTTGTTATGCCCAGGTTCCTTAATATTTGCAGCCCGACAACCTGTTGCACCACAACCGCATCATGTTTTCCTGCGCTCAGGAGCTTGAAGGCTTCTTCATAGGATGCTGTCGGAATTATCTTATCGGACAGTTTCTCTTTCACAACATACTCATGGGCCGTATCGCCCTGCATTACCAGCACTTCTTTGCCTTTCAAGTCAGAGAGCGCGTGGATATCGGCAGTATTCTTCCTGACAAAGATAGCCCCGTTCATCCTCAGATAAGGGGCGGTGAAATCATAGACTTTGTGCCGCTCTGCCGAGTACGAGACCAGCGGCAGGACATCGAGCGCTCCCGCCGCCAGTTCCTCTTTGATCTCATGCCAGGGCCCGATTTTAAAGGAAACCGACAGCCCGACAGCTTCCGCCGCGGCCTTTAACAGATCGACCGAAAATCCGCCGGCTGAGCCGTCCGGCTGCACTACCGCCATCGGGGGATAGTCGAGTTCGCTTGCCGATTTCAGTATCCTCGGGTTGCCAGGGAGATGACCGTCCTGGGCTGCCGACTCAAAAGAGGAGAAAAAGGTTAGGATTACCAGCGTAAATATGGCCGGGAAGAGGCGATTTTTTATGGAAAAATTTCCAATCTGTTTCTTCATAAGCCTCTTCCTGGTCGAACGAGTACCAGTCTACCCCCTTTCCATAAACAGTCTTGAGGTGTTCAAAAAACCATCTATCGTGATGATATAGTCTGTATGGATTAGATCATCGTGCATCAATTTTTGCAAATTTTTCTCTCAAAATGATGAGGCGAGTCTCCAGCCTGAGTGTGGTCAGCGGCCATCTGGCGGCTATTTTGCAGGGAAAGGTCGTTGCATGATCGTGACAGGCAGTTGGGGAGAATAGATTGGGAGTTGACAGCCTCTATGATGAAAGGGACCACCGGAAGGGAGTAAGGTGATGAAGTGTCTGTGCTGCTGTCGGCAATTTTAAAATCGCCATAATAAAATTCTGTAATAACCATAAATTATAGAATTTTGAAGATGGGTTGACAGCTTGACAATAAAATATTGCAATGATAAATAGGGTTCAGGTTCGGCCTTGTTTTTATCTGTTTGCTTTTCTCATTTATGGAGGAATCTATGCACAACGTACAACGTCGGGTAGGAATGACTTTTTCTCTCTGTATGGCTCTTATTTTCATTTCGGGGCAGGTCTTCGCTGCCGCAAAAGAGGTGAAAATCGGCTTTGCGCTGAGTATGACCGGTGGAGGGGCTGCTTACGGTGCCACGCAAAAAAACGGCATCCAGCTGGCAGTGGATGAAATCAATGCCGCTGCTGGTTCGGAAGGAATAAAGATCGTCCCCGTTTTTGAAGACGATGCCAGTCTGCCGCAGCAGGGAATCAACGTTTTCAACAAGTTCATCAATGCAGACAAGGTTTCTTTGATCATTGGGCCGACGCTGAGCAATACGGCCCAGGTAACTGACCGCATCGCTCAGCAGGCAGGAATGCCTGTGCTCGCCGTCAGTAACACCGCCAAGGGCATTACCGAGATCGGCGATTGTATCTTCCGGGACTCGCTCACTGAGATGGTGGTCATCCCCAATACCATCAAAGTGGCCAAGGAAAAATTGGGTGTGCATAAGGTGGCCGTGTTCTACGGCAACGACGACGCCTTCACCAAGGGCGGATACGATGCCTTCAAACAGGCAATAGCGGACGCAGGGCTGGAAGTCCTAACCGAGCAGACCTTTGCCAAGGGAGATCGCGATTTTTCCCCGCAACTGACGCAGATTAAATCGAAAAATCCTGATGCCATCATCGTTTCGGCCTTGGTTGAGGAGGCCTCCGGGATTGTCAGCCAGGCTCGCCAGTTGGGTATTGCCGCCACCGTTCCGATCATCGGCGGTAATGGTTTTAATTCGCCCGCTCTTCTTAAAAACGCTGGCGAGGCTGCAGAGGGTGTGATGATGGGCGCCTCCTGGAATGCCTCCTCGAGTCTGCCGTTGAACAAGAAATTTGTGGCGGCATTTACCGCCAGGTGCGGCAATCCGCCTGATCAGTTTGCAGCCCAGGCCTACGCAGGTGTTTATATCGCCTATGAGGCTCTCAAAAAGGCGGGCTCTGATCATAAAGCCATTCAAAGCGCTCTTGGTCAAATCAAAGATCTTGACACGGTGCTGGGAAAGTTCTCCTTCACCTCCGGACGTGACGCGGAGCATACCCCTGTGGTGCAGGTCGTAAAAGGCGGGAAATTTGCGGTTTTTGGTGAATAGCAGATCAAAAAGGATTGACCCTCAATGGATCTTCTGGCACAACAGCTGATCAACGGCCTTTTTATCGGCAGCGTCTATGGACTTTTCGCGGTGGGTTATACGCTGGTCTTCGGAGTGCTTGACATCCTGAACCTGGCCCATGCCGCCGTGTTTACGCTGGGCGGTCTTCTGGCTCTCTGGCTGGTGGAAACGGGAGGCCTGTCCATTTGGCTGGCCTTCCCTGTCTCGGTCCTGTGTTGCGGCATCCTTGGTCTTCTTCTCGACCGGGTGGCCTTTGTTCCGCTGCGACAACGGGCCGATTCCAATTTCTCCGGGCTGATTTCCAGTATCGCCATGGCCATCATATTCGAGAGTGCGGCTCTCGGGCTCTTCGGCGCGCGAACCGTGCGCTTCCCGGCCCATACCGTCCCGGTGCATATCTGGCGCTGGGGAGGCATTTCCATTACCTCCCTGCAGGTGGAAATTGTCGCTATCTCGCTTCTTCTGATGGTTGCTCTGACCCAGTTTCTGAACCGGGCACGGGCGGGAAAAGCCATCCGTGCCGTAGCGGAAAACGACCGTACCTCAAGGCTTCTTGGCATTCATGTGGATGGCATCATTGCCTTTACCTTCTTCATCTCCTCTGCCCTGGGAGGTGCGGCAGGCATCCTTTTCGGCCTCTATTTCGATTCCTTGTCGCCTGATATGGGGCGCTCCATCGAGCTTAAAGGTCTTGCCGTGATCATCCTCGGCGGCATGGGCAGTATCCCGGGTGCGATCCTGGGCGGCCTTGCCTTTGGGCTGAGCGAAGTGTTGACCGTAGCCATTACCGGGACCTCGAACCTTCGGGACGCGGTGGCCTTCACGGTCCTTTTCGCGGTCTTGATTCTGCGCCCTTCGGGTCTTCTCGGACGCAAGAAGATGCGGGAGGCATAAGACTTTGGAAGCCCTGTGCCAATTCTTTGCGATCTATGGCAGTCTGGTTAATTTTATCGGCATTAATGCCCTTCTCGCCCTGAGCCTCTATCTCACCATGGCAGCCGGACAGCTGTCGCTCGGAAGTGCTGCCTTTGCAGGCATCGGCGGTTATACAGCCGGAATCCTGACTATGAAGCTGGGGGTTCCTTTTCTGCTCTCTGTTGCGGCAGGATCTATTCTGTCCGGGCTGGTGGGGCTTATAATCGGACTGCCGGTTCTCAGGCTGCGGGGAGTTTTTCTGGCGATTGCCACATTAAGTTTCGGTGAGGTTGTCCGCATTGCCGTTCTCAATCTCGACATCACCGGCGGCGCGCAGGGGCTCGTCGGAATACCCAACCTTACCAAGACCTGGGGGATTTATCTGGCCCTGGCGGTGGCCGGTTACACTATCGCCAGACTACGCCATTCCCGTATTGGCTGGTGTTTTGAAAGCATCCGGGAAGACGAAACCGCTGCCTCGGCGATGGGTATCAACACCACTTATTATAAAACCCTGTCCTTTGTCCTCGGCGCCATACTGGCCGGTTTTGCCGGAGGTCTGTATGCCCATCTCAATTATATCATCACCCCGAGAGAGTTCGGCTTTTCGGTGGCGGTTGATCTGCTGATCTTCAATATCGTCGGCGGGATACGCGTCTGGTACGGCCCCGTTCTGGGGGCGGTGCTGCTCACGGCCCTGCCGGAGATCCTCAGAGGAACAGGGGTGACCGCAGGACCGATACGCATGGCGCTCAACGGGCTGATTCTGCTGCTGGTGATCCTGTTTCTGCCCAATGGCCTGGTCTCGATCTTTGGAAGAACCGGGCAGGAGCGGGAAAAGGCTCCGGTTGATGCCGTGCCGGAGGAGGGATAGGCCATGTTCGTGCATGTCAAGGACGTTACCCGCACTTTCGGCGGGGTCAAAGCACTCGATGGCATCTCCCTGGCTGTTAAAAGGGGAGAGGTGCATGGTCTGATTGGTCCCAACGGGGCCGGGAAAACTACGCTTATCAACGTGCTGAGCGGCATTATTGCCCCCTCCTCAGGTGAGGTGATACTGGATAACTCCCCTGTCCAAACCCTCCCGGCCTATAAGCTGGCTGCCAGGGGGGTGGCCCGGACCTTTCAGAATATCCGCCTTTTTCCGGCTATGACCTGTCTTGAAAACGTGATAGCCGGACAACATCTGGTGGCACTCCGGCCTTTTTTTCCAAGACTCTTCTGCCTGCCTTCAGCCGGGCGACAGGAAAAGGAGCACCGTCGGCAGGCCATGGACTGTCTGGCCAGGGTCGGGATTGAGTCCAAAGCCCATTTCCCAGCCAGGGCGCTGTCTTATGGTGAACGACGGCGTCTTGAGATCGCGCGGGCCTTGGCCTCGCGCCCTCGCCTGTTGCTCTTGGATGAGCCGGTAGCGGGAATGCGACAGCAGGAGGTGGAACAGGTGGGAAGCCTGATTCAATCCCTGGCAGCGGAAGGCATGACCATCCTGCTCATTGAACATAATATGTCCTTTGTAATGGGACTTTGCGCTACAATTACCGTGCTCAACTTCGGTCGGACCCTAGTCACCGGCAATCCGAACCAGGTCAGCCGTCACCCTGAGGTTATCGAAGCCTATCTGGGAGCAAGCGAAAATAATGCTTGAAGTCGTTGATTTGACTGTGGCCTATGGTCCCATGGAGGCTGTCCGGAGGGTTTCCTTTCAGGTGGAAGAGGGGACGATCGTGACCCTGATCGGCCCCAACGGCGCCGGCAAGACCACTATCCTCAATACTATCAGCGGGGTCATACCTGCCCGGTCGGGAAAGATTATTTTGCATGGGCGGGATATCACCAGGATGAGCGCCCATAAGCGGGTCTCTGCAGGGGTGATCCAGGTCCCTGAGGGCAGGCAGGTGCTGGCAGGGATGACGGTCCGGGAAAACCTGGAACTGGGCGGCTACCGGCGTCCCTATCGGGAGGTGCTGAGGGATGTGACCCGGATGGAAGAACGCTTTCCGATATTGGGTGAGCGGCGTAACCTGGCCGCGGGCTCCCTTTCCGGGGGGGAACAGCAGATGCTGGCCATCGCCAGGGGATTGATGGCCCGTCCCAAACTGCTGCTTCTCGACGAACCCTCCCTGGGGCTTGCCCCCAAGATGGTCCAGACCGTGTTTTCGATCATCCGCCACGTCCATGACGAGGGTCTGACCATCCTGCTGGTTGAGCAGAACGCCCACTTGGCTTTAGCCACTTCCTCTTATGCCTATGTTATCGAAAGCGGCAGGATCGTGCTTGATGGCCAGGCCGGGAAGCTGCGCTCCGACCCAACAGTTATCAGCTCCTATATGGGACAGACGGTTTAAACAGGAACTATGTATACTTTCGAAAACGAAACCATCCCCCGGACATTGCCGGTTCTGGAGAGTGTCCAGCTGCAGCCGTGGTTTACAACATCCATACTTGATCAAGGCTTGCAACTGCTGCGCAAAAAAAAGATTGAGGGATTTTATTCTCTTCGTAATGCAGCCGGAGCATTGATCGAGAAAATGGCCGTTGTCGCACTGCAGTTTGACACGAATGCGAAATTGCACCAGGGCTTTATTTTCCGGAACCGGTACTGCAGTCTCTGCCATCTCTAGCAGGATCAAAAAGGCTGTGTCCATATGGCCGCCCTGGCCATTCTCAGCCTGGTTGCACCGGGCGGGACAGGCCAAACCAATTTCGGTACCGCTTGCTTTTTTCGAGAGCGGTTGGCAGAAGATCGGCGTTTTTTTGTATGAGTGGCTGCAGATCGACGGGACACCCCTGTCCTGGCTCTATGAGATGGCCGAAGATCGGTTCGTGGCCGATGGCTCCGGCAGGATCCGTCTCAGCTACCGGAAGATGATGGCGCTGCTGCAGTCCGCAGCCCGGAGGGACGGTGAAGGGTTGATGCTGGTAGTCTGTCCTGCCTCCGTGCTCTTGAACTGGGCCGAGAAAATCGACCGGTTTTACAAGGGAATGGAGTATGCCGTCTATTATGGGCCAGAGCGGGATCTGCAAAAGGCCGGGGAGCTGGGCCTGATTTTAACGACCTATGGCGTTGTCAGACAGGACCTGGATATCTTGCGGATGTATCCCTTCGATATCATTCTTTTCGACGGGATTCAGCATCTGAAAAACCGGAATACCGCGATCCACCAGGCCGCGGCCGGTCTGGATGGCCGGGTCAAGATCGGGCTCACGGGGACTCCGGTCGAAAACTCCCTGCAGGATCTCAGATCCCTGTTCGATATCTACCTGCCGGTTTTCTGGGCAGTGAGCGGGAATTTGAGCGGATGTATGTTCAGCCGATAACCGCAGCCGGTAACACCCTGGTGCGGGAGCGGCTCGGCCGCCTTATCCATCCCTTATCCTGCGCAGGAACAGGCGGCAGGTTCTGACGGAGTTATCTGAAATAATTGATGATAATCGTTTGTGCGACCTGAGTAACGACCAGGTCCGTCTGTACCGGAAGGTCATAGCCGACCTGGAGATGGACCTGGATGGACTGGCTGACGATACAGCCACGATGCCGTATATGAATATCCTGGCCGCCATCATCCGGCTCAAACAGATCTGCGATCATCCCTGTCTGGTCAAAGGGTGCAGCAATCCGGAGGAGTTCGCCAGCGGCAAATGGGATTTATTCGTCGAGCTGACAGCAGAACTGCTGGCGGCAGAGATGAAATTTGTGGTCTTCAGCCGGTATGTCGATATGCTTGCCCTGATCGAGCGGTACCTGCAGGAGGCGGGCATTGGTTTCTGCAGTCTTAAGGGAGACATGCCGGTCCGGAAGAGGCAGAAGATGATTGATGAGTTCAATACCAATCCGGCTTGCGGGGTTTTTTGTGCCAGTCTGCTGGCAGGCGGGATCGGCATTGATCTCACCGCCGCCCAGGCCGTCATTCATTATGATCGCTGGTGGAGCTGTTTCAGCTTTCACCTGTTCTTTCAGGATAACCAAAGGTTCTATAACCAGGAAAAGACCTTTGTGCTGATGAGGGTGTTGCACGCCCGGATGGCGGCCATGGTCCCGGTATGGAAGACATTCACCAGGGCCATGGTCAGGCCCGCCTCGGCGAGCATGGCCGTATAAACTTGTTCGAAGACGGGCTTTTGCGCCTGGTTACCGGGGCCGGTAGTCAAATTGGAGATCCCGGCTATGGTCTGGACCTTGAATCCCAGAAGATCCGGCAGGGTCCGGATAACGTTCACCACCTCCATAGCCTGGGTGTGGCCGTTCTGCCAGAGCAGCGGCGGGATGACTGGGTCGATGATCAGCTGCTCCGGGGCAAGGCCCGCCTCGGAAAATCTGCTGTACAGTTCCAGGGCTACAGTTAAGCGTTCTGCCCCGTCAGCCGGGACATTGCTGTCCGGATAGAGGAGATAGCCGATGATCCGGGTCTCGAATTTCCGGGCCAGAGGCAGGATGAGTGCAAGCTTGTCGGGTTCCAGGGAAAAGCCGTTGATGATCGCCTTGCCCAGGCAGACCCTCAGGCCCGCCTCCAGGGCGACGGCGTTGGAGCTGTCGAGAAGCAGCGGCAGGTTCGATGCCTTCCGGACACTGTCAACCAGAAAGGTCATCAACTTTTCCGGCTTGCGGGTAAGCGGCCCTGAGTTGATGTCAATCATTCCGGCCCCGGCTTTCTCGCAACGCCTGACAATGTTCTGGATGGGAGTTGGATCCAGCCGCTGCACGGCGTCTGCAACGATTGCATTCGTTATCGTCAGATTATCGGCGACAATATCCATAAGAGGGGATCCTTATGAGTTTTTCTGACACAAGAGGTTGCCGGTGTCAGAGCCTGCTCAGCATCGAGTTCAGAAAGACCTGATACTGATTGGGGAGGGTTCGTTTTTTGGCGGTGATGATATAGAAATTGCGGCGCATCGTCAGACCTTCGATTTGGATCTCTTTGATCTGTTGAAACTTAAGTCCATCCTGAATGGCATAACGAGAAATGATCGAAACCCCCAGATCGGATTTTATAGCTTCCTGAATGGCAGCGCTGGAACCGAGCACGGCGCAGGTGTCGAGCTGTTCGATATCCAGATCTTTCTGGGCCAGAAACCCTTCGATAGTCTTCCTGGTGCCCGAACCCTCTTCCCGCATCAGGAAGGGGAGTTCCTGGAGCTGGAGGGTCGTGATGGCCGGGCTGATCTTCCTTTTCGTGGAGGCGGCCAGGACGAGTTCGTCTTCGATGAAGGGGTGATAGTTCAGCTTTTTTGTGACCATTTTTGCCCCGACAATACCAAGCAGGATCTCGTGGCCCAGCACCGAGTTCACGACTTGGGCCGAGTCGTTGGTTCTGATCTCGAAGGAGACGCCGGGATGCTGTATTTTGAAGGCGGCGGCAATTTCCGGAAGGATATAGGTGCCGGGGATGGTGCTGGCTCCGATGATCAGCTCCCCTGATATCGCCTTGCCGGCCGAGGCGATATCTTCTTCCAGTTTTTTGATATCCTCAAGAATTGCCAGGGCCCTCGGGTAGAGGATATCCGCCTCCAGGGTGGGCATGATGGACCGGCCAAGCCGATCAAACAGTTGACATTCCAACCGCAACTCAAGGTTGCGGATGTGTTCGCTGATGGTGGGCTGGCTGGTATGGAGCAGTTCTGAGGCCTTGGTAAAGCTCCTGTGCCTGTAGACTGCAACGAAAATTTTCAGATGTCTGGTTTCGATGGCTCGGGTCCTCTTGAGGGTAACACCGCACTCGCTGCTCACCTCCCTTGCACAGGGGCGGGAGCCGGTTTTGCAAACATTGGCGACGTCGAATTCGTTTCAATATACGGGAAGTCTATGGAGACTTTGAAAAATATAGTGTGATCGGCAGTATTTTCCTAGAGAAAAAATGACGATAGCACAAAAACCCCTTGTTTCCTTTTTAAGTATTGACTTTGTGTCTGTAAGATGGTTGTAAATTCATGACGACAGGACTATAATGGGCCTGTTTGCCGGGAGGGGTTTGTCTTTTATTCCGCCTCTTGGCGTATGGAGCAAACAGAAAGTCAGGAAAATTTCCTTGGCAGTCAGGGGAGCCAGGGCGGAAATAGTGTAATTTTTTAGGTATGTAGGATCTTGAGCGTTTCGACGGAAGGTGACCAGTAGTCTGTTACAATTGACGGATGTTACCTTCAGCATGCTTGCTAACCAAGAACGGGAGTTGTTCAATGGAGAAGACACAGGAAGCAGTACTGGAAACAATCTACCAGAAATGCACAGCCAATGGTGATAACATCATCACGGCTCTGCAGCAAATGCAGAACGAATTCGGTTATGTCCAGGAAGAAGCGGTGAATTGGTACGCCGAGAGAACCAATATCCCTGCCTCGAGGTTTTATGGCGTAGTTACCTTTTATGCACAGTTCCATCTGCAGCCACGCGGGAAAAATATTATTACCGTCTGTCAGGGAACAGTCTGCCATGTTAAGGGTGCTACCAGGATCATTGAGAAAATTCGTGAAGATATCAAACTGAAAGAGGGCCAGAAGACCACCAAGGATATGAAGTTCACTCTGGAGACCGTCAACTGCGTCGGCGCCTGCAGTATCGCCCCGGTCGTAATTGTCAACGAAAAGGTATTCGGCAAGCAAAGTCCGACCAAAATAGCTCAGAACCTCAAACCATATAAGGAATAGAACCGTGAACAGCGAAATTACCGTAAATGTGTGTTTGGGCACTGGTGGAATCGCGGCTGGTGCTGATATGGTGATGGAGGCGTTCCGGCAGGAGTTCGAGTCTGCCGGCGTCAAAAATGCCAGTGTGCAGGAACATTGCAAGCTCCATAAGGTCGGGTGCCGCGGCTTCTGCGCCCGTGATGTGCTTGTGGATGTCACAAAGGGAGATAACACCTGGACATATCAATATATCCAGCCCGAGATGGTCAAGAGGATCGTCAAGGATCATGTGGTTGATGACAAGCCGATTACGGAATGGCTGGTCGGCGATGACTACCACACCTTCCATGACAACCAGACAAAGATCATCCTCGCGGATCTGGGCAAAATTGATCCGGAGAGCATCGAAGAATATCTGGGGGTTGGCGGGTACACGGCAGCAAAAAAGGCCCTGACCGAGATGAGCCCCGTGGAAGTCATCGAGACCATGAAAAAATCCGGCCTGCGCGGGCGTGGCGGCGCTGGTTTTCCCACCGGTCTGAAATGGAGTTTCTGCGCTGCCAACCAGGCCGACGAGCGGTATATCATCTGTAACGCTGACGAGGGTGACCCCGGTGCGTTCATGGATCGTTCGGTAATCGAGGGCAATCCCCATGCGGTTCTGGAAGGCATGATTATCGGCGCCTACGCCATTGGTGCCACCCATGGCTACGTCTATATCAGGGCGGAATATCCCTTGGCCGTCAACAGACTCTATATCGCCCTGGATCACGCCAGAGAAAAGGGGTTCCTGGGTAAAAAGCTGTTCGGGACCTCGTTTGATTTCGATATTAAAGTCAAGCTTGGAGCCGGTGCCTTTGTCTGCGGGGAAGAGACGGCGCTGATCGCCTCCATCGAAGGTGAACGGGGAATGCCGCGGGCCAAACCGCCCTTCCCGGCTAATAAGGGGCTCTGGGGGAAACCCACCATTATCAACAACGTCGAGACGCTTGCCAATATTCCGCCCATCATCAACAAGGGAGCCGAGTGGTTTGCCTCTATCGGTTCTGAAAAGAGTAAAGGTACGAAGGTCATCGCCCTGACCGGCAAGATCAGGAACACTGGTCTGATCGAGATACCGATGGGGACGCCGCTGAAGGATATCATCTTCAATATCGGCGGCGGCATCGAGGGCGACAAGCTCTTTAAGGCGGTGCAGACCGGCGGTCCGTCCGGCGGTTGTATCCCGCAGCAGCATATCGATCTTCCGGTTGATTACGAAGGCCTGAAATCGGTCGGCTCGATGATGGGCTCCGGCGGCATGGTTGTTCTCGATGAGACCGACTGTATGGTCAATATCTCGAAATTCTTTCTGGAATTCACCCAGTCCGAGTCCTGCGGCAAGTGCGTCCCCTGCCGGATCGGCACAAAGCGCCTCCTGGAGATCCTGACCAGGATTACCGAAGGCAACGGCAAGAAGGGGGATATTGAACTGCTCCAGACGCTGGCCGAGGATGTCCGGGATTCCAGTCTCTGCGGCCTCGGTATGTCTGCCCCGAACCCGGTCATCAGCACCATCAAGTACTTCCGGCATGAGTATGAGGCCCATATCAACCATAAGAAATGTCCTGCCAAGGTCTGCAATAAACTGCTGACCTTCTTCATCAGGGAGGATATGTGTGTCGGTTGCGGCATGTGTGCGAAGGCATGCTCCGTGAGCGCCATCACCGGTGAGAAAAAGAAACCCCATCATATCGATTCATCGGTCTGTATTAAATGCGGGTCTTGTTTCGATGCCTGCAAGTTCAGCGCTGTCTTGAAGGAGTAGCGGGATTAAAATAACAGAACCTGTCATCTGACGGATCTGTAGAGCAAGAGGGTATCGCGGTCAATGTGTAGTAAATGACTGGGATGCCCTCTTTTTTTTCGAAATCCAGATGATTCCTGCGCAGCACCGTGTCTTTCGTCCAGTGAAAATGGAGAGGTGTAAAAAAATTGCGCTTTGACTGTATTTGTGTATCCTGAAAGAAGAGGATCTCATTATTGTCGGGTTGCCGGACTCACAGGTTCATTCAAGGGAGGGGCATGTTGGCGGGAGAAGAATTTTTTCATATACGATTGCGACCACTTCTTTATATCGTTTTCATCGTCTTGTTGGTCGATCTTATCATCTCCCTCGTCATCATTCGCACGATTCCCTGGTTTGCGCCTGAGGCCGACCTTTCGCACTGGCTCCTGGTCGGGGAGGGGATGGTCATGATTTTCCTCGGGTGCCTTGCCGTTTATCTTCATATCGGCAAAGAGGCCCTCACGATCAAGAAGGATCTGGACGAAAAAGGCCGTGCTCTCGAAAGCGAGAAGGATCTGCGTCAACGGGTGGAAGGGGAGCTCAAGATCATGCTGGCCGGTCTTGAACAGAGGATCGAGGAACAGACTCTGCTCAGCACTGTCATTGAGCAAACCGAAGACAATGTCCTGATCGCGGACAGCAATCGAATTATCATCTATATTAATCCTGCCTTTGAACGATCCTGTGGCTTTACCTGTGAAGAACTGAAGGGGAAGCCCCTCCGTTATCTCAGAAGCGATCAGCATGGCCAGGCCTTTTTCAAGATGATGAAGGAGACCCTTGACCACGGTGAGGTCTGGATGGGGATTATTATCAATAAGGGGAAAAATGGTGTTGATTTTGAAATTGAGGGGACAATTTCTCCGATCCGGGATGCTTCGGGCACTTTAACCCACTGGGTGGCGGTGGGTCGTAATATGAGCCGTTTTCGGAAACTTGAAAAGGAACTGGAGCGGGCACAGAAAATGGATGCCCTTGGAACTCTGGCTGGTGGGATTGCTCATGATTTTAACAATATCCTGGCAGCTGTGATGGGCTTGATCGAGATGGAATATCTGGGGGCCAAGACCGGCAGCCGTACCTCCATCCGGATGGAACAGGCCTTGGCCGCATGCAGCCGGGCCCGGGATCTGGTCAAACAGATCCTCACGTTCAGCAGCCAGGGGGGGCAACGGCGGAGACCTCTGAGCATCGGTCCAGTGGTCGAAGATGCCCTCCAGATGCTGAGAGCGACGCTGCCGACTACTATTACCATCCAGACTGATTTTGAGGCGGCACAGGCGCTGATTCACGGCGATTTTACACAGATCCATCAGATTATCGTCAACCTGTGCACCAATGCCGCCTATTCGATGCGCCGGTCAGGCGGGATTTTGGGGATCAGCCTCAAAGGGGTAGAAATAGAGCACGCCCATGAGCATCCCGACCTGCAACCGGGATCGTATCTGCGTCTGACCGTGAGCGATACGGGCGAAGGGATGGACCGGGGCATACGCGAGCGGATATTTGAGCCTTTTTTCACGACCAAGGGACCAGGTGAAGGGGCTGGCGTCGGATTGTCGGTGGTCCATGGGATCGTCAAGAGTCATGGCGGGAAGATTGTTGTCCGGAGCGAGTTGGGGAAGGGCAGCACCTTTGAGATCTTCTTCCCGAGGATTGAGGGGGAGGAGGAGTATCCCGAAAGGCAGCTTGACGCCTTGCCTGCCGGCAATGAACGGATCCTTCTGGTCGATGACGAAGAGCTTGTGGTTGCGGTTGCTTCCGAGATGCTCCGCACTCTCGGCTATGACGTTGTTCCTGTGCCGCGGAGTTTAGAGGCGCTGGAGCTTTTCCGGACACACCCGGACCGGTTCCAACTGCTCATTACCGATCAGACGATGCCGGGCATGACCGGAATGGAACTGGCTGCCGAGGTGCTGCGGATCAGGCAGGATATTCCGATTATCCTGTGTACCGGCTTTTCCAATGAGAATGCCAGGGAAAAGGCGGCGACTATCGGGATACGCAAGATACTGTCGAAGCCCTTCGTTCTACAGGAACTGGCCGCATCCGTCCGGGAAGCCCTTGATCAGGATCGATTATCCGGGGCAGGATGATTGCCTCTCCCGCAATTGACGGGTCAGTGGAGAAATTCGTTGGGCATCGTTCTTGTCGAGGGTAAAGACACGACTGTCTCACTCTCCCGGATTACGACTCCGTGCTTATCAACCTCTGTCAAATTTTGAATATGGGCCTCCAAAAAGAGGCCCAATAAGGTATCAGCTATCATAAAGAGAGCCAACGTTCAAGGTGACCATCAATTGCTGACTCTAAGAATGAGCTGAAGATCAACCGCAACTGCCGGAACTACAGGAGCCGCCGCAGCCTCCACCGCCGAGTGGTTTGGCCGAGGTTATACCGAATCCAGACCGTGGGCCGGCATCGTGATATTCCACCTTGATGGAACCGCAGGTCTCCAAGAGGTCTTTTTCTATAAGAAACTTGAGGCTGTTGTTTTCGAAAACCGTATCGTTGTCCTTCGGCTCGTCCAGAGCCAGTCCCAGAGAAGGACCGGAGCAGCCACCCTGCATAAGGGCCACACGGAGGGCGGAATCAATATTATTCTGCGCCATATATTCCTTCAGCTTTGATACCGCTAAATCTGTTACATTAAAATCAGACATAAACTTCTCCTTACATTTGAGCTTTTCAAGTAATTTAGAGCTGTTGGTTTAAATATAAAAAGCATACTGACATTTAAAAAATAATGTACCATCAGAAAGAAGTCAATCTGCCATGTTTTGTTTACAGCCGTACCTGAGGTAAACACTTTGTTTTATCTGCACCTGCCCCAGACATTTTAAAAACAATAGCACGGCGAATGGAGGCTGGATTCAGAGTTGAACTGAACAGGAAGTTTTTAAATTCCTCAACGGGTTTGCAGTCCGCGGGGAGCACCGGCTCCCTAATCCAGCCGTCGCACCATATACGGCCAGAAAGTGTGTAGTACTCCTTCTTGGAAATCTTTCTTGTCAGGCAGCTTGATGTTCGAGGGCGTTTGTCCGGGCTAGATTTATCGGCGACCGTCCAAGATTATCTATCAACTCGACAAATTCCGTAACAAAGGCGGCGAAATTTGCTCCTTGACCGGCACTCAGGTTGTACATCCGCACCCGTCTGCCGTTTAAACCAATGCTGTCTAAAATTCCGGCTACCCGTTTTACCCTGGCTCGGGCCCGGAAATTACCGGTCTGATAATGACAATTTCCCTCCAGGCAACCGGCAACCATCACCCCGTCCGCCCCGTTTTCAAAGGCCTTCAGCAGGTGGGGTTCCTCCACTCTCCCCGTACAGGGCAATCGGAGTATGCTGGTGTTTGCAGGATAGCGCCGTCGCTCCGACCCGGCCAAATCGGCCGCGGCATAGGAGCACCACTGACAGGTGAAAAGGATAACATTGGTCGTAAGGTCGCTCATGGCTGGACTCCTCTTTGCTATCCGGATGGGTTGGACGGAAGAGAAACGGGTTGTCTGCATCGCGCAAATAGATCCTTTATATCGACTATTCCAATTTATATAATCGATAAATCCAATATTATAAAGTGGAATAATCCGAAACATAAGCAGGATTACTCCACTCTCTATTCCTGCGACAGCTGCTCGATCCGTACCGCGCAGGACTTATACTCCGGTGTGCCGGAGATCCGGCACCGGTGCCCCGAGGTCAGAACGTTGGTCAATGTGCTCTGATGATGGAAGCTCATAAAGACGTTGCCGGTCTGGGAGCGTTTGGTGACCTTGGCCCGGACCTTGATTTCACCTCTGCGAGATAAAACCTTAACCCAATCCAGGTTCTTGATCCCGAGAGACTGTGCGTCTTCCGGGCTGATCTCCACCAGCTCTTCCGGGACAAGGTCGATGATGCCCACGGCATGCCTGGTCTGGGAACCGTTGTTGTAGTGCTCGCGAACACGGCCGGTGATGAGGACCAGAGGATAGGTCTCGTCCGGGACCTCTCCCGAGCCCACATGGTCGAGGACCATAAACAGGGCCAGGCCGCTTGGACGGGCAAAAGTTTCAGTGTAGAGGGTCGTGGTCCCCGGGTGATCCTTAGTCGGGCAGGGCCATTGGATCCCCTTTTTTTCGATCCGCTTATAGCTGATGCCGCCATAGGCTGGAACTAAGGTGGCGATCTCGTCCATGATCTGGGACGGATGGGTGTAAGGCATCGGATAGCCCATCAGGGTCGACACCTTGCAGAGGACCTCCCAGTCGGCAAGGCCTGCGACCGGGCCCACCGCTTTGCGGATGCGCTGGACCCGGCGTTCGCCATTGGTGAAGGTCCCGTCCTTTTCGGCAAAACTGGCACCTGGCAGGATTACATGGGCGTATTTGGTTGTCTCCGTGGGAAATATATCCTGAACGACCAGGAAGTCGATTTTATCCAAAGCCTTGCGGATATGGTGAAGATCCGGATCGGTATGCGCCGGGTCTTCTCCGAGGATGTACAGGGCCTTGAAATTGCCCTTGGCGCATTCGTCAAGCATCTCGACTGACTTCAGGCCCGGCTTGTCCTTGATGGTAACCCCCCAGGCCTTTCCGAACTTTTCCCGGCACTTGGGATCGGTGACCGATTGGTAGCCGGGCAGGGTGGCGGGCAGCGGACCGAGGTCGGAGGCCCCCTGGACGTTATTCTGACCACGCAGGGCCATGATGCCGGTGGAGGGCCGTCCAACTTGGCCGCAGACCAGGGCCAGGTTAGCCGTGGCCATGGAGTTTTCGGTACCGGTCAGGTGTTCGGTTATCCCGAGGCCGTAGACGATCATTGATTTTTCCGCTTGCGAGTACAGGCGTGCCGCCTCGATGATCTTGTCTCTGGAGACCCCGGTCAGTTTCTCGACACGATCCAGGTCATACTCCTCGACCTTGGCCTTCAGTTCAGCGAATCCCTCCGTCCGTGTTTTGATGAACTCCTTGCTTTCCCAGCCGTTTTTCAGGATAACATGGATTATCCCGTTGATCAGGGCGATGTTGCTGCCCGGTTTCATGTTGAGCCAGACATCGGCCCGCTGGGCCAGCCAGATCTTTCTCGGGTCGGCGACCACCACCTTGGCGCCCTTACTGATCGCCTTCTTCAGATAGAGGGAGACGATGGGATGGGCCTCCGTGGTGTTGGAACCGATGATAAAAATGGTATCGATGTCCGACATCTGTTCCAGAGAGTTGGTTGCCGCACCGGCGCCAAAGCTTTGGGCCAGACCAGCTACGGTTGGGGCGTGACAGACACGGGCGCAATTATCGACATTGTTGGAGCCGACCGCGCAGCGCACCCATTTGGCCAGGAGGTAGTTTTCTTCGTTGGAACACCGGGACGAGGAGAAACCGCCGACCTTGTCGGGTCCGTGTTCTTTGATGATAGCGTTGAAGCGGCCGGCGACCAGAGACAGTGCCTCATCCCAAGAGGCCTCCCGGAAGCCTTCACCTTCCCGGATCAGCGGGGTCTTGATACGTTCATCACTGTGGATGAAGTCATAGCCGTACCGTCCCTTGATGCAGAGGTTCCCCTTGTTTACCGGGGCCTCAAAGTCCGAGGTGACCCGGACCACCCTGTCGTTTCTGACATTCAGGAAAAAATTACAGCCTGTCCCGCAGTAAGTACATGTTGTCTTTACTTTTTTGATATCGCCTGCACGGCCCTTGCCCCGGCCTTTTTTGTCGGTCAAGGCGCCTGTCGGGCAGGTGGAGACGCATTGACCGCAGAACTCGCAGTTTTTCAGGCTTCTGGGTTTGGCGAAGGCCGTTTCCGGTATGGCATTAAAGCCTCGGTTGACCAGATCGATGGTTCCGGCCATAACCACCTCGTTACAGATCCGAGTACAGCGGCCGCAGGCGATGCACTTGTTAGGTTCAAAAGTGATAAACGGGTTATCCTCTCGTATTGGCAGGTTCCACTTCTCGCCCTGGAACCGATCAAGGCTGGCTCCGTAGAGATAGGCCATCTCCCGGAGGCTGCAGTCTCCGGAGGCCTCACAGACCATACAGTCATTAGGATGGTTGGAAAGAAGGAGTTCGAGGATGGTCTTTCTCAATCGGGTCAGTTTCGGACTCTCCGTCGAGATCTCCATTCCGGCCTCACCCGGCGTTGTACAGGAGGTTAAAGGGACGGGCTTGCCTTTTATCTCCACCAGACAGAGCCGACAGCCTCCATGGGGCTTCAGTCGTTCGTCGTAGCAGAGGGTCGGGATGTAAATTCCAGCATCCTTGCAGACCTCAAGGATGGTTTTTCCTTTTGGGAAATGAACATCCATTCCGTTGATTTTCACCATAATCAATTCGTCCATTGTGTGTCTCTCCAGTTCCGAAGTTTGTTCTACTTGTAGTGGCCAGTGCAAAAGGGTGTGCCGGTATTCGTCGAATCGAGTCGGTTATAACCTGACAATTAAGACGACTATATATAATTTTTCTGTGGAGTCAATGAAATTTCATGAAAAAAGTAAGTAATTACTTTTACAAACGTATAATGACTATTTATAACAGAAATATATTACATAATAACTATATTGAGAATAGTATATTACTATATTAAAACTTGAGTCAATTGCAGGAATTTCAACCAAACCGTCAATGGAAAAATATTTTCGGTTGAAAAGGATTGTTGGCATGTTTTTCTGAGTAAATAGGAAAATCCTATGTGTAGCATAATTATTATCAAGAATATCCCGTTGAGTTTTAAGAGGAAACAGCGTAACCTTGAACCGTATTTTCTGGTTAATTATCACCCAACTCAGGAGGAAAAATGAAAAAGGCACTCATAGTATTCTTTGCGAGCTTAGTCATGCTGACGCCGAGTGTTGTTTTGGCCGCATCGCAAACGGGCACCATCACCATGGAGTTTGACCTCTCCAAGCAACCCAATAGCGATGATACGCAACTTTGGATTCCCTATCCTCTTTCGGATCGGGACCAAATCATTACAAAGATAAATCTTACCGGAGACTTCGCCGAGTCTGCCGTCTATTCGGACCGGAAATACAGCACGCCCATTTTGTACATGCGATGGAACAAAGGAGCCGAGAGCCGTAAGGCACAATTCTCTTTCCATGTGGAACGCCAGGAGGTCGTCCGTCGTGATTTCCCCACTAAAGAAGCAGCCTGGGACCCAAAGGATTTCGCCATGTATCTTGAGGCCACCCGTCTTGGACCCATTGATGGTGTGGTAAAGGCACTGGCTGATAAGATTACTGCAGATAAATCCACCGTCCTTACTAAAGCCAGGGCCATTTACGATTGGATCTGCGAAAACATGTATCGTGATCCGAAAACGGTTGGCTGCGGCAAGGGGGATGTATGTCTTCTCCTCCAGGCACCTGGCGGCAAGTGCACGGATATCCATTCCGTTTTTGTCTCGTTGTGCCGGGCTGCCGGTATACCTGCTCGGGAAATATTTGGCATTCGTCAGGGAAAAGAGGCGAAGGTCGACATTACCGAATGGCAACACTGCTGGGCGGAATTTTATCTGCCCGGATACGGCTGGGTTCCAGTTGACCCTGCAGACGTACGAAAAATGATGCTGACCCAGAATCTGGAGCTGACCAGTGTCAAGACGAACGAATACCGTGCATATTTCTGGGGAGGATGGGACCAGTACCGCGTCAAGCTTGCGGTTGGACGAGATATTATTTTGAATCCGCCTCAGACCGGTCAGCCTCTGAATACCTTCGGCTATCCCTATGCGGAAATCGGTACCACGGTTCTCGACTTTTACGATCCGGCAAAATTCTCGTATACATTCACCTATCGTCAATGAGTCATTTATAAACAAAAATTTCTATACATCAAATCGGAGGATTGTAGCTATGACTGAAGATTACCGTTCAATGTGGACAGATCTGGGGCTTAATCTTGAGGCCCACGATGCCCTGCTGGGTGTTCTCGGTCCGGCCTACCAGAATATCTATCTTGCCCAGAAGGATCGTCCTGAGGGCATGGGTTATTTCGATTTCGTGATGAGCGAGGTGCACGGTCTGCGGATCAAAGAACTGCTGGATGAAAAGAAAGCAGGTCGGAAGATCATCGGCTGCTATTGTGTTTTCGTGCCCGAGGAGATTGCGCTTGCCGCCAACGCCACCCTGGTCGGACTCTGTTCCGGAGCTGATTTTGCAACCGAAGAGGTAGAAAAGCTCCTGCCCCGCAATACCTGTGCATTGATCAAATCTTCATTCGGGTTCAAGCTCGGCAAGGTCTGTCCGTATCTGGAAAGTGCGGATATGATCGTCGGTGAGAATACCTGCGACGGCAAGAAAAAGGCCTATGAAACCTTCAAGGGTCTGGTCGACAACCTCTATGTGATGGATCTGCCGCAGGTTAAATCCGAGCAGGGCAGGATATTGCTGAAATCCGAATATCTCCGATTCAAGGCTGCAGTCGAAGCGCTGACCGGTGTTCAGATCACCGCCGACTCACTAAAACAGGCGATCCGGACCGTGAACGCAAAACGCGCCGCCGTCCATCGTCTGTCGGCTCTGCGTAAGGCAGATCCGGCACCTATATCAGGTCTGGATGCGCTGCTGGTCAATCAGGTCTTTTTTTACGACAACCCGGCGCGTTTTACTGCATCGGTCGAGAAGATTTGCGACGAGCTGGAAAAGCGGATTGTCGAAAGCAAAGGTGTGTTCCCGAAAAAGGCTCCCCGTATCCTGGTGTCCGGCTGTCCGCAGGCCGTTCCCAACTGGAAACTGCCGTTGATTGTCGAGACCGCAGGCGCCGTCATTGTCGGCGAGGAGTCCTGCGTTGGGGAACGCGGCACCCGGAACCTGACCGACGATTCCGGTAATACGATCGAGGAGATGATGGAGGCCATCATCGACAGGTATTACCAGGTGGATTGCGCGATCTTCACGCCCAACCCTGATCGTCTGGCCCATATAGAAGAGATGGCTGCCGCCTACAAGGCCGACGGGGTGATCCATTACGGTCTGCAGTTCTGTCAGCCCTATTTGATGGAATCCATTCCAGTTGAAAAAGCCCTGGAACAGAAAGGCATGCCGACCCTGCGTATCGAGACCGATTACAGTATGGAGGATATGGGCCAGCTGAAGACCCGGATCGAGGCCTTCATCGAGCAGCTTCGCTAAACCGGAGGGCCGGAGTGAGCAAGCGTTATGCCGGGATCGATATCGGTTCCCGCTCCATCGAACTGGTTGTAGTTGATGACAGGGGCAACATCCTCTGCAGCCTGCAGGCCGATACCGGCTTTGACCCGATGGCCGAGGCCGGCAGACTGATCAGTGGGGTCGAGTATGACCGGATCATGGCAACCGGTTACGGCCGGAGCCTTTTCGAGATCTCGTTTGAGGCGCCCACCGTCACCGAGATTAAGGCCCATGCCAAAGGGGCACGGGCTTTTTTCCCGGAGGCCAGGACTGTACTGGATATCGGCGGTCAAGACAGCAAGGCCATTGCCCTATTCCCCAACGGGAAGGTGAAAAAATTCGAGATGAATGACCGCTGCGCTGCCGGGACCGGGAAATTCATAGAGATCATGGCCAGGGCGCTGGGGTTCGATATTGATTCCTTCGGCCGGGAAGCCCTGCTGGCCGTAAACGATCTTACCATCTCCAGCATGTGCACGGTCTTTGCCGAATCCGAGGTTACCTCCCTGATTGCCAAGGGACAGAACCCCCGGGAGATAGCCCGCGGGTTGCATATCAGCGTCATCCGTCGGGTGGCCGGGATGATCAGCCGTGTGGCATCGGACGGCAATCTTGTCTTCACCGGCGGCGTGGCCAAAAATCCCTGCATGCGCACCTTTCTCGAACAGAAACTGGGGTGCGATATCATGGTCCCTGATGACCCGCAATGTGTCGGTGCGTTGGGTGCGGCTTTACTGGCTGTGGAGAAGGACTAGAATATATTTAGAAATCAAGCCGGGTATCGCTTATCGCCAGATCTCTATCCTCTGTTGTCCCCTCAACGGACAAAGGTGAACTGTTTCAATCCCGGAGGGATCACTTCGGAGGGATATAATCTGCCCGCCTCGGCATTGCCACGTGAAATCCGGGGGACATTGGATCTTGAGAAAGATCGAGCCATTATATCCGGGAACCATCTCGAGTATACTAAGATCAATAATGATTTTCCGGTCAACAGTGATTAGTTCAACCAGATGGTAGGCTGCTGCCTGACTCCAGCAGGAGGCGAAATCCGCAGCCAGCATGTATGCCATGGTGCTGGCCTTACTCTCCAGCATCTCCGCCCACCCATCAACGATTACAAAATTCTTTCCGGGATCATGGTGAAGGAGATTGCTCCAATGTAATGGCAGGATGGGGTTTTGGAAATCCCAGACTGGACGAGCGGCCGCCTCGTGCCAAGACACCGGGGCAAGGCCGCGTTCCAGGAGACCGACGCCGCATTCCCAGGTGATTTTTTCATGCAGGGGTTCGGAATACCTGCGGGCCCGTGAAAAAACGGTGACCACATATCTGATGCCATACTCTTGGAGGATTGCCTGGATGGAATCCCGGCCGTTGCCGAAACTGTGGTGCAAGGCTGGTGGCAGAAAGAGTCGGGGAAAACCAGGCAGATTATTCCTGGCAAGGATTTTCGCAAAGGCATCAAGATGCTCTTTAACAATGTCTCTCGGTCGCATCCGGCCGCTCAGGTCATGGAACTCGGAGCGTTCCATCCGGCCATTCCGCCAGAATTCATGACAGAGGCCATGGCAGGCGATCTCCAGCCAGTCCTGATGCTCGCACAGGAACTCAGCGGCCTCGTCAAGCCACGGTCCCTGATTGATCCGGTTGTTCCAGGAATCGCCCAACCAGGTGGCACCGGCAACGTCTTTTAGAATGTTGTCGCGATCCCATTCGCCAAGGACCATACCAAGGGCGATGCGCATCTTCAGTCGCTTGGCCAACCGGGCAAGGGCACGGTAATCGTCCGGACAATGGCGTCTGGTGAAGCCGTTGCGGTACGGCTCATTGTTCGCCGAGCCGTCCGTTCCCTGCCACCAGCCAACATCCTCGACGACAAGGAAGATCGGCATGGGCAGAGAAACAACAAGATTGTTCATTGCTCCTTGCATGGCACCGCCTCTCAAAGACTGATCCAGCGCCTGCGGGCCGGGCCGTTTTGACGGGAGGTCGACAGATCCAGGGTCTTCCAGATCTCGTCAACCAGCGTTTCCGAACGGGGATCCCAGTTGTGTGGCTGGCGGGAAAAGACATGCCAGGTAAGCGGCTGCATTGTCGCCCCCCATTGCCGCTTGAAGCGATAGGTTGTGGCATCCGGGGAGGATCGGCCAAAATCAAACCAGCGGCAACCGGCGGCCACAGCAAGCTCGAGCATGGCCAAGTAGAGAAGCATGTTCGGACAGGATGGCCGGCAGTGGCGCAAGGAGGAGGCCCATGGATTATAGAGGGTGGCATTGTGGGTGAAGACAATAGCGGCGGCAACGGGCTTTGCCGCAACAACCACTACCACCCGAGGTCCGAGCGAATGCTTACCCAGCAACATTCGGAAAAGTTCCGGCTCATGGACCGGCGAGCCGAGGTCACGCATGTTTTCCGAGAACACTGCATAGAAATCATCGACATGTTCCGCCCCGCCGATGGCAACCGTACAACCGCATGTGCGGGCCTTTCGTACCTGGTTGCGGACCTTGGCTGGAAGGAGGGACCAGAGTTTGTCGGGCGATTCGGGCAAGGGGCGGCGGAGACCGGTTTTGAAGGTATGCGGGCTATGGCTCCAAAGACTGGCAGAATCTGTGGTCAGGACTTGAAAAATCGGACTCCCGGCCTGGCGCAGCTCAACATGAACTGCGCCGAGTTCAACCGCCAGATCAAGGGCAGCGGCCAGGAGTCTTGTGCCGATTGCGGTATCGTCGGCGACTATGCCTGCGGCATCTGTATAGGGCAGGGAGACCAGTCGGATGTCCTGATCCGGCGCAGCAAAGAGTATCAGGGGGAGAATGCCTGTAAGTGATGTATCTCCGGATCGACGTTTAGCCGCCAGCCGGAAAATCGGGACCTGGTATGCGGCAGCGAGGCTTTCACCCCAGTCGAAGCGATGGGAGAAAGTCGCTGAACTGTTTTTTTCAGCATAGTCATCCCATGCAGGTTGTCCGGGATTGAGCAGAATTTCAGTCATTTCATCTCCGCATCCCATTGAGAAACTCGCCGATATAGAAACATTCTATCACTGACCTGATTATCGATAGGAACAAGCAATTTGTAATATCACCAATACTTATTATACTGCTCTCCATCAAATTAGCGACAAGAGAAGAGGATTATGTATCTTTCAACCGAACAATTTGCTCTCCCCCGCCCCTACCCGGTCATTCCTCACTATGTCGTGGAAACGCTCCTGGAAAAAGGCAGCGGTGAGCTGAATGAGGATGTGCTCCTTCGGACAGACAACCTGTTCGGTGTCTTTGACGGAGCAACAAGTCTCGACAAGCGAAGATTCGCCGGTGGCCTGACCGGCGGACTGCTCGCCGCTCAAATCGCCGCTCTGACTTTTCAGGAAGAACATGCCGGTCTGGCACACCTTGCCACCAGGGCCAACCGTCGCATTCGCGACACTTTGCTTACCGAGAATGTCTCGATGACCGAGCGCCACCGGCTGTGGTCGACGAGTCTTGCGGTAATCCGCCTGAATGCCGATCGTTTCGAATACTGTCAGACCGGCGACGCCCTGATTCTGCTCATTGACAACGACGGCGGCTTCCGCATTGTCACCCCTGAAATCGATATCGATCGGGAAACCTTGCACCTGTGGAAGAAATTACCGGCGACACAGGCGGCCACCATCCACGATGTTCTCTCCGATCAGATACACCGGGTGCGGCTACAGATGAATGTGAGTTACGGGGTGTTGAACGGGGAGCCGGAGGCTGTAAACTTTCTTCGGCACGGGTACCATGAACTGGCGGGAGTGAGCGATATCCTGCTGTTCACAGACGGACTCTTTCTGCCCCGGGAAAATCCCTTTGCCTGCGACGACTGGCACTGCCTGGTTGACCTCTATCGTGTGGGAGGTCTACAGGCCGTTCGTAATCACGTCCGTCGGTTGCAGCAAGAAGACCCAACGTGCCGGAAATATCCCCGCTTTAAGCAGCACGACGACATAGCCGCCGTGGCCATTCGGCTGCACGGCAGACCTCAGCCGACCATTGCCTTCTCGTAAGACGAAAGAATTCTTTTAAAAACTTCCTGCCAACTAAACACCGAGGTGATTCTGGATATTTCCGCCAAAGAGGGGGATGGTGCGATACGTACCCGATCGGCCATGTCGGTAATGGCTGCCGCGAGTCGTGTCTGCAATATGTCCCAATCCTTCGGGTCGGGCCGGTCGATGGTTGACAGGGCAGGCAGGTTGACAAAGGTGACCAGATCCGGGCCTGCTCCCGCTAATAACTCCCGGCAACCCGGCAGGTCAGTGGCGATTATGCGACAGCCCGCCGAGAGTGCCTCAAGAAGGACTAGCGGCAATCCTTCATAAAATGAGGGCAGGATAAAGATATGACAGCTACCCATCAGCCGGGCCAGTTCCTGTTGGTTTATTCTGCCGTGGACGGTTACCCGACTGCCCTCTTTTTCGGCCAAATGCAAACATTGCCGGGTTTCCTCGCCGGAACCGGAACCGGCGATGTGCAGGTGCAACCCAGGGTCTTGAAGGCGGGCGAAGGTCTGGAGCAGCCAGTCAACCCCCTTGGCCAGACTCAGCTTTCCGGCATACAGCAGGCTGATTGGTGGCGCTTGTGCCTTTATGCCGGGGATAAAGAGCTCTTTATCATATCCACCACCAACGATATCTATGCGCTCAGTGGTGATCCCGTGGATTTCCCAAATCTTTTCTGCTTGATCGTGACTGAGGGCTAAAACCCGGTCGATCTTCAGACAGGAAGGCTGGACTCTTTCTCGAAGATGCGGGCACTGCACAAACTGGCGTAGGTCGGTGGAGTGGCAGGAGGTCACCAGAGGAATATCCGGCAGAACCCTTCGGGCAACAGAACTCGCAAGCCAGAGATGGTGACTGTGCAGGATATCGGGCGAGAACTCCAGGGCAGTGTGTCGGATCGTCTCGGCAAAGGCCCTTTCATAGGCGGTCAGCTGTTCGGCGTTCAGAGAATCAAAGCGGGAGCTGGGGTAGGGCATGACATTGCTCATGCCCGGAATGGTAAAGTTCAGATCGCCTTCGGCAAATCGGACGAAACGACAGCAGTCCCGGTCAATACCGGGGATTTCGGGTATACGGTCGCCGGTGATGCCGGCGATGAGAAAATTGTGATGACCGGCCGCAGAAGCCTGGCGGATGATGTTCTGCAGGTAAAAACCGCTACCGGTGCTTTCCGGATGCTGACTGATGAGATGGAGTATCTTCAATGTCTCTGTTGCTTTCCATCAACTGCTTATCAAGGATGCCGAGGATGAACCTCAACAATGCTTTTTACATAAGAATATTGGGAGAATCTGAATAGAAACGATGCAGTGTCTCCGATTCCCTGATCTTTAATCATAAGGATTTCATTTTACAAACAGGAATATCCTATCGATAGATGTTTATCAATCGCAAATCTTCCATTATGAACATGGAGCGCTTCTACAGTCTCCACCCCCAATACTGCAGGAAACGGGGGAAATCCCACATATTGGAGTCCTCGCGGCGCCAGGGTTTTAAACTCGTGTAAAAAGGGTTGCCGGTGTCGGCATAGGCCTTGTCGGCACCCACGAAGAGATCCATGCTGATCAGGCTCAGCGAGAGGGTCTCCCAGGGTTTGATTGCCCCTTTGACATGTCCTTTCAAGATCCCTTCAGGATAGTAAAAGCTGGTTGTTCCGGTTTTTGTGGGCAATTTCTCCAGCCGGTCCATGGCCTCGATCTTCGTGGAGATAATCCGGAACGGGTCGGCGGAAAGATCATGAACATCCTGCACGTCAAGATCCATAACCCGGTGCACCTCCGGCCTCAAGTACACCAGTATTTGAGGCGAATGGATCTCCTTGAATTTTAGGAGGGGAGGTAATTGCTCGCCATATATATCCAGAGTCTCACCATCCCAATCTTTCGGGAAGGCATCCTTGGGCAGGTATTGGGTGGGGACAATGGCATGGTAACAGCCGCAGGTATGCACGGTAGTTACCAGTACAGGCAGGTTGTCGGCATTGAGGGTCACCACGACGATGAGACCCACGTTTTTTCCGGCCGTCAGATTGAAAGGACTCAGGCTGTACGGCACTTCGGGGAAATGGACCCGATAGATCAGGTTGGTATAGGCAGCCTTGTCGGTGGAGAAGGGGCGTCGCATGAAATAGACCACCGGCTGCTCCGGGTCGATAAAGACCTCTTCATCTCCATTCTCCTCCTGTCGAACCGTCGGCCGCCCGATACGGTTGAATGTCTCGGCATGGCCATAGACCACGAAGGCCGGAGCCCAGTTTTCAGCCGCCTTGTTTCCCGTTCCATCCGTTTTATAGACCCAATGAAAGGGTTCCGGCGGCAGGGGCTGATTGGCACAGCCGAAAAGCAGCAATGCGGCAGCGGCGAGGAGAAAACAATGGAACAATCGTTTCATCTTGCATGATTTGATAATCATATCGAGCCTCTTGTGTTCACTGCTTGGCGATTGGGCTAATGGATGTTCGAAACGGCAATACAACGAAAGATACAGCAGAAGTTGCCGGAGTATCTCTCAAGTCCGGTTTAGATTATAATAAGATCGAATGATTGGGGATCAAGTTGTTAGCGGCGTTTCGTCGCGACCGGAGATATTGTTTCTGAAATCCCGCGCCAAAACAGATGGCAAGAGGAAAGATATGCGGTATGAACGTGTGCCATTATGGAGCATAAGAGTCGAGCTGGATATGCCGATTGAAAAATGGCCGCTGCTCGTCTTTGCGGTGGCTGACGAAGAGGATGGTGGAGAGTCTCTGGTCGGCAATTTTTTCGAGCAGGTCAAGCAGGGCATACCGGTGAGCATCATCGAGTCCCTGGGTTGCCTCATCAAAGACAAGGAGTTTCGGGCGCTTGATAAGGGCTCGGGCAATGAGCAGCAACTGTTGTTCGGCAAAAGGCAGTCTACGAAAAGGGGTATCGGCCCGGTCCTGAAGACCTGTCCAGGAAAGCCAGCGCAGACCGGCTTTTATATCCGGGGCTTGAATCTTCCTGTACAACCCGACTGAATCATAGAGACCGGAGATAATGACGTGGAGGGCACTGCCGGGCACCCGGTGATCTCTGTGCAGGACAGGAGAAATTATCCCCATATGTTTCTTGATGTCCCATATCGATTCCCCGCTGCCCCGCTTTTTGCCGAAAATCCGGAGGTTGTTGGTGTAACATTTTGAACTCTCACCGGTTATGATGTCAAGAAGCGTGGATTTTCCACAGCCGTTCGGCCCGGTGATCAAGGTGTGATCACCGGTATAAATGATCAGATCGAGCCCGGAAAAAAGTGTTTTGCTGCCGTAAGCGGCAAAGCCATCTTGGAGGAAGACAAGCTCCTCCTTCCTGCCGGCGGCAGCCGCCGTCCGGCTTACGGAGATATCTGTTGGAGTTCGATGACCTCTCTGTTCTGTCTCCAGCTTGTCGAAGAGCATGGAAAAAACCTGCTCCCTGGTACCGGCGTGGCTGAGATGTCCTGAAGTAATAACCGCCAGGTGGGTGCACCAGGCGGGGATATCGCTGACGGCATTGACAGTCAGGATCAGCTCGATCCCCTGGTCGGGCAGATGGCGCAAGGCCTGGTTGAGCTCAAAGCAGCTCTGTTCGTCGAGACCGTCGTAAGGGTTTTGAAGGACAAGCGTTTTCGCCCCGCCAGTCAGTTCCCGCAGGAGAATGAGCTTTCTGCACTGTCCTGAACTGAGCTGTCTGTATCCCACTTCGAGGCAGTGATCCATCCCGAAGGTCTTGAGCAGAGTGGGGTGGAGTGCATGATCGGGGATAAACTCGCAGACTAAGGTGCCGGGATCAATTTTGCCCAGAACATCGGTGTCGTCGTTGCGCAGCTCTTCTTCAAAAATTTCCTGCTGAACCCGAAAAGATAAGAGTCCCGGATGGTTGGGGAGAAGAAGGATATCAGCGGAGAAATTTTCCAGCCTGCCCGAAAGAAGGTCGACCAGGTGGTCGATCCCGGACCGGTTACTGCCGAAAATACACCAGGCTTGTCCGGGTCTTGTCGCGAAATCCCCGATCTGTAAGCCATTATGTTGCAAATTTCGTATATGCATGGCCCTATCTTACCAAGAAGCCTCAATCTGGATCCAATATTCCCAGTCATCTCGAATTTTTTTACAGGATGCACAGATAGGCAAAAGACCGCTCAGCTGTTTCACCTAAGATTTAGCCTTATTTACCGAGACGATAGCGAAGACAAAACAGACACAGCCGACGATTGCGAGCAGGAGGTAGTCGGTCATATGGGCGGGCTCGACGAAGGCTGCGGCCCTGATTGCCTTGGCCGCGTGGGTGAGCGGCAGGGCCTCCAGCAGCCTCTGTCCCCAGGCGGGGAGCTGGGAGAGCGGGAAGAAGGTGCCGCCCAGAAAGGCCATTGGCGTGATGATGAAGTTGTTCAGCAAGGTCTGATCGGCGTGCGATTTGACATGCATGGCAAGGCCTACAGCGAGTGAGGCGAAAACAAAGCTGTTCAGCAGAAAGGCAGCCCAGAAGAGCGGATTATAGGACAGGACGACCCCGAACAGGGCGCCGAGGAGCAGGACCACGCAGCCAGCCAGCAGGGCCCTGGTCATTCCGGCCAGCACCTCGCCCAGGACATAGGCGAGATTGCTGATCGGTGCCGCCTGGAACTCGTCGAAGATATGCCAGTAAAACCGTGCGATATTGATTTCGCCTGCAATGGCGAAGGCCTGGGTCATGCTGGCCATGGCCGCAAGCCCCGGCAGCAGGAACTCCATATAGCTGTGACCGCCGACATTGACATGGCGGCCGACTGCATAGCCGAAGGCGACAAGATAGAGAAGCGGCGACACCGACCAGGCCGGGATCAGCTTGGCCAGGCGGCGTTTCAGGATTATCATTTCACGGAGATAGACAGCAGTCCAGCCTTTGATCATACAATCTTCCTCCCGGTCATGGAAATGAAGGCGTCTTCCAGGTTCACCCGCCGTACCGTGCAGCCGTCCATCCTGCCTGTCACATACTCGCGGGCCTCGTCTCTGGAGTGGAAGTAGGCGGTCTGCAGGCGGTTGTCGTCGAGAAAGTCCACCGCCCATTCGCCGATATCGGCCATCAGGTTGACAGGTGTGTCTTCAGCGACGATCTTGCCTGCATCAAGGAAGGCCACCCGGTCAGCCAGGAATTCGGCCTCTTCGATATAGTGGGTGGTCAGGAAGATGGTGGTGCCGTCGCTCTGGATCTTCCTGACCAGACCCCAGATTCGCCTGCGGATGGCCGCATCGAGGCCTACGGTCGGCTCGTCCAGAAAGAGGATACTGGGTGTATGCATCAGGGCCCGGCCGATCAGGAGCCTGCGCTTCATGCCGCCGGAGAGGGTCTTGACCAGGACCTTGCGCCGGTCGCTCATCTCGACATAGTCGAGGAGTTCCCCGGTCCGCCGTTCGATATCGGCCTTGGCCATATGGTGCAGAAGGCCATGGATCAGCAGGTTTTCCTCAACCGTCAGCTCGGCATCCAGGTTGGTATGCTGCGGCACCAGTCCGAACTGGGCCTTGCAGGTGATCGGCTCCCGTTCGATATCATAACCGTTCAACAGCACCGTGCCGCCGTCCCGCCGGGTAAGACCTGTCAGGATCCGGATGGTGGTGGTCTTGCCGGCACCGTTCGGACCCAGATAGCCATAGATCGTGCCGGGACCGACCGTGAAGGAGACCCCGGCCAGGGCGGCGCGGTCTCCGAATGTTTTGCTCAGGTTTTGTACTTCTATCACAGCTATCCTTCTCTGGTTCTTCCTTTATATGCTTGATAATATAGAAGGAAATATATTGACGTCTTCGTTTCTTAGCCGATAGCGGCGACAAATGGATATATGGTTTGAACGCTCATGTCAATGGATATCTGTTCTTCCATAATTATGTACTGTGATCCTCAAACTTGCCATTATCTGGTGATGAATGGGAAGAGAAGATATGCTCAAAGTTTTCTATTGCCCATTGCCTGCCCGATTGGCGGAAAACAAAAGAAGGCTCAGGAGTGGCGAGTAGCCAAGCCAGGCAGGCAGTCAAAAGGCAGACGATCTTGCTGTCCTGCAAACGGGCCTTATGCCTGGTCACTCTATCGCCGCACTGTCCACAGACGGATCTCACCCCTTCCACGGGAACTGCTTCCAGATAAGAGCCTTGATGTCCTGTTTTTCCTGAACGGGATACACCTTTTCAAAAAGCCGTACACATGTTTCTCTTCCGACCTGTGCCTGCTCCGAGGTAGCAGACGAGGTGTCTTCCAGGAATGTGGCAAACCAGTAGAGGCCGTTGAGTGTTCCGAACAATCTGGATGAATCCAGCCACAGCATATTTTTTGACAGTTGCACCAGGAGCCCTTCCATGTTCTTTTCTGCAAAAGGGAAAGGTTCCCGGGGTTTCTTTTTCACCGGCAGAGTCGCCGCGAGATAGTCAAAGACGAGCTGGCTGTGATAATCAGCGGCACACCAGTCCAGCTTTGTCTGGATGCCAAGCCAGCCCATGAAGTTTCTGGTGATCTTTTCATAGCGAACCAGAGCCTGGCTGCGGGTGGAACAGCCGTCAAGGTCCCAATGCTCATGTCTGTCGAGGATGCCGCGGAGGTACTCTTTTAGGAATTGGGGCTCCATCCAGATCGGGTTTACCACAGATGACAGTGTTTGTATCTTTTGGGCCAGGGAGTGAGGGGCGAATTTTTCAAGACCCTTGTCGAGAAAAGGTGCCATCAGGATGGTAATTGTCAGGCCGATAATTTCATCGTCGCCCAGCACCATCGGTGAAGTACAGACCTCACTTACGATTTCCGGAAGAAAATCAGCCAGGATGTCCTGGCAGTTACAGCTCGTCAGAAAATGGATCAAGTCGAACAGGTTATCCAGGTTTTGCGTAGGATGTTTTCGAAAACCTGCAAGATAGTCCGCCACTTTTTCTCTTTGACCGGTTACCATCAGCCAGCTGATTATGCTGCTGTCGAAATAACTGAATCCCTTAAAGTAGGCATCAGGGAACTCGGAGCGAAGGCGCGACAGCACTTCAATATATCCCTCCGGTCGGCCTTGACGATCATACATATCCTGCAGTTGGAATAAGGGCTCCTCCTCAAGTGTCAGATCTTCAACCAGATGGGGATGAGAGTCCATAAACTTTTCGATATGATCGCGCAGCTGGTCGGGATCGGATATGTCTCGGTAGGTATTCCACCAGGCATTGATAATCGCTTCGTCCTCGTCGGAGATAGTTTTTTTCTTTTCGATGGAGGACGAGGTGACAGGGACCGGATCAGCCCAAGGAACATCGACATCGTCAATATCATCTTCCACGCTCAAATCATCGTCGAGCTCTTCGTCGTCAGGATCAGCCAGCCAGTCCTCATCGCTGGCAAAAGGGTCTATCCGCCCGTCAATAACATCTTGCTCATATCTTCGCTCTTCTTGCTCTCGCAGCCGCATTTCCTTGTCTTTGTGCATACAGCACTTTTTGTATTTTTTCCCGCTGCCGCAATGGCAGGGGTCGTTTCTTCCAATTTTACCCATTTTATCTGCTCCGTTGTTTGTCTGTGCAGGAATGACCTTCTTTAAACAATTGCACATCCGGAAAGTTTTCAATGGCGGCAGCATACAATATTTCTGCCTGGCTGAAGTCCTTTCTGTCCTGTAAAAACCTTCCGGCCTTATCGATGATAACTGCTAAGTCTTCTGTTTCTATCGGTAAACAAACGAGGCTGAGAAGCAACTGCACCCCTTCGTTGATCCTGCCGAGGAGATATTCATAGGTGCCGACGGTTAAAAGGGCCGGAGCATAGTGCGGATCAATGGCTAAGGCCGCAACTTCTCCCGGAATGGCAGCCGTCTGCCTGTGCTCTTCGGTCAAATCAAGAAAATGCTGACAGGCTATTGCGGCATGATATTCATGGTCGGCCGCCATGCGACGTTCTTCCGGGGAACGGTGCTGGTACCTATGACGGAGTTTTTGCAGCTGCTCGTCATGCTCCAGCAGCCAGGCGAACGAGTGATCCTTGAAAAAATACTCGGTCGGCTTTCGCCCCTTTTCCTCCCTTGCCTGGAGTATCAGCTGGTCGATCAGGTCTGGAGATATGTCGTCCGGGACTTCCCACATTTCAGCCTCTTCATAAAGAGAGCAGACTTTCCTCTCGCCTTCGAACCTCCTGGCCTGAACCAGAGAGCGGCAGTTATCAAAATTTCCGTGAATCAGCAGATCATCCAGGAAGGGTTCAAAGACCTCTTCAGCAAGACAGATGCCATATTCGGTAGCCTCATAGGTGTCGGGGAAAAAGCTGTTACAGTTAAAACAGAGGCGTTCGAGCTTCTCAGGCATGGGGATCTCCGGTCAATCGAATTAAAAAACTCAGCCAAGGTATTGGGCTCCGAAAAAAAATCACTTATAGATGGTTCTTTGTCAAGGAGAATACGAATTGCCGCGAACAATCAGTCTACAGTGTTTCCTTGAACGGGCAATGCCAGTAAACGCATAAAGCCAAGGGTTGCTTCTTCCTCCGGTACGTTAAGAAGTTCAGAGAGTAAACTGAATAGATCTCTCCCTCATCTTGTGCGAGGCATTGTAACGTTCCTGCAGCACCGCCAGCAGTGTTTGGTGCTTTTGATTTTCTGATAACTCCATACAATCTCCTTGTATTTATATTTTGCAAGATAACGATAACTGTAATATTAAAATTCTTGTTGTCAAGAATAAAATTGCGGTATATAATATATTGCAGATTATATTGACAGAGGGACTATGGAATTATCAAAAATCACACAGGTTCTGAGCGGTTATATCAGTCGCGGGAAGATTGAGGCTCGCACCAATGGCACGCATTTCCTGGTGCAGGCCAGGGATGTGGATATTGACAAGTTCGATTACTGCTCCAATGATCTGATCCGTTTTGATCCCGATCTGTCCGGAAAAGATAAGCTTCTGGAGAAAGGTGACATCCTGTTTATGGCCCGAGGCGCACACAACTTCTCGGTGCTCCTTGAAACCATTCCCAACCATTCCCTGGCGGCGGCATGTTTTTTCATCATCCGGGCAACCGATGCGAGCGTGCTTCCGAAGTATCTCTACTGGTATTTGAATCAGCCCTCTGTCGAGCAGTATTTACATCTGTACAGCGGCAAAGGCGTTCACATGCCGGTGGTGCGACGGGCGGTGCTGGAGGCTATAGACGTCCCGCTCCCCCCTCTGGAAGTGCAGAAAAAAATAGCCGCTCTTGATGCATTACAGCACCAGGAACAGGAATTACTTGAACAGTTAGTGCAAAACCGAAGGAAAATGATAACCGCCGCATGCCTGAAAGCAATTCAAGGCAAGTGACAAGAATGGAACACATATGACCGACAAACAAAAACGAGAGGCGATTTTCAATGTAGTATGGCGGGCCTGCGACACCTTTCGCGGGGTGATCGATCCCGCTCAGTACAAGGACTACATCCTGACAATGCTGTTTGTAAAATATCTCAGCGATGTCCGTAAATCGAAGGAAGCTGAATACCAAAAAAAGTACAAAGGTGATCAGGTCCGGGTGCAGCGGGCGCTGGACCGGGAGCGCTTTCTTATCCCCGAGATCGAAATCAAGGATTCGAATGGCAAGGTGGAGGAGTGTTTTCCGGCAACCTTCGACAGTCTCCATGAGAGGCGGGATCGGACCAATATCGGGCAATTGATCAACATCCTCCTCGAACACCTTGAGGATGCCAACAAGAGTAAGCTGCACAATGTGTTTCGCAATATTGATTTCAACAGCGAGGCCAACCTCGGACAGACCAGACAGCGCAATGTGCGTTTGAAAAATGTTTTAGAGGATATGGCTGCGCTTGACCTGCGTTACGAGGCAGTAGGGCACCTGGATGTCATCGGCGACGTCTACGAATACCTGATCGCCAAGTTTGCTGCCACGGCCGGGAAAAAGGCCGGCGAGTTCTATACCCCGGCCGAGGTCTCGGAGACCCTGGCCCGCCTGGTTGCACCGCAGCCGGGCGACCGGATCTGCGACCCGGCCTGTGGCTCGGGTTCTCTTTTGATCCGGGCTGCCAATCAGGTGGGTTCGGAAGACTTTTCCCTGTATGGCCAGGAGATGAACGGCTCCACCTGGGCGCTCTGCAAGATGAACATGTTCCTGCACAACGTCGATTCCGCTCGGATTGAATGGGAAGACACCATTCGTCATCCCCTGCTGGTTGAAAACGATGCATTGATGAAATTCGATATTGTGATTGCCAATCCTCCTTTCAGCCTCGACAAATGGGGTCAGGATATCGCCGCTGAAGACAAGTATGGCCGTTTCTACAGGGGCGTCCCGCCCAAGAGCAAGGGAGACTGGGCCTTTCTCTCTCATATGCTCGCCTCGGCGGTGGATGGTAAAGGCCGGGTCGGGGTGGTGGTGCCGCACGGTGTGCTCTTTCGGGGCGGCCAGGAAGGCAGGATCCGGGAAGCCGTAATCCGGGAAAATCTGCTGGATGCGGTAATCGGCCTACCGGCCAACCTCTTTTTCGGCACCGGTATTCCGGCGGCGCTGCTGATTTTCGATAAAGCCAGAACGCCCAAAGGCAGGGATAAGGTGCTGTTTATCGATGCCAGCCGCGATTTCGAGCAGGCCACCAATCAGAATAAACTGCGGGATCAGGATATCGACCGGATCGTCACCACCTTCCGCAATCGACAGGTTATCGATAAATATTCATTTCTTGCCACCTTCGAGGAGATTGCCGAAAACGAGTTCAATCTCAATATCCCCCGATATGTGGATACCTTTGAACCGGAGCCGGAGATCGATATTGCCGAGGTGCAGCGGGAGATTAAGCAGATAGAGACCGACCTGGCGGAGACCCGCAAGAAGATGGACGGCTATCTGAAAGAGCTGGGGTTCTAAAAGAAAGGAGCAGGTGAGATGGTAAATACTTTGCCGGAAGAGAGGTCGGACCTTCTGATTTACCAAACCGAAGACGGCAAAACACGGGTCGAGGTCAGACTCCGGGGAGGGACGGTCTGGCTGTCACTGGGGCAGATGACGGACCTTTTCCAGCGGGACAAGTCGGTCATCTCCCGACATATCGGCAATATCTTCAAGGAAGGAGAACTTGCCCGCCCGGCAGTTGTTGCAAAATTTGCAACAACTGCCACGGATGGAAAATCCTATCAGGTCGAGTACTTTAACCTCGATGTCATTATCTCCGTCGGCTACCGGGTGAAATCCCATCGCGGCACCCAGTTCCGCATCTGGGCCACCCAGCGGCTGCGGGAATATATTGTCAAGGGTTTTGCCCTGGACGACGAGCGCCTGAAACAGGCCGGCGGCGGCAATTATTTTGATGAACTCCTTTCCCGCATCCGGGACATCCGCTCTTCGGAAAAGGTCTTTTGGCGCAAGGTCCTCGATATCTATGCCACCAGCATCGATTATGATCCCCATACCGATCTCTCCAGGGATTTTTTCGCCGTGGTTCAGAACAAGATGCACTGGGCGGCCCATGGTCACACCGCCGCCGAAATCATCCTTGACCGGGCCGACGGTTCTGCCAAGAACATGGGCCTGACCTCCTGGACAGGAACCAAACCCACGCTTGCCGATGCCGGGGTTGCCAAGAATTATCTGAATGCCGCAGAACTGGATACCCTGAACAGGATCGTCTCCATCTATCTGGATTTCGCCGAACTCCAGGCCCTGGACCGGAAACCCATGTATATGAAAGACTGGATCGGCAAATTGGACGGTTTCCTGAAGATCAGCGACCGGGAGATCCTGACCCATGCCGGCAGTGTCAGCCGCGAACAGGCCCTCGATAAGGCGCGGACCGAATATGAAAGGTATCGGAAGCAGATGCTGGAGTCAGCGTCTCCGGTGGAACAGCATTTCATTGAGGCGCTAAACGAGGTGAAGGAGTTGGAGAGGCAGTCCACACCCCGCAAGACACGAAAAAGGAAAAGCTCTTGAATTCTTCGATAGCAAATGACGAACAGGCGATGAGTATGAATGACCGGAATGAAAACAGACCAGGATATAAAAAGACCAAAGTAGGCTGGATTCCGGAAGATTGGCACGTCAAGATCTACGGAGAAGTCCTTAAGCGGACTAAAAGTGCAGTTGCAGTAGAGCCATATCAAGATTATCAAGAAATTGGCATTCGTTCACATGGTAAAGGCATTTTTTATAAAACTCCGGTTAAGGGGTTGCAATTAGGAGATAAATATGTTTTTAATGTCCATGCTCCAGCTTTGATTTTCAATATCGTTTTTGCCTGGGAACAGGCTGTTGCGGTGACAAGCGAACGAGAATCAGGAATGATCGCTTCCCACCGGTTTCCTATGTATACGGCCAAACAAGGCAAGGCCGATCTCTATTATTTACGATATTTTTTTCTTACCAAAAGGGGAAAGTACCTTTTAGAGCTGGCATCTCCTGGTGGAGCTGGGCGCAATAAAACACTTGGACAAGGAGAGTTGTATCGTCTCCCACTTCCACTTCCTTCCCTCACCGAACAAAGAAAAATCGCCGAAATTCTCTCCATGTGGGACACGGCCATTGAGCAGACACAACGACTACTCGAAGCGAAAAAGAAACGTAAGAAAGGCCTGATGCAGCAGCTGCTCTGGGGAAAGCAACGATTATCCGATTTTGAAGAATCTAGCGTTCTGAAAGAGCACCGATTTTTTCCTTTTCCGGAAGATTGGCAATGTCCTCAAATACGAAAAATTGCCCGCGAATGCTCTTTAAGAAATAAGGGAAACGGTGATGTGACAGTCTTATCCTGCTCAAAGCATATCGGGTTTGTGGAATCAGCCAAATATTTCGGAAAACAGGTCTGCAGCGAGGATACCTCCAATTATAAGGTCATTGAACGTGGCTGCTTTGGCTATCCGTCAAACCATATCGAAGAAGGCTCCATCGGACTGCTTCTTGAACGCGAAAAGGGTCTGGTGAGTCCAATATATATCGTATTCAAATGCGACGACCGGGTTATTCCGGAGTATCTTTACGCTGTTTTTAAGACCGACACATTCCGGCATATCTTTACAATATCGACAAATTCATCTGTCGACAGGCGGGGCAGTCTTCGGTGGCGGGAATTCTCGCTTATCCATGTTCCCTTGCCAACAAAAGATGAACAACAAGCCATCGCCGCTGTCCTGCTGGCGGCAGATAACGAAATCAACCAGCTTGAGAAAAAACTGCGCGCCCTGGAAAAGCAGAAGCGGGGTCTGATGCAGAAACTTCTGACCGGAGAGATCCGGGTCGCAACGTGAGAATTCCGTTATGGAAGAGCCTTCACACTATCGTACCGCCGATAACGAGACACCGAGTTACTTAGAGAAGGTGCAGTCGCAACTCCCGGCCCTGCACCTGTTGATGCGGCTCGGCTGGCGGTATCTGCCTCCCGGGGAGACGGCCAAGCTCCGGGGGGAACGACTGGGGACCACCATCCTGGAGCCGGTTCTGGTGGACCACATCCGCGAACACTGCCGTTTTGAGAGCAAAGGCTCCTGGCATCCCTTTACCGACAACGCCATCCAGAACGCGGTGCAGGCCCTCAAGGGCTTTCGGGCCACCGGCGCCCTGCATCAGAACGAGCAGGCCTATGACCTGCTGTGCCTCGGCATCAGTGTGCCGCAGACCATCGAGGGCGATACCAGAAGTTTCGATATCAATTTTATCGACTGGAAGAACCCGGCCAACAACAGCTATCACTGTACCGCCGAATTCAAGGTCGAACGCATCGGCCGGGACAAGCATTATATCCCCGATATTGTCCTGTTCGTGAACGGTATTCCGCTGGCGGTCATGGAGTGTAAGCGCTCGGCCTATACCCAAAACCGGAAACAGCCCATCGATCTGGCCGTGGAACAGCTTGGCGACTACCAGGCAGCCGACGGCATCCCGCAACTTTTTCTCTACAGTCACCTTCTGCTGGCCCTGGCGCGGGACAAGGCACACTATGGTACCTCCGGCACACCGAAAAAATTCTGGGCGACCTGGCAGGAGGAAAACCGGGATGAACCAATCCGGCAATTACTGGCTCGTTCTCTTGCCGTTGAGGACACGGAGCGGTTGCTTGCAGGCCCCTTTGCGGATGTCCGTGCCCAGTATCTGTCTCTTCTTGAAACAAGCCGGGAGATCCGGGAGCAGGATCGTGCCCTCTACGCGCTCTGCCGGCAGGAACGGCTGCTGGAACTGGTCTATAAGTTCATCCTCTACGATAACGGCATTAAAAAGATCGCCCGCTACCAGCAGTATTTTACGGTCCGCAATATCGTCGGGCGAGTCTTGAGCGCTCCGCCAGGTGCGACGCGGCCGGGCGGCGTGGTCTGGCATACCCAGGGCAGTGGCAAATCATTGACCATGGTGATGCTGGCCAAGTCCCTGGCCCTGCACCGGGACATACTGCATCCCAAGATCATTCTGGTTACCGACCGGATTGATCTGGACGACCAGATCTGCGGCACTTTTCGGGCCTGCGGCCTGGAGCCCGAACAGGCCAATACAGGCAAGCACCTGGTCGACCTGCTGCAGGACCAGCGCAGCCATGTAGTGACCACCCTTATCCATAAATTTGCGATGGCCACAGCCAACCGCCGGTTGAAGGAGGCGGACCACAACACCTTCGTGTTGGTGGATGAAGGACATCGGGGCCAGTATAACGAACAGTATGCCCGGATGCGGCTGGCCCTGAAGGGGGCCTGTTTTATCGCCTTTACCGGCACGCCTCTAGCCAAATCCTCCAAAAAAAATACCTTTGCCCAATTCGGCGATCTATTCCGGCCGCCGTATACCATTACCCAGGCCGTGCATGACAGGGCCGTGGTCCCGCTTCTCTACGAGGCCCGGCATGTGCCGCAGAAGGTGGATAAGAAGGCGATAGACGGCTGGTTCGAGAAACTGACCCTGGGACTGACCAAGGATCGGAAAGCGGATCTGAAAAGAAAATTTTCCACGGACCGGCAACTGAACAAGGCACTCCAGAAAGTCCGTGTGATCGCCTGGGACGTGAGCCTTCATTTTACTTCAGCCTACCAGGGAACAGGGCTCAAGGGCCAGCTGGTAACCCCGGATAAGGAAACCGCCCTCAGGTATAAGGATTTTCTTGATGGTTTCGGCATGGTGAGCTCCGAGATCCTGATCTCCGCTCCCGGCACCTCGGAAGGAGATGGCGCGACCTCCGAGCCGTCGCAGACGGAAAAGGCATTCTGGCAGACCATGATGGACCGCTATGGTTCGGAGAAACAGTACAACAAACAGCTGATCAATGCCTTCAAACACGGTGAAAGTCCGGAGATCATCATTGTGGTGGAAAAGCTGCTCACCGGTTTTGACGCCCCCTGCAACACGGTGCTCTACCTTGCCAAAAAGCTCAAGGAACACACCCTGCTCCAGGCTATTGCCCGGGTGAACCGGCTTTGCGAGGGGAAGGAATACGGCCTTATTCTGGATTACAGCGGCATTATCGAGGAACTGGACCAGGCCATAGACTTTTATGGAAAGCTGGCTGAATATGATCGAAAAGACTTGGAAGAGACGGTGACCTATCTGTCTGAACGGGTGGCGGAACTGCCGCAACTGCATGCCAATGTCTGGGAGTTGCTGGCTGCGGTGAAGGGGGCGAAGGATCCGGAAATCTATGAAATGCATTTGCGCGATGAAGATCTACGCAACAAGTTTTACGAGCGTTTCAGCCTCTTTGCCCGCACCCTGGCCCTGGCGCTTTCTTCCCTGAACTTTCTCGAAACCACTCCACCCCAAACGATCCAGAAGTATAAAAAGGATCTTAAATTTTTTCAGAACCTCCGCGCAGCCGTTGCCCAGCGCTATCAGGAAGTCATCGATTATTCGGAATATGAGCAGAAGATCAGGAAACTGCTCGATACCCATGTGGGTGCAGGTGAGGTGGAGCAGCTTTGTAAACCGATCAATCTCCTTGACGCCAATGAACGTCTCAAGGTTTTGGAAGACACCGGCAAGAGTGCCGGAGCCAAGGCGGACATGATTGCCTCAGCCACCCGGCATGCCATAGAACAGGAAATGGCCAAGGACCCTGCGTTTTACAAGAAATTCTCCAAACTTCTCGAAGACGTCATCGAGGCCTATCATGATGGGCGTTTGCAGGCCCTGGAAGCACTTGACAAAGTGAAGGATATTTCAACGAAGGTTGCCACCCACACTGACGACGACACTCCGGTGGAACTTATCGGCAAGGATATGGCAAGGCGATTTTTCGGCTGTGTCCGCGAACCGTTGGCTCCGTATACCTCAAGCAACGACAGGCCGGGGACGGCAATTGCCCTGCAAATCGTTGCACGGATTTCACCCCATAAGATCAGGGACTGGCGCACCAACCAGGATGCAATAAACAGGATGCGTGGTGAAATAGATGATATCCTCTTTGAGATCGTGGCGGAATTCGGTTTGCATCTTTCACTGACCGAGCATGATGCCATAATCGATAAGTGCATCGAGGTGGCCATCGCCAATGAAGACTAGCGTGGCGGAAAATATTGTCCAGTTCGGAACCAGGCAGATTGCATACCGTCTTCATCGCTCCGACAGGAAACGATTACGAATTGTCGTATCGCCCGAATTGACAGTGGATGTTTATGCACCCATTGATGCAGAGAACAACCAGATTGACGCTCTCGTGCAAAAAAAGGCAGGATGGATTGCACGGAAACTCGACCTGCTGGATGGCTATCATCCTCTTCCTGCTCCGACTCGTTACCTGACCGGCGAAACTATTGTCTATCTCGGTCGCCAGTATCGTTTAAAGATTGAAAATGGTCCTCCACAACCGGCGAAACTGCATGGACGCTTTCTCCGGGTGTGGGTTAAGGACAAGACGGATATGAAGACCGTCAAACAGGCGGTTGATGCCTGGTTTCGTCAACGAGCTCATGAAGTCTTCAAACGCTATCTGAGCAAATGCCGAGAAATTACATCTCGGCATGGAGTTCCAGAACCATTACTCACGGTTCGCACCATGCACAGGCGTTGGGGGAGCTGTAGTCCTTCCGGCCGAATAACCCTGAATGTCAAGCTGGTGCAGGTACCGGTTCACTGTATTGAGTATGTCATCATACATGAACTCTGTCATCTGCAGCATCACAACCACTCGAAATCGTTTTATTCCCTGCTGACTCGCTGTCTGCCCGATTGGCAGAAACGAAAAGAGATTTTAGGGTCAGTTCGTCTCTCTTGATATAAAAGCGGAAAATCAAAAAAATGTGAGTTGATGTTTGGTTTCCTGTGTCAATCATGGAGGTTGAACGATAGTAAGAAGACAAGAATTCAGTCTCATTTCATTCCCTTTCCTTCCACCAATAAGTGCGGTAGAGAATATGTTTCCAACCTCTGGTATTTCACTTTCCAGGGATTATCGCTTCCTGGGGAAGCGATACGCAGTGTCCGACAGAAAAGAGAGTGGGAGGAACAATGTCTGAGAATACAACGGAAATATCCCGCCGGGGCGGTCCGTCCTTACGGGAAGAGCTGCACAGCGCGTTCGGAACATCGCTGGGCATGGCCGGGGTCTTGATCAGCACCATCTTTTTCGTCCTCTCTGTAGCTGGTCTGATCGGGTATACAGCAGGCCTGATTAATAATCCGTATTTTGTCATCGTCACAATTCTTCTTTTTCCTGCCTGTATGTTCTCAGGGCTGTTGCTCATTCCCCTGGCCGTCTGTTTGGGCGGAAGGAAGAGGGGCAAAGAGGGCCTTGCCGGATGGAGAATCGATCTCACCAATGTCCGGCATAGGCGAATTATCACCCTCGTTTGTGTCCTTTCCGTGGTCAATGTCGTATTTTTTACACTGGTGGCCCAGAAGGGGTACAGGTTTATGGGTTCGCCTGCTTTCTGCGGTTTGGCGTGTCATAGGGTGATGGGCCCGGAATATGACACCCATGGACGATCTTCGCATGCGAAGGTGGACTGTCTGCAGTGCCATGCGGCACCGGGATTTGATGGGTTCCTACAGGCCAAATTTTCTGGGCTTGGTCGGTTTAAGGGGATGATCACCGGCCAATACAGCCGTCCCCTTTCCGCACCTGTCAAGGACCTGCTGTCTGTGGCGACTGCCTGCGGGAGATGTCACCAGTCGGACAGGTATTCCGGCAGCAAGGTAAAAACCTTTGTCCATTATACCAACACGGATCAGGAAAATCCGGAACACCAGGAAATCATCCTAAATGTCGGGGGGCGAAATCCTCTGACGGATATGCCGGAAGGGATCCACCGGCACGCCGGTTCCGGGATAACCATCGAATATCAGCCCCTGAATGAAAAACGGACCAGGATCGGCGCGGTCAGGGTGAGCCGGGCCGACGGTGTGATAAAAGAATATCGGCTTCCGGGAGGGGATGACGGAAAGAATGCCTCTGCAGGCCACTGGCGGACCATGGATTGCACGGACTGCCATAACCGGTCGGCCCATGCCTTTGACAGTCCGATAGAGAAGGTTGACTCCGGTCTGAACTCCGGGAAAATTGATCCCCGGCTCACCGGAATCCGGGAGGACAGTCTCGCCGTGCTGAAGAGGGAGTATAAGACGAGGTTGGAGGCAAAAGAACGGATCGCTTTCGATCTATTGAAGCTGCAGGAGCAGCGGAACGGTCAAGATTATATCAAGACGCACCGGGCAGCCATTACACAGGCAGGGGCTTTTCTGGCAAAAGTATACCAGGACAATGTCTGGCCGGAGATGAAAATCACCTGGGGAACCTACAAGGACCATATCGGCCATCGGTACAGTAAGGAGGGCTACGGCTGTTTCCGTTGTCATGACGACAAGCATGCAACCGATACCGGTGAGACCATCTCCCAGGACTGCGGTCTCTGTCATGCGGAACCCGAGTAACCGGTAACTGAGATATCAGGGGCAGCGGACGAAGACCCCGTCCGACCGGAATGGTCTATACCGCCTTGCTATTGTCTGGTATAGAGCCATTTTTCCAGGATCTTGAAGACCACCTCCCGTTTAATTGGTTTGGTGATATAGTCATCCATCCCGGATGTAATACATTTTTCCCTGTCTCCAACCATGGCATTGGCCGTCATGGCGACGATCGGCACATCGGTGAAGCCGTTTTGGCGTATCTGCCGGGTCGCCTCCAGACCATCCATCTCCGGCATCTGGACATCCATCAGGATCAGATCGAACATATCGGGGTTTTTGCAGAAGGTCTCCAGCGCCATCCTGCCGTTGCCGACAACCTCGACGGTATATCCGGCCTTGGTCAGTATGAGTGTCGCAAGTTTCTGGTTGACCATATTGTCTTCGGCAAGAAGAATTCTGATGGATTGTTTCATCTCCTCACGGACGGAATACTGGGTGACGATTGTTTTAGAGGCCTTGTCGGAGAGTGGCGTTTCTACCCTTCCAAGTATTTTTGCAAGTGTTTTTAAAAGGATAGGTCGTCGTGTCGGCTTGGTTAAAAAGGCGGTAAACCCGGCGTCACGACACTGGGTTGCAATTTTTTCAGCAGAGGAGGAATAGGCGAGCAAGGGGATTGATTGGCTCTTCAGTCCCGATTGCCTGATTTTGACGGCAAGTTCGAATCCGGAAATCTTCGGCATCTGCAGATCCAGGATGCCGAGACCAAATGGTTGCCCTTCGTGTTCGGCTGTGCTGAGCATATCGATGGCCTCTGTCCCGTCGAGTGTCGAGACGACGACAAAACCAGATTTCCCCAGGATGTTGCGGAGGATCTCGACATTCGTCCTGTTATCGTCGACAACCAGCACCTTAATTCCATGAAAGTCTTTGATATCCTGTATGTTTCCTGAAACACGGGATGACTTTTTCATCACGGCGGTGAAATGGAAAGTCGTACCCTTGCCGAGTATACTTTCTACCCATATATCTCCATCCATCAGTTTCGCCAGTTTTTTGCTGATGGAAAGTCCGAGTCCCGTGCCCCCGTATTTTCTGGTGGTTGAACCATCCGCCTGTTTGAAGACCTCGAAGATTGATTCAAATTTATCCGCTGGTATTCCTATGCCGGTGTCCCGGATCTTACTGTGCAGGACAATGGTCTCATCCGTTTCCTCATCCACCTCGATCGAGAGTTCCAACTCTCCCCGTTCGGTAAATTTCGCCGAATTGCCGAGCAGGTTGATCAGGACCTGCCGGAATCGTCCGGGGTCGCCCATCACGTTTGCAGGGAGGTGGTCGTCAATCCTGCACAGGACCTCGATGGGCTTTCCGGCGACCCTCGGTCTGATCAGCTCGCAGACATCATGGGAGGTTATCTCCGGATCGAAGTCGATCCATTCCAGGGTCATCTGCCCTGCTTCAACCTTGGAAAAATCCAGGATATCGTTGATCAGACTCAGTAATGCCTCGCCGCTGCGTTTGATGGTAAGGGCGCTGTCTTTCTGCTCTTCGTCAAGGTCTGTGGCCAACAGCATGTCGGTGAAGCCGATGACGCCGTTCATCGGTGTCCTGATCTCGTGGCTCATCGACGCCAGGAATTGACTCTTGGCCACGTTTGCTGTCTCGGCTACCATTTTCGCCTCGAGCAGCAGCCGTGTCTGTGCCTCTATCTCCGACTGGAGCGTTTTTGAATAATTTTCCTGCTGTTCCTGGATAATCCTGTAGTTCCGCTGTGTTTCTTCCATCATTTCCTGGTATTTTGTGTCTAATACCTGAAATTTGCGATCAAACTGCTTCTTCAAGACAGCGAGCTTTTTCCGGAGGTTCTCGGCATCCTGTTTTTCAAAAAAGAGCCTGACTGCCAGTCTGACCAGTGGAAAAATATCTGCAGAAGGAGGTTTACGGTCGGCAAACGTGAAGATAAGTGTTGCGTTGAGCGGGGGGAGCGCCTGGGCGTGCAACACACCGTCGGCTGTTGACACAACTTCGCCTTGTTCCTGAACGGCAGAAATTTTTTCTGTGAGGTCGCTGACGTATTCCGGCGAAAGTGGCGTGTTGTGCCCGGAATGGTACTGTTTTCCACCGGCATCGAGACAGGAAAACATTACATTATCTACCGCCTCAGACAGAAAGGAGAGCAGGTTCTCAATCTCGCTCGTAAGTGCCTGCGTCGGATGAAAGAGCGTAAACATCTCGGGCATAGTAGTCTCCACTATGATGCGTAGATTTCCATGGCCTTGCTCATCTCCTCGGGAAAGTCGTCAATAAGTACCTTGTATTCATCGGCGTTTTCCTGGAGATGGAAGATAAGTGAAGGTGCCAGCTGGGGTATTGACCCGGAAATTGCCGTATAGTCGAATTGGCCGGCGATATATTCAGCTATCTGGAGAATGCCTGTCAGGCTAGCCGGGTCGGTATCATCGGACAGTGTATGATGGTCGCGGATGGCCTCCTGGATGGTGAGGGGCATCTCCCAATCAATGGTCATGAGGTAACCGATCTCGCAGTGATCCGTATCAAGAAACTGCCGTTCATATTCTGGTATTGATCCGGCTGTTCCGCATGCCTTGCATGCCTCAAGAAAGTCATTTTCAGCCACCTGCTCTTCAACAATGAGGCCAAAATCATGCAATATACCACAAAGATAGGGGTTGTCGCCGTTGATGGCGAAGATTCTTTCAGCCAGCATTTTACTGCAGATACTGACGGCTGCGCAATGCAACCAGAGTCTTTTGCGCGAGAAAATGGCCGAGGAGGACTCCTTTTGGAAGAGATTTTTCATGGCATCTGTAACGGCCATATTCTGCAGATTTCTCATGCCGATAAATGCGACCGCCCGGCTGATGGAGTCAACGTGCTGCCTGAGACCATAAAAAGGGCTGTTCACCAGGCGAAGGAGACGGACTACCAGGGTCGGATCCATCTTGATGACATCCTCAAAGTCCTTCATCGTGGCGTTATCGTTGTTAATTAATCGAGACAGCCTGGTCACCACGTGCGGCAGTGTCTTGATAGCGGTATATTTTTTTATGAGTTTTTGCGCTGACGACATTTTGATCCTCAAAAAAATTCAGTTCCTTAGAAATAGTATTCTGCACATTTCACCCCTCAAGGGGATTCCTGAAAAAAGTCACGATTGCTGAGGTTAAGGAAAAGCTCGCACTTTTTCCAGCCGACACGGTAACGCTTAATGGCGAGGTCTCTCAGGCGGCCACGAGTAGAGTCTTTTTTGGGGTGTCCTTCAAAGGGCCCAGGGTATTTTCGGAAAGAGTGTGAAGAAGATTTTTTATGGTGGTTGTGGCCGCAGCCGATCTTTTTTTATTGGCGGAGGTCGATTGCAGCGTCTCCTTTTCCTGGGTGTCCGAAGCCTGCTTAGGGATACGAAGACTCTGCCCGGTGCGGAGAATGGCCTTGGCATTAAGGTTGTTTTCCCGGCAGAGTTGTTGGACGGAGATGTTGGCGGAGTCAGCAATTGAAGTGGCAGTATCTCCATTTTTAACTGTATAGAGACGGAGGCGAGGCTCTGATCCGGGATGTTTTTTACCTTTTGCTGCAGAGTGCGAGATTGAAACAGCGGTATTTTTTACAGCTGGGACGGCTTTTATGCTTCTTGTTGCAGTATCTCCATCTGCAGATCCCCTTGGAGATGACAAGCGTTGTATGTCCGATGTTTCCGGCCGTCGGGCATGGTTGCCGGCCAATTCCTTGGCGACTTTTCTTGCGGCCAGAAATTCCGAATAAAAATTCCTGGAGGCAAATTTAAAATAACCTTCCTCGTAGTTTCTGAAGATATTTTCGTATGAACCGTGCGATTGGACCGCTCGAACCATCCCTGAAGTCCCGTAATTATAGGCTGTGAGGGCAAGAGGCCAGCTCCCGAGTGCCTCATAGTTCTTTTTCAGTAACTTGGCGGCGGCCCGGGTTGAGATGAGAGGGTCGCGTCGTTCGTCGACGTGGCGATCAATTCTCATGTACTGTTTTCCGGTTGAGCGGGTAAATTGCCAGATACCGGCAGCCCCGCATTTACTGTAGGCCTCGTAATTGAAAGAGGATTCGACATGCGGGAGATAGGCCAGATCTGCAGGAAGACCGTATTCATGAAATATCTGCTTGATTCTATTTATATATTTTGTGGAACGAACGGTCCCTTCAAGGAAGCGCTCCTTCTGGCCGTTCTGAGCACGGATGTTTTCGGCGGCGAATTGCATCCTCCTGTGGGTTGAAGGTCCCTGAAACATGTTTGCCACCCTCTTTTCATCCCTGGTCTCGGGAGGGTGGCCTGCGCTCAACCGCAGAAGGATCTGTGTATATTTTTCTTTTATTGTTTCCAGATGACTGTTATTGATTCTTCGTGCCTCGGGGAGGTCCTGGTCGACAAGTGTGACCACCTCATAGATCTTCGTGAGGTCATTTTGATCATGAATAACTGCGGTGTTTAAAGAATAGTTCGAATAGATTTTCTCCCAGAAATCAACGTTATTGCGGATAATCGGGAATTCCGGGAAGTCGTTTTGGCCTGGATCGGCCTGGACCTTGGCTGTGCCTGACAGCAGGGCAAAGAGGAAGACGAGACAACATGCCTTGAAGATGCCGAAAAGTGTTTGTTCAGAGAAATGCATGGGGTAAGTGACAGGTTGAAGGTAGCAAAATGTTGACGGAAAACGATGTTTCCGGCACTTCCGGAACAGGTCTGTTACGCAGTACTATTAAATCATAAGGAAAGAGGGATGTACACTCCAATATTAGCCACACTTGGATTTATTTTATCTCCGGATGGTAAGAAGATATTGCTCGTCCATCGAAATCGACGCCGGGATGATCACCATTTCGGCAAATATAACGGCCTGGGTGGAAAACTCAAACCCGGAGAGGACATCTTTCAGTGTCTGCAAAGGGAGATTTATGAGGAGGCCGGGATACATTGTGAGCAGGCGATTTTGCGAGGAACAATCAACTGGCAGGGGTTCGGCAGCCGGGAGGAAGATTGGTTTGGCTTCATCTTTCGGATACATCGTTTCAGCGGAGAACCAAAGACCTCGAATGAAGAAGGAGACCTCGAATGGAAGCCTCTTGAAGACATGGAAAAACTGACAATGTGGGAAGGCGATAAATATTTTCTTCCTCTTGTTTTTGACTCCGATCCGAGAATCTTTCATGGCCATATGCCGTATCGCAACGGCATACCCGCCGGCTGGACCTTTTCACGGGTGTAGATACCTTGGCAGGATTATTTTCTCTCTCTCTGTTAAAGCGTCTTCTGGTTATTGGTTGCGGAGAAAAAAGCGCATGGTATAGTCTCTAAATTAGAGATGATGGCAGTTGGTAACCTGGAAATAATGATAAGGGGAGTATGTATGTCTCAAGGGAATGAGTTAGAGCGCCTTGAAGGTTTTGTCGCAAAACTTTTGGTCGAATATAATGGGTTGAGAGAAGAAAAAGAGGGACTTCTTGCTGACTTGCACCAGCGGGAAGAAAAAATAGCCGCGCTTGAAAGTGAGCTGGCCTCGGCGCAGACCGAACGGAGCGATGTCGGGACCAGGGTGAAAGGTTTGATCAAGCAGATTGAGGCCTGGGAATCCTCTTTGGGAGAAAATGAACCAAAGGCGCAGCAGAAGATGTCCCAGGAATCCAGGGTGCAGAGAAATCTTTTTTCCGTAGGACAGCCTGAAGACAATGCTGCCGAATAGGTCTGTTGGCTGCTCTTCGACATGGCTTTGACCATTTTTTTCCGTCCGGATTTCTGGTGAACACAAAGGAAACGTGACTATTCGGTTAAGCAAAACAAATTTTTATAGCAATTCCGGATGAATATGTCTGATCAAGAAAGGTTGGTCCGGTTTAAGCTTCTTGGACAGGACTATACCTTCTATACGGGTGCATCTGAAGAAGAGATGAACGAGGTGCTTGACCTTGTCAGGAAAATGATTGAGGAGAACGTCTCCGGTATGCCTGGAACCCTGCCTGCCAGCAGGGTTGCGGTAATGGCCTGCCTGAATTTAGCCTCAAAATTTATGAAACTGAAACGGGACTTCGAAGAATACAAAGTGGAAACTGAAGGGAGGATAAATAGTATTAATAGCCAGTTGGAAGACCTGTTTTTCTTTGAAAAAAAACAGTCTTGAAATGACGGATGTGGTACCGGTTTTCGGTCCTTGATGATTGGGAAGAAACCGGTACAGGTGATGGTTGGTTTTTGCGGCGGTATTATATAATTTGTTTCTGTTTAGTCGAAATTCTGCTATAGTTCATGCTAAGGAGTGTTTTAAATTATCGATGTTGAGGAGGAGCTGTACTCTTCCCGTTGAGTGGTACTTTATATCCTCACAAAACAAAGAGTCTTTTCAGTATCAAGAAGGATTCTCTGTTTGCAGAGGATTGCAGGTATGATATTTCCCTGCGCTGTTGGTGATCTCCAGCGTTATTGAGCCAACTCTCATTAAAAGGGTGCCTTCGCTGCCCTCGGATGGAAAATCGTACGCGAATTTCCTGATGCTGGTATGGGGCAACCCACCTATTATTATAGGTTTAATATACCTGTTGACACGGCAGAGCGGGGAATCTTATTTCACACAGCGACGTTTTGCGTCACTGTGTTTTATTATATCCGGGCTATCCTTGCTTCCTTTTTTTCAATGCGAGAGGAGGTTTTATGGGTTGCTCGGCACGAATTATAAAGAAGATTGATTACAGCTGGGGTGCTGTTCGAACGAAGTGGTAAGGTCGGGAAGCTGAATCTGCTTTTTATACTATCTGTCTTGAGGTCTGGAAATTTTTGTACTGCTTGCTTGGTAATGCTCAAACAGGGTACGGTTTTTGGTTTATCCAGATTGAAAAATGCGAAATATGCAGGTGTTTGATGGTAGTCGTTGTCTGACGAAATGAGGGGATAGCATTTAGACCCTTGGAAAAATTATTTGCATGTTTTTACCCCTCAAGGGGGTGCTGAAAAGAGTTGCGAATGATTTTTTATAAAGGGACCTCTCCCGGTTGTCGGGGTGAGGGCAGACAACTTGATGAGACCTTGTTCAGATAGAGAAGTGTTTTCTGGAATTCTGATAAAAAGCATACGGAGGGATCTGGTTGTTTTGTTGGGGGGCATATGAATTCGGCAGTGGTTTTTTGGGTCGTTTTGTCTGATTGTGCCGGTGCCGGTTCGTGATTACTCCCGATTAAACTCTTACCAGACCCGCAGTGACTTTTTCTGCGCGGTTTGTAGTAATGGGACAAGTCCTGAAGGTATTTTAATTTGGAATAATGATCTGTGGCCGGATTTGGGGGTGTGGTTTGATGTTTTTTTAGGCCGTTGATCCGGATAATTAAAAATACCTGCTTTCTTCCTTCCTTCCTTGTTCTGCAGATACGGCAGGGTTCCTTGCCGCTTATCTCCCATCCTGTTCTTCGGTCGTTACCTGATAGGATGCAAGTCCCATGGATCACCTTACTTTGCAAGTCGTTCTGGTACCTCTTGGGGTATTCCTCGGTGCCGTCTTAGGTTTTTCCCTCCGCAAGCATTTCGTTGAAAATCACCAGAAAAACATTGCTGTTCAGGGAAAACTTATTGTTGAAAATGCGATTATCGAAGCTGAACAGCTGAAAAAGGAAGCCCTTCTGCAGAGCAAGGAGGAGGCCTACCGTGTCAAGCAGGATGCTGAAAAGGAGCTCAAAACAGAAAGGGACGAGTTGAAGGACGAGACCCGGCAATTGAACAAAAAGAGAGATCAGCTGAAGAGGGAATGGGATAGCTATGACAGAAAACGCCTTGAGCAGCTGAAGATTGAAAAAAGCCTCCAGGAGGAGGGGCTGGCCATCCAGGATAAAATGAAGGAAGTGGAACAACTGGTAAGCAAACAGAGATTTGAGATGGCACGAATTGCCGGTATCAGCCAGGAAGATGCTAAAAGAATGCTGATAGAGTCTCTGGAGAGCGAAGCACGAATGGATGCCGGAAAACGGCTGGCCAAGATCGAAAACGAGATGAAGATGGAGGCTGACCGGAAAGGGAAAAATATCCTCGCCCTGGCCATATCCCGATATGCCGGTGATTATGTCGCTGACAAGACGGTGTCCATGGTGCCCCTGCCGAACGATGAGATGAAAGGGCGGATAATCGGCCGTGAAGGCCGGAATATCCGGGCGATTGAGGCGGCAACCGGTATCGATATCATAATTGATGATACCCCTGAGGCGGTCATTCTGTCGGGATTTAACCCGGTCAGACGTGAAGTTGCCCGTCTGGCCCTCCTCCAGCTTATCAGTGACGGGAGAATACATCCCGGACGGATCGAAGAGGTTGTCGAAAAGGTGACCAAGGAGTTGGAGATCACCATCAGAGAGGCCGGCGAACAGGCGACCTTCGATGTCGGCGCCCATGGCGTGCACGTCGAATTGATCAATATACTCGGCAGGTTGAAATTCAGAACAAGTTATGGTCAGAACGTGCTGCAGCATTCCCTGGAAGTGGCTTTCCTCTGCGGGATCATGGCGGCAGAGATTGGTATCGATGTCAAGATGGCAAAACGGGCCGGTCTTCTGCATGACATCGGCAAGGCCGTTGATCATGAGGTCGAGGGGTCGCATGCAATCATCGGTCGTGATCTGGCCAAGAAATACGGCGAACCCCCGGAGGTCGTCTACGCGATCGGGGCTCATCATGAAGATCTGCCTCCTCAAAGTGTCCTCGATATCCTCGTCCAGTCGGCAGATGCACTGTCCGGTGCGCGACCGGGGGCCAGGAAGGAAATGCTGCAGAGTTATGTGAAACGGCTTGAAGATCTGGAAAAAATCGCCTCATCTTTTAAAGGTGTGGAAAAGTCTTATGCAATCCAAGCGGGCCGGGATCTGCGTATCATTGTCGATTCCAAGAAGGTGAAGGATGGCGATGCGGTCATCTTGAGTCAGGATATCGCCAAGGCCATTGAAAAACAGCTGACCTACCCCGGCCAGATCCGAGTGACCGTCATCCGGGAGACCAGGGCGGTTGAATTTGCAAGATAAACGTGTCATTTTAATTATTTTCAGAGTTAGTTATCTATGATTTCCGTTGCTGAACAGATTGCCTTGATAGAACGAGGAACGGTTGAATGTATTTCTCGTGAGGAGCTGGTAAAAAAACTGCAGAGATCTGTCGACACCGGTGCCCCGTTGAAGGTGAAGGCCGGTTTTGATCCGACGGCGCCCGATCTTCACCTCGGTCATACCGTTTTGCTCCAGAAATTGAAGCACTTCCAGGATCTCGGTCATCAGATCTATTTTCTGATCGGTGATTTCACCGGCATGATCGGTGATCCGACCGGGAAGTCCGAGACCAGAAAGGCCCTGACCCGCGAAGATGTGGAACGAAATGCGGAGAGTTACAAAGAGCAGGTCTTTAAGATTCTTGATCCGCAAAAAACAACAGTCGTTTTCAACAGTGACTGGCTGGGAAAGCTCGACTCCTTTGCGATGATTAAACTGGCGTCAGAGTTGACCGTTGCCAGGATGCTGGAACGGGAAGATTTCAAGCAACGTTTTGAGAGCGGCAAACCGATTTCCATCCATGAATTTCTCTATCCCCTCATCCAGGGTTATGACTCCGTGGCCCTGGAGGCGGATGTCGAACTGGGCGGCACCGATCAACTCTTCAATCTGCTGATGGGAAGGGATCTGCAGCGTTCCAGGGGCCAGGAACCACAGATTGTGTTGACCATGCCACTTCTTGAAGGGTTGGACGGGGTCAACAAGATGAGCAAATCGCTGGGGAATTACATCGGCATTACCGAGTCGGCAAACGATATTTACGGGAAGGTCCTGTCGATATCAGATACGCTGATGTTCCGCTATTTCGATCTCCTGAGCGATCTGACCCGCGATGAGATAGCCCTTCTCAAAACGAGCATGGAGGCAGGTGAACTCCATCCCAAAGAGGTAAAGAAGCAGTTGGCCAGGGAGTTGACTGCCCGGTTTCATAGCCGGGAGGAGGCAATGGCGGCAGAGGAGAATTTCGAGAAGGTGTTTCAGAAGAAAGGACTGCCTGATGAAATTCCCGAGGTACCTGTTACGGCCATTGAAAATATCTGGCTCCCGCAATTATTAGTCGATGCCGGACTGGTTAAGTCAACCTCCGATGGGCGGAGGATGATCAAGCAGAATGCCGTAACCCTTGACGGTGAGAAGATAACAGACGAGAGCACCACTGTTCCTCCTTCAGGCGAACTCCTGATCAAGGTGGGGAAAAGACGCTTCTGTAAGGTCAAATTCTTGTGAGCCGAAATTTTTTTCTCAACAAAAAAGGGGTGACAGCCGGGAAGGCTGTCACCCCTTTTTTGTTAGTACAATTCAGATCATCAGTGCTCTTTCTTCTTTTGAGCGCAATCGTCACAGATCCCTGAAAATTCGATATGGTGGCCGAGAATCTGGTAGTCACATGTGGCAGCGGCTATCTCATTGATATGATGCTGCAAAGGTATGTGGATATCGTCGACCTTGGCGCATTGAATGCAGCGGATATGATAATGAGGGCTGATGGTGGCATCAAAACGTTTCTGGGTACCGCCAACCTCAAGTTTTAGAATCAGGCCGCTTTCTGCCATAAGCTCAAGATTTCTATAGACTGTCCCCAACCCGATACGTGGTAACCGCTGTCGAACTATGTCGTAAAGATCGTTGGCTGTGGGGTGAGAGGTCACTTTTGCCAATTCTTCCAGAATGATCTGGCGCTGGGTGGTCAATCTCATATTAGGCAATTGATCCATAGGGCATCCTCAATATCTTATTAGTAGGAATGATAAGTTTTATTATTTGATAATGATATACGATTTATAAATAAAAACAACGGAAAATTAGCTTTATCTGGAAAAAAATTCAAAAAGTTGAACTTTTTTTGATCGAAAGTACGGATAAAAAGTAGCCGAGGAAGAGGAATGCTCAGATTTGTTCTGCCGTGCCGTCAAGAGGAGGATTGTAATAGCCGAAACGGAGGGCCGGAAAGCGCTTTTTCAAATTCCGTAACCATTTACGCATACCAAAACATTTCTCATCTGCCGAATGACGCAAAGTTCTGAGGTACCATTCGGGATCCATATTCAGATTTCGTAACTGGATCAGATCTGGTCTGCATGTACTGAGAAGATCGGAGAGGGCGACAAATTCATTTTCGGAGTCGGTTACTCCGGGGAGGATAAAATAGTTAAGGGAGACAAACCTGCCGTTGCGTTTCATGACTTTGATTGACTCCAGCACATCCCCAAAGTCATAATTGATCGGTTGGTAATAACGGGCATAATAGTGGGGCTGGGCCGAATTGAGACTGACCCGCAGGCTGTCAAGCCCTGCGTGAGCCAGCCGTTCCACTGCATCCGGCAGGCTGGAATTGGAGTTCAGATTGATGGTGCCCCTGCTGGTTCGTTTCCGGATCTTTTGAATTGCTTTTTCAATGGTTTCATATTGTAACAGTGGTTCTCCCTCACATCCCTGCCCGAAACTGACAATGGCCCTTTCGGCCTTTTCCAGGTGCGGTACCGCTATCTGCTCTAATTCGTTCGGGGTGGGGACGAAGCCGATGCGGTCCTGAGTGGACCGGCAACAGCCGGAGGTCTGCAGAGAAATGCAGCCGACGCAACGGGCGTTGCAAAAAGGGGAAGTGGGGAGCGGGGCCTCCCAGCGGCCCAGAAAATAATTGCGTGCGGCGGGACAACCATACGTCAAGCAGCACTTTCCCAGATGCTGAATTAACCGGTTGTTCTTGAACCTGGCCAGTTTTTTCCTGGTCTCCCTGGTAATGAAGGCCTGCTTGAACTGTGAAAAGTCCTGTCTGCGGTCGAGATCGCTGCGAAAGGCCGTTACCCAGAAATTGCCCTTATGCCAGCCGACGGCGGTATAGGCGAAAAGCGGCAGCACCGGGGCATTATCAGAAGACGTCTGATAAGCACTGCTGAGGATGGCCGTGTGAGCCGGGGCCATGAAGGCGGCAACGGCCTGGACGGTTTCTCCATGCGTGTAAGGATAGTCCTGCACCACCAGCGGTTCTCGACTGACCGGATCGCAACCGACCGGAAGCCGGTCGGGCAGGACAAAAAGTTCACTTCCCTCGGGGAGAGGGATAACATCTTGTAATTCTGGCTGAACAAACCGACCATTGCTCATACCGGCCATGGTCAGCGCGGGAAAGTCGGAAATGTTTCCGTCTCTGTCTGCAACGACTAGTGATGGGAGTGTCTCGGGGTGGATCACTACGGCCTGAATATTTTCAGGACGGAATCAACTGCACGGTATATGTCCAGATCTTCTCCAAAAATATCCTGAATATCCGAATGGTTAATTAAATCTTCAACGATGAACTGTGTCATATAGAGGCTGATGACATTCGGATCCGGCACCAGTGTACGGATTGGTGCCAGCTTCATCTGCAGTTCGAATTCTTCCAAAGAGCCAATCTTTTTCAGCTGGTTTTCAAAGGTCTCCTGGATGTTTTTTATTGAAGTGGTTTCTATGAGTTCCCTGTCGAGGAGCCGTTGTAGCAGCTTGACCGATAAGGTCTCGGCGTTCTCTTTTGCATGAGTGAACATCTTTTTCCGTTCCTGTTCACGCCTGCGGTCAATATCGCGAATGGTTTTATCGGTGGCACGGTTTGGGCTGATGTGTATTTTGGCCATGAAAATCTCCATGTAAGCCCCATTTTTCCAAAGGGAAGAAAATGGGATGAAATATCTCGTTAGTAGAATGTTACTGATGAGTAATTTACAGTATCTTATACTGAAATATCAAGAATCACTACTGTAAAGTTGGGCGAATGACTGCATTCTCTCTTTTATCTCTGCCGGAAGCTGCAGATCGTATTTTTTCAGATATTCGGCGGCCAATCTATGGGTGTTGAAGATGGGGACATTTTTACCGAGATTCATGATGCCTTTTTCCAAAAAGGCAGAGTGAGCCCGGTCTTTATAAAAATCTTCCAGCACGGAAGGCAACAGATTGTAAAAAGAGGTCGAATCTTCCTTGTAGAGGAGTTCCTCTCTTGATTCGCTGAGGTTTGCGTTGTCCACCGGGCCTTCATGGCCGAATTTCCATCCGGTCTCGCCATTATGATACCCTTCGACCCACCAGCCGTCCATGATGGAAATGTTCGGGACACCGTTCATCGCAGCCTTCATACCGCTTGTGCCCGAGGCCTCGAGCGGCCGTTTAGGGCTGTTGAGCCAGGCATGCACACCTGCAACCAGCATCTTTGCTAGGGCCATATCATAATTAGGAATAAAGATGAGGTTGGCGAGACCCTTGCTTTTTCTATGCAGTTCTTCCTGGTAACCGAGAATATGTTTGATAACAGTCTTCCCCGGTTCGTCGGCCGGATGTGCCTTGCCTGCAAAAAAGAAGTTGATTGGCCAGTTATTCGAGACAAAAATCTTAGATAGCATATCAATATCATAGAAAATAAGATCGGCACGCTTGTATGTTGAAAAACGTCTGGCAAATCCTATTGTAAAAATGTCCGGGTTGAGTTTCGTGATATGATCAATAAGGGATGAATAATAATTCGGCGGGTCTATCCAGGTCTCGATCATCTGGGATCTGTGCCGACGAAGCATATTGTTGACAAAATCGAAAAGAATCCGGGTGTCCGCTCTCCAGGCATTCTGGAGAGCGGATCTGAATCCCTGGTTATTTTTCAGATGGCAGACCGATCTGAAGATCCCTGGATCCTGCCTCCACCCGGTCAGCTCAGGAAATCTGTCAAAGACATCTGCTCTGGCATCGCTGATCCAGGTAAGGTGATGCACACCGTTCGTGATGGCGGTGATTTTATCTGCATGCTGCGGGAACTGTTTATGGGTAACATCACGGTGCAACCGGCTGACACTGTTGGCCGAACGGTTCACCTGCATTGCAAAATTGGTGAAATTATATGTCTGCGGATTATCGTCATCCTTGGCGAGCAGGTCCAGGATGCGCTGGCATGATTTATGGCTGATGCCTGCATACAACGACTTGTCAAAGCGATCATGGCCTGCCGTTACCGGGGTGTGGATGGTATAGACGATCCGTTCCGCCACGGTGTTTGCAGCAGCCAGGATCTGGTTGTTGGTTGCGCATGTCAGGTCGGAAGATCTGAGGGTTTTGTAGAGTTCTTCTGCGATGAGCTGCATGGCCACGACAACACCATGCTGTTCGTTCAGATGGAAGGTCCTGGAGGTAATGCCCAGGGCCTGCAGGACCGGGATGATCCCGGTGCCGAGCATCCGGCGCTGCAAGGCCTTGACCATCGAGGATTCGGAGTCGTAGAGCTGCTTGGCCGCGTTTTTGATTAACGCCGGGGTCTCGGGGAGGAAAAAATCGAGAAGGAGTTCGGGAATGAAAAAATCAAGCGTCTCACTGACCTCAGCCTTCAGCCATACCTGGGCAAAGGCCACAGTCTCCTGGTCGTATTCATTTAAAAAGGGAACTTCGATATGAAGCGGTTTCCCAGGTCGTTGAGGATCCTGCAGCAGATAAAGCCCTGGTGTATCTTCCGGGTTCCAGTCGACTCTCTGGGAGAGCTGTCCGAGTTGGGAATCGACTATCTGGGAAAAATAGCCATGCCGGTAAAGAAGACTGATAGCAACCACCGGCAGATGACAATCGGCAAAACTCTTCAAGGTGTCGCCGGCAAGAACTCCAAGGCCGCCACTGTAATTTGGAATTTTCCCCGGACCGAAAAAGAATTTTTTCAAAAAATCCTGCGGACTGTCGTGAGATTCCCCAGTCACCTGGAGGTCGTGTAATTTTTTTAAAATAGGGCTGTAAACGTCAGGGTCTGCCCCGATTTCCATTGAGATATAGACGACTGAATTGCCTTCCTTCCCGGTAAGATTTCCCCAAACTGTATCCAGGACATTTTGTGTGATTCCAAAAAATTCACCAAAATCATTGCTGGAAAGTAAATGAGAAAGGGAAGTCTCTATGGGAGCGGTATCGTTGCGCAGCATTTTTCTATGTATTTAATTTAACAAAGAGTTTTATTTAATAATGGAGCAGCTTTGCTCCAAGCAGCAGGGCCTGTTCTCTACCGGATACAGAATAATATGCTAATTAAGGCCGAGAAGTATACTTCATTTTTCTTAAAAAATGCTCGCTTGGGAAAAATAACATCAGAATATATACAATTTCCCTTTTATTTTTTTAGTTTTTTTGGTTATATACTCTTACCTGAGAGAGAGGAATGCGTACTCATGGTGAAAGCGTATTGGAATGATGGGTATCATTCCGGCTTTTTTTTAATTGTACATATAAAGAAGAATAGGAGGTTTTTACGATGGTTATCAAAAAACAGGCGTTTTTGGTGGCCCTGATGGGTCTTTCACTGCTTGCATTTTCCGGCTGCGCTGACGAAAAAGCTACCGATGCAGCAAAGACATCCATGGGACCGACAGAGTCATTGGATTCCGCTAAAACAGACTGGTCGAACGGTCGTACTTCCCCGGGCATGGTTCCGCTTTATTTTGATTTTGATCAATCAAATATACGGAAAGATCAGGTTGCCGGTATGCAGGCAAATGCAGCTTTCATAAAGAAAAATGCAAAATCTGAGATCCGGATCGAAGGCAACTGTGATCCTCGCGGTACCAATGAGTACAACATGGCCCTTGGTGAGCGCCGTGCGCTTGCTGCCAAAAAATATCTTGTAAATTTGGGAATTTCAAAGGCAAACCTTTCAACCATCAGCTATGGCGAAGAGCGTATTCTGGTGCAGGGTGACGATGAATCTTCCTATGCTCAGAACAGACGTGATGACTTTGTTATCGTAAAATAGCATGTTATGGTTGTTGCCGAACGGGTATTTTTGAAATATTATTATTTACCGGGAGAACATGATGGTTGGTAAGAGAATAATGCTGCTTGGTGTGCTCTGCTTCTGCACAAGCTTATTGATCTTCAAGGCTGGTACTGTCAATGCTGCAGAGACCAAGATTGGTGTTATGAATGGCCAGAAAGTTATCTGGACCTGTGCCGCTGGCGCAAAAGCCAAGGTCAAGCTTGAAGAAAAGATGAAGGGATTGCAGGAAAAATTCAAGACAGAAGAGCAGACCTTGGTTACGCTCCAAGAAGAAATCAAGAAGAAGAGTTCAGCTTGGAATAAAGAAACTAAAGAAGCAAAAATGCTGGATTTCAATAAGAAGCGGCAGGAGTTGCAGACCAAACAAGAAGATGCCCGTACGGAAATGAACCAGCTGAAAGAAAGTGAACTTGGCCCCATAATCAAAGCGATTCAAACTGAGTTGGAAAAATTCGGTAAAGAGCATGGGTATACTGTTATTCTCGACTCCAATAGTGGAGCCGTCCCTTATTTTAATCAGGAAGCTGTTGAAGTAAGTGACGCTCTTGTTAAAGATCTGGATAAGAGTATGGCCAAGTAGTAATCTCCGTTTCTTTGAGAACGGATGATTGTTTTGTTACACAAAAGAAAAACGATGCAGAGGGCTGATGCCTTCTCCATCGTTTTTCTTTTTCAGGATATCCTCGTGTTCGGTGGTACGTACTGCCGGGGCAGGTGGTTCGGGAATGGTCCGTTGGCGGATGCCGAGAAATGAGTTGCCTAGAGTAATGAGGATATGATGCCCATTAAAAGTATGACAGGTTTCGGTCGAAGTGAGGTTCAGGCGGGAAGCAGGGTCTGGACGACCGAGTTGCGTTGTGTCAATAACCGATTTTTGGAATTAAAGATCAAACTTCCCAAAGGGTATAGTGCCTTGGAGGACAGAGTTCGAAAATTGGTTGCAACACATCTGCAGCGCGGAAGGGTGGATCTCGTGGTCAATGTCAGTGGAGATTTCTCCGATCTGATGCAGGTCCATGTGAATGTTGAGTTGGCCAGGAACTATAAGAAGGCCTTGACGCTGATGGGGCAGGAGCTGTCGATCGAGGGGGATGCAGATATTACCTTTCTGGCATCGCTCCCGGACGTGCTGGTCAGGGAACAGAAAAATGAAGATTTAGAAGGTGTCTGGGCACTGCTTTCAGGCTCTCTTGAAGAGGCCCTTGTCCAATGTGAGACCATGCGACAGCAGGAAGGAGACGCCCTGCTTATCGATCTGACCGGGAGGCTGGAATTTTTTTCCAAGATTCTCGAGCAGGTGGCAGCGGCGATACCCGAACTTCTGGTACAAAGAAAGTCACTTTTGCAGGACAGGTTGGAAAAACTTCTGGGAAATGTGCAGATCGACCCGATGCGTCTTGCCCAGGAAGTGGTCGTTCTTGCTGATAAGACCGATGTAACCGAGGAGATCGTCAGGTTGCGCAGTCATATACTGCAGTTCCGGTCTTCGCTTACAGAAGATGGGGCTGTGGGCCGGAAGTTGGATTTTCTGATTCAGGAATTCCTGCGAGAGGTGAATACCCTCGCTTCAAAAATCAGTGATGCCCGTATTGCCCATCTGACGGTCGAGCTGAAGTCAGAGCTTGAAAAAATGCGGGAACAGATCCAGAATATTGAATAAGAAGCAAGCAATCGTAGAATGAAGCGTGACTCGGCACGTTATTTTTTTCAGGTATTGAGATATGCAGCTGTTGAATGTGGGGTTTGGAAATACCGTAATTGTCAATCGGATTGTCGCCGTGATCAATACGGGATCGTCACCGGCGCGGAAATTAAAAGAGCTGGCGAAAACGAACGGGAAGCTCATTGATGTCACCGAAGGGAGGAGGACCAGGTCTATCCTGGTGATGGACTCGGACCATGTCATTCTTTCATCTATTCAACCCGACACCATCAGCCAGCGAATGCTGGCTCTGCAGGCGGATTTTCATCTAGCTGATTATGCGGCCCAATTGAAAAAGGGTGGCGAGGCCGGGATATGAAGGCAGGGCGACTTTTTATTATCTCCGCCCCGTCCGGGGCAGGAAAAACCACCCTGCTACAGATGGTTATGCCTCGTATGGAGCGGCTTGTTTTCTCCGTTTCTCATACAACCAGGTCCCCACGTCCAGGGGAAAAAGACGGGGCCGACTATTTTTTTATCAGTAGAACCGTTTTTGAGGAGATGCGGGATCGGGGCGCCTTTCTGGAATGGGCCGAGGTCCATGGCAAATTTTATGGAACAGGCCGGCAGGAGGTCTTCGCCTGGCTGGAGGCCGGTGTCGATGTTATCCTGGATATTGATGTCCAGGGTGCTGCGATCATAAGAGATTCTGGCCTTGCAGATGCTGCATTTATCTTTATCTCACCTCCGGGGCTGGCGGAGCTTGAAAGACGCCTGCGGGGGCGGGCTCAGGACGCTGAGGAGACCATCCTGTTGCGGCTGAAAAACGCCGAGATGGAGATGCAGGCCATCGGAAACTATGACTATCTGATAGTCAACGAACGGCTTGAGGAGGCGGCAAGGGTCCTGGAGGCCATCATCCTGGCGGAACGGGCGAAGATGCGCAGGCTGCCGTCGGGACTGCCTGCGCAACAACAGGGGGGCCTTTGATCATGCAGACGCAGAAGGCGGAAAACCCGCAGGGAACGGAACGCAGGATCCGGTTGAGCGACGATCTCCTCTGGGGGATCCATCCCGTGACCGAGGCCCTTGAGCAGGAGGCCGGGCGGATCACTGAGATTATCCTGCAAAAGGAAAAAAAAGGCGGAAAATGGGAGAAGATCATCGAGCTTGCCCGGACCAAGGGGGTGAAACTCACCTTTGTTACGGCCCTGCGCCTGACAGGGCCGGAGAGTGCCCAGGTGCGGCATCAGGGAATTGTGGCCCGGACCTGTCAGACCTCCCTGCTGCCGTTTGCGGATCTGTTGGAGAGGTTTGCAGCCCGCGTCAAAAAAGGAGAATACCCGCGTCTCATCGTCTGTGATTCCCTGCAGGATCCCCATAATCTGGGGGCGATCATCCGCACCGCCCACGCCTCCGGATGCAGCGGAGTGGTTATGACCCGCGAGCGCTCGGCCCCGCTCGGCGGGACTGCGGCAAAGGCCTCGGCCGGTGCCATCTCACATATCGATATCAGCCAGGTCACGAATCTGGCTGAATCCCTGAAACAGCTCAAAGAGGCCGGTGCCTGGATCTTCGGGGCAGTGAAGGATGCAACGGCGCAGTCGATCTTCATAACCGATTTCGCTCTGCCTGCCTGTATTGTCGTTGGAGGTGAAGGACAGGGGATCCGGCCGCTGGTTCGAAAGCAATGTGATGTTCTTATCTCGATCCCGATGGTCGGTGCGCTCGATTCTCTGAACAGCTCGGTTGCCGCCGGGATTATCATGTTTGAGATACTGCGCCAGACGACCAGTGAAAAAGAGTAAAGAATGTTGGTCCGGCAGGAACTCTGCCCGCCGGACAGCAATACCTTGAGCCTATTTTCCCTTTTCGGCAAGCTTGGCCTTCAGGAGTTCTCCTAAGGTTCCTATTTCTTTTGGCTTTTTTGATTCCTTCCGGTCAGCCTGAAATTCTTTAAACTCCTTTCGCTCGATCTCTTCCTTTTCTTCCGGAGCCTCATAATCGGCAGGGATGAGGCTGATCTTCCGTTTGTCGTTATCGATGCTCTCAATGATCACTTCGATGTCCTGACCTGCCTCCATAACCTCGCGCGGATGGTTGATACGTCTGCCGCCGCCGAGTTTCGAGATATGGATCAGACCGTCGATACCAGGGGCAAGGGTGACGAAGGCGCCGAACTGGGCCAGGCGGACAACCTTGCCGGGAAGGGTTGAACCGACCGGAAAATCTTTCCTGACCCTCTCCCATGGATCCTCCAGGGTATCCTTCAGGCTGAGCGAGATACGGTCCTTTTCCCAGTCCAGGCTTTTGATGACCACATGCACCTCCTGCCCTACCGTGAAGTGCTCTTTGATGTCGTCAACGCGGCTCCAGCCGATCTCAGAGATCGGTATCAGTCCCTCGATGCCGCCGATATCGACAAAGGCGCCGAAGTCGCGGATGGAGGTCACCGTCCCACTCACTGTCATCCCTTCGACCAGGCTCTTCTGTAGGGCCTCCTTCTGCCTTTCCCGCTCTTCTTCGAGAATGGCCCTGGCTGAGACCACGATATTCCTGCCCTTTTCCTCGTAGCGGGTTACCTTGAACGGCATATGGGTATCCAGATATTCACCGCCGGCATCCTCGACCCGTCGCAGCCCCATCTGGGAATAGGGGCAAAAGGCCCGGACATTGCCGCCGAGGGTGATCTCGAAGCCGCCTTTTATCTCTGCCTTGACCAGGCCATCCACCGGAATGCCGCTGCGCCAGGCCTCTTCGAGGTGGGCGCTGCCGGAACCTGCCCCGATCCTGGTGGTGAAGATCTGCTCGGAGGACTTGGCCTGAATAAAGTACACCTCGACGGAATCTCCGACTGATACCGTCAGATTACCTTCGCTGTCTTTGAGCTCAGAGGAATTTAAAATCCCCTCACTCTTAGCACCCGTATCCAGGAAGATCGATTCACCGCTAATGCCGACGATGGTGGCGGTTATTCGCTGTCCGCGATTCAGGCGGCGGACAGTCTTTTTTGTGTCATCATTGAAGAGATCTGCAAAACTCTCGGTATTTTTTTCCATGGTCTTTCCTTGGTTGGTTCCTAACTGACCAGCTGAGAGCTGATTCTTTAAAAAATGGCTATCACTGATGAATGATTTCCGTTCCTTCCGGCGGGGTGAACAAGAACAGAGAGTTTACGGTCTGCGAATTTTCGGCCGCGAGACTGTCCACTTTAATATTGCTGAAATTCAGGATGGTGACCGTATCAAAAGAGTCGCGGATCTCCATGCGTTGAATCACCGATTCTGAGGTGACCCAGACATGAATGTTGTTAACCTGTGATCGTGGCGTATTCGGGACGAGTTTGATGATCTTGAAGGATTTTCTGTCGGTGTCCGTCATTCCGACCTCGGGGTCGGGCGGCAGGATCTGAAAATCGTGTTCCAGGTCTCCGGCCCCGGAAAAAAACGAATAGGTAATGTCCTGCTGCAGAGAATCGGCGGGGGTGATGATCATCTGTTTCTGTTTAGCAAAATACATTGACAGAGTGGTGCCGTCGCTGAGGATGACCTGCTTGTCGGGCGAGCTATAATTCCATAGCATTTTTGAATTTTTGCCGGTTTTTAGAAAATAGGCCTGACCGCTGCCGCTGCCGCCCCGGCCGGTGAGCTGTCCGCTGGTCTGCTGGGTGAAGTCAAAGGTGAGACTCTTGATCCGGTTATATCTGGCCTGCAGCCGTGCGCCGATAGCGGCGGGGCTTTCCTCGCCGCCAAAGGCGATGCCGGAAAATCCGGCCAGGAGCACGATAATAAAGGCAGACAAAATAATGCGAGCAGATGTCTTAGGGGTAGAATGATAACAAATCATACGTGGTGTAACTCCATGGGGCGGCCAAAAATTTCTGCCGCAACGTGTTGGGCGGAGTCGGTCAGATCGGAGACATAATAGGTATGTTCGACTGATTGCTCATCGCTTTTTTGTACGAGATCGGGTTGCTCCTGAAGCAGCTTCTGCAGATACCGGGCAGCCTCCACGGAAGAGTCGATAAGATGGACATGTCTGCCTATCCGGGCCTGGATTAACTCCTTCAACAGCGGGTAGTGGGTGCAGCCGAGGACCAGGGTGTCGATCTGATTGGTCTGCAGGGGATGGAGATACCTGCGGATAATCATCTTGGTCTCCCGTTTGTTGATCCACCCCTCTTCAACCAGGGGGACCAGAAGAGGGCAGGCCTGGGAAAAGACCTTGAACTCCGGATGCCGACCGGTGATGATCCGGTTGTAGATATCGCTTTTTACGGTTGCCCTGGTGCCGATAATCCCGATCCGGCCAGTTTTTGTCCGGGTGATCGCTTTTTCGGCTGCCGGAGTCACAACCTCGATGATCGGCACCTGAAATTCCTGGCGCAGCCGGTCGGTTGCAACACTTGAGGCGGTATTGCAGGCGATGATGATCAGGCTAGCCCCTTTCTTGAGAAGGAAATCGGTGTTGCGTAGCGAATAATCTATAATAGTTTCAGGGCTTTTTGTGCCATATGGGGTGCGGGCGATATCACCGAAGTAGATAAGCGGATAGCCTGGCAGAAGCTGCTCCACCGCTCTTGCCACCGTCATGCCGCCAATACCTGAATCAAAAATCCCTATCATGAGATGCGGTAAAAGTCAAAAAAGTCTCTCTTAAAATACGGTTCTTCCGGAAAAGAACTTGAAGCCGTTTCTATACCAGATAGTCACCGGAACAACAAGCGGGAACACGTTTCCTGATGGAGATAGACTTCTTGTTAACTTAAAAATTCCTGTCCTCATTTTTGCCAGACGTTTTTATCTGTCAGGTCAAGCGCCTTGTTGGCGACTTCGTTTTGTGGCTGACAATATTATGAAATTATTCGTCTTCAAAATCCTTATATGACTTAACCACACAAGAATCATCGGTCAGACGTATACATAGATTGCTTTTTCGATTTCCTTTTGATCCACTTTAAACCATTCGCGTATCACTTGATTTTGTAGAAACACTGAATGAATATAGACAAAGTCTCTTGCAAAATCTCCGACCGGGTCATCCCTGATAACTTGTTTTTTTATAAATGAAGTAAATGACATTTAAGACCCCGGAATTATATGATCGGCTCTCTCACCATTTGCCAATGTTCTGTATAAACACGCGCTGGTTTTTTGCCGTCGCACTCAACGTAGTTGTTAGTATCACCTGGTGTATGACATCAATTCTTTTACAATAAAAAGCACATATTGTTCTTCTTTGTTTTCATGCAGCTTGTTGCCAAATTCTGACACAACTCCAAATAAAAACTCTTCCCTTTCTAATTTAATTTGAAATGACTGATATTCCGCCATAACTCCTGATATGGTTATTGATCCGGTGACTAAACATATAAATTAAGCAGCATATCTGATGAGCGGATGCCTGAAGTAACTTTTCACATGATATGGTCTTCTCTGCAGGGTCTTCATAAAAGAGCGGGTTTTCTTCGTCAGATCGCTTTGGCTT
>CAIUQR010000148.1 GCA_903901335.1 uncultured delta proteobacterium | reverse complement strand
TGCTGTCTTCAAAGACCAACCTGAGGCCTTTGATCTGGTGATCACCGACCAGACCATGCCTGGGATGACAGGATTTGATCTGGCACGGAGAATGCTGCAGATCCGGCCGGATCTGCCGATCATCCTCTGCACGGGATACAGCAGTCAGGTTTCTGAAGAGAAGGCCAAGTCCTATGGAATCAAAGGCTTCGCCATGAAACCTCTGGCCAGGAAAGAGATAGCCGGTTTGATTCGAAAGATATTTGATGAGTGAAAGTGTAATTAATAAGTGAAATAAACTACTTATGGTTGATTAATCATTCACCGGAATTTTCCGGGTCTATTGCCGGGTTTTACTTCAACCAAATATTTTCTTGATGTAGCTGAAGAGACCTTCAGAATCCATCTGATCACAATTGCCAAAAGAAGAGGAGGTAATTTTACCGCCTCTGCCTGTCGGATACATGGATTGATGTTGCATAACAGGGTTGCTCTTCAAGAAATAGAGCAAGGATTTCATTAATTTTGGGGAAGGAGGTAAATATACCCCCTCATTGTGATCCAGGCGGCCATATTAACCCATGTAATCTTTCTCCTTCTTTCCTTTTGGGGCATATTCAATTTCCCATTTGCACTTGAACGTAATTGGCCCAGTGATCAAAATTTTTACTATTCAAATAGATATACTGCAATTACAAAAGTATACCCCCTATTGTGTCCTGCTGTTTGGATGATTGGTCATTGGGGCGACGACTAAAATGTAATGTGGCATCATTTCTGCATTGTCCATGGCAGGATATCAGCATCATACGGGCTGGGACCAAGAGAGGTCTGTGCAACTTGCGTATAATCTGAATCGTTATGGAACTCTTCTGCTCATGAAATCTGAATGGGATTGAGATGCGTCGCTGGACACTGGAGCAAGCCGAAGAAGAAGTCAAGAAAGCAATCTCCCAAGCCGGTACTGGCGGCGGGTTTATTTTATCCGACAACCATGGAGAAATTCCCTGGCAAGCATCAGAATATGCTATGGCGCTGGATCTTCTTGCAAAAATAAGCAATTCAGATACTGAAGATCCTGAGTAAACCGCATTGAAAAAAGGAGATTGTAATGTCATCCGCCATCGATGAAGCTGTCCAAAGAACAAGCCTTTCGATGTCAAATCAGATGGAGATGCTCATTTTCCGCCTGACTGACAACCAACTCTACGGTATAAATGTGTTTAAAATTATCGAGATTATCGAATGTCCCCCAAAAATCGATCATATACCCCGCTCTCACCCGGCAATGAAAGGAGTTATCGACTTCCGGGGAAAGGCAATTTCAGCAGTAGATCTCTCCCAGGCAGTAGGCCTTTCAGACAAGAATTTCAATGACGAACTGGCATATCTCATCATCTGCGAATACAACCGGCAACAAACAGCGTTTATCATTCAGACTCCCGAAACTTTGATGATCAGAAGCTGGAGCGACATCCACAAACCAAAGGGTATTAGTGCAAAAGCTCTGGTAGCGATTGCCTACAGTGATGAGAATGAGGCCGTCATGCTGCTGGACATAGAAACGATACTGGCCGAAGTGGTCGGATTGAATCAGGGCACAGAGACATCATCCTTCAGCGGCGACAACCTGGACTGGTCCTCACTCCATATCCTGCTGGTGGATGATTCGCGTACGGCTTTGCTCTTGCTTCAATCACTCCTTGATAAGCTTGGATGCCAACATACATCGATGCAATCTGCAGCTCAGGCACTCGACTTCCTTAATAAGGCCCAGCAGGAAAGCTCACTTTCAATCGATATGATCATCTCCGACATCGAAATGCCCGGCATGGACGGCTTCACCCTGGTTCGAACAATAAGGGAAAACCCCACTTTTCATGACATTAAGATCATGCTGCATAGTTCAATGAGCAATCCTACAAACCAGATTAAGGCCAAGCAGGCCGGCGCCAACGATTTTGTGGCAAAGTTTGACCCAGGATTCCTTTCAGACCGCATAGCCGCATTATGTGGCCTGAAAGTATGATCGGTACCTGTATTATAAAATTCTTTGACTGCAAGGCAGCACAAAAGACAACATACCATAAATATTTGATAAAATAATAGGTTATTGATTTTCGGTGACGCTATGTGAAACCCAATCATGGTGTACCTCCTTTTAAAGGTTGTTTAATAGTCTTTAAAAGGTTTGGCAGAAACTGACTCCAACTCAAGTTGTGCGGTTAATATTGCCACATTGAAGGTACTGTTTTCCTGACAATTCCCAAATTGAAAGTGTCTTATCAGGAAGCTCAACAGATGAAGTCGTTCATTCGTTTGACATTACCAGGACAAATATCTTCTTACTGGGTAAAATTTCGGTTGATAATTATGAAGAAAAAATTTCATTTTGACTTAGTCTATGATTTAACGTTTAATTTTTGTTGGTTACAAATAGAAATGAGACGATTGATGTTGGATTAATTCTTGGTCAACATTTTGGACTGAGCTATTTACCCCTCTGGATCATATCATGAAATATAAACTGCAAGATATCATTGATGTCGGACATTTCCAAAACTTACAAGACAGGTTGAATGAAATTTATTCCTCTCCTTCTTCAATTATAGATAACGATGGAAATATCCTAACTGCCACTGCCTGGCAGGACATTTGCACGCATTTCCACAGAAAAAACAAAGACAGCGAACAGTCCTGTATTCAAAGCGATAAATACATTCTGAGTCATATCTACGAGGCCAACCCTGCTGTAACCTATCGTTGTCCCCATGGGTTGGTGGATAACGCCACGCCTATCTGTAGCGGCCCGCAATGACAAACGTCCGGACCCGCAATCAAGTTACTTCTGGGCCCACAATAAATGAGAATAAGAAACGGGCTCGACCCACATTAAACGATAATGGACCCACATTAAGTGATACTGGGCCCGCAATGATGACACCGGACCCACATTAATTGGGAATAAGGTGTTGTCGATTTTCCTTTTGTTACAGAGGAATGCCGGCAGCCAGCATTTCCTCTTGAATTTCCTGGCCTTGTCCATGAGACAACTTTCCGCTTAGAAAAGAACGAATAACCTTTGGTTGAACATTAACGCTGCCTTCATACCAACCTCGAATGAATTTCGTCCTCGAGTTCCTGTTATCCCATCCACCCCTTAAGGGTAATTTTATTTTCTGCAAAAAGTTTCAGACATGACTTTACGACGTTGGCATCATAAAGGATATCCCTGTTCATTGAAATTTCCTCAAGTGCCAAATCAATGCCAGGTGCCGGCCGGTATGGGCGGTGGGAAGACATAGCTTCCACGACATCGGCCACAGCTATAATTCGTGCCTCCAACAGTATGTCTTCGCCCGACAATCCCACAGGATAGCTTGAAGGATGTCGGGCTCGTCATCAATAAAAAAAACAATCGGTCTTGTCATGTTAAGAATCGGGAAAGTTCCCGTAGTCCTTTTTCAACCACTTGGTTATAGCCAACCGCTGGAATTCAACAGTAGATATTATCATGGTAAACTTCGCCTTTTTACTTCCTTTTTTTTCATCAAAACAAATTCAGAAATTATCGGTAACCCGGTATATTGTTGTTCTAATGTAAGCAGTTGAAGCCCTTCTACCTTCCGCTAACCAGAAATCCTGATCATGCACTATCTTCCAGCGCCGCCGCAATCTTGGCAGCTAGGGCCTGCCTGGAAAACGGCTTATGGATAAAGTGCTTGCCTTCGTCCAGAATGCCCTGATGGGCAATGGCGTTGGCCGTATAGCCGGACATGTACAGGCACCTGAGGCTCGGGCAAAGCGACTGGAGCCGTTCGGACAGATCCTTGCCGTTCATTCCGGGCATCACCACATCGGTCAGGAGCAGGTTTATCGTGCCGACATGCTCTTCGGCCACTTAGGGCCATGTCCGGCGACCCTGCGGTCAGCACGACATAGCCCAACTCTTCAAGAAGTTTACAGGTGAATTTCAGTACCGGAACCTCGTCCTCAACTACCAGAACGGTCTCCCCATGGCCATAGGGAATATCTACGGCACTCTCTTTCAGGATTTCAGTCGCTTCACCGATGTGCCGACTGAAGTAGACATGTAGGCTCGTCCCCTGGCCCGGTTCGCTGTAGACGTTGATGAACCCGCCGTTCTGTTTAACGATACCGTACACCGTTGCAAGTCCCAGGCCGGTGCCCTTTCCTAATTCTTTGGTGGTAAAAAACGGTTCGAAGATATGGTCAAGAATCTCCCTGTCGATGCCGCAGCCGTCATCACTGATCGCAAGCTGTATGTACTCCCCCGGGGTGAACCCACGATGGTTGGCGCAGTAGGCCTCGTCGAACACGACATTCTTTGTTTCAATGGTAATCTTGCCGACATCGACAATGGCATCCCGGGCATTGACGCACAGATTGGCCAGGATCTGGTCGACCTGCGTGGGGTCGATTTTCACCGGCCACAGCCCTTCACTGGGGCTCCAGGCAAGATTGATGTCCTCGCCGATAAGACGTCTGAGCATATTGAGCATGCTTTCCACGGCATCATTTAAATCAAGCACTTTGGGGGAAATGGTCTGCTTGCGGGCAAATGCCAGCAGTTGCCTGGTAATCTCCGCCGATCGCCGTGCCGCTGCGAGGACTTCTTCGAGATCCTCGTATATAGAATTTTCCCGATCCAGCTTGTTAAGGGCCATCTCCGTATAACCCAGGATCACGCTCAGCATGTTGTTATAATCATGGGCCACACCGCCGGCCAAACGGCCGACGGCCTCCATCTTCTGCGCCTGAAAAAGTTGCGCCTGGAGCGTTTCTTTCTCGCGGTCCATATTTGTGGTGTCCGTGATGTCCCTGGCAACACCTCCTATTTGCAAGGGTTGACCTTCTGCGTTGTTGACTATCGCCTTGCGGTCGAGGATCCAGCGGGCTTCACCGTCCGGTCTTACGATGCGATACTCAGCCTGCCCTTGTCCAGTTGCAAACAGTTCCTGGTGGCTCGCTTCGGCAATTGCCCGGTCATCGGGATGGACCATCTCCAGCCACAGGCCGGGATTGGAACGAAATGCCTCTTCGGATATCCCAAACACCTTTTCAATGGCATGGTTGAGATAAAGCAGGCGCGATCCGTCCACCGTAGCGGACCAGACCACGTCGCTCAACTGGCTGGTCAACAGGTCAAAGCGCTCAACAGTCTCCTTCAGGGCCTGTTCGGCCTGCTTGCGCCTGGTGATGTCTTGAATCTGGGCGATAAAAAAATTCGGCTGTCTGGCACCGTCGCGAACCAATGACACATTCAGTTGCGCCCAGACAAGGTGCCCCTCCCCGTGCAGGTAACGTTTCTCCATCTCGTAGGTCTCGATCTCGCCGGCCAGCACCTGCTGAACGTTGGCGAGGTCGGCGTCGAGATCGTCCGGGTGGCTGAGATCCTGAAAGGTCTTCGTCAGTAGTTCCCTCTCGGAATAGCCGAGGATCCGGCAAAGCGTGGCATTTGCCTTCAAGAATCTCCCGTCGGGGGCGACCAGAGCCTGGCCGATGGGCGAAAGGGCAAAGGCATGATCCAACATCTCCCGGCTCTCGATCAGCTCGCCGGTGCGCTCCTCAATGCGCTCCACCAGTTCGCCATTAACTTGTGCAAGCACCTCCTCCAACCGTTTGCGCTCGGTGATATCGTAAACGACTTCCACGGCACCGATGATGCGGCCTTCCGCGTCTTTAAGCGGCGTGCTCTTTGACAGCCACGAACCTTGCGAGATGGGCCAGTGATCCTGATTCTGCGGCGTTAACTCTGCTTCGTGTGGCTCTCCGGCCTCAATAGCAAGCGTCACCGGGCAGCCGCGGCAAGGCTTATCAAGCCGCCAAACCGAGTAACACTTTTTCCCTTCGACCTCCTGAAGAGATCGTCCTGTCGCTATAAAGTATGCCCTGTTCGCCCACACAATATGGTGTTCTGTATCGTGAACGGCGATAATAACAGGGGACTTATCAAGAACATCCGCTTTCAAGTCACTGTGAATCGGTGCTTGTAACATATGTTTAGCTCCGTTCGGGAGAGTTCCGGTAGGTATTAGCTGGACGAATTCGTCCAGCTAATAAGTATAATTGCAGTGTTATCTACATTAGCAAATAAAACGCCTGATTTGCCAATGTTTCCATACAATTCCAACAGTTCAAAAATCAAGCGGCATTTTGCTTCTTTCACTGTTTTGCTCGATCCGCAGTTGGTGTAAATCATCGTCGTTCGCACATCGGCATGGCCTAGCATTGTCTGGATCGTAGGAATATCGTAACTTGCCTGCAGAGCAGGGGGCTTGAAAAATGAGTTTCTTTGACACTAGTATAAATCAATACGTTAGTTAGTAAAAGACATTTCCTCAATATTATAAAAAACGCAATAACATACTTGCGGGCTATAGATGTTCACTGGCAAGCACGAGTTTTGGCTGAATTTAAGAAGTTAAGACTTCCTGATAACCATCCATCAAAAAATTCATTTTAGTTGCCTTAGCTCACTGATCCGTTCTGGAGGGAAATGACGGTAGAACGTCGTTCGTCCAATCTCAAGCTGTTTGATAATGTCTGATATGAACGGGTAGTTTTCGGAATCTTTAAGCATAGACTCAGCCGTACGAATTTTATCCATAGTCATGCTTGGTGGCCGACCACCTCTACGCCCTCGTTTGTGAGCAGCTGCAAGACCGGCACGGGTATTTTCAACAATCAATTCTCTCTGAAATTCATCGAATGCGGCGGTTACGTGGAAAAACAAGCGTCCCTCAGAAGTTCCTGTATCGATATTCTGGGTAAGGACCTTCAGCTTAATTTTACGTTTCTCAAGGTCATAGGCAGTGGCAATGATTTGCCTGATGGAACGCGCCAGCCTTGACAGTTTCCAGACAACAAGCGTGTCTCCCTCCCTCATATAATCTAACGCCGCTTTCAGTTCGGCCCGTTCCTTGTGAGAACCTGATATTTTTTCGATAAATATTCGTCCACACCCTGCCTTTTCCAAAGCATCGGTTTGCATCTGCGGGTTCTGATCCATTGTTGAGACACGAGCATATCCAATAAGCATTTTTTTTATTCCAAAAACGATTTTACTTGAGAATAACAGAACAAATGTTTTAGAACAGTGTTTTGAAACATCATAATATGTTTTTTTGCCTGGGGTGAGCACAAAAGAATGTATGTTTCAAAAACCTTGGTTTTTGGTACGGAAACTATGGGTAAAAAAATCCCGGAAGAAAGATTATTGGATCTGCAAAAGCGTTTAGATCTTCTGCCGCCAAGAAATACTGAACGGATGAAGATGATCCGGGCCTTCGCCGATCTTTATGCTGTTTCTGTGAGTAACGTATACCGTAGTTTAAGGGAAAAATGGACTCCAAAATCTCTTCGCCGCTCCGATGCAGGGATTACCAGAGTTCTTCCAAGTGCAGAGATGGAGATGTATTGCCAGATCATCGCTGCCATGAAACTGAAGACCCGCAATAAAAAGGGGCATCATCTACCTACTACGGAAGCTCTCCGTCTTCTCGAAAATTTTGGCGTTGAAACCGCTCAAGGTCTTAAAAAGCCTCCAAAAGGAATACTTAAAAGGACAACGGTCAATCGGTATTTAAAACGATGGGGGTATGATTTTCTTTCCTTGGATGTTGAACCTGCTTCTGTACGATTTCAAGCAAAACACTCAAACGATTGCTGGCATTTTGATTTAAGTCCATCTGATTTGAAACAGTTGCCAGAGTGGCCTGCATGGGTTGAGACCAGGAAAGGACGTCCCACCCTCATGCTTTACAGCCTGGTCGATGACCGCAGTGGTGTCGCTTACCAGGAATATCATGTTGTTTTTGGTGAGGATGTAGAGGCTGCTCTCCGTTTTCTTTACAGGGCTATGGCAACAAAGGAGATTGAGGGTTTTCCTTTTCAGGGTATTCCTCTGATGATCTACACGGATAACGGCCCCATTGCCAAAAGCCGTGTATTTCATAGAGTTTTAGAATATCTCGGCATTGAGTTGCGGACACACATGCCAAAGGGCAAAGATGGTCGCCGAACTACAGCCCGGGCAAAAGGAAAAGTCGAACGACCTTTTCGGACGATTAAGGAAATCCATGAAACTCTCTACCATTTTCATACACCAAGAAATGAAGAAGAGGCAAACACCTGGCTTTTGAATTATGTCCTCCGTTATAACGAAAAGGGGCATCGATCAGAAAAGCATTCTCGAATTGAAGACTGGATCAACAACCTGCCGACCGCCGGACTCCGAAAAATATGCTCTTGGGATAGATTTGCTACTTTTGCGAGGGAGCCGGAGCGCAGGAAGGTGGCTGGTGATGCTACCATTAAGGTGAATGGCGGGACGTATCGTGTCGACTCGACTCTTGCCGGGCATGAGGTGATTATATGGTGGGGACTCTTTGACGCAGAACTATTCATAGAGCATGAAGAAAAAAAGTTAGGCCCATTTTATCCCGATGAGGGGCCAATTCCTCTTCATAAATTTCGTTCTTTTCGTAAAACCAAAGCTGAAAAGAGAGCGGATTCCATTGAAAAGCTGGCCGAAGAAATTGCGCTCCCTAAAAAAGCCCTAACCGATGACAATAGAACAACGGCTGCATTGATGAGGTGCCTTTCCGAGGGAACAGCTGTTATTGAATTTAAGGACCCTGATCCTTTTCAAGAATTCACTTATCCCGGCGTCCTGGAGGCAAAAATAGCTATAGCCAATTATCTCGGAATTCCTCTCACCAAGCTGCCTGAAGAAGATAGGCAACAGATAGATACAATATTAGCCAGTACACTTCTAAAGAAAGAAATAATAGATGAAGTCAGATGCTATTTCCGGCAACAACGAAAAGGGGTGAAAAATGTTAAGTGATGTGATGAAGCATT
>CAIUQR010000147.1 GCA_903901335.1 uncultured delta proteobacterium | reverse complement strand
TCCAGACGCAACAACCTGGAGTAACGGGTCCCAATAAACCGCCTGTAACAACCAGTCCTGGCTCAAATACGCTGCAACCTGGCACTACTCCGCAATCCGGACTGACAGGTCCGCGGACGCCGCATACGCTCCAGACGCAACAACCTAGAGTAACGGGTCCCAATAAACCGCCTGTAACAACCACTCCTGGAGCAAATACGCTGCAACCTGGCACTACTCCGCAATCCGGTCTGACAGGTCCGCGAACACCCCATACGCTCCAGACGCAACAACCTGGAGTAACGGGTCCCAATAAACCGCCTGTAACAACCACTCCTGGCTCAAATACGCTGCAACCTGGCACTACTCCGCAATCCGGACTGACAGGTCCGCAGACGCCGCATACGCTTCAGACACAGCAACCTGGAGTGACAGGCCCTAATAAGCCACCCGCAACCACTACTTCGGGTACAACTACACTGCAGCCTGGAACTACCCCGCAATCCGGACTGACAGGTCCCAATAAACCGCCTGTGACAACCTCTCCCGGTGTAAATTCGCAACAACAGTTACAGGAACAGCAGCAGCAAAAAGTGCTTCAGCAGCAACAGTTGCAACAACAACAGCAGAAAGTTCTGCAAGAACAGCAACAACAAAAGGTACTGCAGCAGCAACAATTGCAACAACAGCAGCAGCAGAAAGTTCTGCAGGAACAGCAACAACAAAAGGTACTGCAGCAGCAACAGTTGCAACAACAGCAGCAGCAGAAAGTTCTGCAGGAACAGCAACAACAAAAGGTACTGCAGCAGCAACAGTTGCAACAACAACAGCAGCAGAAAGTTCTGCAGGAACAGCAACAACAAAAGGTACTGCAGCAGCAACAGTTGCAACAACAGCAGCAGCAGAAAGTTCTGCAGGAACAGCAACAACAAAAACTCCTGCAGCAGCAACAGCAACAGCAGCAGTTGCAACAACAACAGCAGCAACAGAAACTCCTGCAGCAGCAACAGCAACAGCAACAGTTGCAACAACAACAGCAGCAAAAAGAAGCGCTACGTCAGTTTTGCCAGCAGCATCCCACCGATCCAAAGTGCAAACAATAAATGATACCGCCCGCATCGCGAAAGATCGCGATGCGGGCAAAAGTAAGTGTCTTCTCGAAAGGAATGAAGAGGAGAGAGGAACGGACTGAACATCCCGGAATTTACTTCCTTCATTCAATCGCATTAAAATCGAGCATTACCTTTCTCTCTTTTCCGACATCAGACGGGCAGCCTCAGAATCACCTATAAGGTCTCTCTTAAGCAGGTAGTCGCCGATGTGCCGCCGCTCTTCATCGCTCTTTTTCTGGGCCAGGTCGCTCTTGCAGCTGATGGTATCGATGCGGACCGCCACCACTGTGCAGAGTGAGACGGCAGGGGAATCGCTCGTGATTGCCGAAAAATCCGGCAGTCGTTCATGCGAGGCCATCAGCGCGTTGAGGGCCGTCACCTTTTCGACCGGGTCCTCGACGAAAAAAGCTCGACCGCGAATAATCACGCAGTGGTAGAATTGATGGACCTGACAGGGCGGCCGGGTCGGGTCAAAGGCCAGATCGAGATAGGAAAGCGGAATATCGACCTCGAAACAGACTCTGTTGTCCTTCAGAATATTGTCGATTTTCTCTCCCTGATGAGCACAATGGAAGTAGATGGATTCATAGGAGAAGACATAGTTGACCGGGGTGATATAGGGGTAGCCGTCACGGCCAGTGGTGGCCAGCCTACCCACCGTACATCGTATCAGAATATCCCGGATCTTTTCCGGATCGGTAATCTCACATTGCTTCCGACGCATCCCAACTCCCTTCCCTCGTGTTCATTCATTACTACCAGAGATCGAACAGCTCTTGAACCCCCTTGCGGGCAAGCTCGGAGAGGGCCAGAAAGACCTCGTTGGAGAACGGTCCATCTTCGGCTGTGGACTGGATCTCAATCCAGCGGCCATCCCCTGCCATTACGAAATTCGCATCCACTCCAGCCCGCGAATCCTCGGCATAGTCAAGGTCCAGCATAGGCACTCCGCCCACAATCCCTGCCGAGACTGCTGCTACCGGCAGTATTTCTGGCATCTTTGCTAGTTTTCCACCAATAACCAGGCTGCCGAGGGCATTGCGCACGGCCAGGGCCGCCCCGGTAATCGAGGCGGTCCTGGTTCCGCCATCGGCATTTAATACATCGCAGTCAACCCGCAGAGTCCGCTCGCCGATTGTCTTCAGGTCTACCATCATCCTGAGGCTGCGACCAATCAGACGCTGAATCTCATAGGTCCTGCCGGACCTGCCGGCAACCGATTCCCGGCGGCTTCTGGACGAGGTGGCGCAGGGCAGCATGCCATATTCGGCAGTGATCCAACCTTGACCGCTGTCTTTTAAAAACGGCGGCACACTCTCTTCAATGGAGACCGCACAGATCACATGGGTATTGCCCATCCGGATCAGGATCGAGGCATCCGTCTGGGGCTGAAAATCCCGTTCGACAGAGACGGGACGGAGACTGTCGGAGGTACGATTATCGCTACGCATAAGAAGAAGTCCCGTTGATTGTTGAGAGTTATAACCTACAGCTGTCGTTTATCGATGACCCTGCTGCCCTTACCGTCGAAGCGCTCCAGGGTCTTTTCTTCCACCAGCTTCACTTCGACATGAATGCCGAGTTCTGCGGCCAGGCGGCGCTTGACCGTATCGACCAGCGCCCGCTGTTTTTTCATCTCGTCGAAGAAGATCGACTCGACCACCTCTACCATCACCGTGATCTTGTCTTCATTGTTTTCGCGCTCGACGATGATCCGGTAATGGGGTTCGGTTCCTTCAATATCGAAGAGGACCGATTCGATCTGGATCGGGAAGACATTGACCCCCTTGATGATCAGCATATCGTCGGTGCGTCCCATGATCCGGCTCATCCGGGCAAAAGTCCGGCCGCACGGACAGGTCCCCGGCAGGATCCGGGTCAGATCTCGGGTCCGGTAACGGATAACCGGAAAGGCCTCCTTCGTGAGCGTGGTGATGACCAGTTCGCCTATTTCACCGGGGGCAACCGGTTCAAGGGTCTTCGGATCAAGGACCTCGATCAGGAAATGATCTTCGTTGATATGCAGGCCATTACACTCGCGGCATTCTCCGGCCACACCCGGCCCCATGACCTCGGAGAGCCCGTAGTTATCGGAGGACCTGATCCCGAGGCGCTCGTTGATCTCGCTGCGCATCGCCTCCGACCAGGGCTCGGCGCCGAAGAGGCCGTAGCGCAGGGACAGGCCGTGCGGGTTGATATCCATCTCCATCATCACATCGGCCATCTTCAGGGCATAGGACGGCGTGCAGACAAGCGCGGTGGTCTTGAAATCCTGCATGATCTGGATCTGGCGTTTGGTATTGCCTGACGATATCGGGATAACCGACGCCCCGAGTCGCTCAGCCCCGTAATGCAGACCGAAACCACCGGTAAAGAGACCGTAGCCGAAGGCGATCTGGACCACGTCATCGGCAGTGAGCCCGGCGGCGCAGAGGATGCGAGCCACCAGGTTCGACCAGTTTTTAATGTCGTTTTTGGTATACCCGACCACCGTAGCCATCCCGGTCGTGCCGGAGGAGGAATGGACCCGGACTATTTCCCTAAGCGGCACTGCAAAAAGCCCGTACGGGTAGTTGTCGCGCAGGTCCTGCTTCATCGTAAACGGCAGTCTCCGCAGATCATCCAAGGAGTTGAAGGAATCGAAATCAACCTTGAGTTCATTGAATTTCTTCCGGTAAAAAGGCACATGGGTCCCGACCCTGTAGAGGGTGGACTGCAGCCTCTCTAATTGCAGCTGTTCCAGATCTTCTCTGGGCAGACACTCTTTTTCCTGTTCCCAATACATAATTTTCTCTTACACCTCTATTTTTTCCCGTCCCAGATAAGCCCGTTGCACATCCCGATTGCCGAGCAGGTCCTGGGCCGGACCCTGGACGATGACCTTTCCTGTCTCGAGGACATAGCCGCGATCGGCGATGGCAAGCGCCGCCTTGGCGTTCTGCTCAACCAGAAGCACGGTATTCCCCTCGTCACGCAGGCGGACAATGACCTCGAATATCCCCTTGACGATGAGTGGGGCAAGACCTGTCGACGGCTCATCCATCATCACCAGCGACGGTCTGGCCATCAAGGCCCGGGCCATGGCCAGCATCTGCTGTTCTCCTCCGGACAGCGTTCCCGCCAATTGCCCTTTCCGCTCCCTCAGGATTGGAAACAGGTCATACTGGTGCCCCAGAAGCTCTTCCAGTACCTGCTTGCCTTGGTTTCTGACGACATGACCACCCAACAGCAGGTTCTCCTCCACCGACATCGACGCAAAGACCTGCCTGCCCTCCGGCACCATCACGCATCCCAAGGCCGGGATAGACGAGGCAGCCAGGGTTCTCAGGTCTTTGCCTTTGAAGGCAATCTCACCGGAGGCAGCCTTCACGAGACCTGCTATAGTGGACAGAAGCGTGGTCTTGCCGGCGCCATTGGCCCCGATGATGGTTACGATCTCACCGGCATCGACATGCATCGAGATGTGCTTCAGCACCTTCAGCTTGCCGTATCCCGCTTCAAGATTGCGTATTCTGAGCACGATGTCCCCTTATTCCCCGAGATAGATCTTAATCACTTCCGGGTCCTGCTGGATCGCTGCCGGTATCCCTTCGGCAATGGTCTGGCCAAAGCTGAGCACCAGAATCTCATCGGATATATCCATAACGAGCGACATATCGTGTTCGACGAGGAGAACGGTTATCCCTAAGTCGCGGATTCTTACGATCAGTCGCCCGACCTCGGCGGTCTCGTAGATATTCAGGCCTGCAGCCGGTTCATCCAGCAGCAACAGAGATGGTTCCATGGCCAGCGCCCGTGCAAACTCGACCGCCCGCTGCTGACCAAAGGCAAGACTGGTGGCCTCCTTATCCGCCACATCCGCTACTCCCAAAAGATCGAGCAGTTCTACGGATCTTTTCCTGATCTCCTTTTCCTCGGACCAGGTCCAGGGCATCTTCAACATCGAGGCCAGAAAACCCGATCGGCTGCGGACATGCCGGCCGACCATCACATTTTCAAGGGCGGTCATCCCGGCAAACATCTTAACATTCTGGTAGGTCCGGGCAATACCCAGGGCAGCAATGCTATGTGGTTTTTTTCCGCCAAGATCGTCACCGTTATAGCGGATTCTGCCGGATGTGGGGGGAAGCGCTCCTGATATCAGATTGAACAAGGTCGTCTTGCCGGCCCCGTTCGGACCGATGACTGCCTTGATCAGCCCTTGCTTCACCGTGAAAGAGACATCATCAACCGCCAGCAGGCCACCAAACCGTTTCTGGAGATTTTCGACTTCAAGAAGGGCCATGTCAATCCTTTCGCCCCCCTTTCTTGAATACCCCGCCAAGACTCAGTAGCTTCTGCCCGACATTGATCCTCAAGATCCCTTCGGGCGCAAAGAGCATGATCAGAATCAGGATTGTTCCGAAGATCGCATCATCATAGGTGCCGAAGACCCCCCGTAAGGACAGAAAATTCAAAACGATGCTCATGGTCAGCGCCCCCCAGAGATGGGCCATGCCGCCGACGGCGACGATGGCAACATACCGGACCGACTTCATCACCGAGGCCTCGGACGGTCCGATCCCCCCGTTGTAATGGGTCAGAAAGACACCGGCAATAGCTGCCAGCACCGCCGAGAGCACGAAAATATACAACTTATAACGGGCTGTATCCACTCCCATGGATTCAGCCGCCTCCTCCGAACCGTGAATGGCCCGCAAGGCACGGCCAATCCGGGAATTGATCAGATTGCGCAACAAAATCACGCCTAGAAGCACCAGTCCCCAGGCAATGTAATAGTTCTCGACCCGGGTGGAAGGGCCGCCGCTGACCGAAAGCCCTGGACAGAGCGGAAAGGGCCGGACGGCCGAGATCCCGTCGGCCCCGCCAAAGTACGAACTGGCCAGGGCCAGCCGATAGATGATGATTCCGAAACCCAGGGTCGCCATGGCTAGATAGTGGCCCTTCAGCTTCAGGACCGGAATCCCGATTAGAAAGGCAATGGTCGCAGCAACCAGGACCGCAAACAGACAGGCGGCCCATGGCGTGACCACAACCAGCGCTCCGCCATAGATATCTTTGCCGGTCACCAAGAGCCCCGCAAAGTCGAGCCCTCTGACTAGGAGACTGTCATGGAACAGCAGGAGATTTCTGGTCGTAAGGGCTGCGGACAGATAGCCGCCGATCGCAAAAAAACCGGCATGCCCAAGCGATATCTGGCCCGCGTATCCCATGACCACGCACAGGCCGATTATGAGCAGGGAGTAGTAGGCCGACATGGTCATCTGGGTCAAATAGTAAAGGGTGCCTGTCCAGCTGCAGAGCAGTTCCACCGCGATGACCAGAAGGCACGCCACCAACAGGGCAATTATCCTTTTCATGCCTAAAACTCCTTCAGCCCGGCAAGGTCCTTCGAGCCGAATAGGCCATTTGGCCGCACAAAAAGAATGAGAAGCAAAATCGCAATGGCAATGGCCTCCTGAAAGGCCAGCGGCACCACCGAAACGGAAAAGGCCTCGATAATCCCTAAAAGGAGCCCTGCGGCCACCGCACCCCCCGAATTTCCGAGCCCGCCAAGGATGGCCACAGTGAAGCCCTTGATGGCAAGACCAGTGCCGTTATCATACTGGGTACTGGTGATCGGCGACATCACGCAGCCAGCCAGGGCCCCGATTCCGGCACTGAGAACAAAGGATAAGGTGACCATGTTTCTGGTATTGATGCCGCAGAGGATAGCGGCTGTGCGATTGGCAGCACAGGCCCGCATCTCCCGGCCGACGGAGGTGGTCCCAAAAAAGAGGCTGAGGAGCAGCACCATCATTGTGCAGACACCGATTACCCAGATCACCTGCGGGGAGATCCTTGCCCCAAGGATCCCTGTGGTAGTAATTTCATTGCCGACGAAATAGGGCAGAGACCGCACACTTTCTCCCCAGATATGCAGGGCCGCCTCCCGGATAAGAATGGAGATACCGATGGTAATGATAACCATCCGGAGAACACTCGGTTCTTTCAGCCAGCGGATAAAGACAATTTCGATCAATGCTCCCACGGCCATGGTGATACCGACAGCCAGCACAATAGCCAGCGGCAGGGGCATGAACCGCAGCAGCGTTATCGAAATCATGCCGCCCAGCATCACGAATTCGCCCTGAGCAAAATTGATGATTCCCGTGGTATTATAGATAATGTTGAAGCCGATGGCGACAATGGCATACATACTGCCATAGGTTATGCCGGCAAACAGGTACTGAATAAAAAGCTCTGCGGTCATAAATATCAATGCTACCAGGACACAAGGACAAAAAAAAGACCGGGATGTACCTCCCGGTCCGAGTCTGTTCTTTTTCTATTTTTTATACGGAACGAACTTGCCGTCTTTGACGGTCATCATCTCGAAGGCGTCAATACCCAGGCCGTTATGATCCGTGGCCGAAAAGGTAAAGACCCCGTCAGTCCCCGGAAAATCCTTGATCTTTTCGAGGGCGGTCCGGATTTTTTCCCGATCGGCCCCACCGGCCTTGATTGCGGCATCGAGCAGCATCAGCGCATCGTAACCATGGCCGCCGAAGGTGGAGGCGTTTTCCTTGTATTTTGTCTCGTAATCACTGACATATTTAACCAGTACGGCCTTTTGAGGGTGGCTGTCCGGCAGCAGGTTGGCGATCAGGAGACGGCCGGCCGGAAAGATGATCCCTTCAGAGGCGACCCCGCCAGCTTCCACGTATTTGATGTTGGCAAAACCATGGCTCTGGAACAGCGGCACATCCCAACCGGCCTGACGCATGTTCTTCGCGACTATGGCCTGGGCCGGTTCAATGGACCAATTGACCACGGCCTGGACCTCCTTGTTCGCCTTGATCTTCGCAATTACCGCCGAGAGGTCGGTGATCTGCTTGTCATAGACCTCGGACTCGACAATCTGGATGCCGAAGTCCGGTGCGATTTTTGTCAGCTGCTCTTTACCGGCCTGACCGAACCCGGTATTGCTGCTGAGCACCGCGATCCTGGCAATGCCCAGATTCTTCATCTCCTGAAAGATCTTCTGAGCCGCAAAGGAGTCGTTCTGGGGAACCTTGAAGACATAGGAGGCGACCGGATTGACAATGACCTCGGCTGCGGCACAGGAGATCAGCGGCGTTTTGGCATCCTCGGCAATTTTCTTCAGGCTCATCGTCTCACCGGAAGTGGAAGGTCCAATGATGGCAACAACATTATCTTCTTCAATGAGCTGTTTGGCAAAGGAGACCGCCTTTTCCGGACTGCCGGTGGTATCCTTGATGATCATCTGAATCTTGTCGCCATTGATGCCGCCTTTGGCATTCAGGTCTTCTACCAGCATTTCCAGGGTCCTGGCCTCAGGACCGCCAAGAAACGACGCCGGACCGGTAACCGCCAGCACGGCACCGATCTTGATGTCTTTCGCCCAAACATTCGGAGCCACCAGAAAACAGAAAGCAGCTGTTGTTACCAGAAATTTCGTGCCGAAGCCTTTCATAATTTCCTCCATCCTCAGGAAAAATTAATTACGTCTGTAATCATAAAGGAACACAAGGATAAAAAGGGCGGAAAGTCAAGTCTGCCCGACCCCTTTCCCTCTCTATTTTTTATACGGAACAAACTTGCCGTCTTTGACGGTCATCATCTCGAAGGCATCAATGGTGAGGCCGTTATGATCCGCTGCGGAGAAGGTGTACATACCGCTTGTTCCCGGAAGAGTCTTGATGTTTTCAATGGCGGTACGGATTTTCTCCTTATCGGCCCCGCCTGTCTTGATAGCTGCCGTCAGGATCGTGAACGCATCATACCCATACCCACCGAAGACAGAGGCGGTTTCTTTGTATTTCCCTTCATAATCACTGATATATTTCATCAACAATGCCTTCTGGGGATGGGCTGTCGGCAACAGATCGGCGATCAGCAACCGGCCGGCGGGAAAAATGATCCCTTCCGAGGCGATACCGCCCGCTTCCACATATTTGATGTTGCCGAAACCGTGGCTCTGAAACAGCGGCACGTCCCATCCGGCCTGGCGCATATTTTTAGCAACGATGGCCTGGGCCGGTTCAATCGACCAGTTCATCACGGCCTGCACATCCTTGTTAGCCTTGATCTTGGCAATAACTGCTGAGAGATCCGTGGCCTGTTTATCATACACCTCGTTTTCGACGATCTGGATGCCGAACTCCGGGGCAATCTTCGCAATCTGCTCTTTGCCGGCCTGGCCGAATCCGGTATTGCTGCTGAGGACTGCAATCTTGACAACACCCATTTTCTTCATCTCCTGAAAGATCTTCTGGGCTGCAAAAGAATCATTCTGCGGAGTTTTGAAGACGTAGGAGGCAACGGGATTAACGATAACCTCGGCCGCTGCACAGGAGATCAGCGGTGTCTTGGCATCCTCGGCAATTTTCTTCAGACTCATCGTCTCACCGGAGGTGGACGGTCCGATGATGGCGACAACATTTTCTTCTTCAATGAGCTGTTTGGCAAAGGAGACCGCCTTTTCCGGGCTACCGGCGGTATCCTTGATGATCATCTGGATCTTGTCGCCGTTGATGCCTCCCTTGGCGTTCAGCTCATCAACCAGCATCTCCAGCGTCCTGGCCTCCGGACCGCCGAGAAACGATGCCGGACCGGTAACCGCAAGCACGGCACCGACTTTAATTTCCTTTGCCCAGGCTGCAGGTGCCGTCAGCAGGCAAAGTGCCGCCACCGCAACAATCATTTTTGTTCCAGAAATTTTCATACTCTCCCCTCAGATAGTAGAAATAGGTTTACGCAACAGCTCTAGAGCGCACAGATCTGCTCCCCCGTCAAGATCTTGAAGCCGCTCTGCTGCAGCGTCTCAATGGCCTTGTCAATCTCGTCGAAACGAAAAATCAACACCGCATCTTCACCAGTTTTATTTACAAATGCATACATGTACTCGACATTCAGGCCGGCCGTTTCAACAACCTTCAAGACGGAGGCCAGGCCTCCGGTCCTGTCGGGCACTTCAACTGCAATAACGGTCGTCTTGCCAACGGTGAAACCGTTTTGTTTCAAGGCAGTCTTTGCCTTCTCGACCTTGTCGACGATAAGACGGAGTATCCCGAAATCCGCCGTGTCGGCTACAGAAAGCGCCCTGATATTGATATCGTTCTCGGCTAGAATAGAGGTGATCTCGGCCAGCCGCCCCGATTTATTTTCCAAAAATACCGCAATCTGTTCTACACGCATGGTTATCTCCTAAGAATCAGATTTTTCGTTTATCAATAACCCGCTGGGCCTTGCCTTCGCTGCGCTGGATCGTTTTCGGCTCGACCAGCTTGACCTTGCAGGTGACCCCCAGCAGGTCTTTGATCTCCAGTTGAATCTTCCTGCTCAGATTTTCAAGCACTCTGATCTCATCGGAGAAGATATTCTCACTGACCTCCACCTGGACCGACATCGTGTCCAGGTTGCCTTCGCGCTCGACTACAATCTGATAATGAGGTTCAACACCCTCGATGCTCATCAACACATGCTCCACCTGGGAGGGGAAGACATTGACCCCGCGGATAATCAGCATGTCGTCGGTACGGCCGGTCACCTTCTCCATCCGGACCAGCGTCCTGCCGCAGCCGCATGGCTCATAGATCAGCCTGGAGATGTCCTTGGTACGATAGCGGATAATCGGAAAGGCCTCCTTGGTAAGCGTCGTAAAAACCAGCTCTCCTTTTTCGCCTTCCGGCAACACCTCGCCGGTATCGGGGTCGATGATCTCGGGCAGGAAGTGGTCCTCGAAGACATGCATCCCCCTCTCGGTCTGCAGACATTCCATGGCCACACCCGGCCCCATGACCTCGGAGAGACCATAGATATCGACGGCCTTCAGGTTCAGCTTCCGTTCCACCTCCTCACGCATGTTCTCGCTCCACGGTTCGGCTCCGAAGATGCCTACCCGCAGCGACAGGGAGGAGGGATCGACACCGAGCGCGTCCATGGTCTCGGCCAGATTCAGCGCATAAGAAGGTGTTGATAAGAGGACCGTCGAGCCGAAGTCCTTCATGATCGTGATCTGCCGTTTGGTGTTGCCGCCGGAGACCGGGATGACCGTGGCGCCAAGGCGTTCGGCCCCGTAATGGGCGCCGAGTCCGCCGGTGAACAGCCCGTAGCCGTAGGCGTTATGGACCATGTCGCCTCTATGGGCCCCGGCGCAGGTTAAAGCCCTGGCCATCACATTGGCCCAAGTCTCAATATCTTTCTGGGTGTAGCCGACTACGGTTGGTTTGCCGGTGGTCCCGGACGAGGCATGGACCCGGACGATCTCTTCCATCGGCACGGTAAACAGGCCGAACGGATAGTTGTCGCGCAGGTCATTCTTGACCGTGAAGGGCAGTTTGCGCAAATCCGCCAGGGTTTTGATATCTTCCGGCCGGACTCCCCCCGCCTCCATCTTGCGCCGGTAGGGTGCCACGGTCCTGTAGACCCGGGAAACCAGATGCTGCAACCGTCGCAATTGAATCGACTCCAGCCCCACCCGTGGAAGCGTCTCGATCTCTTCTTCCCAGTATAATGTCGTCATAGCTGCTCCTGAGTTTTAGGCACTTGCCCTTCTTCCAGCCGCAAAGGCCTGCAGGTTTACCTCCCGGAATCGCTCCGGCACCCTCGTTCCGATCACCTGTTCATAGATGGCGGGATCAACGGGTAAAAATACTGATAAGGCTCCCACCATCACCATATTGGCCGTCCGCACCTCACCCACCTCGCGGGCCAGATCAAAGGCATCAACGCACACGACTGCGATCCTATGCACGGTCAGATGGGCAAGGACTTCTTCCGGGTAGGTGGTTTTGCCGGTGGCCACGGCGGGCGGCAGGATCCTCTGGGTATTGACGATGACCTTGCTGTCTTTATGCAGATAGGGCAGATACCTGACCGCCTCCATCATCTCGAAGGCCACCTGGATATCGGCCCGGCCAGGCTCGATCAGCGGCGAGTAGACCCGGTCGCCATAGCGCAGGTGGGCGGTCACTGAACCGCCGCGCTGGGCCATCCCGTGCACCTCGCTCTTCTTGGCGTCGAAACCGGCGGCCAGCAGGCTATAGGCGGTGATTTCACTTGCCAGCAGAATCCCCTGGCCGCCGACCCCCGAGAAGAGGATATTTCCGGTTGCTCTCATTTCTCCTCCCCCCTGGTGATGGCCTTAAATTTGCACAGGGACGCACACTGTCCGCAGGCATTGCAGAGGATCTCGTCGATCTTCGAAATCCCCTTCTGTGATTTTTTATATCCCCGTATCTCCGCCTCGCCTTCCGCAAAGGCAGTCCAGCTGATGGCCGGACAACCAAGACGGATACAGGCCATACAGCCGGTACAATTGTCCTGATTGGTAAAATAGGCGACGGTCTTTTTGCCCTTCATCTCCGGCAGCAGCACACATGGTGCCCGGGAGATAATGACCGACGGTTCTGTCAACGCCACCGCTTCTTTCATGACCTTTTTCGTCCCTGGGATATCGTGGGGATTGACCGTAAACACGTTTTTCACACCAATGGCCCGGCACAGGGTTTCGAGATCGATAGCCGACGCCGCCTCCCCCTTGATATTGCCGCCCGAGGCCGGATTCTGCTGCTGGCCGGTCATCGCGGTAATGCTGTTGTCCAGAATAATTAGGGTAGACGCCGAATCATTATAGACTGTATTGATAAGCCCGGTGATACCTGAGTGGATAAAGGTCGAATCGCCGATAACGGCAACAATCTTGTCATGGGCTCCTTCTCCAAGGGCCTTGGCCATACCGTGGGCGATCGGCACCGAGGCACCCATGCAGACGGTGGTATCCATTGCCGAGAGCGGCGGCAGAAATCCCAGGGTATAGCAGCCGATATCGCCGGAGACAAAGACCTTCATCTTCGAGAGGTTATAGAAGATGCCGCGGTGCGGGCACCCAGGGCACATATTGGGCGGCCGGGGAGGCAGGTCGACTGCCGGAAACAGCTTGGCAGATGTGGACGGATCAATGGCCGACCTGACGATCGTGGTGTTCAATTCTCCCTGATTCGGGATCAGATCCTTGCCGTGACAGGCGATGCCCATGGCCTTAATGTGCAGTTCTAAAAATGGATCGAGTTCCTCGACGATGAAGAGTTCCTCTACCGATGCGGCAAAGGTGCGGATCATCTCCTCCGGCAGCGGCCAGCACATGCCGAGCTTCAGCACGGCGGCATCGGGAAAGGCCTCTTTCACGTAGAGATAGGAAACCCCGGAGGTGATGAAGCCGCGTTTCGTATTGCCCTTTTCGATGCGGTTGCAGTCCATGGTCTCGGCCATCTTCCGGCACTCCAGCATCCTCGCTTCGACCGCCACCCGCCGTTTGCGGGCCATGGCCGGCAGCATCACAAACTTACCGGGCACCTTTTCGATACCTGCAGTGACAGCAGAGGTCTCTCTCTCCCCTTTTCGCACCACTCCTTTGACATGGGCGATGCGGGTCGTTATCCGGAATAACACCGGCGTATCGAGCTGTTCGCTCAAGGCAAAGGCGAGCTTCAGGAATTCCTTGGCCTCAGCCGGATCTGAGGGCTCAAGCATCGGCACCTTGGCGGCAAAGGCATAGTTCCGGTTGTCCTGTTCGTTCTGCGAGGAGTGCATTTCCGGATCATCGGCGGTGACCACAACCAGGCCACCGCGCACGCCGGTATAGGAGGCAGTGAAAAGCGGATCGGCGGCCACGTTCAGCCCGACATGCTTCATCGTGGCAAGCGCCCGGACCCCGGCAAAAGAGGCGCCGATCGCAACCTCAAGTCCGACCTTTTCATTGGGGGCCCACTCGGTATAAACGCCATCATATCTGGAAAGATTTTCCAGTATCTCGGTGGACGGCGTGCCCGGATAGCCGGAAGCGACCTTGACCCCCGCCTCAAAGGCCCCGAGGGCTATGGCCTCGTTTCCGGACAGCCAGATTGATTCGTTACTGATTTTCGTCACATTTGCTCCTGAAATTTTCTCAGCCCAACTCACAAGCCGAAAACATCTTGATATTATACACTCTATTCAAAATTTCCCGGTCAAAAACGACCGAAATCGAACAGTGTTATACTTTACCATGTGACGGATGTAATTACCCTGAAAACAATAGAACAAGCAAGGATTTTTTGACCGCCGCCGCCTCAATTGCGGCATATTTGCAGGCGGATCCCGAACCAACATCACAGGGACCAGATGTTGGTCATATCACCATAAACCTGTTTTCTATGATATAGATATTATTATTTTATTTCTTGAGGCTTCTTGACCGGTCCGTCAATCTGACCAATGACATCGTTGATGCCGGCTGCAATCAGCTCCGGTTTCAAGGCAAGTCCAAGTTTTTTGACTCCACGGGCATCAACAAACGTATCCTCGTACCGAATCCCTGTCTTCTTGATGATTTTCAAGTTATTATCAAAAAGAATAAAATGATAGCTTAACAGTCCGTACCCTGCAGCCGCCGCAACAACAAGCATCAGTAGTATCTTTTTCATTGGCTTTCTTTTTTTGGTGAGGGTGAGATTGAAATGAGGGAAGTCTCACAATTCTGAACCACTCAAAGTTCAAGAAGAAAAGACTTCCCATGTACGACGAACAAAGTTTACTCCACACAATGTGGGGTTGCAAGTATCACATCATATGAATACCGAAGTATCGCAAGAAGACAGATTACGCCCCTACCCGAAATTATCGTCAAAAAATGTCCGGCGGGGTTTCCCCAAGGCCAAGGGCTTGACTCCCAATCATTATCTTCTTTATTGAAGTTAAATCTATCCGACCCATAAAAATCGCCATGTCCCGGATAGGTCGAATCTGGTCCTCCTGCCCCAAATAGTCCTCTTGGATCGATTTTATTAACTTGATTCCCCCGAACATAAAGGTAAAGATTCATCCCACTTTTGAAACATAGACAGATCTCCGGTCGGTACCCTCAAAAGAATATCGGCTGATTAATGATGCGATGAACAGAACAGGAATGCCGGTTTACAAATAACAAGGGCAAAATGGCGGTTTACGGACAGGCGCGAGCTGATTTTGACAATCATCGGTCACAATACCATGGACTTAAATTTCATTCGTCTGTATTTATTGGGAACGAAACAAACCAGTCTGCCAATATGAAATCAGTATTCCAAAGGAAATTTATATGATTACAGCACTTGTGCAGTTCAAACTTCCACAGCCCATTTCTCGCGAAAAAGCACGCGAAATTTTTTCGACTACAGCGCCAAAGTACAGAGAGATTCAGGGTCTGATCCGGAAGTATTATATTCTTTCACAGGATGGCGGGACCGCCGGTGGAGTGTATCTGTGGAAATCACAGGAGGACGCAGAGCGTCTTTATACAGATGAATGGAAGGCATTTATCCTCGACAAATATGGTGCTCTCCCGTCAGTAACCTTCTTTGAATGTCCGGTGGTTGTCGATAACATCACAGGAGAGGTTATCAACAATGGTTAAGGGGCAAGAAAAACATTTTGCGGGGCTTATGAATTGATTGATACCATGCTTGATTCAATAGTAAAACGTATAACAACAATCACATCGCAGCAACGATCTTTGGTGTTCAAGGTTCTGTCGTTGATCGGAGGTGGGATGATCTTTTTGGTCCTGTTTCCTTTCCTTCTGGGGCTCATCGGCAAAACCGCCGCCGGAAGATTGCCGGCAGAAGGCAGCCTTTTCCTCCGATACACACTGGGTATCCCCGGTATTACAGTCGGGCTGGGCATTCTCCTCTGGTCGGTCAAGGTCTTCTGGTCGGCAGGAGGAGGAACCCCGGCACCGGTTGCGGCGCCGCAGCGACTGGTAATCACGGGACCATACAGATATTGCAGAAACCCTATCCAGCTTGGGGCGATGTTCCTGTATTCGGCATGGGTGCGGCGGCTGACTCGATCATCACAGGGGCTTGCATGCTTGGCTTGGCGCTGATTCTCGGAACCCTCTATCACCGGTTTATCGAAGAGAAAGAACTCCGAAGGAGATTCGGGGCGGAGTATGAGGACTACCATCGCAGGACCCCGTTTCTTTTCCCTCGATTGAGGCAGCGCGCATCGAAGGATGATCCCAACCGGTAAAGCAGCCGAACACGGAACATGCACAGGTGTTCAACCTTTTTATAATGGCGCTACTCCGCGATCAAACCTCTTTCCGTAAATACCTCCTTGGCCGTGAACATACCGTTCAAAGCAGCGGGAAACCCGGCATAGACGGCCATCTGAATTATGACCTCGACGATCTCGGCAGGCTCACACCCCACATTCAGAGCGCCGTTGACATGCACCTTGAGCTGCGGTTGACAGTGCCCCAGCGCCGTCAGAGCGGCAACGGTCACCAGCTCCCTTGTCCTAAGATCGAGTCCGGGGCGTTGATAAATGTCTCCGAACGGGAACTCGATGATATATTTTGCCAGATCCGGGGCAATTGACCGCAGGCTGTCGATGACCTTCCGGCCGGCCTGACCGTCAATCTCATTCAGTTTCTTCAGCCCCTCATCGTATCTTCTGTTTTCCATATCGGCTCCATATGCCGTCTCAATATTTATTTGACCAGGTTATTGTTGAACAAGGGTTTACCGGGACCATGTGGTCATAGACCCTTGATCGCCAGACAATCATAGGCGACTAATCCACCATGATAGGAGATCATATGTCGCCGCAAGACCCTCCATCCTCCATTTTGGAAGACGCCATCCGACTCAATCTTTCCCATCAGACCACTTGCTGCATTCAGATATTCGGCGAGATCCGCATTCTGTGTCAGGACGAGTCCTTTCATTCCCTGCCCGGCCACAAGCGTGACCGGCTCCATGATCAGATTCGACAGGTCACGGGCCGGAAAGGTCTCTTCGGAAACAGTCGGCTTGGCCTGCAAACGGATCATTCGCGCCCGTGAATCCGGACCGACGGTCTCCTTCGTTGTGCTGATCAGATCGAGCAGATAATTTCGGACGTCATTCAGGTCGTGCGCATCCCGGAATTTTTCCAGATCCGCATAGGTTTCCAGTGCCTTGGCCAGGATCGAGACCTCTCGCAGGAAATGATTCCGTTGATTGGCGGGAACCAGATACATCACGATGATCGAAACCGGCCTGCCGTCCGGGGCCCCGTAGTCAATACCCGCCGGACTCCAGCCGACAACACACATCAGATCTTCATCAAACGTAATTCTGGCATGCGGGCAGGCCCACCCCTTTCCCAGTGCAGTGGTTGTTACCTCTTCTCTCGTCATAACATGGGCAACCACATCGGTCCCGGCCGGCATCTCCGGAAAGGCCTCAATAATATGGGCAAGAAACTGCAAGGCATGGGCCTTGTCGTTTGCCGGAAGTTCGAACAGTCGACCTTCCTGTAAGGCATCCAAGAGAGTATCCATGATCACTCACCTCCAAAACGGTTAAAAAACCACGTCTTCACACCACACGTCAGTACCGCATAGGCCGCCAGAAACGCCCCTATCCATGCCCAGTAAATGGCCGGCAGGGGGACCAGCCCTAAGAGCTGGGCCATGGGTGAGTACGGCAACCAGGCACCGATAGCCATGACGCCAAGCGTCGTCAGGGTCATCTGGTAAGAAGCCTGACTCTCAAAAAGGGGAATCTTTCTGGTCCTGATAATATGAACAATCAAGGTCTGGGTCAAAAGCGATTCAACGAACCAGCCGGTCTGAAAAAGCTTTTCAGCCGCCTCGTGCTGCAGCGGACCGGCCGCTGGATCGAGAAATATATTGCACTTAAAAAAGAACCACATCAAGGCGAAGGTGGCATAGTCGAAGATAGAGCTGATAGGGCCTACGAAAAACATAAAACGCTTAATATTATTGATGTTCCACTTCAAAGGATGGACGACCAGATCCTCATCGACATTATCGGTGGGAATCCCGGTCTGGGAAAGATCATACAGCAGGTTGTTCGCAAGGACCTGCACCGGCAGCATCGGCAGAAATGGCAACAGATAACTTGCCCCGAGCACACTGAACATATTGCCGAAGTTCGAGCTTGCTCCCATACGGATATATTTGAGGATATTGGCAAAGACCCGTCTGCCTTCCATGATCCCCTCCTCCAGGACGAGCAGGCTCTTTTCCAGAAGGACGATATCCGCCGCCTCCTTGGCAACATCAGCTGCAGAGTCTACCGAGATACCGACATCCGCCGCCTTCAAGGCCGGCGCATCATTGATACCGTCCCCGATGAAACCCACTACATGGCCGTTGCGTCGCAGGTCCTTGACGACCTGTTCTTTTTGGTTAGGAGACAACTTGACGAAGACATCGAACTCGGCCACAACTCTGGAGAATTCCTCAGGCTCCATAAGGGCAAGCTCACCTCCAGTCACGATCCGTTCGACATGCAGGCCGACATCATGACATATTTTTTCGGTGACCAGGCCATTGTCGCCGGTCAGGACCTTCAATCTGACACCAGCCGCGGTCAGAAGGGTGAGGGCCTCCGTGGCGGAGACCTTCGGCGGATCGAAGAAAGCAATATAACCGAGCAATATTAATCGACTTTCATCGCTCACACTAAACGAAGTCCTGCTTCTCGGAAATTCCCGGTAGGCAATTCCCAAGACCCTGAAACCGTCCCGATTAAGCCGATCAACCTCTTCAAAAAGATCCGCCCGGATCAGGTCAATCAACGGATAGACCTCTTCGTCTATCTGATAGTGGCTGCAGCATCCATAAATCTCCTCCACAGCACCTTTACAGATCAGAACGTGATCCTCCTCATAATCCACGACCACGGACATCCGCCGCCTCTGGAAATCGAAAGGCAATTCGTCCACCAGCCGGCAATGCTGTTCGACCGCAAGATCGGCAAATTCAAGCACCGCCCGGTCGATCAGATTCCTGAGACCGGTCTGGAAATAACTGTTCAGGTAGGCGTAGTTCAGGACCTCTTCACTGGTATGTCCGGTCAAATCGACATGCCGCTCCAGAACGACCCGATCCTGGGTTAAGGTTCCGGTCTTATCCGTGCAGAGGATATCGATGGCGCCAAAGTTCTGGATCGACGGAAGACGTTTGACAATAACCTTTTTTTGGGCCATGGTCAGGGCTCCTTTAGCCAGATTGACCGTGACGATCATCGGCAGCATCTCCGGAGTGAGACCGACCGCAATGGATAAACCGAAGAGCAGGGCCTCCAGCCAGTTGCCCTTGGTCAATCCGACAATAACAAATACCGAAAAGACCATCAGCACCATGAACCGGATCATCAGCCAGGTAAAGGATCGGACCCCCTGATCAAAACTGGTCTCTTCCCGAGGCTCGGCCAAGGTCTCCGAGATGGCCCCGAACAAAGTCCGGGGTCCGGTGTTCACCACCACCCCGCGTGCGGTGCCGCTATTGACGGAGGTTCCTAGAAAACAGGCGTTGGCAAGGCCAAGGGCTGTGTGGACATCGGCAGTGGCACTTCCGGCCGTCTTCTCGACCGGCATGGCCTCGCCGGTCAGAGCCGACTCACCAACAAAAAAGTCCTTTGCCGCAATCAGCCTGAGATCAGCCGGAACCACGGAGCCTGCATGAAGCAGGACGATATCACCAGGCACAACCTCTGAAATCCTGACCTCACTCTCCGCCCCATCCCTGATCACCAGGGTCCGTGACTGGACCCGCTTGCCGAGGGCCTCGACAGCCAGGTTGGACTTGCGGTCGAGAATAGAGGCCAGCCCGACGCTTAAAACGATCATCGCACCGACAATGATCGTTGATTTAATCTCACCGATTATAGCCGACACCAGGGCGATCACCAGGAGCTGCACGACCAGCGGACTCGTGAAACGGTGGGCCATGTCGGCAAAAAAACTCGGCTGTTTCAGGTGGGACAATTCGTTCAGCCCGTATTTATCGAGACGACGCTCGGCCTCATCGGCGCTTAACCCCCGGCCTGTCGATTCGAGGGCCTCCAGGGTCTTCCCCCTGGGCATCCCGCACAGCTCAATCAGCCGGCGTTCATGATCTCTCAGGGCGCGGGACAGAGTGGACTGTGAACCGGTAGTCTTTGAAAATCTCTTAAGAAAATTGCTCTTCATAGCGAGAAACCCCATTTTCTGGTAACAAGACCGAGTTTGCCTCTGGTGCCGACGGCAGAAAACCGCCTCACAAATTCAGCAGGATAATGGGCTTCAGACCCGCAAAGGGTACAATGAGAACACCGGAACATAAAGACCCGGGAAAGGATAGAGTAGTGCATAGTTCACCTCTTGGCCGGACCGCAACGGTTTAGGCGCGATCCGAGGCAAACCGTCACTCAGCTAATGGATAGGGAGGGAGGGATTGACCGGAACGGCCAAAATATTCAACCGACGCGCGTCAGGTTCTTCTTTTTCGTTTTGGTTCAAGGTCTGCGTCGAGCTTGAACTACTACTGCCATCAGGACTGCTCACTTCTTTCCTCCAGAGATGATTATCTTAAAATACAATATACAATCGACTGGGCAGGATACCTCAAACAAAAAAGATTTACAAACAGAAATTGATATCATTTGCTTTCGAGATCATTCTGGACGATCAAGACGGCATCGGTGCCCCCAATTTCTGCGCCCTGAGCCTTCCCTGGATATATTTGCCCAGCACCCGGACGGCCTGGTCGGCAGACCGGAAGACGGGCAGGCCATGCTGCTGGAAGGCGTCGGCCATATAGTCGTAAAGCGGACCGCTGTCGACGACCAATACCAGCGGCTTGGCTGAGTGGTCATTCAATCGGGCGATACGGTTGATGATGGACTGGTCGGCCGAAAAGGTCTCGGTCGGCACAAATTCATCCGGCAGGGTATGAAGGATCGGGGTGAGCGGGACGATAGCGACGATAATCGCATCCACATGGGAATCATCCAGCAGGGTGTTTATTACCTTTTCATAGACCTCTTCGGCAGCCATCGGCGTGATATCCAGAGGGTTATTCACATCCGTCAGGGCCGTGAGCTTTGCCTCTCCCAGAATCTTTGCCAGGGTCTTTTGGGTCCCCTGACTGAAGGTCGCCATCTCCAGTCTATAATCCCCGCCCAGGATATTGTCGGCAATGCCTACCGCTTCGTATCCGGCATTGCTGACTGCGGCCAGACGATTGCCGGAAATGATCTTATCATGCAGGGCACAGGATAGACGCAATAATCCCTCAAAGACCGTGAAGGTCTCGGCGACGAAGGCACCTGCCTGACTGATACAGGACTCGCAGACCACGTAATTGCCCGCAATCGAGGCTGTATGCCCGGACATCGCACTCTTCCCTTCAGGGGTCCGCCCGGCCTTGTAGAAGATGATCTCCTTGCCCTGCGGGATAGCCTCGCGGACAGCCTTGGCAAATTCCAGACCATCCAGGTCGCCAAACCCCTCCATATAAAAGGCAATGGTCTTTATATAATTTATCGTATTGAAAAACTTCATGAAATCAGCAGCGGTCAGATCGATCTGGTTGCCGATCGAAACCGCATAGGCCGGGTCGAGAAACGACAATTTGCTCATACGGGTGATCATGTAACCACCGCTCTGGCTGACCAGCACACTCCGGCGGCTGTGTCTGCTCCGATCTTTGGGCAGCTTGGAGTCCGGAATAAACATCGAGTCATACCTCCCCGGATGAGAGAGAACTCCCAGACTGTTGGCCCCGAGAAAAATCGCGGTCTTCTCCGAGTCCCGGCGGCTCATCGCAATCTTCTTGCGGATTTCGATCACCACCTGCTCTTGCCCCCTTTTCTCACCGAGGCCACCGGGAATCAAAATGACGCTCTCGGCCAGCTCCCGCGAAATAATGTTGTCAATCATTTCCGGAATTAAAGCGGCATTCACTGCCAGGATCAAGAGGTCGACCTTCTGTTCGATGGCCAAGAGATTGGGGATGGTGGCGATCCCGTCGATGACGACAGCCTCGGGATGGATAAGGACCAATCCGGTGCGGTCAAAGCCGTTTTTCAGGATGTTCTCCAGAATGATCCGGCCGATATTGGTGCCCTTCGAGGAAATGCCCGCAATTCCAATAGTGGTTGGATTAAGAAGGTGCTCTATCTTGTCTATCGGACGGGGAGGCACCGGCTGTATTGCCGGTGAAAAAGAGCACAGGCCGTCCAGCGGCTGCATCCGATAATTGGAAAAGGCGAACGGATTGATCTCCAGTTCGTCGATCACAAATGCCGATCCGGCTGTAACAGAAGAATAGGTATTGCCGACCTCGATCAAGGCCGAAAAGCATTCAAGGAGCTGATTATCAGTGATGATTCGTTTGCCGCCACGGGTCAGACCGGCCAGCTTCTTATAAGAGATGGTGTGCGTAAAAAGTTCGAAAAACATCTTTCCATCGACCATCGCCGTTGCTGCCGAAATAATTGCCTGCCCCTTTTTGAAACGCCTGGCGTAGAGTTCCGCATCCATCCCGCCCAGGCCGGAGCTCAGGATCATCCCGAATTCCCGGGTCCTTCGCAGACTGACAAGCAGCTCATTGCCGAACTGTTCCGAATCGGGATGCATATACTGAACGAGGACTACGCCTTGAATATCTCGCGATATTGCCGCGATCAGATCCTTGCCCTTCAGGTTCCGGTAGTTTTTCGGGGCCCGCCTGGGCCGGTGCTCGATGATCTCGGCAAATCTATCCGGGATCTCATTATACATCCGGCAAATGGTGGATAGAATTTCCTCGCCTGTCTTTTCGGCGATCCGGACACCGCCAACATCGCTTTTATGGAGGATATAGGGCGAGACCACTTTAATCACGATTCTGTCACCGGGAATGGCCGCAAGCCTGGCCGGATCGAGGCGGAAATTCTTTGGCAACAGGAAATATTTGGGCGGGGTTTCCGAGCCGGAAAAGCGGATCAGATCATAGACCTCGTATTCAAAGAGGTACCGGCGATTCTCGCCGACTGCCCGGGTGAAGAGCCGCCGAATCGCTTCATGATCGACATGGGTTTCCATGAAATATCTCAGGTTGAGATTGAATGGCTGCAGGAAGAATACTGTATCATCGCAGAAAAACCCCGGTTCTGGCAACGATTTTTTCGGGAGTTATTGTAAACTCGTCCATCTTTTATGGCACGGACACCAGGGCCGGTATGCTGCAAAGATTGAAATTTCTCTTTTTCCCGTGTATAGGTACAGGAGATATGTGCTTTTGCACATATTACTTTGTGGTATATATGCACGCGTATGAAAACAAAAAGCCGCCTTCCGTCACACTGCCGGAGGAGATGCTGCTCCCCCGGGCCGGGGAAGATAAAGGAGAGACGATGCCAAAGAGAGTAGTCATTATCGGGGCTGTTGCCCTGGGTCCCAAGGTTGCCTGCCGACTGCGGCGCCTTGATCCCGATGCTGAAATTACCGTGATCGACAGGGATGATCTGATTTCTTATGGAGGTTGCGGAATCCCTTACTATGTCGGAGGCGATGTCAACGAACTGGAAGATCTCTATTCAACGGCCTCCCACGCACGCCGGGATTCGGAGTTTTTCAGGACCAGCAAGGGAATCACCATACTGACCCGGGTCGAGGCCATGGCGATTGATCGGAAAGGGAAATCAATCAAGGTCAGGCATCTGCAGGACGGCAGGGAGGAACTCCTGAGTTTTGACAAACTGGTTATCGCTACGGGTTCGACCCCTGTCAGGCCGCCCTTCCCCGGTGCCGATCTGCCCCGTGTCCAGATCGTGTCCAATCTGCATGACGCCGAGACCGTAAAAAATCTGCTCAAGCAGGGCAAGGTGGGCCGGGCGGTGGTCATCGGAGCGGGGGCCATAGGCATCGAGCTTGCCGAGGCGATGACCGATCTCTGGGGGGTGGAAACGACCCTGATCGAGATGGCCGACCAAATCCTGCCCATGGCGCTCGGCAAGACCATCGGCCGGATTGTCAAACGGCAACTGGAGGAGCATGGCGTGAAGGTCCTGCTCTCCGAACGGGTAATCCGAATCGGCAAAGACCCGGATAACGGCAGCCTGCGTGTCGAGACCTACTCCGGGATTCTCTCCTGTGATCTCGTCGTGCTCTCCACCGGTATCCGGCCCAATTCGATGATCGCTGCGGAGGCTGGGATTGCCGTTGGAAAATCCGGAGGGATCTTGGTAGATAGTCGTTTGCGTACCAGCGACCCTGATATCTATGCCGGTGGAGACTGCATTGAGCTGCGTCATCTGATCAGTGGTGAAAATGTAATAATGCCTCTCGGTTCTCTGGCCAACCGGCAGGGGCGGATAATAGCTGCCAATATCAACGGCGGCAACAGCCTTTTCACCGGTACGGTCGGCACCTTTGCTCTGAAGGTCTTTGATCTCGGGGTCAGCAAGGCCGGGATGACCTTCCGGCAGGCCGGAGAGGCTGGTTTCGACCCGGTCTTCGCCGCGGTCTCTCAGCCGGACCACGCTCATTTTTATCCCAGTTCACAGATGATGTATATGACCTTGATTGCCGACCGCCAGAGCCGGAAGATCCTGGGCATCGAGGCCGCAGGAAAAAACGGGGCGGCGGTGAAGGCCAGGATTGATGCAGTGGCGGTGATGCTCAGGCATGGTATCGACGTGGACGAGATCTGCAGTCTTGAAACCGGCTACGCACCTCCGTTTTCATCGGCGATGGATGTAGTCAATAACGCTGGTAATACCCTCGATAATATCCTGGCCGGAAAAAACAGACCCATCGGTACAGCAGAATTCATCGAGAAGTTCCAGCATGGGGAAATACGGGTACTGGATATTAGGGAGACGCCGACTGCAGCACCCTTTGTTGAAAAATATAAGGAAAGGTGGCTGAATATTCCGCTCTCGGAATTGCGTGCTCGGTTCGCCGAAATTCCGACGGACAAACCCTGCTGCATCATCTGCGATACCGGCCCGCGATCCTATGAGGCACAGGTAATCCTGGATGCCAAAGGGATCACAGACACCCTGAATGTCCAGGGCGGGTATGCAATGATCCTGGCAACAGACCCTGGTCTTCTTTGATGAGGCAAGCCCGGCCGGCTCTCACCGGTCGGGCTGTCTTTTTTACTCGCTGAAGATATCTGCTCCCTTAACGGCCTTGGCCGCCCGGGCAATATGCTTACCGTGTCTGCGGGTCAGCGCCAGGACTTCGTCGCTCACCCCGCCATGGTTCATGTCGATATCAGCCGACCTCCCGTAAGGTCCCCAATGCAGGCCGCCATATTTATAGTCGGCTGTCATCTTCGGCAGAGGGACGATCAAGAGGCCCAACTCGGCAAAGTTGTTCAGCATCGACAACATGGTGACCTCACAACCACCCCCGCCGCCGCCGAAGCCGCCACCGGAGACGAAGATCCCGCCGACTTTACCGTTCAGCTTGTTCTGCATCCAAAGTCCCGAGCAGACGGTATCAATCAGTTTTTTCACCCTCCAGTCCATGCTGCCCATATGAACCGGGCTGCCGAACAGGATGCCGTAGCTGTTGACAAAATCGTCGGCGGTGACATCCTCTGCTTTTTTTACCAGCGCCACCATCCCCTCCACATCCTGGACACCAACGGCAGCGGCCTTGGCCATTTTTTCAGTGCTGCCATAATCACTTGCATATGCTATCAGAATTGTTCCCATAATTTTCTCCTTTTATTTTATTGTGATGATACGAGTTTCTTACAGAGTCCCGTCAGACAGCTCAGCTCTTCGTCGGTCAGGATGGTCATAATCCCGGTTATCCTCCGGGCATGATCGGGGAAGCATTCCCTGATGATCTCCTCTCCTTTGGGCATCAGCTGAATTGTAAAAAACCTGCGATCATTTTCATTCCGTAATCGACATACAAGTCCTCGTTTTTCCAGATTATCAATAACCATGGTGATATTGCCGGTGCTCTTCAAAATCTTCCTGGCGATATCCCTCTGACACATCGGCCCCAGGTGGTACAGAACCTCCAGGACCCCGAACTGGCTCACCGACAGCCCGACTGAGCCGAGTTCCCGGTGTGCTGTGGACGACACCCTGTCTGCGGCCCGCAAGAGTCCGATAAAGGCATCGAGTGCTCGTATCTCATGTTCATCACCTTTATATCGTGTCATACGCATCTTACCCGGGATAGATTAACAATGAATAGTTTAACGTCAAATTATCCATCATCCCACCTCTGTCAAGGAGTCGGAAGATAAAGAAGAACATGTTGTTGATTGGATGTTTGATGTTTATGATAAGCTAAAAACCACCTGTGCTATCAGCCTTGATTTTTCTTCTGAATAATGGATCGTATGACTAATATCATTCTTGAGGCCCATAATCTGACAAAATCCTACCCCGTCGGTGACCGCACGATGGCTATCCTGGATGAGGTCTCACTCACCATCGCTGCCGGACAGTTCGTGATCATAGCCGGGAGCAGCGGCAGCGGCAAGACCACCCTGCTAACCTTGCTCTCCGGGCTGGACAGACCAAGCTCCGGCAGGGTAATCATGGCGGGACAGGATATCACCGATCTGAGTGAAGACGGCCTTGCAAGGCTCCGTAATGAACAGATCGGCTTTGTCTTTCAGGCCTTTCATCTGGTACCGTCCCTGAATGCATTGGAAAACGTGATGTTTCCAGCCGAGCTGAAACAGGACCGGCTGGCCGGTGAAAAAGCAGCGAAGCTGTTGCAACGGGTCGGCCTCTGGGAGCGGCGACAGCATTTCCCCGAGCAACTCTCAGGTGGGGAAAAACAGCGGGTCGCCATCTGCCGGGCTTTAATCAACAGTCCAAAAATCCTCTTTGCCGACGAGCCCACCGGCAATCTGGACTCGAAAAACAGCGATGCGATCATCGATCTCCTTGCCGAACTCCACCGGGAGCACGGGACAACACTGGTCCTGGCCACCCATAGTTCGGACATTGCCGAGCGGGCCCAGAGGATTATCAGGCTCTGTGACGGCCGTCTGTCGAGCGATGAGGGGATGTGATGCTGCATTATCGCTTTCTTTTCCGGGAGCTGATCCAGGCCAGAAAACAGGCCGCTGTCTTTGTTCTCTGTGTGGCGTTGTCGATTTCCACCATTGTGGCGCTGAATGGCTTTAAGAATAACGTCAACCGTTCAATTCTTGGCGATGCCCGTACCCTGCAGGGTGGAGACATTCTTCTCCACTCCCACTATGAATTTACCCAGGCTTTACGGCAGGCTGTCACCGATCTCGAACAGACAGAGGCGGTAAGAGGAGTCAGGGCCTATGAATTTTATTCAGTCATCCGCTCGACCACTGGCGACCGCACCCTGTTCACCCGTCTGAAAGCCGTAGAGTCCGGCTATCCGTTATATGGCCGGGTGGAGTTGCAATCGGGACGGCCTTTCGATCAGGTGCTGAGGGCCGGTCAGGTTGTGGTCGAGCAGGAGGTTCTCGACCGGCTTGGCCTACAGATTGGCGACCCGGTACATATCGGCAGCGTTGTGCTCACCATCGTCGATGTCGTCACCCATGAACCGGACCGGCCGGTGGAGATCTTTGCGCTGGGCCCCAGAGTTTTTGTGTCGACACAGGACCTTGACCGGCTGCAGCTGATCGGCAAGGGCAGTCGCGTCGAATATAAAATCCTTCTGAAGATCGATGGAGACGATGCGACCATCAATGCCCTGGCCGCTCGGCTTGCCCTCACAGCCCAGCCTGAGCAGGAAAGGGTCAACACATACAGGACCGCCAATTCCGGGGTTAAACGTTTTTTCGACAACCTGTTTTTCTTCCTGTCGCTGATTTCTATTTTCACCTTGTTTTTGGCCGGGATCGGCATGCAGACCTCACTTGCCGCCCTTCTGCGCGAGAAAGAAAAGACCCTGGCCATCATCAAGGCAATGGGCGCGCCCGGCAGTTTTCTCTTCCGCCACTATCTTGCCCTGGTCCTCTTTCTGGGCCTGATCGGCTGTCTGGTCGGTATTGCCGCAGGCTTCATCGTCGAGCATCTCCTGCCGCTACTCTTTGCAGGCCTCCTCCCGGCCGGAACCGCCCTTTCCTTTTCCGTTGCCGATAGTGGAGAAGGGTTACTGATAGGCGCTCTTGTTGTTATTTTTTTCACCTTTCTCCCCTTGTACAATTTGCGTAATATCAGACCGGTGGCGATCTTCAGAAATGATACGGCAGCCACAGCCAGAGGGATTTTCTTTTATCCGGTCGTGCTTGGCGGCTTTTCCGTTTTAACCATCCTGGTTGTGAGGCAGCTGCAGGATCTGAAAACCGGCCTCTACTTTATGGCCGGCACCTCGGCCCTGATCCTCTGCACCTCACTGCTGACCAGAGTTATCCTTGCTGTCAGCAGGAAGATTCCGATCACTCCGCTCAGTCTGCGCCAGGCCCATAAGAGTCTGTTTCGACCCGGCAATGCCACTCGCTCCATCATCGTCACGCTCGCCTCCGCCCTTTCGGTCCTGCTGACTATTTATCTGGTGCAGACGAACCTGAGTGCGACCTATATCGAATCCTACCCGCCTGATGCCCCCAACCTTTTCTTCCTTGATATCCAGCCGGACCAGAAAGAGGCATTCACTCGGGAAATCGGCAGCGTGGTCGAACTCTTTCCGGTGATCAGGGCTCGCCTCGTCACAATAAACGGCCAACCTGTCAAAGAGCAGCAGGGATCGAAGCGGCGTGGAGACAGCCTGACCAGAGAGTTTAATCTCACCTACCGGAATACCCTGCTAGCTGACGAGGTGATCAAAAACGGTAATGCCCTGTTCCGCAAAGATGCAACAGGCTCGATCCCCTTGCAGGTATCGGTCCTGGATACCGTGGCCGAGATGGGCGATATGCATGTAAACGACACATTGGAGTTCAATATCCAGGGCGTCCCCCTGCAAGCACAGGTGACCAGTATCAGGACCAGGACAAAATCACGGCTTTATCCGTTCTTTTATTTTGTCTTCCCGGAAGAATTCCTCCACGATGCGCCACAGACCTTTTTCGCCGCCCAACACGTCAATAAGGATGCTATTGCCGGACTGGAGAACAGGATCGTCACGTCCTTTCCCAATATCAGCTTTATCAATATGGCTGAAACAGCCGCCCAACTCGGGGGACTTACCCGCAGGCTGACCATTGTCGTTAATTTCTTCGCCGGTTTTTCGATCCTGGCCGGTATTCTGATCATTGTCGGTTCGATCTTTGCAACCCGGCTGGCCAGAATACGGGAGGCGGTTTATTATAAAATCCTGGGGAGCGGCTCCCGCTTTGTCCTGTCGGTGTTCATCTATGAGCACCTGTTTCTGGGATTGTTCAGTTCGTTTCTGGCGGTGATTCTGGCCCAGGCAGGAAGCTGGGGACTCTGCAGGTATCTCTTCGATATTGGCTATTCGCCCCACTGGCCGGTCTGTCTCCTGCTGATCCTGCTGACGGCCGCACTGGTCGTTGGTGTCGGAGTGCTGAGCTCGATAGATATTATCCGGCAGAAGCCGGCAATTGTCCTGAGAGAGCAGAACGGTGGATAGACTCTTTATGTGGGTGGCTGCCACAAGAACACGACGGGAAACCTTATGAAACACACCATCCTGATGGGACTCGCTCTTCTCTTTTTACTCCTGTTTTCCGGTTGCAGAGAGGCTGCCAAAGAGCAGACCACGGTGAAAAAAAAGGAGGCCTTCGAAGGCGTGATTGTGGCAGTCGGTGACAGCCTGACTGCAGGCCAGGGTGTCAAGGAAGAGGAAGGCTACCCGGCCCAGCTCCAGAAACAATTACTGGAAGCGGGTCTGCATTATCGGGTGATCAACTCAGGGATCAGCGGGGAGACCAGCAGCGGCACCTTGTCGCGGTTGAACTGGACACTGTCCTTAAAGCCAGATATCGTCATTCTGGAGACCGGGGCCAATGATGGCCTGCGCGGGGTGGACCCTGGACTGACCCGAAAGAATATTGAAAAGATTGTGGCCGGACTGCAGGAAAGGAAGATCGTTACGATCCTTGCCGGGATGCAGATGGTCGGCAATCTCGGTATCGGCTATACGGATCCCTTCCGCAGGCTTTACCAGGATGTGGCAGAGAAAACCGGGGTCATCTTCATGCCCTTTTTCCTGGAGGGCGTCGCGACTGATCCTGCCCTCCACATCAGTGACGGCATCCATCCGAACCGGCAGGGTTATGAGATTATCGTCGGCAACCTGTTCCCTTATGTTGTCCAGGCAATTGAGATGAAAAAGAAGGAGAGATAATCTCTCTGTCCCGTTTGAATAGTGCCGGGATAAGCTGGCAGCAGCAGAGAAGCCGTTTTTTTATTGTTGTTGTCACTTTTTCCGGCCATGCAACCAGGAATCAAGCTGACCGGCAAAGGCTTGTCTGTCACTCTGATGGAAGGTCGAGGGACCGCCGGTCTCCACTCCCGTGGATCTCAAGACCTCCATAAAGTCCCGTACATTGAGCCTGCCACCAATAGTTTCAGCCGAATAGAGCTCACCGCGTGGATCAAGGGCATGGCCTCCCCGGCCAAGGACCGCAGCCGCCAGGGGAATATCCGCGGTAATCACCAGATCACCGGCCGTAAGCTGTCTGACTATCTCGTTATCGGCCACATCCTGTCCAAAAGGAACGCGGAGCGCAGAAATATGTGCCGATTTTGGGATTTGTACCAGCCGGTTGGCAACAAAGACCGTCTGCACCGCAGTCCGCTCAGCTGCCCTGAACAGGATTTCCTTAATGGGTTTGGGACACGCATCGGCATCAACCCATATCTTCATATTTCCTTGACCTTTTTTCGCATGAATCCGCAACTGAGATTACCAGGCTCAGGGGGTTGAAGCAACGAATCAGCGTGGAGCAATCTTGGAAGCAGGATATGACGAGATTTTCCCGCAAGAACATGTCCTGTATATCGGGAAAATCTCCATTAAATCAATTGGTGTTATCTGTCCCCACCACGACCGCCGCGGCCGCCTCCGCCGCCGCCGCTGAAGCCGCCTTTACCACCACCACCGCGGCCGCCTCCGAAGTTGCCTTTATTGCCACCGCCGAAACCGCCTTCACCACCGCGGCCACCACCACTGCGGCCACCACCGCCTCCAACGAAGCCACCGCGACCGCCACCGCCGGATCCTCCACGGCTCTCGCGCTTCTCCTGAGGCCGGGCCTCGTTGACATTCAATGCCCTTCCCTTCAGATCCTTGCCGTTCAGGCCTTCGATAGCGGCCTGCCCCGCTTCTTTGGAAGACATTTCGACAAATCCGAATCCCTTGGATCTGCCGCTGTATTTATCGATGATGATGGTTACCGAGTCAACCTGGCCGAATTCACTAAATGCCTGCCGCAAGTCATCTTCTTGTACTTCGTATGACATATTGCCTACATAGATCTTCATTTCCTGCTCCTTTTGAGGTACTTCGATTCTACTGCGTTCAACTCCAAGATACGTAAAGCAATACAGCCATCAAGGAATTCTTTCTCAATGCAATTTTTTCCAACAGAAACACGATACGCCCTGTAAAGAAAGTATCAGACATCCATCATTTTGTCATTATTCGCAATATTGCATGACACCAGTGTCGAACCCCTTTTCCCATATCATCTCAGTCTGTCATGATATCAAGCGGTACCGTTAAGTGAACAGGTAATAACGAAACGTATTTCAACCGTTCCCAGCCGTTTGCAGGTTTTAATCTGCGATAAAGCGGCCTTCAGGTATTTGATCATGAACATACGTAATGTTAACATACTGCTAGCACGTCAGCGAACTTATTTTTGGGGGAGTTGCGTGAATTTTATATCGGAATCTAATGAATAAAGGAACTTTTAACAGTTCTGCGCACAGATATCTGCGGAATTCCTTCTGGTATTACTGCAAAATTTCTTTGCTTTATAGTATGTCGTGCCTACTGTCTAGAGTAGACAGAATAATCGTTCCCAGTGCTAAAAGCAATCTTATTGCTCTATTGCCAAAAGAACAGAATTCAGATGACATACGTTTTATGCAGGTGACCGCTATGAATAGACGAAGACATCCACGAATGCCACTGACAGATATGATAGCGGATATTTCCGACGGCAGGGGATTTTTTACCGGAACTGTACACGATATCTCCAGATTCGGTATGGCCCTTGATCATATTTCAACCAAAATGAACTCTCAGGCAAAACAACTAATCGTTATTGTTGATGGTCAGGGAGGACACTTCAAATTGAAGATCACCCCGAAATGGGAAACTGTGACCGGTCACCAGAAAACAGTCGGTGGTCAGATCGAGCAAAGTCCCTTTGCCTGGACCGAATTTGTGATGGATTTTGAGCCGGATAACAACGATATCCAGGATAACTCATAAGGACCTGCCTGTACCGGGTCTATCTTTAACACTTCAAGTTGTTCTCCGGCCACTTTCCGGACATGGGTACGGGAGCAATCTCACTGATAGTTTTGGAACCAATCACCTTTTCTCTTTTTTCTGCTTCTCTATTTCCCTCTTGAATTTCGCTTCGATATCGGCAAACATATCTTGTCTCTTTTTCGCTATCTCCGCTTGAATGGTTGCGACCTTCTGCTCGACGTTTTTTTTCTCTGCCTTGAATTTTTCCAGTTCCCTGGCAAGACTATTCTCTTCTTTCACCTTTTTCGGGATATTTTCGATCTCCAGGTGATGTGCAACAGCCAGCTTGATGGAAAAAGGGTCTTCAAAGGTCTCAATGACCTTGAGTTTCTCCAACCTCCGGCATATTACATGGCCCAATTCAACAGAGATACGTATCATTGTGCAGACATCTTCAAGTTTAGGAGGGCTCCCTCCCTGATGCTGAAGAACTCTAATAGCGGCAACAAACAGATGGGCTTCAGTATAGGCATCCATAATTGATCCTACAGGTGTTAAAAATCAGGTAATAAGTGAGACGGTCCTCTCAGGAGCAGGACCTGTTTAGACGAAATATATCATTCTAAGGCGTCCTTTGTGCACTCCTTTATTTCAAATTTGCATCATCAAAACCACTTCTCACAGAGTCCTTTCCGTTGATCCGGAATCAAGACTTGAAGTTTCAGATTACTATCCCGTTTGTTCGGAGATGGCAATATCTTTCCTGTGCCCTTTACACCCCGGTTCCATTTTTAAAGAACTGCAAAACAGGTATGGTTTGATATTTGTCATATCCCTTTCACCCATCCGTGTCTCTTCTACCTACCTTTATTATCACCGGCCTTTTATTTGACCTCATTTTTATAATGATTATTTTTCCGCCATAGAACTCTTCCCTAAAGGAGTGCGACATGCAGACTACAGGAATCCTTTACCAGCAGTCCGTGATCGGCGTTTCAGTGTTAAAAACAGCCAATCAACAACCGCAACTGGCAGGCGACCTAATCGTCCAGGCTGTTGAAAACATGCGGAATCAAGCTGCTCAAACCCCGATTCAACCGGCAGATATCTCCGGTATTCCCGTAACAGGGAACATCATAAATACAACAGCCTGATTGAAATTCAGGACCAACCTCTTTTACATTGAGACAACCTATGAGTGTTCTCTTTTCACCACTAACCCTGCGGTCCATCACCTTTCGTAACCGGATCTTCGTTTCTCCTATGTGCCAGTACTCAAGCCGGGATGGAATTCCCACTAACTGGCACCTCGTTCATCTCGGCAGTCGGGCCGTGGGTGGTGCAGGCCTGGTAATGGTCGAGGCCACCTCGGTCAGCCCGGAGGGCCGCATCAGTCCGGAAGACAGCGGCATCTGGAACGATGCTCATACTGACGCATTTCGACCTATTGCCCGCTTCATACAAGAGCAGGGCGCCGTGCCGGGTATTCAACTCGCCCATGCAGGCCGTAAAGGCTCGTGTTCCGTGCCATGGCACGGCGGCGGCCCACTGGGCACCGATGAGGGCGGCTGGCAACCGCTTGCGCCAAGCGCCGTCCCCTTTGACGTGGGTCATCCTGTCCCCAAGGCTATGACCATGGACGAGATGGACCTGGTTGAAAGTCAGTTCCGTGCTGCTACGCGCAGGGCACTCGCCGCTGGATTCCAGGTGGTTGAGCTGCATATGGCGCACGGATACCTCCTCCATGAGTTCCTCTCCCCGCTGGCCAACCAGCGGAAGGACGAATACGGTGGAAGTCTGGAGAATCGGCTTCGGTTCCCCTTACAAGTTGCCAGGGGGGTACGTGAGGAATGGCCTAAGGATCTGCCGCTCTTTGCCCGGATCTCGGTTGTTGACTGGATTGCCGGCGGATGGGATCACGACCAGTCAGTGATGCTGGCCCGGCAGTTAAAGCAGATAGGGTTCGACCTTATTGACTGTTCCTCAGGATTCGCCGTTCCCAATGAGCCGGTTCCCTTCGGTCCAGGTTTTCAGGTCCCCTTTGCGGCCAGAATTAGAGCCGAAATCGGAATTGCCAGCGGAGCGGTCGGCTTCATCACCGACCCGGCTCAGGCTGAACAGATAGTGGCCACCGGCCAGGCCGATGTCGTGCTGCTGGCGCGACAAATGCTTCGCGATCCCTACTGGCCGCTCCATGCCGCCAAGGCACTGCATGTGGAGACAGTCTGGCCGAATCAATATTTACGCGCTCAATAGTTGCGCCTGAAATGATATCCGGAGGTGATAGCAAGACTGCACATTTTCATCGAATACGTTCGATTGCTTCATAATAAGCTTGGGCACTGGAAAAATCTCCTGAAACCAAAATAAAATTTACCCTTTTCCTCTTATGGGGTAAACTCACTATTTTTCATGTCAATTATTTTCAATTAAGGGAGAATCTCTATGCTTAAAGATGGCCAGAAAGGAGTGATCCTGCAGCAGGATAAAGAGACCTACGCAATCGCCCCCCACATTCCCTGCGGTCTGGTAACTCCTGCAATGCTGGAAGAGATTGCCGCCGTTGCAAGAAAGTATAATGCGGCAGCCCTGAAGATTACCAGTGCCGCTCGAATTGCCATTGTCGGGATCAAGGAGGATGACATCGATAGCATCTGGGAAGATCTGGGTCTCAACGAGGGACACGCCGTAGGGCTCTGTGTCCGCAGTATCAAGGTGTGTCCCGGAAAAACCTACTGCCGGCTCGCCAAACAGGACAGCCTGGAAATGGGGCTGAAAATGGATCGCACCTACCACGGCATGGTCATGCCGAGTAAAATGAAGATGGCGGTAAGCGGCTGCAAGATTCAATGCGGCGAAAACTGTATCAAAGACCTCTCCCTCTACGGCACTGAGACCGGGTGGACCATCCTGGCGGGTGGTATGGGCGGAATAGCCCCCCGACTTGCCGAAGTCCTTGTTGAAAACCTGTCAACCGAAGAGGCGGAAGCCATGGTCGAAAAAGTCATGGTCTATTACAAGGAAAATTCAAAACGTGCGCGCCTTGGATTTTTAATAGACAAGATAGGTATTGAGGCTTTCAGAAAAGAACTCCTCGACAGCTGATTTCCTGCCATATCATTCACAAGCCGAAGTATTTACAATGAATCGTCCGGCTTCAGAAATGGCTGTTGATCCTTACCCTTTTCTAACCACTTTTTAAGATACTCTTCCTTTTTTTGAAGAACACTTGGTCTGTTTTCTTTGGCCCATGCATATGCTTCCGGTTTATTTTCGATCAGCTGTGCCTTTTCGATCCAGGTTTTGGTTTTATCTGTTTTCAGTTCTTCTCGAGTTATAGGCCCCAAAGAGAAACGTGCTCTCCAGGCTCCCATCCTGGGGAGAACTTGCACATAATAGGTTTTGCCCGGCAGGACGCTTGCATCCATGAAATCCGCCGCCTCGGACACCACCATAAAGCGATGCTCGCCAGGGGAAGTAAGATACGGCAATTTCTGATCAAAGGGAACGAAACCGATAAACTCTTCACCATCATAGACCGCGGCCTGAATAAGAAAGCCAAGTTGCTGAGGCCGAAGAAAATAAATCAAGGCCTTTTCCTGATTCACCGCAACAGCCGTGCTTGTCGGCTGTGAAAGCTTCATGTTCGGTGCCGGTGCCGCACATCCAAAAAAAGACAGGGCCAATACTACGCAAATTGCCGTTCTTATCGTTCTTAAAATCATGTTTATTCTCCTTATCATTTTAACCCCAGCTCTAAACCTGTTTATTTTGCGGAATACTTACTCAGGTTTTCAACGGCCTTCATACCGGCTGCTTTCAACTTTTCCTTGTCTTTTGACATAAGACCAACGGACACAGTCATATAATAACTGCCCTTCAGAATATGAAGCCCCGGAGGTGACAGGAAGTTGTCATCACCCACACCTTCGATCTTGGCGGCATCCTTGAAAGCACTTTTTGTTGATTTGTAAATTGATTCCGGCGTGTTTCCACCCTCGCGCGACTTCTTGTCCATAAAAGCCGCTTGCATCAGCCCAATCTGCAGGAAGGTCCCCTCTCTATCATACACGCACAACTTCAAACCCACTGCAGGCTCTTCTTTTACGGTACACTCGCCAAAGCTGACACCGGTCAGTGCCTTGGCATCTTCTTTGGTTAAGATCATTGAAGGTTCTATCACCTTGAAATTACCAACCTCCTTTTTCCTGTCACAGCCGCAAAACAGGCTGAAAGCAATCACCATACAGGTTGTTACCAAAAACATTTTCTTCATCTAAGCCCTCCAGTTTATATATTAACATGGGATAATCGATATACTCTTATAGCTGTCCCAAAAGAGAAGAGGGAAGAGAACTATTTTTAAATTTTCTTTTCAGAAAGTTAGATTCGTCACTCTTCTTTTTCCAGATTTGCCAGCACCTTCTGCAGGATATCAGGCGCCGGCAAGGCTGCCCCCCGGTCCGGGTGTGCGCGGCTCCACTCTGCAGCCACAATGAGTGGCACCCACGGTTCATTTTCGCCATCTCCAGCGTCAACGCGGGCGAGGGCGCTCGATACCTTACCCGCAAGCGTTACCATGCGGATGGTGTCGGGGCGAGGGGTGGCGCAATGGGCGGAGTCGGACGTAACCAGGTACTCCTGGCAGACGATGGGCCGCCTGGGGTGAATCGAGCAGCTCTCCGCCTCGAGAAAGGGACACGGGATGCCAAGGCCGAAGTAACGCAGCGCCAGACTCTCCTTGTCGTCTTCGGACACGCGCTCAGGATGCAGCAAGGTCTCCAGCATTTCACTCTCTTGCAGCCGGACACGCGCAGCAGCGAAACGCGCCTGAAGCTCGCGGCGTCTCGAAGAGGGTAGCGAACGCGAATAAACTCCGAGATCATACGCTTCCGGCGGGGTGATGGGGACGAGCTGCCGGCAGCAAGCGCCGCAGCCGGCGCCGCAGGCAATAGACTCGCCCCGCTCTGCAGCAGATGCAATCGCAGCGCCCACGACCGCGCCTGCGAGTTCACGGAACAGAGGCAGCATCAGGTGTGGGCGCGTCGGCCGAGCAGGCACCATGGCCTCAACCTTCACCGGTCGCCCCCCGATGGCGAGCGTAAGGCGGCTCATCATCGTTTCAGGTTTGGCGCGCGCAGGCTTTTTCTTGCTTTTACGGTGCCCAATATGCAAGGTTACTCACCTATTCCCCGCTGAGCATTTGCTCGATCTCCAGCGAACTGCCCTAATATGTTCCATAGCATCTTCTGTTGAGATGGAAATAATTTGGTTATGTACTTCGCTGACGCGGAAATCATCGGCTTATTTGATGCATTTTATTGTTGCAATGTTACGTAATTTATTACGAATTTACAATAAGAGTCAAAAGTCGACTTGAGCCCCATTCTTTAAATATTTGGCAATTTTTTAACTCGAAAAATTAGTCCTTCAATAAAATTGGGCAGAATTTTAGAAAAATTTATTCTATGAAGTAATTCTTTTTTATATTCTGTCATCTTACCGATGTCAAAACTCCCACCTATAAAAGCTTTTTCTGAAAATTGGAAGGATATCATATTGGCCATACCTAATTGAGAGGGGTGACTGTAATTATGAAAGAATTTTCTCGCGGCTTTTAGAACCTCTATAGCATCTTGTTGGATATTTAATTTTTGGTGGTTAAGCTCTAGATAACGAATAGCTTTATGTGATTGCGCTTCCGGTTTATGACATATGAAGTCTTGGTAGAAGTTGATAGTTTTAGGGGGTAACGTCATTTTTGAGATAATTTCAAAATCCAACGAACAAAGAGTAGCTAATGCCACATTTTCAATTACTTGTCGCATCATATTCCCCGACGGAACTTGATAACCATGGGTAAATAATTTGAAAGAGGTAAGTAGATTTTCGAATAACAAATAACTTAGGCCAGCAACCCAGGCTCTCTGTTTGCTTTTTGTTTCTGCAACAAGTCTATCGAGTTCCAAGTACTTTCTATATCCTACTGCATATTCCTCCGCAAATTCCAGAATCTCCTTTGAAAAATTCTTAGAATATTCATCAATTATGTCTTTGTTGTTGTTAAAAATCTCTTTAACAATTTCGTCTGGTTTTGTCGGATCAATTAAATGCTCAGTCATATCTTTAGCCTATAAGCCGAACAAGTTACTATATGGTTTTCGGTATATATACAAAATACAGGACAACCAGGAAAGCAAACATAAGATTACGATATGTTTTCTAACTGTGTATCATGCAGTTTATTAATATATTCAAAAACAGGATTAATCCGGACCAACCCTCAATCCAGTGACTCCCCGCTACGCGACAGATCCATCGCGACCAAATCAGCATAGTGCCCTCCAGCCGCGATCAGTTCGTCATGGGTGCCCTGCTCAATAATGCGGCCGTTTTCCATGACGATGATCCGGTCGGCCCGGCGGATGGTGGAGAGGCGGTGGGCGACGACCAGCGAGGTCCTGTTGCGGAAGCTGTCGGCGATGGCCCGCTCCAGGATATTCTCGGATTCGGTATCGATGGCGGCTGTTGCCTCGTCAAGGACCAGAATGGCCGGATCGCGGCAGAGCACCCTGGCGAAGGCCAGCAGCTGCTTTTCGCCGGTGGACAGCTCCTGCCCCCCCTCCCCTATCAGGGTGTCGAGACCAATGGGAAGCCGTTCCACAAAACGGTTCATCCCGGTCTTTTCGAGAATCTCCTCGACCTTTTGCCGCGAACTTCCCGTATCCATGATGATATTGGCAAACAGAGTGTCCTGGAGGAGGAAGACATCCTGGAGGATAACCCCGACCGTCTGACGCAAGGCATCTTGGTCGAGGTCGGCGATGTCGATACCATCGATGGTAATCGTCCCCGTCTGCGGGGCATAGAACCGGAGCAGCAGGTTGACAAGCGTCGTCTTGCCCGAGCCGGTGGTCCCGACCAGGGCATAGGTCTTGCCGGCAGGGATTGAAAGGCTGATATCGTGGAGGACCTGATTTTCCGTATCGTAGGAGAAGGTAATATGATCAAAACGGATATCGCCGCGGACCTGCGGCAGAGCAACCGGCCTCTGCGGCACGGCGATGGTCTTTTTGGTGTCGAGCAGCTCGAAGATCCGCTCGGCCGAGGCCATCGCCGACTGGACGATCGAATACTTCTGCGACAGCTCCCGGAGCGGCTGGAAGAACAGGCGCATATAGGAAATGAAGGCGACCAGCTCGCCCAGGGTCAGCTCTTTTCTGATAATCTCGCCGCCGCCATACCAGAGGATCAGGGCCGTTGCCATCGAGCCCATAAAATCGGTGAGCGGCATAAAGACCCCGAACAGCCGGATCTGGGCCATGTTTCGCTCCATATACTCGCCGCTCATGTCTTCGAAGAGCGCCCGGCTCCTCTCCTGCCGGCCGAAGAGCTGCAGGATGCTGATTCCGGATATCGCCTCCTGCAGGAAGCTGTTCAACTTGGCGAGCTGGGTCCTGATCGCCCGGAATTTCTCCCGCGCCAGCCGGGCAAAAAGCAGGGTCAGCAGGGCGGAGAGCGGCACAAAGATGGACATGAGCAGGGCAAGCTTCCTGTTCATCAGAAAGAGCACGACCATGATGCCCGCAATCTGCAGGAGATCGTTGAAAACGGTGACGATGACCGATGTGAACATCTCGGTCATATTGGCAATATCGTTGGTCAGCCGTGTAACCAGCCGCCCGGTGGGATGGGCATTGAAATAGGGCAGATCAAGCTCCAGCGTATGGCTGAAGACCTTCTGCCGGATGACATGCATGACCGACTGGCCGATCCATTCGAGCAGAACCACCTGGAAAAAAGAGAGGATGAAGATACCGACAACCAGCAGGCCGTACCAGCAGGCGAGCCGCAGGATGCCGTGTATCCTTTCCGGGGGGGCAAGAGCGGAGGAGGCGATATATCTGTCGATGCCGGTCTGCATCAGATACGGCAGCACCAGAGCGGAGGCGGTAACCAGAAGGGACAACAGCACCGCCCCGTTCAAGGCCCCCCGATAGCGGGAGCTGAAGACCAGAATGCGGCCCCAGAGACTGAAATCCCCGATTGAGCCGATCTTGCCTTCCTCTGTATAGCCGAAGTCATTCATACACTATCCTGAACCTCTTCTCTGCGCATCTGTTTGTCATACATGGTTCTATAAAAGGCGTTTTCCCGCAGTAATTGCGAATGGGTCCCGATTTGTACAATCCGTCCCTCCTCCAGGATGAGGATATGATCCGTCATCGACAGGAGTTTAATCCGGTTGGAGACGATGACGACGGTCTTTTGCTGCAGCTGGCTCCGGAGTCCGGCAAAGACCTCGTGTTCGGTTGCCACATCCACCGCCGACAGGCCATCATCGATGAGCAGGATCGGCCGGTCGCAGAGCAATGCCCTGGCCAGGGCCAGCCGCTGCCGCTGCCCACCGGAGAGCTTGATGCCGCGTTCGCCAATCAGTGTGTCGTAGCCATGGGGAAATGTCATGATATCGTCATGGATTGCCGCATGCCGGGCGGCCGTCTCGATCTCGTCCCGGTTTGCATCCGGTCTGCCGAGCGCGATATTGGCGCTGATGGTTTCGGAGAAAACGATCGGCTCCTGACCGACATAGCCGATGGAGGAGCGGACGCAATCAAGAGCCAGGGTATTGACATCCCGACCGCCGAAGAATATCTGCCCGTCGCTGACCGGATAGAGCCTGGCCAGGACCTTGCACAGCGACGACTTGCCGCTGCCGGTACGTCCGGCCACCCCATGGATGCCCGGACCCAAGTCCAGGGTTATATCGGTGAGCACCGGCTCAGGAGATGAGGGATAGGAAAAGGTCAGCGACCGGAGAGAAAAGACGGGCGTCAGGCCTGTCTTTTCCGTGGCCTGTATATCCGGCAGAATCGGCCTGGCCGAGAGAAGCCCATGGATACGTTCAAGTGAGGTCAGGCCCCGCTGCACCAGGTTGGCCACCCAGCCGATGGCCATCATCGGCCAGACCAGCATATAGAGATAGGAGATGAAGGCGACGAAATCGCCCATGCTTATCCTGCCCTCGACAACCAGACGTCCGCCGAAAAGGAGGACGAACAGCATCCCGATATTGCCGGTGAGCGTTGCGATCGGGAACATAAAACCCTGGACCACGGCCACCCGTAGGTTGCTGCGGACATATTTTTTACCCATGGCGTCAAACTCCCCGGTCCGGAATTTCTCCATGGTATAGGCCTTGATCAACCTGACAGAAAGAAGGGTCGATCGGGTGAATTCGGTCATCAGGGAAAACTGTTCCTGCACCGTGTTGAAACGCTTATGCAGTTTTCCGGAAAGAATCCGAGTAAAGAGGGCGAGAAACGGCATGGGCAGGATGGCCAGCAAGGTCAGGGAAACATGAATGTGCAGCATGAACCCGATGGCCGCAATCGACATAAACGAGGCATCCATCGCCGCAATCATCCCCATACCGCAGGCCATCTGGACCGCCGACAGGTCGTTGCTGATATGGGCCATGATGTCGCCGGTGGTATGTTTTTCAAAAAATGGGGCATCCATCTTCAGGATATGGGCGAAAATCCGTTCCCTGACAAGCATTTCCAGAATTCGGGAGAAACCAATAATCATATAGCGCCAGACAAAACGGAGCCCATTGACACAGAAGGCGATAAAGAGGATCAGGCCCGCAAGACGAAGCAGCATGCCGTCAGATGAGGTCCCGGAGGCCAGGCCGTCCACTCCCCGCTTCAGGATCCGCGGGATAATCAGCTGCATCAGATCCACGGCAAGGAGCGAGAGGCATCCGGCCAGAATCCGGAGCCGGAACTGTCTGAAGATGGGAGAAACGAGGCCCAGCAGCCGGGTCAATCGCACAGGGGATGGTTTTTCGGTCTGCGCCCTGCCAGGTGATGAATCAGTATTCTGCACGGAAAAGCGGGCGGTAAGGTGACAAAAGAGGCGTCAACATCGTGAAACGTTTTCTCCGGTTGTGGTTCGGTTGCATTATCTCCAGGTCCTTTCCGGCGGCAACGATTATTGATTGTTCGGGTGCCTCTTCTGTGAGGCCGGATGCTGGAGGGAAGAGACCCTGGGGGTAATGCTCAACTGCAAGGCCCCGTTGACTGCCCGTATGTCCGAAATATGCATCATTATGGAGACGGTCTTGAGTTCGGTCTGGGCAATCAGGGGTTCCAGCTCCTTAATGGATATCGGAAACTCACGATCATTCAACAGGGGCAGCAGAGTGCCGCCGATATCGGTATTGGAGGGCTTTGGCGATGATATGTCATTGAGGAGCGGTCTGATATACAGCACCTGTCCGGCACTGTCGTAACGAAGTCTGGCGGAACAGTTTAAATTGAGTTCGATCTCGCCTACCTTCATGTTGATCTGATGACCGGCAAGTTCGGTCAGGATGTGCAGATTTTTACCCGAAAGCTTCAGCCGGCAGAAGATATTCTGGTCGGTTATTCTCAGGTCGTCAATTCGGCTGACGGTGATCGAGCCTTGCAGGCTGGAGGTTGCCGGATCAATTTCCAAGGGGACCATCTCGCCTATCGCCTGGGAGAGGACGGATTCCGGCAGGTTGAGGGTTATGGTCTTGTCCTTGGGAGTGCCGACAGCAAAGAGCTGTGTGGGTACGATCAGAGCCAGAACGAGGAAAAAAACAGAAAAAAGCCTACTCATAATGCCATCCTTTGTGCGGGTTGATTGAATTCGTTCTTGTTATTGATACCGGTTACAGGCATAGTATACACGTTTTTACAAATGAACAAATCATTGCATCACGAAACTGCTCACGGATACAAGATTTGCTCGTATTTATACTATTTGGGGAAAAAATTCTCGAATTTTTCTCCCTCTAACCATAAATAACGGGCTCTACTACACAAAGCAGACAATGCCGACCCTCACAGTTTCCACCGATTGCCTTCTGGAAGGGGCACCTCCCGGCCTGAATACGGCCATAAAGGACCATCTGACCATAGATAATCCACAGTATGTGGCAGCGAAACGCTACGGCCGCTGGATCGGCAAGAGGCTGAAACCCAAACTTTATTATTTCCAGGAATCCGCAGAGGGAATGCGGTTTCCGCGGGGATTTTCCAATCAGGCCGTTCTCCTCTGCCGTGAGCATACAGGAGCCTCGCCTGAAATCATCGATAAGAGACGGCTGCTGCAGGAGATCAGCCTCCAATTTTCCGGAATCCTGCGTCCCTACCAGCAGATCGCGGTCGACCGGGTCGCCGGACGGTCCTTCGGGGTGCTGGAGGCAGGCACAGGCAGCGGCAAGACCGTTATGGCCCTTGCCCTCATCGCCACCAGAAGGCAGCCCGCCCTGATTGTCGTGCATACGAAAGAGCTGCTCTACCAGTGGCAGGACCGGATCCGGGAATTCCTCGACCTTGAGGCCGGGCTCATCGGCGATGGCCATTACCGGATCCTGCCGGTGACGGTGGCCATCGTCAACAGCGCCCGGAAGAGGATTACGGACCTGGTGCCCCATTTCGGCCACCTGATCGTCGATGAGTGTCACCGGGTACCGGCCGCCCTCTTCACCGATGTGGTCGCCAATTTTGACTGTCATTATCTGCTCGGGCTCTCGGCCACGGCCTTCCGCAGCGACGACGGGCTGACGAAACTTATCTACACCTTCATGGGGGATCGGATCCATAAGGTCGACCAGGACGAGTTAATGGCGACCGGCGCCATCGTCAAACCCCGGCTGATCAGGAAGGAGACCGGCTTTTCCTATCCGTACCGGGGAGATTACCATGCCCTGATCAAGGCCTTGACCCGGCACGAGGGACGGAACAGGATGATTATCGACGATATCTGCCGGGCAGCGGACGACAGCGGGACCGTGCTGGTCGTTTCCGACCGGGTGGGGCACTGTGAGATTTTTGAACGGCACCTGCAGCAAAGAGGGATAGCAGCAGCGCTTTTGACCGGTCAGACTCCACCCGAACAACGGGCCGCCATCGTCGAGGCCGTCCAGAAGGGGGAACTGCAGGTGCTGGTCGCGACCATCCAGCTTATCGGCGAGGGCTTCGACTGCTCCGGTCTCTCCAGTCTCTTTCTGACCACCCCGATCACCTTCGAGGGCCGCCTGCTGCAGGTCATCGGCAGAATCATGCGGCCGGGGAAAAATAAAGAGGCCCGTGTTTTCGATTATCTGGATGATGCGGTAAGCGTGTTGCGACGATCGGGGCAGATCAGGATGAAGGCCCTGGCCGGACTGTAGTCTGCAGCATTGTCTCATCTCGACTTCATCGGACTGGGCCGGCAACCGAGAATGGCACCGAGAATTGTTTGCAGGGTTTCGACAGTTGGTGTATACTATAAAGTTCTTTCTTCTGGAAGCACTCGTAATCAGACGAGTGCTTTTTTTATTGTCACTCTCAGCATTCAGATGACAGCAGGACGATGCGGACTTATTCTTACCAGGTATCCACATTTATCTTGCCATCGCATAGGAAAAAAAATGGAGCAGCAAAAAATTCGTAATGTGGCGATCATCGCCCATGTCGATCATGGAAAAACCACTTTGGTTGATCAACTTTTCCGGCAGTCCGGGATGTTTCGCGATAATCAGGCGATGACCGAACGTCTGATGGATTCCATGGATCTGGAAAAAGAACGGGGAATCACTATCACCGCCAAAAACGGCTCGTATAACTATAAGGACTATTGGATAAATATCATTGACACCCCCGGTCACGCCGACTTCGGCGGCCAGGTGGAACGGGTTTTACGCATGGCCGACGGGGCGCTGCTCCTGGTCGATGCCCAGGAAGGGCCGATGCCGCAGACCTATTTTGTCCTGAAAAAGGCCCTCGAAAACCATCTGCCGGTAATCGTCGTTATCAACAAGATCGACAAACCGGCCGCCCGTTGTGCCTGGGCGGTGGACCAGGTCTTCGATCTTTTCGTGAAACTGAACGCCCCTGATGATGTGCTTGATTTTTCAATCGTCTACACCTCCGCCAAGGCCGGCTACTCCCTGCTCGATCCGTCCGACCCCATTGAGAAAAGCGCAGGGATGGATCACGTCTCCCAGAAGATCGTGGACCATATCCCGGCGCCTGTCGGCTCGGTAGACGCACCGCTGCAGATGCAGGTGGGAACCATCGATTATTCCCCCTACCTCGGGCGCTTAGGGATAGGCAAGGTCGTCAACGGTACGATGTCCATCAATCAGCCGGTGGTGGTCGCGAGAAGAGACGGTTCAATCCGGCCGGTCCGGATCTCCAAACTGTTTCGTTTTGTCTGCGACGGCAAGGAATCGGTCGAGTCGGCCACAACCGGTGAGATTGTCGCGGTAGCAGGGATGGATGACGTCACCGTCGGCGTCACCTTTACCGACCCGAATGACCCGCGGCCTCTGCCGCTGGTTGCCATCGATCCGCCGACCATCTCGATGAATTTTATCCCGAACGACTCGCCCTTTGCCGGGAAAGAAGGAAAATATGTAACCTCCAGGCATATTGAAGAGCGGCTGAACCGGGAGACCCTGATCGACGTGGCGCTGCAGTTCGAAACGCTGACCGATGCCGTGGGTTTCAAGGTCTCGGGACGCGGTGAGCTGCATCTGTCGATCCTGATCGAAAAGATGCGCCGCGAAGGATACGAACTGCAGGTCACCAGGCCCCAGGTAATCATGAGGGAAGAAGCCGGACAGATGCTGGAGCCATATGAGCGGCTGACCATCGATGTCGATGAGAAATACCAGGGAGCGGTTATCGAAAAACTGGGCAAGCTCAAGGGCCAGATGGAGGAGATGAACTCCGAAAACGGGATGATGCGCATGGTGTTTAAAATCCCGACCCGGGGTCTGCTCGGCTATCGTTCCGAGTTTATGACCGACACGAAAGGCATGGGGATGATGAATTACGTCTTCTGCGAATACGGTCCCTACGCCGGCGATATCGTCAAGAGAGTCAACGGCGTACTGGCAGTGAAAGAACCCTGCACCGCGGTCGCCTATGCCCTCTTCAACCTCCAGGAACGCGGCAGGCTTTTTATCCATCCGGGTGCCCCTCTCTATCCGGGGCAGATCATCGGCGAGCACAGCCGCCCCGTCGACCTGGTCGTCAATCCCGCCAAGGGTAAGAAGCTGACCAACATGCGGGCCTCCGGCTCGGATGAGGCGGTCATTCTGATCCCGCCGGTGGATATGACCCTGGAGGACTGCATTGCCTATATCAACGATGACGAGCTGGTCGAGGTGACCCCCGCTTCGATCCGGCTCAGAAAAAAGGCCGGGGTTAAGTTGCGAGGATAAAAACGATGCACGACCTGCTTATTGGTATCGTGTCAGGAATCGTCGGGCTGGCGACATTCGGATTCATTGCCAAAAAATACGGCAGTGACTGCATCCCCTGAGCAATGCTCTACGGGTCCATAGGAATGGGCCTTCTGACCTTCTTGCTATTGCGGATGATTCTGGCGTAAACGGCGCTTTTCAGGTCATGCGCCTGTATCTGCCGGAGTAGTAATCGGCAAGGATCGTGGCATGATCGAAGGCCAGATCGGGCAGGTTGTCTCTTGAAAAAAGCCCTACCTCTCCCGCATCGTCACCGGCTTGTGGAACTCCGTCCGCCCTGCCGATAAAGACCGTCGAGGCCGTATGCAGCCTGGCATCGCGGCCCGGATCCGAATAGGTATGAAACTGTAGCAGACCGGTCACCTCAAGGCCGGTCTCCTCCCTGGCCTCCCTTACTGCCGCCGCCTCAAAAGACTCCCCGTAATCGACAAATCCACCGGGCAAGGCCCAGCCGAAGGGCGGGTTCTTCCGTTTGATCAGGACAATCCCGCCTTTCATCTCAATGATGATATCGACAGTCGGGGTCGGGTTGCGATGCACGGTGATCGTCGTCTTGCAGTTCGGGCATTCCATCTTCTTCCTTTTCCTTTCCAGTCAGACCATTCGCGGCACATCTCACCCTTTCAGACCGTAGCGTTCGCAACTGATCAGGTCGTAGTTGAGAGACGACGGAGGGTGGCCGTCCTTCTGCTCCATCGGGTAGCCGATACCGACAATAGCCAGAACCATGATTTTCTCGGGCAGATCAAGCAGATCGGCCAGATATGCCTGGGAGCTGGTATTCTCATCGTGCTGCCGCAGCCGGATCTGGACCCAACAGCTGCCCAGCCCGAGATCCGTGGCCTGTAGATGAATAAAGGTGGCGGCAATGGCGGCATCCTCCACCCAGACATCACTCCTGGCCGGATCTGCACAAACCACGACGGCCAGGGGCGCATTATCCAGAAAGCCGGAACCATGGACCTTGGCTGCCGCTAACCGGGCGAGTCTCTGCCGGTCTCTAACTACGATAAAATTCCAGGGGGTGTTTCCTCTGGATGTCGGCGCCCGCAGCGCCGCCTCCAGCAGAAGATCCAGTTTCTCCTGTTCGACCGGCTGGTCCTTGAATCGGCGTATGCTTCTGCGTGTACGTAAGAGATCGATCAACATAAAATCCTTTTGAGTAACAGGGAAATCCCTACAGGTTACCTACAAAAACACACACCCTCATCTCGGAGCAAACCTGACAGAAAGAAGTCATCCAATCCGCCTGTGAGGCCGCCTTCTGCAAACACCTGGAATGTACCCGGATGGAAAGAAAAGATCAAGGGAGAGCAGGAGCAGGAAGCAGATCACAGGTCCCTGAACAAACGTCATGGAGACGTGATCAATCTGTCCTCTAGGCAATGGATGATAGGGTTATTTGTGGTGTGCCGATGGATTAAAAATTCCGGTACATTCTGCGCTTTGCCGCAGGTGGAGAGATGCTCACTTCAAGCAGTATTGTTATGGGTTGAAGCCGAGATTCGAGTTTTTTAACAGGGCTTCCGGTCAAGTATGGAACGGGAAATCTTCAGTTGTTGGTGCCTCCCTTTGTAATTGTTCAAGAAACTTCTTCTATCCGTTATCTGTTTTTCGGGTTAAGATATACTGGAATTATACTTTTAAGAACACTGAATCAAAATTATTAAAAACGCATCCAACGCAAACACCCAAGAAGCTCAATTTACTTACTGGAGATACTGGGGTTGAGCCCACTACCAGTTGAACTGGCTCTCATATAAATAACAATTTTGGAATTATTATCGCCTCGGTGGTATAAATAAATATTGAAAGGATTTCAAATCCTGCACGATTTATTCGAAGTATTGAATTCTAATTGTATTTTTCTTCAACGGGCAGATACTGTCGGCTGAACGGTCCCATAACAGAAATGAAAAAAAATCTCCGCAAGCTTCTCCCTGGAGAAAACACCCGGATGATTGTCATCGCCACTTGCATTGGCTTGATGGCAGGTCTCTTGAATATCATTTTCCGAATTACGGTTAACCTGATTCACAAAATCATTTTTGATGGGGGCTCTACTCTCCTTGGTATCGGAAAAGGGGGATGGCACCTGATCCTGCTACCATTGATTCCCATAACCGGCATGATTCTGCTGATTCCTCTATCCCTGATTTTCCCTGGCGAGATCAACGGTTATGGTTTCACCAAATTCCTTCGCAAGGTCAACCTGGAAGATGGGGTCATCAGGGCTCGATCAATTTTTTTGAAGATCATCGCCACAGCACTTACCATAGGCACCGGGAATTCCGCAGGTGTTGAAGGTCCTATAGCACAGATCGGCGGTGCCATGGGCTCACAGGTCGGTCAGTACAGCCGAGTTTCCGGCAATAGGATGAAGGTTTATATTGCTGCCGGTTGTGCCGGAGGTATTGCCGGGATGTTCAACGCTCCTATCGCTGGGGTCTTTTTCGCCGCAGAAATTGTTCTGCTCGGCACCTATGAAATCTCCTCATTTGCTGCTTTGGTGATTGCCTCGGCTATGTCCACAGCCGTTACCCGCAGCTACTATGGGATGTCCAGCGCTTTCCAAATTCCCCAATATACCTTGGTTAACAGACTAGTGGAAATTCCACTCTATGGACTGATGGCAGTGCTTATGGGGCTCGCGGCAGTCCTGTACATCCGAACATTCTATTTTGTTCGTGATAAATACCGCAACTTGCCTATCAATCCGCAGCTTAAGCCCATAACCGGCGCTTTCTGCATTGGTGTTTTCGGCATGTTCTTTCCACAGGTAATGGGCGATGGCTATAGTTATATGAAGGAGGTTTTGGATGGTGGCGGCATTGCTTGGGTAATGTTTGCACTGGTTTTTCTTAAGATCATTGCCACTTCAATAACACTCGGTTCAGGTGGAGCTGGAGGTGTATTTGCTCCATCACTTTTTATTGGTGCGATGCTGGGTGGAACCTTCGGGTCTGTAATCCATAAACTTCTCCCGGACTTTACTGCTGGGTCAGGAGCTTATGCAACTGTTGGCATTGGTGCTTTCCTTGCCGCCGCAACCCATGCACCAATGACCGCCATCTTTCTCCTTTTCGAGATGACGGGCAATTACCAAATTATCCTCCCAATTATGATTACCTCAATAATCGGGACTATCGTTGCCAAAAAGTTTTGCGAGGATTCAATTGATACTGTTGATTTTACCCGTGAAGGTATTGATATTCACGAAGGCCGTGAAACAGTGGTCATGAAATCCCTCAAAGTTGGTTCAGCCATCAGTCACGATGTTGATTTTATTAGTGAAGAGGCTAACATCAAGCAGTTGCTCCAGATATTCAGCATTGGTAAAAGCTTCTACTTTCCGGTCGTTGACGAAACCGGAAGGATGACCGGTATCGTATCACTGCAAGATGTAAAGACCATCTTACATCGTGAAGAAAATGAACGCATCGTTTACAAAGTTGGAGGGATTTGCAACCGAGATGTGACAGTGCTCACTCCAGACGATTCACTTTTTACCGCCATGCAACTTTTTGATATCAAGGGTATCGAAGAAATTCCGGTTGTCGAAAGTCTAGAGGATCGGTGGGTAGTTGGCATGCTTAAAAGACGTGATGCCCTGGATGTCTATAATAGACAAGTTATAAAAAAAGGAATCAATGCCAAGATTGGAGGAAAAGGTGTTTCCTTCCAATGAACTTAGGGGTTAGCGAGTAATGGAACGTAAAACCCTGTTAAGCAGCTAAGGAATTGCGTTGCACAACGACCGCTGCTCGCCTCAGCTTAGCGGTCAGACATTGATCAATTGCAGAGTTGTCGAAGTCACGATATCTCCTATCTACCCAGACAGTTAAAGATGGTTACACATGATGAATGAAAACGACACAAACTATGATTTTTTCTATGTAGCCAGACAACCAATTTTAGATCGTCGAGGGATCACCTATGGCTATGAACTCCTGTTTCGAACAGGAATGTATCAAACATTTGCCGAAATAAAAAATCAAGATTTTGCTACAATGAGTGTAGCAACCTGCGGATTTTCAAAATCTCAAGAAACTATTAATCAACTCAAACGCTTTTTTATCAATTTTACTGAGCATCTCATTTTAGAAGGTCTACCTCGGGCCTTGCCACCTACAGTAACCGTAATTGAAGTTCTAGAAGATACAACCCCTTCTTCCAACGTTGTGGCTGAGATAATTAGGTTGAAGCAAGAAGGATATCTCATCGCCATCGATGATTTTACCGATAATCATGACAGTCACGATCTTATTGATATTGCCGATATTATCAAAGTTGATGTGCTTGGAAAAAGTGAGCAGGAGTTGCGGGCTATCTTTTCAGTAATAAAAAACAAAAAGGCATTAAAATTGGCAGAAAAAGTTGAGACCAGCAAGGTTTACAATTTTCTAAGAGAAATGGGATTTGATTTGTTTCAGGGATATTTTTTCGCCAAACCAGAGAATTTAACTGGCAAAAACATCAAAACCACCTTCTCCACCAAACTCAGAATTCTGGCGGTTCTTGATGATGTAACCAATGACTCTGATAAGATTGTAGACCTGATCAATAGTGATCCAAGTATTACCTATCGGCTTCTTCGGTTGCTAAACTCTGCGGCTTTCGGTTTCTCCATGAAAATATCATCAGTGCGGCATGGCGTTATCTTGTTAGGTGTCGCACGTATCCGTTATTGGCTGCGTATGGTGGTACTTTCCGACATGTTGTCGCCACTGAAACCTGGAGAACTATTGGTGTTGGCGCTCAGTCGAGGTAAGATTTTAGAGGAGCTGGCTATTGATGGGCACATTCCAGACTTCAAACCGGAAACGCTCTTTCTTTTTGGCATGCTCTCACTCCTCGATATCATTCTAGATGTATCGTTTTCAGTCATTTTCGATGAATTACCATTGCTGGAGAGCTTCCAGGAAGGGTATACAAACCCTAATGCCCCGCTGGCCATATATATCCGCTTACTTGTTTCACTTGAACAGGCGGACAGCTCGAAATTTCTCGACATATGTAAGACGTTGGGATTAAAGCCCAATGTTGTTGCTGAGGCTTTGGTTCGCGCCAATTCCTGGACGGATTCTATAACCAATGCAATTATATAATACTTGATATTGTTAGAAACGGTATTGATCCAACTATACAAACTTTATTTATTCAACAATGCGCATTGCTGCTTGATTCCACATAAAAATTCGGGAGGGATAGGTTCTATATATAGATTTTATTACGAAATAATCAACATTACCGCAAGTCGATGACTGCAATTCAGGTATGGCCTTGCTCGTTAGTGGAGATCTCTCCTATGAGTCATAACTCAAGGCCGATTAGAAAATCGCCTAAAACGCAGATCAAACAAGGTCCGGATGATCCACCATGGCGCGGATCTCCTGCCAGCTCTCCACGGATTGAAAGGTGTGTGTGTTCCTGTTCCACGGCTGAGAAAAAACCAGAGGGGTGATCTCGGCATCATACAGAAGCCTGCAGGTCTGGGTCCGGTCATCGACGAAGTAATTCAGACCCTCATCGCGGATATAGCTGATCTTACCGTCATGATCGCCCATCGCAATCAGGTTGATCTTCCTGCATGTCCGGGCCGGGAGAAAAGTATCGAGCCAGTCGGCTACCGGCTGCCATTGCGGGCGGGCGGTGATGATCGTCACCTGCGCCAGGCCCGCCAGTTCGTTGATCACCTCTCGCATACCGGGCATCGGCTGCAAGCCCGCCCCCAGAGAATCCACGAGGATATCATTGAATATCTCTTCGACCACCGGCAACGGTATGTTCAGGCACTCTTCGACCTGAAAGCTGGTGATATCTTCGGCTGAGAATGAACAATAATTATACCTCTCGCAGGCAATCCGGAGAAAGGCCTCGGCTATATCGGCGATCACGCCATCGAAATCAAAGCCGATCTCGCCGGGGGAAATTTTGAAGACTGTCTGTTTCATCGTGACCTTTGGGTGCTGTAATTCTTTTCTATCTCTTTGATCTGTTTGACCAGAGAGTCGTTGACCGGAGTGGCGATCTGAGAGAGCAGCGCCTCCCTGATAACCGCTCCGTTGATCGCATCGATTTCCGTCCGTCGTTTTTTTAAGACATCCTGCCGCATAGAAGAGATATTCCGGGCCGTGGATTTGCAGACGGCAACGGTGGCCTGATACGGATCACTCTCTATGGGGATGCCCTTGGCCACTGCCACCTGTTCCGCTTCCCTGACGGCTTCCCGCATTTCCTGTCCAAGCCCGGCAATGGTAAGCAGCTCCCCGTTCATGCAATCGTGAATTGCGGTCAGGGCGTTGATGCCGACATTGACGAAGAGTTTGGCCCATAAACGGGTAAGGATGTTCTCCGATACGGAAGCTGCCAACCTGCCCGCCTGCAGGATGGAGACTGTTTTCGCGAGCAGCACCCTGGAGGTATCATCAGGCCTGTCCAGAAACCCGAGGAAGGTGGTGCCGTCACCGGCATGACGGAGATGACCGGCCCCAAGAGAGGTCGCCCCTTCGCTGGTGCAGCCAAAGGCGGGCACCGCCTCTCCCACCCGATCCCGAAGATCCAGATGGCCGATGCCGTTCTGCATAAAGATCAGCAGGGTCCGGGGCTGCAGCAGCGGTCGGCAGAATTCCAGAGCGGCTTCAAGATGGTATGATTTGACGCAGAGAAAAAGAACATCGGCCCTTTCGATGCCTCTGGGGTCGGCACAGGCATTTACCGGATAGCGTTTCTGCCGGTCGAACTTCTCATAGAGAATCCCTTTCCTGTGGATATGATCTGCTCTTTTGGAATCATGGTCAAGAATCCAGAGAACGTCGTCGGTCCTGGCCACCGCCTCAGCCAGTTTCGCCCCCACCAGGCAGCCTAAAGCGCCCGGCCCCACTATCACAAAACGCATATCGCCCCGCAGCCTCCGGCAATTATTTTTCCACTGTCGCTTCTTCAATGATTGCAACATAGGTGTAGCCGGCCCCGAAATCCTTATTGGCGGCCAGTTTCCCCTGAACGGTAACCACTTCGCCGACAACCGCTGTTTCCATGGAGGTAGCCACCAGATCATGGGTGTTCTGCATCGGATCACCGCTTCCGTCCTGGATATGGATCCAGTTTTTGCCCATGATACCCGGATTATATTTGACTACCTTGCCCTTCACCCGGACAATCTTCCCCGCCAACTCCTTGTTTCTGGCAAAAATCTCCTGCACGGTACAGGCGTTGTCTCCGGTTGCCTTCTCGACTTTAATTTCAACGAATGGGGCCATGGCGCCTGTGCTTCCCCCGGAAACCTGCTGCTGGGGAATTGCCGGTGCAGTCGAAGGTGTTTCAGCCTTGACCGCATCGCCAAAAGAGCCGTTTGTTTTGTCTGAAACAGCAGCTTTGGGGGGTTCCGCAGAGGCCGTCGCAGCCTCAGCTGGCAGATGCAGGGCACAGACGGACAGAAAAGCAAAAAATAACGTATAAAATAAACCTTTGACGGACATAATATGTTCTCCGGTTATGCAGGATTTAATAGACTTCTCTTTTCTTCAAAAGATGCCGGAACGTTTTCAACTTTACCGTTTCTAATCATTTCTCTTCAGGAAAGCAACACCGATCCAGCCGCAACTCTCTGTTACCAGAGCCGTTCGTTATTTTTCCATGAAATTTTATCAGTTTTATGTTTGCATTCTCCAGAAAAGGACCTATCCTTATAGGCTTTTCACCTTGATTTATATACAGTCATACCAGGAAATCAAAGCAGAATTTTTCAAAAAGTGCATTATGAGCAGACAACTTGAACAGGAAGTAGCCAAACGGCGGACATTTGGAATCATCAGCCATCCCGATGCCGGCAAGACCACCCTTACCGAAAAACTTCTTCTCTACGGCGGGGCCATCAATCTCGCAGGTGCCGTCAAATCCCGCAAGATCGAACGGAAGGCGACCAGCGACTGGATGGCCATCGAACGCGAACGCGGTATTTCAGTCACCACTTCGGTGATGAAGTTCACCTATCGCGACTACGAGGTGAATCTGCTCGACACCCCCGGCCATCAGGATTTCTCCGAGGACACCTATCGGGTGCTGACCGCCGTCGATTCGGCGATCATGGTCATCGACAACGCCAAAGGTGTCGAATCCCAGACCGAGAAACTGATGGAGGTCTGCCGGATGCGTAATACCCCGCTCATCACCTTCATTAACAAGTTGGACAGGGAAGGTATCTCGCCCCTGGAAATCATGGCCGAGATCGAGGAAAAACTGCAGATCGAATGCACCCCGCTGTCCTGGCCGATCGGGATGGGCAAAACCTTTAAGGGCGTTTACAATATCCGCGAGAAACGCCTCAATCTCTTCACCCCCGGACAGGAGACACGGGTCCAGGATATCGTCACTATCGAGGATCTTGCCGATCCATGCCTGGACCGGTTGCTCGGCAGACAAGCGGGTGAACTGCGGGATGACTTGGAGCTTCTGGCCGGGGCAGCCAACCCGTTCGAGTACGACCATTACCTGAGCGCCTCTCAGACCCCGGTCTTCTTCGGCAGCGCCATCAATAATTTCGGGGTCCAGGAGTTGCTGAACGGCTTCGTTGAACTGGCCCCGCCTCCCGGTCCGCGAGCTACCGTGACCAGGGATGTCGATCCGAACGAAGAAGATTTTTCCGGCTTCGTTTTTAAGATCCAGGCCAATATGAACCCGGCACATCGGGACCGGATCGCCTTTCTGCGTGTCTGCTCCGGCAAGTTCACCCGCGGCATGAAGGTCAGGCATCACCGGATTGGCAAAGACATCACCCTTGCCAACGCCACCATCTTCATGGCCCAGGACCGGGCCAATATCGAGGAGGCCTGGCCGGGCGACATCATCGGCCTGCACAACCACGGCACGATTAAGATAGGCGACACCTTTACGCCCAGGGAAGAACTGAAATTCACCGGCATCCCGAACTTCGCCCCCGAACACTTTCGTCGAGTCCTTCTGAAAAATCCACTCAAAATGAAACAACTGCAGAAAGGACTGGTGCAGCTGGCCGAAGAGGGGGCGATCCAGGTCTTCCGGCCGCTGATCGGGTCCGACTATGTGATGGGCGCAGTCGGTGTGCTGCAGTTTGAGGTGACCATGGCCCGCCTGAAAAACGAATACGGAGTGGACGCGGTCTATGAACCCGTCGACTATCAGGCGGCACGCTGGGTAAGTTGTGACGATAAAAAGAAGATGGCGGAGTTTGAAAGTAAAAACCAGTCAACCCTGGCACGGGACGCCGAGGGCTTTCTCACCTATCTGGCGCAGAGTGAATGGATGATGAACTTTTTCATGGAAAAATGGCCGGCCATTATTTTCAATAAAACCAGGGAAAACATCTGATTCGATCTCCAGGAAATGGTGCAACCCCGCGTCCGGAGAGGGGCGCCCCTGCGTGATCGTTCTAGTCCTCTTCCTTTTTTTCATCGGAAAATATCAGTGCGCAACCATCGGAGAGGGCCTCAGCCGTCTTCCTCCGGGCAATTGTAATAATGCGCTGGATGGTCCCTCTGGAGACCCCCATCCGCTTGCCGGTTTCCTCCTGGGTCAGACCTTCCCGATCACAAAGGCGGAGAACCTCCAGTTCATCGCGGTAGAGATCTATCTGCCTGAGTTCATGTAGTGGAGTTCCGGTAATTTTGAACGCCCTGCCGCAAAATTCGCCTTCACAGTGTCTTATTTTCTTTGGTCTTGGTGACATAATCTTTTTATATCCAGAAATACAATTGATCAGGTTTCCTAAAAGCCTGCCTGCACGAAAAATATCTATTCATAAACAATTAGTTATCAATGCATACCACAAACGAGTACTGCATGTTGCAAAAAAAATCACCCTGCCGGGCATTGCCGGACCCTGGAAAAGGGAACAACAGGTTGCACAGGAGAGTGTCTTACCGAAATATTCTGTCTAGAAAATTCATCCTAGCAATACAGGATGCTCTCATCCAGACTTTATACCGCCCCTTACAGAAAAAAGCAACTACATGAAACGTGGTGATCCGGCAAATAACTGCCTGCAACTGCCGCTCTTGCTCTTCAGCAGTTGCGGCGTGCCGAGGCACGCCGCATTTTATCAGGATCATTGAATGCCGAATCATCGCCCTCCCTGGATCAATGGTGGCAATTTCCTGAGCCCGAACAGGCCTGATCGCTGCGCATAACGGGTAAGTTGCCGGCCGTCAGGTTTTCAACGGCCAATCCAACATCGGGGATCCGATTCGGATCGGCATAATAAACAGTGATCCCGACTTCACTGAAGCCCATCATCGGCCGGGCGCCCATCCCGCCAACAACAATCGCATCCACCTTCGCATCTTGTAATATTTTTACCGGAACCAGACAGCCACCGGCTTCATGTCCGCTGTTTTCCACCATCTCGACACCGGTGATCCCGTTGTTACCATCAAGATTTACCACGGTAAAAAGGTCGCAATGACCAAAATGTTCGGAACGTTTTGCATCCAGTCCCCCTGGAGCATTGCTTGGAATTGCCACACGCATCATCTTCCCTCAATACTATAAAATTTTTCCGGGGATCGTCCCGGCCCATCAGTAGTCGCGCAACAATAGCGGCATACTGAGCATATACACATATTAGTGACATTCAAGGACAATGTCAAGTATATTTGCATTCCGGGAATCCCTTCAAAAAAATGCCCCCTTCAACAGGAACAAGGAATAGACAGAGCGGACATTATCAGGTAAATTATACTTGTTAACAGGACCGGCTCGGCTTCAGCCATCAACTGGCTTTCTTCCTGCGTCTATCCCAAAGAAACGTATTTTCGTGTCCAAGAGAGCTACAGATCAATCATGCTTCGAAAGTATACGTCCTTTTTTCTTATCTTCTTCCTGCTCCTTTTCACCGTTCAGGTACCATCTTCTGTCGCCATCGAAAAAAAGGCCCCGCGTTTTTCAGATGTTATCCTTACATCCTCCGACACCAATCTCCTGGTGTTCGGGATGCTGAAAAACGGTTTCTCGGAGGAAATGCTCCAGGGACTGCACAGCGGGATTCCGGTCAAATATTCCTTTTTTGTCGAGCTGAACAGGACCAGAAAGCATTGGGCCGATGAACATATCGTCTCCATGACATTCACGCACACACTGAAGTACGACACCCTGAAAGAAACATATAAAGTCGAGCTGGAAGAAACAAACCAGAAGACCTTCTCCTTCCAGTCTCTTGCACAGGCGCAGAAGGCAATGACTGAGATCAATGGATTGAAGATCATCAAACTTTCCAGTCTTATCCCCAACGACTCCTACACCCTGCGAATCAGGGCCGAACTGTCCAAAAAGACCCTGCCGATGGGTCTGCACCATATCGTTCCATTCATATCCTGGTGGGATATCGAGACAGACTGGTATGCCACTGATTTCAACTACTAAGCCGGAAGCTTATTACCAATGCAAACCCCTTCAGTGGAAACAAACAACAACCGGCAGAAAACCGAATATCCTGGAGACAGACCATCGATATCACCCGAGCAGCGACAGTGGAAAAAGCGAATGAGACGGAAGGTCATCTTCATCTGCCTTGGTCTGATCCCGTTATTTATCTGGCTGCAGAAGCTTCTTTTCAACATCGAAGTCTCACTGCCGATCAACAGCAACATCCTGATCTTTGCCCTGATCAACGCCAACGTCCTCCTGGTCCTGCTCGTTCTTTTCCTGGTCCTCAGGAATCTTGCCGAACTGCTGTTTGAACGCTACCAGAAAGTCCTTGGAACCAAACTGAAAACCAAACTTGTGGTTTCCTTTATCTCGCTGTCTCTTATCCCTACCATCCTCCTCTTTTTCGTCGCTCTGCGCTTTATCTCAACGAGTATGGACTACTGGTTTAACGCAAGCATCGAAAAATCCCTGCATGAATCACTGAAACTTGCTCAGTCCATTCTGCACGATACAAAGGATCAGGTGGGCCGGATGAGCGAAGGGATCAGCGTGCGTCTCAGCGATCTTAAGCTCTCTTCCTACGATTCCGAGACCATCAACCGGACGCTCGAAAATATCCTGGCCTTCAACCCGATCAACGGCCCGGACAGCATTACCTTGATCACCGACGACAAAAATCTGGAAATTTCCGTCGTCGGGCCCGAGCTTCGCGGCATGAGACTGCCCGCGGTCCCGTCCGACACCCTGCAGCAGATACGAGGACAGAATCAAAGCCAGACGATTATTCAGGAGAGTGAAAAAGGCGATCTGGTCCGCTGTGTCAAAACAGTGGTTATCGGAAAAAACGAGAAGAACAAGGCCATACTGATCACATCGCTTCTGGTCAAGGCGGAGAGACTCTCCCAGATGACGGCCATCTCCCAGGGAATCGAAGGGTACAGGCAACTGAAATACCTGAAGGAACCGTTTAAATTCTGGCTTCTGATCGTCCTTTTGATCGTCACCTTGCTCATCATCTTTTCAGCGATCTGGTTCGGCTTTTACATCTCGAAGGGCATCACGGAACCCGTTGACAAATTGGCGCTCGCCACCAAAAGGATCGCCGAAGGAGACCTGGAATTTTTCATCGAATCCCGCTCTGATGATGAACTCGGCATGCTGGTCGACTCCTTCAACCAGATGACCATGAATCTAAATACCAGCAACAAAAAACTGGCCGAGACCTACAAGGCCTTACATTCCAGCTCCCAGGAATCGGAACAGCGGAGACGTTACACCGAGATTATCCTGCAGAATGTGTCGGCAGGTGTCATCTCCCTGGACAACAACGGCCGGATCACAACCATCAATCATTTTGCCGAGAAACTCCTGAACATCGACCAGAAGGATTATATCTCGAAACGCTTTCAGGACACGCTCTCTCCGGAACAGACCAGGATCATTGATGGATTTATCGACGAGCTGAATATCACCGGCAAGACGACCGTCGAGCAGCATCTGCGCCTCACGGTCCTGCAGAAGACCTATTCCCTGCTCGTCAACTTCACCCGGCTGGAGGATGAAAACAAGAACTCCGTCGGCTACGTCCTGGTCTTCGACAACCTGACTAAACTGGAAAAGATGCAGCGGATGGCGGCCTGGCGCGAAGTCGCCCGGCGTATCGCCCACGAGATAAAAAACCCGCTGACTCCGATCCAGCTGTCGGCACAAAGGCTGCGCCGGAGATACCCCGAGATACTGGCGGAAAAGGACAGCATCTTCGACCAGTGCACCGCCACCATCATCGAACAGGTGGATGAACTTAAACGGTTGGTCAGTGAATTTTCCCAGTTTGCCCGGATGCCCAAGGTTCACAAGGCCCCTGCCGATCTGGCGCGACTTGCCCAACAGACCCTGGTCCTGTACCGGGCGGCCCACAAGGGAATCACCTTCTCCTGCACGGAACTGACTCCGATCCCGGTCTTCAGCTTCGATGCCGAACAGATCAAACGCTGTATCATCAACCTCCTTGATAATGCGGTTGCAGTTTTACCGGATGGCGGTACAATAGACGTGGAATTATCGCTTGATGAGAATAATGATCGCGTCTTTATCAAGGTGGGCGACGATGGGCCAGGTATTTCAAAAGACGATAAGCTGAAGCTTTTCGAGCCCTATTTCTCGACTAAAAAGACCGGGACGGGCCTGGGACTTGCAATCATATCAACCATCGTCTCCGACCATAACGGCTATATCAGGGTCCAGGACAACATCCCGCACGGGTCGGTATTTATCATCGAACTCCCTCTTCTGCCGGGAGAAAAGACCGAAGCATAACGATTGTGATGAAAACAAACGGTGTCTTTGCTCCATTGAGGCAGATTGAAGGTAAGGACCGCTCCTCCAGCTCAACCATCTATCGCCATGACCAAACGCATACTTATCATTGACGACGAGATCTCCATCCAGGAATCCCTGTCGGGGATCCTTGAGGACGAAGGATTCTCTGCCGTCTGTGCATCCTCGGCAGAGACCGGGATCGATCTGATCGATGAGGAAAAGATCGATCTGGTCCTTCTCGATATCTGGCTTGGCGATACCATGGACGGGATGACCGCTCTCGAGAAGATTAAAAAGAATTTCGGCAACATACCGGTTATCATGATCTCCGGACACGGCACCATCGAAACAGCGGTGCAGGCCACCAGGAAGGGGGCCTTCGACTTCATCGAGAAACCACTGTCCTACGACAAAATCATTCTTGCCATCACCAACGGTCTGCGATTTGCCCAACTGGAACAGGAAAATCGTCTTCTCAGGGAAAATGCCAGTCGGAAGCACACGCTGACCGGAAAGTCGGAAGTTATTATGGCCCTGAAAAAGCAGATAGAAATGGTCGCCCCGACAGATGCGTGGGTCCTGATCCGAGGTGACCATGGCACCGGCAAGGAACTGGTCGCGCAGACCATCCACAGCCTGTCCCAGTCCAGTGGACGGCCGATGATCGAGGTCAACTGTGCAGCCATCCCGGAAGAGTTGATCGAATCGGAGTTGTTCGGTCATGAAAAGGGCTCGTTTACCGGCGCCCATATCAGTAAACAAGGGAAATTTGACCAGGCTGACGGCGGCATCCTTTTTTTGGACGAGATCGGCGATATGAGCCTGAAGACCCAGGCCAAGATCCTGCGCATCCTCCAGGAGCAGAAATTTGAACGGGTCGGCGGCCACAAGACCATCACCGTTAACGTCAGGGTCCTTGCCGCAACCAATAAAAATCTGGAAGAGGAAATCCAAAACGGCACCTTCCGGGCCGACCTCTTCTGGCGGCTGAACGTGGTCCCGATCCAGGTTCCCTATCTAAAGGAACGCCTCGAGGATATCCCCATCCTGGTCGAGGACCTGATGGACGACATGAAGGCTAAGGGTCTGAAAAAAAAGTCGTTTTCCGAAAGCGCCTATCAGGAACTCATGAGTCACGCATGGCCGGGCAATGTCCGGGAGCTTCGGAATTTCGTCGAACGTCTGATGATCATGTGTCAGGAAAATCTGATTTCGGACCAGCATGTCCGGATGTTTCTGACCCAGCCAACGTCTGGTAAGATGCAGGTTTTCAACAACAGTATCCTGACCCCGTACCAGGCCAACGACTATAAAGAGGCAAAAAAACGTTTCGAACGCGAATTTCTGCACCAGAAACTGACCGAAAACGAAGGTAACATCTCCAAGACAGCCGAATGTATCGGCCTGGAAAGGAGCCACCTGCACAAGAAGTTGAAGGGCCTGAATATTATCTCCTAAATGGCCATCGGTCTTCAACGGTCAGCCGGTCCCAGAAAGCTGCTTACACTTCATTTCATTCTCATTTTGAGGAGCACCCATGGTTTTTCCAGAATATCGGCCCCGCCGGCTACGCAAGAATGAATCATTCCGTTCTTTAATCAGAGAGACACGGCTGTCGGCCTCCCAGCTGATCTACCCGCTCTTTGTGATGCCAGGGAAGAACGCCCGGGAAACGATCCCGTCGATGCCGGGCATCTTCCGTCTGTCGGTGGATCAACTGGCGCGAGAGGCCAAAGAGTTGCTGGCTCTTGGCATCAACACGGTCATCCTCTTCGGACTGCCGGAAAAAAAAGACGCGATGGGCTCAGGAGCGCACGCCAAAAACGGCATCATCCAGCAGGCCATCAAAGAGTTAAAGAACAAGGCCCCGGAACTTATGGTGATCACCGATGTCTGTCTGTGCGAGTATACGGATCACGGCCACTGCGGCTGTATCATCGGGCAGGATGTGGATAATGATGCCACCCTGGAGATCCTCGCCAAGACAGCCCTCTCCCACGCCCAGGCCGGGGCCGATATGGTCGCCCCCTCAGATATGATGGACGGCCGCGTTGCCGAAATCCGCGGGATGCTCGACGAAAACAACTTCGAAATGATCCCGATCATGTCCTATGCGGTCAAATACGCGTCTGCATTTTACGGCCCGTTCCGCGATGCTGCTGACTGTACGCCTAAGTTTGGAGACCGCCGCAGCTACCAGATGGATCCGGCCAACAGTCGGGAGGCCTTGCGAGAGGCGACGCTGGATGTCGATGAAGGCGCTGATATCCTGATGGTAAAGCCAGCGGTGGCCTACCTGGATATCATTGCAATGCTTCGAGAGGAGTTCGATCTGCCGATCGCTGCCTACCATGTCAGCGGGGAATATGCGATGATCAAGGCCGCAGCGGAAAAGGGCTGGATAGACGGCGAAAAGGTCATGCAGGAGACATTGCTCTCCATTAAAAGGGCGGGCGCGGACATCATTATCACCTATTTTGCCAAAGACATGGCAAAAATCCTGCGGCAATAGTCCCTTTTACGGGCAAATAAAAAAGGGAGCCCTTTTTATAAAGAGGCCTCCTTTTGATGAACCATTTCAGACCCGGATATTTATTGAAGCAGCGGATTGAGGGGTATTTTGAGCTTGAGGCGGTGGGGCTGCGGCTGGTTCTTCTGTCGTTTCCCCCTTTTCCGAAGCCTTGGTTTCCCCGGACTCCGAGGTGGAACCGGCAGCAGGAACACTCCTTGACAAGGCTAGGGCCTTAGCCGAAAGGTCCGTTCTGTCGGTAATAAAACCGTTCGCCTGATTATCCTTTTGTTCGGTCGGTGGAGTGGGCAGTTTCCCCACCGGCGGCTGGGATATCTGGTCGGTCGTGCTGTAAGCGTTATTAATTCCGTTCGACTGGATAATCATATTTTCACCTCCGGAAAATCTTCCAATTTGCTTTATTATAAGCAACTGGAAGTCTCTTTACAAGAGCTGCTCCTCTTTTTCCGCAGGTGAGTAAAGACAATCCGGATGATACAGACAATGACCGCACCGATACTGTCGGCCAGAACATCAAAGACATCGGCAGAACGGTTTGGGACAAAGGACTGATGATACTCGTCACTCAGCCCGTACACACTACAAAACAATATGACCAGAAGCGGCACCAGATGCGGATGCGTTTGATTGAACCGGGCACCCCCGAAGGCATGGAAAACCGAAAGCGCAAGCAGCCCATATATCGCCATGTGGGCAACCTTGTCGATATTGACGATATCGGGAAGGACCAGATCCTCCCCCGGGACACTGGAAAGGAAAAAAATAATCCCCATCATCAACAGCATCGGGAGGATGCGCGTCACCTTCCACGAAAAACCGTTCATACCTGACGTGTGGGTTTAACTGTGTCCACGTGCACCTGGTCAAGGAGTTCGGGAGAATGTTTTCTCCGTATTCTCCTGATCGCACTCTGGATTGCTCCGGTTGGAGCATCCGGCAGAATGGTGATAATCTTATCTTCGTAGGAGGCAACCTCAAGTCTTCTATCTTTCACGGTGAAGGTGTGCGTCCAGTCGACCACTATTGTCTCCGAGGTTTCATCGATTGGCACGTCGAGGAGCCTGCCGCCATGTGCGAGCTGGACGCAATCTGATTCGGTTATCTCCAGCAGCCAGGCATCACCTGACAGGGTGGAGAACAGCAGGAAGACACCCAGTTCCCTGAAGACCTGCTTCTTCTCTCCTGCAGCAGCGCAGATCAGGTCAACCGCATCCTTCAGGGTAACCCTTGCCGCATTTTCCGGGGTCATCGGCTGCATCATAGCCCGCGGCTTCAGGGCACAGCAGTGTTTATATTTTCTGCCGCTCCGACACGGACATTTCTCATTTCTACCAATTTTTTTCATACCTGCCATCTTCCCGAAATTCTCCTCCAATATTTATGAGCACTTGCTGTATCCGCAGTCATGACAGGTTTCGCATCCTTCCTCAAAGACTAACGTCCCGGAGCATTCCGGGCAGATACTGGCAAAGCCGTGCTGCGTACCGGCCATGAACGACTTAAACAGTTTACTCAATTGGGCAGGAAGATCAAGCATATGTCCACTAGAACGATCAAGTTGTTTGATAATCTCGTCCATCGGTACGTTGAAACGCAGGGCCAGGGAAACCAGCCTGCAGGTTGTCGTCCACATGGTTGACTTGTCTTTCAGATCGACCCGGTTATCGAACGGGAACTTTGCAAAGACTTCCATCGGTTCTTCATCCTCATCAAAGCAGACAATGATATACACCGACTTCTGCGCCTGATCCTTGACCCTGTATCGCTTGGCATCCAGTTTATCGGGGAGATTCCTCTTCACCGGTCCCTGGGTGGAAACCGTGGCGGTCTGCGGGGGAGGCTCGGCCTCTTTCGCATTCAGGACCTGCAAATCCCTGGAGCCATCCCGGTAGACGGTCAACCCCTTGCAGCCGAGCTGGTAGCCCATCAGATAGGCCAGCTTTACCTGTTCGCGGGTGGCGTTGCCGGGGAGATTAATGGTCTTCGATATGGAACTATCGACGCCGTTCTGCTGTAATATCCCCTGCATACGGATATGATCCTCGGGTCTGATATCCTGAGCGGTACAAAAAACATCCTGCCATTTCTGCGGGATCTCGTGATGTCCGAGGACAGTTCCGGTATCGGCCACCTTGCTCATCAATTCCTGCGAATAGAACCCTTCCTCCCGGGCAATCTTCTCGAAATATTTGTTGACCAGAATCAGACGATCCCCGTCCATTACATTTTTAATCGCAACGATCGAAAAATACGGCTCACAGCCCGAGGCACAGTCGGCAATCATCGATACGGTCCCCGTCGGCTGGATAGAGGTCAGCGCCGCATTCCGGCGTGGCTTAAAGTCGTTAAAAGCCGGATCAAAGGCCGGAAACGGTCCTTTCAACTCGGCAAGCTCGATAGATTTTTCTTCTGCGGCCTCCCGGATAAAGGCCATCACCCCGGCGGCCAGCTCCCTGCCCTCTTCACCGGCGTAGGCGACACCGAGCTGGATCAACATGTCATGCAGCCCCATTATGCCCAGACCGATCTTCCTGGTCTTCAAGGTCATCTGACCTATTTCAGGGATAGGGAAACGGTTACAGTCGATAACGTTGTCGAGAAAGACAGTAGCGGTGCGGACCGTTTCCTTCAACCGGTCATAATCGACAGTACCGTGCACGACAAAATTCGCCAGATTGATGGAACCGAGATTACAGCTCTCATACGGCAAAAGCCACTGCTCTCCACATGGGTTGGTGGCCTCGAATTGACCGAGCTGCGGGGTCATGTTCGCCTTGTTGGCGGTATCGATGAAAAGCACACCCGGTTCACCGTTAAGCCAGGCAAGATCGATAATCTCATTAAAAACGTCACGGGCCTTCAATCTGGCAACGACCTCTTTCGTTGACGGTTCGATCAGATCATATTCGCCGTCTTCTTCAACCGCCAGCATGAAGGTGTCGGTAATCGCGACGCTGAAATTAAAGTTATTGAATTTTTCCTGATCTTTTTTGGCGCATATAAAATCCATAATATCGGGATGATCGACACGTAACACCCCCATATTCGCGCCACGCCTTTTTCCCCCCTGCTTAATGGTCTCAGTGGCTGCGTCAAAGACCGCAGCAAAGGAGAGCGGGCCGGATGCAACCCCCTGGGTTGAGCGAACCGCGGCATTTTTTGATCGCAGCCGGGAAAAAGAATACCCGGTACCCCCACCAGTCTTGTGGACCAGCGCCCCATTCCGGATCGCTGTAAAAATACCATCCATTGAATCCTCAATGGGCAGGACAAAGCAGGCGGAAAGCTGTCCGAGATCCGTCCCGGCGTTCATCAGACAGGGAGAATTCGGAAGAAAATCCATGTGATAAATAAATTCAAAGAAACGTTCACGAAGCTCTTCATAGACACCGTACTTCTCATCCACTCCGGCTACGGCATCGGCAACCCTGCGACAAAGAGTCTCCCAAGTCTCAATTGGTTTGCCATCTGCGTCTTTCAAATAATACCGCCTGGCAAGCACTGTCTCGGCGGTAGCAGTCAATACCTGTTTGGTCAAATCAGGAGCCATTTACACCTCTTCTTAATCTGTTATCTGTTTGAAGAATTGCGACTCCCGGCACGGTCGGGAGGATCTGATACGGAAACCTCATGAAGACTGTCATTACTTGCCGCCAGCCCTGTGGCAGCACCAACAAATCCAGCGTTGGTGAGTAGTTTATACACCACATTTACCACATGCTCAAGCACAAACTACAATATGTGGTAGAAAATAAAGAATACGTGTGAGCTTGACCCAAGCCCTGAAAAATGTTACGGAAAGGTGGGAATAAAAAAATACGGAAGCGGGGCAAGAGACTTGCCTGAAAAACTAAAAAAGCGAGGTGTTCGCCAGGAAGTCGGGAGGGCAATCAGATGTGATCCCGCAACCTGATTCTCTCACGACAACACTGAATGGCAGCTTGAATTTTCACAGGCTCCAGCGGTTTAACGAAACACGCCATAGCGGTATCACCGACAATCTTCAGCATCTCGTCGGTGAGAGTATACCCGGTCATAACCACGATGTCGATATCAGGGTTTCTTTGGTGCAACCACCTGAGAAGCGTTATCCCGTCCATCTCCGGCATATTGATATCGGTAATCACCAGCTGGTAGGAACCGGAAAGGATCCTCTTTTGGGCTTCGACACCATTTTCGGCAACATCGACGGACACCTGCATGTTGCCGAGTATCACCTGGAGCAGATCACAGATGATCGGTTCATCATCCACGACCAGCACATGTATAGAGTCGATATCGTCTACCCCGGACTTGTCTTTCGAACTTTCTTTCATGCATATTTCTAGGGGAGAGGGCATTTACCTACTCTTCCGAAGAAAAATCGGCCTTACCGGCCCCGCACACCGGACACACCCAGTCATCCGGCAGGTCATCAAAGGAGGTGCCCGCCTTGATACCGTTTTCGGAATCTCCAACGGCCGGATCATAAACATAGCCACAGATATCACACACCATTTTCATTGCATCCCCCATTTTTATTTAACTATTGCCACTTTTGCTGCATAAATAACAGGCTATTGAACAATACTCAAGAAGAAATGATAAACAAAATCAAAGTTGACTTCTCCTTCGCCGCCGCAAGGCTGTTCAAAAAAAAGCGTAAACCGGCCGGGTTGACATTGCCAAGCTGGATATCACACTCGCAGATACCGCCTCTCTCTTCACCTGAGAATTTTCAGGGGGACAAGACCGGCAACCTCTCCCAGCAACAAGGCCGTTGTCCGTATGCCTCTGTAATAATGTGTTATCTTAAATCGTTCATTGGGAGAATGAATATTATCGGTGAGGAGTCCGTACCCAAGGAGCAGCACCGGGACGTGTAGATACTCCTGAAAGGTGCCGACAATCGGGATCGATCCCCCATCACCGATGAAGACCGCCTTATGGCCGAAGCCTTTCTCAAGGGCCGTCTTTCCAGCCAGGACCAGGGCGGAATCACGGGGAAGCTGGACGGGTTTGGCACATCCAAGACGATGTACCGCCACACTCACCCCCTCCGGACAGATGTCCTGCACGTAGGCGCTGAAGGCAGAGGCGATTCTCTCGGGATCCTGGTTTGGAACCAGACGCATCGAGACTTTCGCCGAGGCGGTAGCCGGGATCACGGTCTTCGCTCCCAGACCTGTATAACCCGACCAGATCCCGTTCACATCGCAGGTCGGCCGGATCCACATCCTCTCCAGCGAGGTATATCCTGATTCGCCGAATAGCGCTCCAACCCCGGTCTCCCCTTTCAAGACATCATCGCTATGCCCCAGCTGAAGCATCTCATTCCTGATCTCTTCACTGACGACGATCACATCCTCATAAAATCCTGGAATCCGCACCCTTCCCTGTTCATCCTTCAATTGGGATAGTATCCGGCAAAGCGCATCGGCCGGATTCCGGACAGCACCGCCGAAGATCCCCGAGTGCAGATCCATCGCCGGACCCGTGACCACGACCTCCATATAACACAATCCCCGCAGAGATGTGCAGATCGCCGGTGTCTGTTCATCATAGAGATGGGTATCGGAAATCACCACCATATCACAAGCCAGTTTCGCGGAATGTTCTTTGGTGTAAGCAAAGATAGCCTTGCCGCCGCTCTCCTCTTCCCCTTCAAAAATCAATTTTATGTTCACAGGCAGATCGGCGCCGGTCCGGATAAAACCTTCAATCGCCTTGATATGGCTGAACATCTGGCCTTTATCGTCGCTTGCCCCCCTGGCATGGATCCAGCCGTCTTTGAGACTCGGCTCAAAAGGCGGACTGTCCCATAGTTCGACAGGGTCGACCGGCTGAACATCATAATGACCGTAAAAAAGAAGGGTCGGCAGGCCTTCCCTCTGCGCGGACTGCGCATAGACCAGAGGATGCCCCTCCGTCTGGATGATCTCCGGATGCAGCCCCAGGTTCATCAGTTCGCTCTCCAGAAAATCGACTGCTCTGCGGATATCGTCTCGAAATTCCGGCTGTGTGCTGATGCTTTTTATTTTCAGAAACTCGCACAACTGTTTTAGATGATCGTCCTGATGATCATCTAAATATCGCAGGACTTCTTGCAGGGCCATAGTTTATCTCCTTTTCTATGCAATTACGGATGTATTGAGTATTTTCCAGGTGTTTTCTTCCCAATATTCAGAATAAGCAGAGAGAGTGCAATACAGACCATACCGGTCACCGAAGAGAGGTCCGGTGATTCCCCTGGAATGAGTACCCAGCTCAGACATGCACCTGAGACTGGAATAAGAAACTTCCAGATATTCAGATCAGACACTGCCACCCCTTCCCGTTTCAAGAGCTTGAACCAAATCGAAAATGATGCCGCAGACAGAACGCTCAACCAGAGCAAGGACAAATAGTACGCTGCCGGCCAGGACCCTCCATGCACCCCTTCAACCGGAATAGAAATAAGAAACAGCACCAGGCCCCCCAGAAAGAGCTGTGAGGAGGTCAGGGTCAGCAGTGGAATCGGCACCCTGTTCTTCGAAACGAAAATATCGCCGACACCAGCAGAGACACTGGAGAAGAGCAGCAAAAGCAATCCCAGCAACTGACTGCCATCGGAGAGGGTAATTTCTCCTCTGTTCAGGCTGATAATCACCACCCCGGCAAGACCGAGAACGATACTGCACATCCTCCTTGCCGTCATCCGTTCGGATCTGACCACAAAATGGGCGATCACGGCGATGATCAACGGCTGGGAGCCGGTAATGATGGCGCCGATGGCCGCAGGCAGCATCTTCAAACCCGGATAAAACAGGATATACAAGAGTGTCGTTTGAAAAAAAGAGACCAATACTACTGTCCTGCAGTGATCGGCTACATTTCGCAGATAGACTGAAAAATCGCCACAGAAGGGAAGTATCAACAACCCCGCCAGCATAAACCGGATACCTGCGAACTGCAGCGGTGTTGTATACTGAAGGCCGATTTTGATGGCGGCAAAGGCCGACGACCAGAGCAGACAGGCGACAATGGCCAGGAATGTCGTACTGCTGAAGAATTTGGACGCAGAAGGCAAAGCGTTACAATCCCGGACTCGTCTGTTCCAGCATGAATGTTCCTGCCGTAATTTCCTGGTCGATCTCGGATAGGGCCCGACGTATCTGTTTCAAAGCCTGTCTAATCCTGTTTTCATTTTCCACCAGGGCAAGGCGCAGAAAGCCATCGCCCTCTGCTCCGAAACCGGCGCCGGGGGCAACCGCAACGTTGGCGCGGTTCATCATCTCGACTGCAAACCGGATGGAGCCCATCCGGGTATAGGGCTCGGGAATGCCGACCCAGACGAACATCCCGGCCTTCGGTACCTCCACGGCCCAGCCCATCCGGACAAGTCCGTCGCAGAGCACATCACGGCGTCTCTGGTAAACGGCAACCTGCTCTTTTATGCTGTCGTCACAGTCACGCATGGCAACGATTCCGGCCACCTGGATCGCCGAAAAGATGCCGTAGTCATAATAGCCCTTGATCTTGGCCAGCCCGCCGATCATCTCTTTATTGCCGACACAGTAGCCGAGACGCCAGCCCGCCATATTGTAGGATTTGGAAAACGAGCCGAATTCGACACCGACCTCGATCGCGCCGGGTATCTCGAGAAAACTGGGGGCCACATAGCCGTCATAGGTTATCTTGGCGTAGGCAAAGTCATTGATGACCATAAAGTTAAATTTTTTGGCCAGCTTGACAATCTCAACAAAGAATTCCCTTGAGGCAATGATCCCGGTCGGATTGTGGGGATAGTTCAGCATCACGAGTTTCGGGCCGGGGTACAGTGCCTTGCACATGCCGGTGAGCTGATCAATAAACGATTCTTCCGAATCAAGGGCGATGCGCAGGACGCTGGCACCCGCTATCACCGCCGCATAGACATGGATAGGGAAGGCGGGGGCCGGGACAAGTACTGTATCCCCTGGTCCGAGCAGGGCTAGACAGAGATGCGAGATCCCCTCTTTAGAGCCGATAGTGCAGATTACGTCGTCGATCCCATTCAGGGTGACGGCATAATGGCGTCCATAGTAGAGGGCTATCTCCCGTTTCAGATTCTTCATCCCTCCGGCCACCGGATAGCGGTGGGTCTTCGGATCGATCGCAACGTCGCAGAGCTTGCCCGTCACCTGATCGGGGGTGGGATCGATCGGGTTCCCCATCCCGAGGTCGATGACGTCATCTCCCTGCCAGCGTTTTTCCATCTTGATCTTATTGATCATCCCGAACAGATAGGGGGGAAGCTGGTTCATACGATCGGCAAAGCGAATCTTGAATTCCTCGTCCATTCTCTCCTCCTCATTGAAGTTTCGGTTAATGAAATCAGCGCCCAAGTATCATTTTGCAGACTGACATATAACCCCGATTCATCCGATCCGGGCAAAAAAAATGCCACAGACGGAGAATCAGTCCATGGCATTCAGTTTCAATTTAATCGATATATGAAAAAACAGCCGAACGTCAACGGACCCTGAGGGCCTTGGCCGCTGCGGCACGCTTCTGTCGTCAATGGATTTTCATGTTCTTGGATTTTTCTCTCTTCAATTACAAGCTGCCTGCAGCAGGATAGAATATCGAATCACATATGTCAATCTCTCCGATAAAACCGGCACTGCTCTATTTATCCGGAAATCGGTATTTTGACTATAAAGGTAGTGCCTTGCCCCACAGTCGACTCGAAGTTCAGTTCGCCATCGTGTTTATCATGGATTATATTTCTGGAAATTGCCAGACCCTGACCGGAGCCTCGGCCGACCTCTTTGGTGGTGAAAAACGGGTCAAATATCCGTTGCCGGACTCCCGGCGGAATACCGCAACCGGTATCGGTGACCGTAATCACCGCATAATCCCCTTCCTGAAAGGTCTTGATCGTGATTTTTCCCATCTGGTTAGAGGTCCCCTTCACATCTTCAATGGCATGGGCGGCATTGACAACAAGATTCAGGATAACCTGGCCGATATCCCCATGAAAAACGTTAACCGCCGGTAATTCCACCAGATCAGTCTCCAACTCGGCCACATATTTATAGGCATTGCTGCATACGATCAGGGTATTACGGATGATCTCGTTAATATCGGCAGCTGCTTTCGTTTCACTGTCCTTAGCATGTGCAAACCCTTTCAACCCGAGGATCAGGGAGGTCACCCTTTCCACTCCGTGAGTTGTCTGCTCAAAGGCCTTCGGCGCCTCCTCCTGGAGGTACTCCACATCCACCACTTCCTCCTGTTCGGTTATCTCGTCCAGCAGTTCCTGATACTCTTTTTTGCCGGCCACCGCATCACGAAGCTTACCATATCGGTTTGTCAGCTCCAACAGGTCTTCAAAGGCCTCGTACAGAAAGGACACATTACTCCCGATAAATTGAATCGGGGTATTAATCTCGTGGGCAATTCCTGCTGAAAGTTCACCGATGGACTCAAGCTTCATCCCGTGGATTCGTTTTGCCTCCTGAAGTCGCTGTTCCGTCAGATTGCGAAAGATAAGGGTTGCACCGGAAATCTCATTATTTTCATCCCGGATCGGAGAGACGATATAGTCGGCAGAAAAACTCGACTTATACTTTTTCCAGAAGACATCACCATCGACATGGTGGGATGAACCATCCTCAATGGCCGCGAAAACAGGACAGAACTCCCAGGGGTATTCCCCGCCGTCATCGGTTGTATGGTGTATTGTTTCATGGCAATGAAGGCCCACGAACTCTTCAAGGGTCAAGTTAAGCGCATGCAAGGCGGTCTCATTGGCAGTAAGGACTTTTCCATCCCGGTCAACGGTTATTACTGCTCCGTTGACCCAGTTCAGCAGCATCTTGTTCTGATAGAGTACTTGAGTCAGGGCCTCCCGCAGATTTTCATTTTTCTTTTTTAAAAGGTCGATGGTGATTTCTTCTTCCGACACAACACCCTCCCGATCGACTCGATTTCAAAGGATTACGACTCTAAAATAAGCAAGTATGAACAATATGTTGTCTGTGTCCAGTCGGGGACAACTTTCAGAAAAAGACAAAAGGTTGTTTTATCCAATGGTGTTGAGCCAACAGTCTAACAGACTTCAGACTATCGGCATTCTGCTCACACAGAAAAAAGCGCCGTTTGTAAGATAGACGCAGGGTTCCAGGTTGTGAAGCTGAAGACTTATTATTATAATTACATTTGCCTTCGGACCTGGTCAAATTTTATTTTAAAACCCGTGACCTTTCCGCCTCTTGATACAGGGGGGAAAGCAGTATCTCATACACCTCTGAGCCTCTTTATACTATTTTTATCTCCGCAATCCCTCCGAGCAGAAACCCTGGCGATAGAGCCCTTATGTTCTATCCGACAAAAGAACAGTCCAAAATTCAAAAAATATCGAGATTTCACATGAAGTTTCAAATTCGATAAAATGATTTTTTATTAAGTATTCCTGATATGTTACTAAAGGTAATCGCAATTGCTCAATTACCCTCCACTGCGATTTATGCTTGCATTTTTTTTCCTGCTGCTATACGTATGTAGTATAAGGTTATGCGCATATGCCAGAAATACCACTATGTAGTATCTGATTAATATTTCCAATACCACATAGTGGTAACTCGTTGCCTTGGCAACACCATGCGCGAACACGACGGACACTGGACATGAATACTACTCTGTGGTTATTGATCATGATTGGTTCACTGCGTTACAATAATGTGCATATGCATAAAATACTACTCTGTAGCACATCAGCACAAAGGATTGACTTCTACCAGGGAACGCCCAGAGTGCAGGATTCCGCACATCTCCAGATTGTAAGACAAGCCCTCAGTTTATATATCTCTATTGTTTTATACAGTTCATTTCAGTGGATCAACGAATGTCCTTGGATCTTTTTCCAGGCAATCCTTCAGGAGAGGACCATCGGGACTCAATCTCAAATGAGGAGGCGGCAAAATGAAGAAAATTGAAGCGTTAAAGGAAATTACAGCAATGTGGACCTGGCTCTACAAACATCCTGCGCACGACAGAAAATACTATGAAACCCATGTGGCAAAGCTCGACCAGCCATGGAAGAACGATTGCCCGATTTGCGACCAGGAAGCCGACACCTGTCCGGACTGCCCGATGAAATTGGAAGAGCAGAATGGCACCTTCTGCACGGATCCTGAGTCTCCTTTGCAAAAATGGAGTGAAACAGCAACCGACAATCCGGATTACAGGACATTGTATTCAGGCGAGATAATCGCGATTGCTCAAAAAGCCATGGGGAATCAGGCCGCTGCTTGAGCCTACTCGGCCACGCAGGATATTGGAAACAGATACTACTCTGTGGTTAATCGTTATGATTGGCTGGTCGCGCCCTAATAATGTGCATATGCATAAAATACCACTTTGTCGCATAACGACAATTTGAATGGTTCTCAGCATGTGTCTCGCTTTTGTTTTACACAGTTTCTTTTCAATGGAGCGATGAATGTAAACCGATGTTCCAGGATTTTTTCCAGGCAATCCTTCAGGAGAAAACCATCGGGACTCAATTTCAAACAACGAGGTGGCAAAATGCAAAAAATTGAAGCGTTAAAGGAAATTACAAAAATGTGGATATGGCTCTATAAACATCCAGCGCATGACAGAGAATACTATGTTACCCATGTGGCAAAACTCGCCCAGCCATGGAAGAACTATTGTCCGCTCTGCAATCTGGAAGACGGAAAATGTCCCGACTGCCTGATGAAATGGGAAGAGCAGAATGGCACCTTCTGTACTGATCCCGAATCACCCTTGCAAAAATGGAAAGAAACCACCACCGACAATCCGGATTACAGGACCTTATATTCAGGTGAGATAATCGCGATTGCTAAGAACGCCACGGGCACATTGACCGCTGCTCATTGAATCAATTCCGGCTGTTGATCCCCCGGAAATATGGGGATAGACAGCCGGAAAGATCCGGAAACAGATTGCCCTTCAACTCTTCTTAATCACCTGTAATTCTTTCAGGTAAATCTGTTTTTGGCTACGCAGTTCTTGTCAATGGAGCAAAAGAACAAACCGATGTCCCCGGATCTCTTTCCAGACAATCCTGGGGAGAGAACAACAGGGACTGCATATCCAACGGTGAGGAATAAAGATGAAGAATAGTGAAACGTCAAATCATTTGGCAAAAATTGAAGCGCTAGATGACTTGACGAAAATGTGGATGTGGCTCTACAAACATCCTGCGCACGACAAAAAATACTATGTCTCCCATGTGGCAAACCTCGACCGCCCCTGGAAGAACGATTGCCCGATTTGCGACCTGGCAGACCAAAAATGTTCCGATTGCCTCATGAAATGGGAAGAACAAAAGGGCACGTTCTGCACCGACCCCGAGTCACCATTTCGAAAATGGGAAGAAACGACCACTGACAATCCGGATTACAGGACGTTATATGCAGGTGAGATAATCGCCCTGGCCCAGGGAATCAAAGAGAAATTGACTACAGCTTGAGCCAACTTAGGACGCATCGATTCACAAATCTTTTCGGGATCGATATTCTGAAAAGACCGGGAGCAGACTATCACATTCGGATATCACTTAGGTTAATCGTCATTGCTTCTCTCAATGAGTATCCGGGATAAAAAATCGATGGAGTATTCCTTTGTCCAATCAAAAATCAACGTGCTCATTTTTTGGCCGCTTTCAGGGAATATTTCTTGCTAATTCTGACAGATTAATTTAGTTATGGACGAAGATTGTTTTGCACATATGCTAAAAATACCACTGAGTGGTATTTAATAGATAATTTCAGTACCACCCTGTGGTAACAGTGATTTATGGGTTTTATTCGCGTTTTTTATGTGCATATGATCAATATACCACATTGTCGCAACACATTTTGATGAACATGGGAATATGCGCCTGAATTACGATGCAATACTAAAATAGTTCGAGTGCTTTCAAAATAAGGTTGAAATGAGGAAACAGTATGAACAAAGATGAATTTGTTCCAGCAAGAAAAAAACTCGGCAGAACACAAAAACAACTGGCGGACCTTCTGGGTGTCTCTATCAAAACGATCCATAGTTACGAGCAAGGACGCAGGGCAATTCCGTCCCATATTGAACGGCAAATCTTTTTCCTTCTCAGCAACCAGCGGAGCAGAAAACAAATTCTGATCCCCTGTTGGGAGAAAAAACAGTGCGGTTATAAAGAATCATGCCCTGCCTGGGAATTTCAGAGTGGGCATCTGTGCTGGTTTCTCTGCGGAACAAAATGTGAATGCACATCTGATGCCGGCAGGCGAGACAAACTGCAGAGCTGCCGCAATTGCAAGATTTTCACATCCTTGCTGGAGTAATGAAACAGGGCCAGTGGCTAACTCTAGAGGGGAAAATTCAGTCGGCAGGAGGAGCAGCAGGTACATTGAAGAACTTCGCTGATGAACCGGATATCTTCTTCTGTCCTGTAGATCATGTTCTCATGCATGTTGTTCAAGCATACCTCCCACAGTTTTCCTCCATAAATTTTCCTCAAAAATCGTTGTCGTCCTAGGGAAACAACGACCTAGCATGATTATGCCGTTTTGTTTTCCCTTTAACAGGCTGTACTTCTGTCACCATCAGCATCCAGTCCGCATAACATTTCCCCACAAGAAAACATACCGGAATTCCTGCAAGAAAAATCACCGGTTCTCTCGACGGCAAGAGGAAATCAATTATTTTTACTGTTTCTCTAATCCCTTCATTTTTTTATTGACTCTTGCAACAAACAGATGCATATGGGATCTATAATCATTACAAAATGTTCTTCCTAAACCGGAAGTTGCGTAATGATGTAGCAGTATGTTTTTGCATGATATTTTAATAAGGAGAGAAGAGATGCGCCCCAAAACTATTTTTTTTGATGAAAACGAAGAGCCTCCAAGCAGATGTACTGAAAAATCCGCTGCCCACCACCCTTCCCTGGAAACCTCCACATCCTTTCGCAACCGTTACTTTCCCGCCGCCACCGAAGAAAACTGGAATGACTGGCACTGGCAATTACGTCACCGGATTACCAGCAGGAGACAACTGGAAAAGATCATCAGACTTTCAGAAAATGAAAAGAATTCCTTTCACTTCCAGAATGCCACACTCCCGCTGGCTATCACGCCCTACTACGCCGGCCTGATTGATCCTGACAATCCGGAACATCCTCTCCGGCGTTCCATGGTACCCGTGACAAACGAACTCCTTGTCTCTCCCGGCGAGTCTCCGGATCCTCTGGGGGAAGACTGTCACAGCCCAGCCCCCGGTTTAATCCATCGTTATCCTGATCGGGTCCTGTTTCTCGTCACGGATTACTGTTCGAGCTACTGCCGCTACTGCACAAGATCGCGCATGGTCGGCAGACGCACGAACGGTGGGAAAAAACAATGGCAGAAGGCCATTGACTATATAGCTGCAACCCCGGTAATCCGGGATGTGCTCCTCTCCGGCGGTGATCCGCTCACCCTGCCGGATGAGCAGATCGACTGGCTTCTTGACCGCCTGCGCCGCATCCCCCATGTGGAGATGATCCGGATCGGTACGAAAGCCCCCATCGTTCTGCCCCAGCGCATAACCACAGAACTGGTTGAGATATTGAAAAAATATCATCCGCTCTGGATGAGCATTCATTGCACCCACCCTGACGAACTGACCGCAGAGGTCCGCGAGGCCTGCACACGACTGGCCGACGCCGGTATCCCGCTCGGCAGCCAGACGGTCCTGCTGGCCGGGATCAACGATTCGGTAGAAACCATGCGCCGCCTGATGCATGGCCTGGTGAAGATCCGGGTGAAACCCTATTACCTTTACCAGTGTGACCCGATCCTCGGTTCGTCCCATTTCCGCACCCCCGTCTCCAAGGGCCTGGAGATCTATGCAGGACTGAGAGGCCATACAACGGGGTATGCCGTGCCCAACTATGTGATCGACGCCCCCGGAGGCGGAGGGAAAATCCCGCTTATCCCGGAGACGGTTGCCGGCCGGGAGGGCAACGACCTTTTGATCAGAAACTATGAAGGCAAAATCTACCGTTATCCGGATATGATCGGCGCTGCCGACTCCCTTGCCCGTCAGGGAGCGCCCCCATGCGAATAGGGATGACTTATGACCTGCGGGACGACTACCTGGCCGCAGGTTTTGCCGAAGAAGAAACCGCGGAATTCGACCGTCTGAGCACGATCGAGGCCATTGAGAACGCGATCCGGAATATGGGCCATGAGCCCGTCCGGATCGGTAACCTGCACAGCCTGATTCAAGAACTCATATCCGGCGAAACCTGGGATCTGATCTTCAATATCGCTGAGGGACTCTACGGTTTCGGCCGCGAGTCCCAGGTGCCGGCCCTGCTGGATGCCTATCGGATTCCCTATGTCTTCTCCGACCCGCTGGTCCTGGCCCTGACCCTGCATAAGGGCATGACCAAGCATGTGATCCGGGATGTGGGTCTTCCTACCCCCGATTTCGCTGTAATCAGCTCGCCTGACGATATTGACGGTGTCCATCTGCCCTACCCCCTCTTTGCCAAACCCGTAGCGGAGGGAACCGGCAAAGGAGTGACACCCGCGTCGAAGATCGATGATGCATCGCTGTTGCATGAGACCTGCGCTCGGCTGCTCGCCGAGTTCCATCAGCCGGTCCTGATCGAGACCTTCCTGCCGGGCCGGGAGTTCACCGTCGGCATCGTCGGCAACGGTGCGCACGCCCGTTCCATCGGCGTCATGGAGGTCGTTCTCCTTGACCATTCCGAGCCGGATGTCTACTCGTATCACAACAAAGAGTTCTGTGAAGAGCTGGTGGAATACCGGGCGGTAGACGATCCCGAGGCAAAGAAGGCGGTTGAGGTGGCTATCGCCTCCTACAGGGCGCTCGGCTGCCGGGATGGCGGCCGGGTTGATCTCCGTTCGGATGCCTGCGGCACCCCCAACTTCATCGAGATCAATCCGCTGGCCGGGCTCCATCCGGAACATTCTGATCTCTGTATTATTGCGACAAAACACAACATCTCCTACCAGGAGCTGCTTTCCGATATCGTCCAGGCCGCGCTGCAACGCACCGGTCTGGCATCACATTCAGGCTGCTGATGCGTATTGGTATTGTTTATAATGAACCGGCGCGCGAGGGAGAGCCGAACTGGGAGTCCTCGGTGGATGTGATGGCTCAGGTCCAGGCGGTTGAGACTTCCTTGCACGAGCTCGGCCACAATCCCGTTCGTCTGCCCTTTCTCCGGGATCTTGCCACCTTCAGCCTCAGGGTCCGCCGGGAGGCAATCACTGCGGCCTTCAATCTCTGTGAATCGGTTGACGACAATCCGCATCTGAGCGGGCATCCGGCCGCAGTGCTGGAGCTGCTGGATATCCCGTTTACCGGTTCCTCAGCCGGACCGTTGATGATCTCCACCAACAAGCTCCTTGCCAAACGGGTCATGCAGGGTGCGGGTATCGGCACACCGGCCGCCTATCTGTATCAAGGCGAGAAGAACATCCAGGCGTCCGGCTTGCGCTTCCCGGTCATCTTGAAACCCCAGTTTGAGGACGCCAGTATCGGTATCGATCAGGACTCGGTGCTTACGGACCCGTCCCGCCTGCGGCCCGCATTGCAAAGACTCTACGGACTGCATGGCCCGATCCTGATCGAGGAGTATATTTCAGGCCGGGAGTTTAATATCTCTCTGTTCGGCTTTCCCACCCCCGAGGTCATGCCGCTGGCCGAGATCGACTTTTCCAGCTTTCCCGACGACCTGCACCGCATCGTCGGCTACCGGGCCAAATGGGACCCGGAGTCGTTTGAATATCAGGAAACCAGACGGATCTTCCCCGACAGCCTGCCCTGGCACTTTGCCAGCCAGATGGCCTCGGTGGCCCTGGAATGTTTTCATCTCTTCGGGCTCCGGGATTATGGCCGGGTCGATCTGCGCCTGGATTCCGATAATGCCATCAATGTCCTGGAGATCAACGCCAATCCCTGCCTGAGTCCTGATGCCGGTTTTCCCGCCGCTGTGGCCGAGAACGGCAAGACGTATACGGACATGGTCAACTGTTTTCTGCGCTTCCTTGCTGCCAGGAGCCAGGCTTGACGACAATCAGACCAATCATCCCGGCAGACCGGGAGCAGCTCTTCCGGGTGGTCCGCCTGCAGACCAATTTCCTGGAATGCGAAGTGGATGTGGCCATGGAGGTGATCGACGGCACCTTCGACCCGGTCGAGGATTACCGGACGCTCGCAGCCGTGGAGGACAACGGTACGATAACCGGTTTTATCAGCTACGGCCCGATCCCCCTCACCGAAAACCGCTACGACCTCTACTGGATCGCCGTCGATCCGGCCTGCGGCAGACACGGCATCGGCTCACGGCTCCTGACAGCCATGGAAGCTGATCTCCGCCAGGACGGCCCCGGCCATATCTATATCGATACCTCCTCAACGGAAGGCTATGCCAGAGCCCGGGCCTTCTATGAAAAAAACGGCTACCATGTAGCCAGCCTGCTTCAGGATTTCTACCGGGAGGGCGACCACCGGGTCCTTTATTTGAAGATATTCACATCCCCTTGATCCTCATACGATTTCATTGCTCTCGACGGTTAAAACACCATTCTAATACTGTGGGAACATACCATGTTTACTGACAAAAGAATACAGCACGTCGTTATCATTATTTTAAGCGTCGCTCTTTCTCTGACATTCCTGTTGGGATTCTCGAATGCCGGGGAGTCACCAGCATCTTTAACACCACAGGCTGTTGCCGACCACAAGGATATACTGCCATCGAGCATAACGGTTGCAGAAGCGGTTAAGAAACGTGATCAGGGTGTCTTCATTCTCGATGTACGGCAGGTCCCGGAATGGGAGGAATATCACATTCCGGGCTCAACGCTCATCCCCCTCAATGAATTGGCAGGAAGGCAGAATGAGGTTCCAAAGGAAAGAGAGGTTGTAGTGGTCTGTCGGTCGGGCCAGCGTAGTGCAAAGGGCCGCGATATATTGATGGAAGCGGGCTTTAAGAAGGTAATCAACATGCAGGGTGGATTATTGCAATGGCGTGCTGACGGATATCCGACGGTCAGCGGGCAATAGCCCTTTTGATTTCTGTTTATCAGGCCGTGACCAAGGGGTAGTGAACATCAAGCCTGAAATGTCACAATAATGCGTCAACTGAACTCAACCCGTACGGTTGAGGCCAAGGCCTTTCAGGATGCGAAAAGTCCGCTGGATGTATTGAAGGTCTAATGGCTTTCCATTTCCTGCTATTGTGTTTATAGTTAAGGGCCTGCCATAGAGGCGGCACGAAAGGATAACCAGCCGGACAAAGTCATGTTTCCCATAGAATAAGGGTTTGAATAGTATGCTTATTTCACCAATCAAAACAGATACTCCGGAAGGAGAGAAGATAATTACAGGCCTGCTGAATCGCTTCCAGTCGGCAGACAGATCGTGTCAGTCAGCTGTAGAGGAGATCCTGGCAGCGGTAAAAGAGCGGGGAGACGAGGCAGTGGTCGAATACGGCCGTCGTTTCGATGCCCCGATGCTGACCGTTGACCAGCTGCAGGTAACGGCTGCCGAGATGATGGCGGCCTACGAGCAGGTCGATGAGGATTTTCTGGCAACACTTGCCATGGCAATTGACCGGATCGGGACTTTCCATCAGCGGGAGATGGAGGATTCCTGGATGCAGACCAGAGAGGAAGGGACCATCATCGGCCGTCTGGTCCGGCCGGTGGATTCCGCCGGGCTCTATGTACCGGGTGGGCAGGGCGGATCGACACCGCTCGTTTCCTCGGTCCTGATGAATGGAATACCGGCAGACATTGCAGGTGTCAGCCTGCGGGTCATGGTCACCCCGCCGAACGCGAACGGGGCGGTGAGCCCCCACCTCCTGGTTGCTGCCCAGGAGATCGGCATTACCGAGATCTACAAGGCAGGCTCCGCCTGGGCCATTGCCGCACTGGCCTATGGGACAAAATCCATTCCCAGAGTGGATGTAATTGTCGGACCCGGCAACCAGTACGTGACCGAGGCCAAGCGCCAGGTCTCGGGGGTAGTGCGTATCGATATGATCGCCGGACCATCCGAGGTCTTAATCGTTGCCGATGCCGACGCCAAAGCAGCCTATATCGCCGCCGATATGCTGGCCCAGGCGGAGCACGATCCGCAGGCCCGGGCCATGGCGGTGGTGACGGATGCAGAGCTTGCCGCCGCTATCCCCGGTGAACTCGAACGGCAGTTGGCCACTCTGTCCCGCCGGGATATTGCCCTCAGGTCGATAGAGGAACAGGGGGTGATCCTGATCGCCGCCGATCTGGCCGAGGCGATAGGTCTGGCCAACGATATTGCCGTCGAACACCTGGAGCTGATGGTACGCGACCCATGGTCTTTAATCCCCCATATCCGGCATGCCGGAGCAATCTTCCTCGGCAGCTATACGCCAGAGGCCGCAGGCGATTATCTGGCCGGGCCCAATCATGTCCTGCCCACCATGGGAACCGCTCGTTTTGCGTCGGCCCTGGGAGTTGAGACTTTTTTGAAAAAAAGCTCCATCATCAGCTATTCCCGTGAGGCCCTGGCCGCAGATAGTGGTCATATCCGGCTGCTGGCGAATCTGGAGGGTCTGACCGCCCATGCCGCGTCGGTGACCGAACGGCTGAAGGGATGATGGTCGTGGGAGGGATGATATGTCAGGCAGGAAGAAAATACTCCAAAGCGCTCCCAAGGTCGATTTCCGTGCCCTGCTCAAGGTTGGTTGCGAACGGCTTGGAATTACGATTGACTGGACGGCGGTGGAGCGGCTCTGCCTCTTCTACGAGGAGCTGAAACGCTGGAGCCGAAAGATCAATCTGATCGCCAAAGAGAGCACCGACGAGCAGATCATCGAGAATCACTTCCTCGATTCGCTGACCCTGCTGCCGCTGCTGACGGACTGCGGACCGGTGTATCTCCTCGATGTCGGGACCGGGGCCGGTTTCCCGGGCCTTGTCTGTAAGGCTGCCCGGCCGGAGATTGCCCTGACGCTGGTTGAACCACGGCTGAAGCGGGTCTCTTTTTTGCGCCATATCGTGAGAACCCTGCAGTTAGACGATGTCTCCGTACTGGCCTGCCGCATCGAGGACGAAGAATGCCTTCCCTCGGCAACGCCCTTTACCCATATCACCAGCCGGGCAGTGACGGATATCAGTGCCTTCTTAAGCCTGGTCGGCAGATTTACATTGTCGGAACCGGCGATCATCTGTATGAAGGGGCCAAAGTGGCAGCAGGAATTGGCTCTGGTTGCAGATGAGATGCAGGCTGGATCCCTGGAGCTTGTCCGGACCGTAGAGCTTCAGTTGCCTTTTTCCGGGGCCGGGCGATGCCTGGTGGTCCTGAAGGTCCTCGCAAAATCGGCCTGAATCGGCTATATTGGACTGGGGATTATTAATTTCCGAAAATGATTAATATAACCGGTGACCGGATGAGAAAGAAGTATACAATTGCGTCTATAAGAAGAGGAATGGAATGAAAAAAATAGCAGTACTAGCGGGGGATGGTATCGGCCCGGAAGTTATGGCAGAGGCGATCAAGGTCCTCGACGCCGCTCAGAAAAAGTTTTCTTTTCAACTGAGCTTTACATCGGCGGATGTGGGCGGAATCGCAATCGATAACCACGGTGAGGCCCTGCCTGCCGCTACCCTTGCCCTGTGCGAAAAAAGCGATGCGATCCTCTTTGGCTCGGTCGGCGGTCCGAAATGGGAGTCCTTGCCCCCGGCCCGGCAGCCGGAGCGGGCGGCGCTTCTGCCGCTGCGTAAACATTTCGACCTCTTCTGCAATCTCCGGCCGGCCAAGGTCTTCAAGTCCATGGCAGCAGCCTGCCCGCTCAGACCTGATATCGTCCGGGACGGTTTCGATATTCTCTGCATGCGCGAGCTGACTTCGGATATCTACTTCGGAATTCCCAAAGGGCGGGAAGGGACGGGTCCCGACGAACGGGCCTTTGACACGATGGCCTACACCCGTTTCGAGATCGAGCGTATCGCCCATCTAGCCTTCCAGGCCGCCCGGCAGCGCCGGGGCAAGGTCACCTCGGTGGACAAGGCCAATGTCCTGACCACCATGGTCCTGTGGCGTGAGGTAGTGACTGAGGTTGGCAAGGCCTATCCCGATATTACGCTGAACCACCTCTATATCGATAATACGGCGATGCAGCTCGTTCGCGATCCGCACCAATTTGATGTGCTGCTCTGCGGCAACATGTTCGGCGATATCATCTCAGATGAGGCGGCGATGCTGACCGGCTCCATGGGCCTGCTGGCCTCCGCCTCGTTGAACGCAAAAAAGTTCGGCCTCTATGAACCTGCAGGTGGCTCGGCCCCGGATATCGCAGGTTTAGGAATCGCCAACCCGATTGCCGAGATCCTGTCGGCCTCGATGATGCTGCGTTACAGTTTCGGCATGGATATAGCAGCCGATGCGATCGATAAAGCGGTCGAAAAGACCCTGATCAAAGGTATTCACACTGCTGACATTGCCGTTGATAAGGGCAGGACGGTAGGGACTGCGGCGATGGGTGATGCCATCGTCCGCGAATTATAACAAAAAGGATCTGCAGGAGACATGCCCGACAAAGACGATATCATGCTGGTTGCCAATGAGGCCTCCACCGATCTTGCCCGAAAGGTAGCAGGCGTATTGGGCCGACCGTTTTCCGAGATGATCCGGAAGAGGTTTGCTGATGGCGAATGCTATCATGCCTTTCCAGGCGATCTGGCCGGCAAAAAACTGGTCATTATCGGTACGACCCATGATGATGTGTCGCATCAGGAACTGCTCGATCTGATTCAGGGCGGGCGCTACTGGAATGCCGCTTCCGTCAATGTGGTCATCCCGTATCTCGGGTATTCGACGATGGAGCGGGCGAAACCGAACTCCAACGAGGTCCCGAAAGGAGTCACCAGAACGCGACAGATCTTCCGGGCAAGGCCGGACTTCGTAGCCTTTATCGACCTGCATTCCGAGGCCGTTCTCCACGCTCATGCCGGTGAAATCAGCACCTTCCATGCCTGGACCGACAGCCTGGCTGCGGAAAAGATCAAAAATTGCGGGTTTTCTGATTTTGTACTGGTCTCACCTGACTATGGTTTTTCCAAGCGGGTGGCGAGGCTTGCCAGCATCCTGGGTTGTCCGCATACGGCCGCAGATAAGGACCGCTATGATATCGACAAGACCATTGTCGGTCAGGTCTCAAGCGTCGTGCGCGGCCGGACGGCCATCGTCTGCGACGATATGATCAGGACGGGCGGGTCGATCATTCAGACGGCCAGGAGGTGTCTGGAGGCCGGGGCCATCGATGTTGCAGTGATGGCCACCCATCTGGTGATTGCCGGAGAGGCCAGACAGCGCTTTCTCGACAGCCCGATTACCAGGGTCATCGGTTCCGACACCTATCCAGGGAGGGAGAGTGACGATCTTCTTGATATCTATTCGGTGGCACCTCTCATTGCAAGGGTTCTCGTAAAACAGTTGAAATTGCTATGATATCCACAACCTCTGCAAGAGCAGTCCTTTGGAACCCGGCATCTTTTCGATCAGTGAAGATACCCGGTTTTCTCATGCCATGAAAAAAGAAAGCATTGCCAGGGTCTTAGGAAAATCGATACTTTTTCAGAAGCTGGAATTCACCCGGCTGCTGACGATAGCCAGCCACTCACGGGTGTCGGTTTTTCGGGGGGGGGACTCTATTTTTCAGCAGAACGATCCCTCGGAGGGATTATATCTGGTCGCCGCGGGAGAGGTTGAGCTTGTCTTGTCCCTGGGGTATGGAGGTGAAAGTGTTGTTGCCAGGATCGGGCCTGGCGGTCATTTCGGTGAGACCTCAATTCTCACCGGCAAGCCTCATTCTTTAGGGGCAAGGGCATGTCGTGATCTGATTCTGGTCTGGTTTGAAAAGGACGTTTTCCATGAAGTGCTTCTCCGGGATAACACGATCCATGATCAGTTGAATCTAGCCCTGGCAGAGCGATTGCAGGTCTCCTTCAGAGACCGCGCTGATTCACTGGTGCATGCCGGACGGCCCGGGCAAAAGAACTCCCCATTAGAGGACTATGCTCTCTTTAACCAAGAATCGAGCGGCGGAGCCGGTAAGAACGGACACGGTGTCTCCCTGGTCTCCAGTACCGCCCGCCGCATCCAGAGCGTCACCAGCCTTTTTGCCAAAAACCTTGATCCGGTTTTCCTGACTGGAGAGACCGGCACGGGCAGGAAATTCCTCGCCAAACAGATTCACCTCCAGAGCGAATATTCCCATGGTCCATATATCGAGATTGACCTGAGGGATCTTGAAGAAGACGTGATCGGAGAAAAACTGTTTGGCAATCAGCAGGATGCTTTTCCTTTTGCCCAGGCTAGGCAAGCGGGAACCTTCGAGCAGTTCGGCGGCGGGACCGTGGTCCTGCTCCATCCTGAATGGATAAGCCTTCCGATCCAGCAGAAGTTAGTGCAGTCCCTAGCAAACGGTTCATTCCGAAGGATCGGGGGAAACCAACAGATCCCTTTTCAGTCCAGGCTGATATTCGTCAGTGAAGACGACCTTGAAAACCTGGCCGCAGCTGACGGTCTTTTGCCAAGGATGCTGGAGGTATTGCAGAAGCAGCATTATCGAGTGCCGTCATTGCGTGAGCATAAGAGGGATCTGCCCCGCCTGATCGAACACTATCTCCGTCGTTACAGCAGGGAGTACGGCAAGAATATCCATAAGATTTCGCCCAACTCCATGGGAATTCTGTTGAATTACGACTGGCCGGGTAACCTGACCGAACTGGCCAGCGTGATCCAGAGGGCTGTCATGCTGGCCCAGAAGAATGAGATCCTGACCGATCAAATTCTTCTGGGGCTCCCGAAGACGGAAGGAAAGTGGGAATTCAACATCCTGAGGATTCCATGGATCCGCAGATTTCTACAGAGCAAGATCTTTCCCACCTTTCCCCGGGCCGTTATCGGCTGTATCTTCCTGGCTGCCTGTCTTGCCTTGTTTTTCGGACCGTCGGAGCCTGAGAAGAATATCGGCATCACCCTCAGCTGGGTAATCGGCTGGCCCGTCCTGTATTTCTCGTTTTTCTTCCTGGCCAGGCTCTGGTGCAGTGTGTGCACGCTGGCCGTGCCCGGCAGGCTGGTTCAGGCAATCTGGAAGCCTGAAAGAAACACGCCGGAATTTATCAAGAAATATTCCGGCTGGATCATGGCCTCGCTCTGCATTATCGTGCTCTGGGTTGAGATAGTCTGGGACGCCTACAGCAACCCGTTCCTGGGTGGTTGGGTGATCCTGGCTGTGACCTTGGGCTCATTTGTCTTCAGTATCCTTTTCAAGCGGCGGGTGTGGTGCCGGTATGTCTGCCCGCTGGGGGCGATTAATGCGATCTTTGCTATGCCTTCAATACTGGAATTACGTGCGAATCGCCATCTCTGCCTGAACCGTTGCCGGGAACATGTCTGTTTCGGTGCCGAAAATGAGCAGGAAGGCTGTCCAATGTTCCGTCATCCCTTTCTGGTGGATAATAACCGGGACTGTATTCTCTGCGCCAAGTGCATTAAAAGCTGCAAAGAAAACTCCATTCATTTGAATCTCCGGCTGGCGCCACAGGAACTCTGGGACCTGGAAACCCCGAGGAGGCCGGACAGCTTCCTGGTCGTTGCCCTGGGTGCGATCTTTTTCCCGTTTGCCCTGCAGGGAAAATTTTTCCGGCTGGTCGAGCAGGGTGTGGCACTTCTTGTTCCAGCTAACATGCATATTCCCCTGCCGATAGCGGCGACAGCCGTCTTTTTCGGCCTGATCCTCCTCTTTCAGATCGGCTATGTGGTAATGGTCACCATCCAAGCCAGATATGCGGCGGTGAATAAGGATGTTCTGCTGCCGCTCCTCGGCTACGGATTCATCCCGTTGATCCTCGGCTGTTATATGGCCGTCCATTTCGAACTGTTTATCAGCGGGGCCTGGCGTCTCTGGCCGAACTTTCTAGACCTGATGGGATTCGATGCCGTCTATCAGGCTCGAAGAATATTCAGCCCGGACAGCACCGCCGTCCTGCAGACCATTACGGTTTTCGGTGGCATGCTGGCCTCGTTCTATGCGATTTACAGGATCATGGCGCGCCTGAAAGGGAGCAGAAAATTCTCTTCGAAGATGCTGGTACTTCCTTACAGCTTTATGATCATTCTCGGCGGTCTGTCCATATATATCATTTCGTAAAGGCCCCTCCCCCTCAAAAGGGTGCTGAATAACATCCCTCCATTCCTGTTGTAGATGTCAACTTGATTGCAACGCAGAAGAAGTAACGACCTGATTGGAAGAATGCCGAAAAAAAAGAAACCGGGCGGGACCAACACACTTCGTTGGTCCCGCCCGGTTAGGGGGGGCTGAATAAGTTACTCTTTTATTAGCAAGAGGTGTTCCAGTTTGTATGCCGTAGAGATGTTTAATTCATAACAATCTTGAATTAAACAGAATTAAATATTTTTCAGCATTTTTCATAAAATTTTGCAACTTCATCCTGCTGTTTATTGAATACGATATGGTAATCTGAATCCCGTTCATGTAATTCAAAATGCATAAGCGAATACGATACTGGACAGTATCCGGTTTCCAACCCTGAATCATCTTGATTAAATCTCGATCATCACCATGGCCATATCCGTGACTTAGCCGGTTGTCTCGTGGACTGAAGCCGGACAGACCTCAATGCAGTTGCCGCATCCGTTACATAGGGTCTTATCCCGCAGGATCGCATCAGGAGACAGGGTGAGGGCCTGTTGTGGGCACTGTTCAGAGCAGATGCCACAGCCAATACATCGTTTGGCGATGGTGATAATGGCAACCATTATTTCCGAGCCGGGGATGTTGTCGAGCAGCGCCGCAGAACCGTCATCTCGCATCTGCGGCAGTCGAAGGTCAGTGCATAGGTACCGGTGTTATCGGTGATGGTAAGAGGCTCTCTAGGTCTCGGGGCGTGTCTGTCGAGCACTGGACAGAGGCCCAGCTGGACCTTCAGGCAGTATTTGCAGGTCATCAGGACGATGGCTTCCAATTTTTTGAATGCAGCCTCCATCAAGGTAGTCAGGCCATGCCGGGCATAGAACGCCAGTGCCTTCCGGTTGGTCGGAGCCGACGGCATGATTTGATCGGATGGCCATGGCACGTTATTCGGAAAGAGCGGCACCTGTGGGATTCCGTGCTGCAGCAAACGAACCTGGAGATGGGCATCCAAGGCCTTCCTGCGGATATCATTGATCAACGCCACGGGGAAATGGGGTATCGGTTCAATGTCCACGACTACCTGCTGCACCGAAAAGACGGTGCTGCCGCTTTTTTGCACCTGCTGGATCAGGATTTCCCGCATCGTCTCCGGATTTCTGGCCTTCTCCTTAATGAGCGGGGTGTCAATAAATGAGCGGCAGCCGTCTTCATCCTCGATCATGAAGCCAAATCCATCAGGGGTCTCCGATAAAGTGACGGCAACGGCGATCTTCCGGCACTTCCCACTCTTCTGCAGCTGCCTTGAAAAAACGATGTCGAAGTTCCGGTACAGGGTCGTCCCCGGCAGCAGAAACACCCGGTCTTTCGGGAAGACTCTTGCCCCCTCGACCCTGTTGACCCGCAGGCCGATCAGGGTGTCATCGGTGGTGAAGAAACAGAGTCCATCTCCGTTGGCAACTTTCTCGATCGTGTCGATCTCGAAGGAATTCTCCAGAACCTTTCGGACATGCCCGATCTCCTTGCCGATCGATTTCGGAGTTAAAAGGGACCCCGGATTGTTCTGCGGATTGATCAAAAAATAGTCCGTCCCTCCGCGGTTGAAGGTCCGTGCTGGATCGGGAGTAAAGGCGAAGGTGCATCTGCCGGAAGATGCCCGCAGCAGATTTTCATCCGCATCTATGATCCTGTCGAAGGCCGTTCTGTAAAAGGCCGTCACATTCTTCACATAACCTGTGTCTTTCAGCCTGCCTTCAATCTTGAACGAGCTGATCCCGGCATCTATAAGCGCCCGGAGATGATGCGAGAGATCCAGATCTTTCAGGGAGAGTAAGTGGCTGTCCTTTTTAAGGATTTTCCCGGCCCCGTCCTTAAGGGTATAGCGGTGCCGACAGAACTGGGCGCATTCACCCCGGTTGGCACTCCTGCCGGCCACTGTTTCGCTCATAAAACATCTGCCGCTGTACGAGACACAGAGTGCCCCATGGATAAAGAACTCCAGCGGCACCGAGGTCGCCGTCCGGATTTGGGCTATCTGTGCCAGGCTCAGTTCACGGGCCAGCACCACCTGTGTGAAGCCGACCTCTTCCAGAAACTTGACCTTTTCCTTCGTCCGGTTATCGCACTGGGTACTGGCATGGAGCGGCAGAGGCGGTAGATCGCATTCCAGCAGGCCCATATCCTGGATGATCAGCGCATCGACACCGATCTCAGAGAGCTGCCAGGTAATCGTCACTGCCTCCTGCAGTTCCTCATCGTTCAGAAGGGTGTTTAAGGCGACATAGACCATGGCATGGAACTGATGCGCATATTCGGTCAATTGCCTGATCTCGGCTATCGTATTGCCTGCGGCCGCCCTGGCGCCAAAGCGCGGAGCACCGATATAGACGGCGTCGGCGCCGTGATCGATCGCGGCGATACCGGTGACGCAGTCCTTGGCTGGGGAGAGAAGCTCTATCGTGTGAGGGTCCATGCGGTTCACTGTCCTTTCTGATTCCTTCCTGCCAGGCCAGAGCCTGCCTTCATCGGGTAATAAGTATACTCTCACTCTCCAAAACATGCCAGAGGCCAGTTTTGGTCATTGACATTGCCGGTACGGTCATTATTATTACCGCGTTTACATTGGAAAATACCTGTATAGCCATCTCTTACCGGACATTTGCTATGAAGAAAAAAATATTCTTTACACTCCTTGGATTACTCATCCTGGCGGGAGGGATCAGTGGTATTAAGGCCCTGCAGATTAAAAAAATGATCGACCAGGGAAAGAAGATGGTCCTTCCGCCCGAGGTTGTGACTGTGGCGGCGGCGCAGAAGAGCTCCTGGGAGTCAACCCTGAACTCCATGGGCAGTCTCGTGGCCGTTCAAGGAGTGACAGTGGCGGCCGAGATGGCCGGCAAAGTGGTGCACATCTCTTTTGAACCGGGAGCCAGGGTGAATGCCGGAGACATACTGTTAAAACAGGATACAACCACCGAAGAGGCCCAGCTTCGCTCTGCCGAGGCCCAGGTGATGCTTGCCCAGAATAATTACAACCGAATAGATCAGCTGCTGGCCCGGAATGCGATTTCCCGCTCCGAATTCGACAATGTCGACGCCCAGTTGAAAGCGAATAAGGCCCAGGCAGACGCGATCAGGACAGCTATCGCCAAAAAGACCATCCGGGCACCTTTTACAGGTCGGCTCGGAATCCGTCTTGTCAATCTGGGCGAGATCCTGAAAGAGGGAACGTCAATCGTCTCCCTGCAGACCTTGAATCCGATCTTTGTCAATTTTCAGTTGCCGCAGCATCAGCTGAGCCAGATAAAAACCGACTACCGGGTACGAGTAACCTCGGATGCCCTTCCCGGTGATGCCATTGAGGGAAAGATATCTGCTATCAATCCTCAGGTCGATAGCGCTACCCGCAATATTTCAGTCCAGGCAACCCTGGAAAACACCCAGGAACATCTGCGGCCGGGAATGTTTGTTGATGTCCAGATCGTGCTCCCTACGGAAAACGAGGTGCTTGCTATTCCAACCACATCCATCCTCTATGCCCCATACAGCGATTCGGTTTTTGTTCTTGAAACTAAAAAAGACGAGAAAAGCGGTCAGGAGGGGAAAGTTGTCCGTCAGCAGTTTGTCCGGCTTGGCGAAAAACGGGGAGACTTTATCGCCGTGCTCTCCGGTTTGAAAGAGGGTGACACTGTTGTGACCACCGGCGTCTTTAAGCTGCGAAATGGTCAATCCGTTGTTGTGGATAATCGAATTGTCCCAGAATTCAAGCTTGCCCCGAAACCGGAGAACAGCTGATCGATCAGTTTCGCCAATGGATTATGCGGTAGCTAACGTCCAGGAATTACTTTCAAGAGCATCGAATTCATGAAACTTACAGATCTTTTTATCCGTCGACCTGTCCTGGCGGTGGTGATCAACCTGGTGATTGTGATCGTCGGTCTCCAGGCGATCAAGAACCTTAACGTCCGGCAATACCCCCGCAGTGATAATGCCGTGGTCTCCGTCACCACCGTCTATGTGGGGGCGAATGCCGAGCTGGTCAGGGGATTTATCACCACGCCTCTGGAGCGGGCCATAGCTGCTGCCGACGGCATTGATTATATTGAATCCCAGAGTGCCCAGGGGCTCTCCACCATCAATGTGCGCCTGAAGCTCAATTACGATCCGATCAAGGCCCTGGCCGAGATCAGCTCCAAGGTGGATCAGATCCGTGGTGACCTGCCGCCCGAGGCCCAGGTGCCGGCGCTGAATGTTCAGTCGGCGGACAGCCAGTTTGCTTCGGCCTACCTGAGCTTTACCGCGAAAGGGCTTCACCAGAATGAGGTCACCGACTACCTGGTCCGGGTTGTGCAACCGAGACTCTCAGCCCTTGAGGGTGTCCAGAGGGCCGATATCCTTGGAGGCCGGACTTTTGCGATGCGTATCTGGCTGAATCCAGAACGGATGGCAGCCTACAACGTTAGTCCGGCGATGGTCCGTCAGGCCCTTGCTGCCAACAACTTTCTCGCCGCAGTAGGCCAGACCAAAGGATCGTTGATCCAGATAAATCTTACAACCAATACCGATCTGCGCTCGGCGCGTGAATTTAAAAAGCTGGTGATTCGGGAAGAAAACGGTGCCGTTGTCCGTCTGGAAGATGTGGGCCAAGTGGCACTCGGGGCCGAGGACTATGGTGCGGAGGTACATTTCTCCGGCCAATCTGCCGTCTTCATGGGAATCTGGCCGCTGCCTAACGCCAACTCCATCGACGTGATCAAACGGGTGCGGGTGGAGATGGAATCCATCCAGAAACAACTGCCCAGCGGCATGGAGGCGCATATCGCCTATGATGCCACCGATTATATCACCAACGCGATCCATGAGGTGATCAAGACCCTGATTGACACCCTGCTTATCGTTGTAGTGATCATCTTCCTGTTCCTCGGTTCCTTCCGGTCGGTGCTGATACCGGTTGTGGCTATTCCGGTGTCACTTATCGGTGGCATTTTCCTGATGCAGGCCTTTGGTTTTACAATCAACCTTTTGACTCTGTTGGCCATTGTTCTCTCAGTCGGTCTTGTGGTGGACGATGCCATAGTCGTAGTAGAAAATGTAGAGAGACACCTGAGCGCGGGCGAGTCTCCTTATGATGCTGCGATCAACGGCGCCAGAGAACTGGTCGGGCCGATCATCGCCATGACCATAACCCTGGCAGCCGTTTACCTCCCTATCGGTCTGCAGGGTGGCCTGACCGGTTCGCTCTTCCGGGAATTTGCCTTCACCCTGGCCGGTGCCGTCACGATCTCCGGGGTCGTGGCCTTGACCCTGTCGCCGGTGATGTCGGCCAAGATACTGAAACCGGGACTTGAGGAACATGGCCTGGCCGGTCGGATTTCCAGGGATTTCAAACGGCTGCGGAATTTTTACGGACGCCTGCTGGACGGTACCCTGAATGCGCGGCCGGCGGTCTACATGGTCTGGTTCATCCTGGTTCTGTTGACCTTTCCGATGTTCATGATGTCTGCCAGAGAGCTGGCACCTGCCGAGGACCAGGGAGTTATTTTCGGCATCCTCGATGCGGCGGCCAATTCCACTCTGGACCAGAACAGCCTTTATGCGGCTGCGGCCAATGATGCCTTCAGGAGTATTCCAGAGACCGATTTTACCTTTCAGATAACCTTTCCTTCCTCAGGTTTCGGCGGCATGGTGCTTAAACCCTGGGATAAACGGCAACGGAATGTTTTCCAGATCATGCCTGAGATCCAGCAGAAACTCCATGCTATTCCAGGTATCCGGATGTTCCCGGTCACGCCTCCCGCCCTGCCAGGCGGCGGCCAGTTTCCGGTGGAGTTTGTTATCGCCTCGACAGCCGACCAGGGACAAATTCTGGAATTCGCCCAGCAGCTTCAGCTGAAGGCCATGCAGAGCAAGATGTTTGCCTTTCCTCCCCTTATTGATGTCAAGATGGATCAGTCCCAGTCCGAGATTGTAATCGATCGTGACAAGGTGGCGGATATGGGCTTGAATCTCCAGCAGATGGGTTCTGATATCGGAACCATGCTGGGAGGTAATTTTGTAAACCGCTTTAACATTGCCGGCCGTAGCTATAAGGTCATACCTCAGATTCAGCGGATTGGCCGCCTGAACCCGAACCAACTGGAGGATATCTACGTTACCGGACCCGGTGGCAACCTCGTGCAGTTATCCACAGTTGCCACCATAAAGAATTCCACAGGGGCGCGCTCTCTAAACCGTTTCCAGCAGCTTAATGCGGTAAAAATCAGTGGAGTGGCTGTGCGACCACTCGATGAGGCCCTACGTTTCTTGGAAGATGAGGCTGGAAAGATCCTACCTAAAGGATATGTTCTTGATTACACAGGTGAGTCCCGCCAACTCCGGACTGAAGGCAACAAATTTCTGCCGGCCTTCGGACTTGCGGTAATCCTTATCTTTATGGTGCTTGCCGCCCAGTTTAACAGCTTCCGTGACCCCTTTGTCATCCTGGCGGGATCGGTACCTCTGGCGATGTTTGGAGCCTTGATCTTCACCTTCCTGAAGATGCCCGATCCGAGCGTCCAGTTCTGGACCCATGGTTGGACCACGACCATGAATATCTACTCACAGGTCGGGCTGGTCACTCTGGTCGGCCTGGTCTCTAAGAACGGTATCCTGATAGTCGAATTTGCCAATAAACTCCAGGAAAAGGGGCTTTCCAAGCGTGAGGCCATCCATGAGGCCGCGATGACGCGTCTTCGGCCTGTTCTAATGACAAGCGGGGCAACCATCGCCGGTCACTTTCCGCTGACACTGGTAACCGGTGCAGGGGCACTGGCAAGGAACTCTATCGGTCTGGTATTAGTCGGTGGGATGACCATCGGCACCCTGTTCACCCTCTTCGTAATCCCTTCCATCTATATGCTGATAGCCAAGGATCACTCTAAAGACCAGCGTCAGGTCGACAAACAGGATTGATTGATATTCACACGAAACGGCTGCAAATAGTGTGAGAACGGCTGCAAATAGTGTGAGTTGCTGATCAAAAGCAAAAAGCCCCTGAGCGCGCGAGCACTCAGGGGCTTTTTGTTATAAAGGAATTCGGCGGCGACCTACTCTCCCACATAGTCTCCCATGCAGTACCATCGGCGCTGAAGAGCTTAACTTCCGTGTTCGGAATG
>CAIUQR010000146.1 GCA_903901335.1 uncultured delta proteobacterium | reverse complement strand
ATGTCCGAAGATTGGTGGCAAAGGCGGCCTTAGACGATAATTTTTCGATACTTTGCCCAACTCCACGCAAATCGGTGGTTAATTCTCTCGTGACCGCGTTAATGCGGATGGCGGCATGAGATCTTTACGGTAAACTTCAGCTTGTTGTTTTTCATGCTTCTTTGTACCTTCTCGTTGAGCTGTTTATTTTTTAGAAACATGTTCCATGAGAAGGAGGTGTTAAAGCTTTCGATTTTCAACCAACCAAAATAAATATGTAGAAGTTTTATTGGTTGCGGAAGATGAACAGATGGTCGAGCAACGGATAGTATCCCATATTGTGGACACAGTGCCCGTAGGCTTCAAACGGGTTTTGTTATGTATAATCAGGAAAAAACTCAACTATTGTTGCATCAATCTAAGTGGCGATTGGCAGTGTATATACAAACCTGATACTCGGCCGTTTTTATTGCTCAGATTTGCTTCTTGCTCACTCAAAAGTATTGTCAGGCCAAAAGTTGCTCATACGGCAGAATTATGCCGTGGAAGCAATTATTTTTCAAACACGGCTCCGTCCGAGATGGATTCCATTACCTGCATCTTAACTTGCAGCAACGGCGCCTTAACACAATTCAGATGTATGCGTGGATAAGGCGCGTTATAGTGATACATGCATGATGAAACCCACGATATTTACCTGTGCCAGGTGAGTGAAACAGTATCCTGCGGGGCCTGTTGCGGTTTGTATAATTTGCCGAATCTATCACGGGAAAAACTTGAGATTCTGCTGTCAAAGCGGACCGAGGCCTTTGCTTCGGTCCTTAGAACCGAAGATGGAATCTATGAATTTCAAAGAAGAAATAAGGGGCCGCACAGGCTGTCACGGCCGTTTCCCGGATTTCATCACTGTCCTTTTCTGGGGCTCATCGGTGGTGAGAAAAGCCGCGTCGGTTGTCTCCTCCACCCGGCCGTACCTGGTAACAACGGCGTCGACTATCGATCTCTGAGCTGGTACGGTGAGCAGGCATGCCGCACCTATTTTTGCCCCGCCACCACTAAACTGTCTCCCGTTTACCAATCGATTCTTATACAGGCCATTGACAATTGGTATGCTTTTGGACTGATTGTGACGGAGCATGCCCTGGTGACTGCCTATTTCAAGGAAGTGGAATTCCGCCTTGGACGGCACATCGCGGCAAGTGATTACACACAGAATATCGGTGTAATGGATGCTTTCAGGGAATTTGCAGAACTCAAGACCAAATGGCCTTATCGCCGTGACGATTCCCCCGAGCCCTGCAACTTTTTTTTTGAAAACGGTCTGTATCCCAGGCCGGCTGTCTTTCGTAGAACCATGGATATTCGGCCATCCTCCTACGAGGAGATTCTCAGGGAGCTAGATTCCGGTTTTTCATCCGCAAGAGAGCTTACGGCGGCAGAGCGGTTATTGGACGATCTGTTTTTAAAAACCGTGCGGGCCATAGTTTATTCCTCAACCTCTGGGGGAGGATGAAATAAGTCAGGTCACAGAATGTCATAATTCTCAGCAAACATGTCATCATCTATTCAGAGACTTGTCATCCTTGTCAGTTTAACTGATATCCATAGAAGAAAGATGGAATGTCGAATTAACTGAAAAATAATGGAGACGGATATGTCGGAGGAGAAGATGGCAACAGGATTGAAGGAGGGATTTCATGGCCTGAAAGATCCAGGTACTGTCCTGATTGTCTTGTACGTTTCTATCGTTCTTTTTTTATTGCTTTTTGCGGGCCTGGAATCGGCCAGAGCCGACTTTGGAAAACCCGAAGAGAACACGGTGAATGATGTACATCAAAGGGAATTGCTGCTCCCGGTTCAGGAAGAGGACCGGTTTATCGTCACACCGCTTCTTTCCAAGAATGTGCCAATATCCATTAGTGGCATGACCCGAAAACCATCAACCTCGCCCGAGTCGTTGATGTTTTTGGGGACTATCCTTATGCTGTTGGCGTTGATTCTGGCCAAGGACCGAAAAGAACGGTAGAAATTTTGTGTATTTTAACAAAAATCGGTTGATAACTTTTTAGAAAACTCAGCCTACAACCTTGCATAAATAAGCACCTGTTTCCGACTGGTTAACACTATGTCGCCACACTCACTGGACCAATACCTTCTTGCTCTCACAACTCAGCCAAGCCTTTCCGGGCTAGGCCGCTTCGCAGTTGAATTTCTATGCTTCGGCAAACAGACAGGCTCGAGCCTGTCTGTTTGCCGGCCTATTCTTTGTCGCTGTGTTTTCGGTGCCACGAACCGGTGTTTTGGGTCTTGCGCGCTACGACGTCTTGTTGATTATTGCCTTGGGGATTCAGGCATGGATGGTTTGGACGAAACTGGAGACCATCGATGAATTCAAAGCAATTTGCCTCTTTCATATTGTCGGCTTTGTACTTGAGGTTTGCAAAACGTCAAGCGGCATCAACTCTTGGACCTACCCGGACTATGCCTATTCCAAGGTACTCGGTGTGCCATTGTTCTCTGGATTTATGTACGCGGCAGTCGGCAGTTATATCATTCAGGCATGGCGACTTTTCGATTTTCGGGTGCGGCACCATCCCCCGTATTGGATGGCTGCGCTAATTGCCGTCACAATTTACGTAAACTTTTTTACCCACCACTACATCGACGATTACCGCTGGTATATCACCGCTTGTACCATGGGTCTGTACGCCCGTGCCACAGTTGTGTTTCAGCCGCTCGACAGGGAACGAACCATGCCCCTGCTATTGTCATTCCTGCTGATCGGATTCTTCATTTGGCTTGCTGAAAATATCAGTACCTTTTTTGGTATCTGGAAGTACCCAAATCAACTGAGTGCCTGGTCAGTGGTTCATGTCGGAAAATGGAGTTCATGGTCGTTACTGGTCATCATGACATTTACAATCACAGCCAACCTTAAACATATTAAAGACTGCATCCATGTTCCCAGGTAATCCTGGCTAATCCCTCACTCCATCGAACCTGCACAAAAATCGCGCAGGATGGTGAATATAAACGTGAGAATCATGAGTTTTTATAAACATATGAAGGGCAAACGTTTAATAATTGCAGCAATAACCATATTATTATCATTTGTTGCAGGTATTATTTTTACAAATGGAAAAATAAATAGTTACGAAAAATACACTTTCGACAACATAAACGAAATCAATCCTGCATATTGTGCTATTGTTTTGGGGACATCAAAATATTTGAAAGATGGAAAAGAAAATCAATATTATAACAATAGGATTAAAGCTGCATATAAAGCGTATTATTCAGGAAAATGTAAAAAGATTATTGTATCAGGAGATAACAGAAGAAACGATTATAATGAACCACAAGACATGAAGAACGACATGATCAAATTAGGAATAAAACAAAATGATATTATTTGCGATTATGCTGGACTGAGAACGTTAGATTCAATAATCAGGTTTAAAGAGATTTTTAACCAGAACCAAGGCATAGTTATATCACAGAAATTTCACAATACCAGAGCCATTTATATAGGAAGGTCGCGAGGTATTGAGCTGTACGGTTATAACGCTGATGATGCAGATCGATACAATGGATTCAAGACAAGGGCAAGAGAACTTATATCAAAATTTTTTTGCGTTTTAGATATTGAAATTTTCAAAACAAATCCAAAGCATCTCGGAGCACAAATCCCAATTTATTGATCCGGTGACTAAACATATAAATTAAGCAGCATATCTGATGAGCGGATGCCTGAAGTAACTTTTCACATGATATGGTCTTCTCTGCAGGGTCTTCATAAAAGAGCGGGTTTTCTTCGTCAGATCGCTTTGGCT
>CAIUQR010000145.1 GCA_903901335.1 uncultured delta proteobacterium | reverse complement strand
ATCGCGTAATTTCAAATACTTACGTATAGCTGTTTTTCGTCAGCATCTTGCTGAATTTAAAGAATATTTTCCATGTCCGTGCGCGGGCGATCCCGCCTGACCCTCGACCAACGTTTTTAAAAAACGGTAAACTTCAGTAACAGATTTCAGGGCGTGAAAAGGATGCAAAACAAACAAGAATACGCAGCCGTCAAACAATTCCCCGCTCTGCCGGGACTGACGCTGATGCAGGCCTCCTATGTCACCCAGAGTTTTGCCAGGCACAGCCATGATGGCTTTGCCTTCGGGGTCATCGATGATACGGACCTTGCTTCGGAGATCCATTCTTTTCACATTTCCTTGTCCACCGGCACTCTGCAAAGATTGGAAATGGAATCACGATTATTGCATATGGTTATCAGGTTTATCCGCCGTCATGCGGACATGTCGTATCCGCTCCTGAAGGCGGGACGAGAACATCCCGCCGTGCTGGCGGCGACAAGGATGATGGAAGATCTTTCCTGTCAGGATATCTCGCTGGCCGGATTGGCGGCTGAATCGGGTCTGAGCCCGTTCCATCTGATCCGTGTGTTCAAGGCCCAAACGGGTTTTACCCCCCACAGATACCTTTCCCAGGTCCGGGTTCGCCGGGCGGAACAGCTGATCCGTCAGGGGGTTGATCTGGCTGATACGGCCTATGAGGTCGGATTTGCCGATCAGAGTCATCTGAACCGGCATTTTAAAGGAATTGCCGGCATAACCCCCGGAGCCTACCGCAATTTCGTCCAAGACGCCGCCTGCTGATGGCATTATCCTTGTCTCCATTATTCATTCCAGAGAGGAGACAGTGATGAAGAAATATATACACGGATATTCGGAAACCGAAGCCGACCGGTTGGGGGACCAGGCCTCCATCCTGGCCTCTCATCTGCATTATGACAGCCATTTCCAGCCCGGCAGCACCGTTCTTGAAGCGGGGTGCGGGATCGGGGCTCAGACGAGGATTCTTGCGGCAGCGAACCCCGATGTCCATTTCACCAGCATCGATATCGATGACCAATCTTTAAAAAAAGCGGCAAGTGAAATAGACCGGTTAGGGTTTAGCAACGTTTCTTTTCAACAGGCGGATATCTTTAATCTTCCATTTTTACCGAACAGCTTTGATCATATATTTTGCTGCTTTGTCCTTGAGCATCTTCCCGACCCGCACACGGCTCTGCAATCTTTGAAAAGGACGCTTAAGCATTGAGGAACATTGACGGTAATCGAAGGTGACCATGGATCCTTTCTGTCGTTCCCGGAAAGCGAAGAGAGCAGAAGAACCGTGCAATGCCTGGTTGAGCTGCAGGCAAACGCAGGCGGTAATGCCTTGATCGGCCGGGAATTATCCGCTCTTCTCCGGAAGGCCGGATTCGAGAAGATCCGGGTCTCGCCGCGACAGATATATGCCGATGCCGGCCGGCCCGAGGTCGTGGACGGTTTTTCCAGAAAGACATTCATCGCCATGGTTGAGGGGGTGAGGGACAGTGCGATCAGCCAGGGGTTGATATCAAAAACCTCATGGGAAAAGGGGATTGCCGATCTTTATGAGGCGACGGGAGAATATGGCTCCTTCACCTATACCTTTTTCAAGGCAATTGCCGAGAAGCCTTGAAAACAATAGTCGTTAATCTTATGTTATTGATCCGGTGACTAAACATATAAATTAAGCAGCATATCTGATGAGCGGATGCCTGAAGTAACTTTTCACATGATATGGTCTTCTCTGCAGGGTCTTCATAAAAGAGCGGGTTTTCTTCGTCAGATCGCTTTGGCT
>CAIUQR010000144.1 GCA_903901335.1 uncultured delta proteobacterium | reverse complement strand
TATCGCGTAATTTCAAATACTTACGTATAGCTGTTTTTCGTCAGCATCTTGCTGAATTTAAAGAATATTTTCCATGTCCGTGCGCGGGCGATCCCGCCTGACCCTCGACCAACGTTTTTAAAAAACGGTAAACTTCAGTATAATTACTTATTGATATTTCTTCAATATCTTCATCACTTGCATCATAAGCTGAATTAAAAAGCTCTTCACTGTTATTTACATCAAACTCCAATGACTTATCTTTGCAATATATCGATAAAGACTTGTTACCCAGCGTTTTTTCAATCGTCGATAAGGCCTCATACAGAGCAGATTTTTGCATATCGTCAACTGTAGTTAATAAGCGCTCAACGAGGATCTTCTTGGCTTCAATTGATTTATCGTCTTTATTCAAAGCATATGCTAGATTGATAATAGTTTTGGTTTTTAAAGCTTCTGACGTTGTTTCAGATAAACTAGAGCGCCACAATTCAATTTCCTTTCCATACTGCATATTGTTTTGAAAGCAGAAAGAAAGCCACATTAGGATGTTAAACTTGGAATCTTCTGTTTTTGCTGTGCGAGCAAGGTCTTTTAACTCTTCAATAGCAGAATTATTCCTTGCTTTTTCAAATCTAAAATACAGATAACAAGCTTTATTCCCTTGAAGCTCAACCTCATCTTTTTCTTCTAATGCATATTTTTTAAAGGCCTTCTCTGCATCATCAAAGCGGCCTTCATCAAAAGCCTTATGCATTTCTGAGAACCACTCTCCCACTTTCCCCTCAGCTACGTCTATTTGAGATTCTGTCCCTTCAGAAGAAGGTTTTTCATCCGCACTGGGGGGTTCTTTAAGATATATTTTACTCTCAGAAGGAGCTACAGCCTCCATCCCGAACGTTGACTCTCCATTTTTAAAGGAAAAAGAAGTAAGCCTAGAAATAAAGTCCGAAATAGCTTTTCTGCAAATGATCAGCAAAAAAAGTAAAACTATAATAATCGACTTATTTGAAAGAAAATCAGTAATTATCTTAAGTGCTTCTATCGTTGTATTTGGTGATTCATTCATAGTCTACTCTTCATGGGTAACTTGATGGCCTAACAAGATAATAGCTGGACGGAATTCGTCCAGTCAATAAGCATAATTACAATGTTATCTATAAGGCAAAAAAACATGCCTGATTCATAATCATTTCCATGCGATACCAAAAGTTCAAAAATCAAGAGGAATTTTAGCTTCTTTCACTGTATTTCTCGGTACGCATTGTAAAAATCATCGTCGTTCTCACCGGCATGGCCATGCATTGTCTGGATCGTACGTATATCGTAATTTTTGTGCTCATCAAAAGTCAACATAGGTCCCACAGTTCTTGACCGATCGGCAGATATTATGGTGACCTCTTCTACATAAAAAGATCAGCTATTAGCCAGCATTGATTTAGCCAGAAGAATCAATATGTTACTCTTCCTCTGTTTCTTCCTCATCCTTGCTGTTCGGAGTCGTTACCTTGTCGTCATCATCTTTTGTTATAATTTCATCGACGTCGTTTGTAATTCCTTTATCACGCAAGTATTCAAGACATCCCTCCGTAAATGATTCGGAGTTGTTAATGTTATCACCCATCCATCCGCCAGGATTCGCGTTCCTGCAGTCGTCTGGATTATCAATTCCTTTGCTCTCAGCCCATGCACGTCCGGCCTTTTGACCTTCTCCAGCACATACAATTTGAAAAAAAGCTAAATGAAGGCACGAGAGCAAGCAAATCAGAAACACTTTTTTCATAAATGACACCCTATTTAATTGTTCCACTGTACTTAAATTACAAGATAATATTACAATTGGCTCCCTTCCAGAGTCCAGATCTTTCCAGTCATTCTGAACTATTCAGAAAAAGCCATTTCTAGCCTTTTTGATGGATTGCCAAACCTGACCTTGTTGCAGTCAAAAATCTCAGGATCATATTTTCCATATGATCCGCTTAACCATTCAATTGTACCCTTATATTCTTCATGCTTGGGATCTTTCAGGATTTTAATAATAGATTCATAACCTGGTACGCCACCACAATCTTCCGGAGGGCATGCCCTTTGTCCTGCCAAGCATTTAGGATATTTTATTTTCTTTTCCTTGAGAAAAATGCCTTCCAATAAAATTTCATGGAGCCAACTATCTCCAAAATCATACTCATATTCGACAGCTTCTCCAGGCAGTTGGAAGTAATCAGCAATGAATTCTTCCCAGCCCAGGAGAATTTCCATATCGTCAAAATCATCATCTGACGGAATACCGATTTCAATTATATTCCTGCTATGCTTCTTTTTAACGTGAAAGGCATGGAGATGGCAATCAAACCATCCCATTGAATCCTGAATCGCGACATGCAGATCCCAAAAAGAATAGTTAAAAGGAACCTGAATTCGTCGCCAGATTGGTGGATTGATATCTTTGAGGGTAATTTTAAATTGGAAAATAATGTCTGAAATTTTCATACCTTATTCTTGCAAGTTCAAGGTTGTAAACATTGAAGCTTTCGCTTCGCATAAGGTCCAGATACTTCCACTGTCTCTGGATTGATAGGAGATACAGCAATTTCTGGGGCTCAGCTACAAGTCACCAGCGCTGTCGTCAGTCGTTTTATTTGAAGCGAGAAACAAGACGATCAAGAGCCTCGTGCATTTCCTTCCACTTTTTTTCCGTGCCTGTTCTCAAATCCTCCCAAGTGTCTTCGGTGCGGTGCCGTAATTCTATTATTTTCGTATTGGCAGAAGCTCTCTTGTCGGCAAGAGTGGCGATCTGTTTCTCAATGTCAGCCCGAATCTCTGCTTTTGCTTTTTTGGCCTTAACTTGCAGTTTTTCGAATTTGGCATCCCACTCTTTTAATTGTTTCTCAAGCCTCTGCTGAAAATCTTTTTTGGTGCTTGCTCCTTCTTGTTTAGCATCCGATTGTTGCTCAAGAATGCGGTCGATTTCGGCTTCGGCGTCCAACCAGTCGATCGCAACATTGCCTCCGACAAAACCTCTTTTTTCAGCACGAAAATAAGCCGCTTCAGCTATCATTTTATAGCGCTGTTCCGGGGTAACTGAGGTGTTCTTCTCGTTTTCCATAGTTACTACTCCTTTCATTAAGATTATGGGCGCGCTTCCAATTTAATGTCGTCTGACTCAAAAAACGATGCCTTTATAAGCAATGATAATTCCTATAATTTTGTAATGATAGATAGGAGGTATATGGCCTAAGTAAATATGAGGATTTAATTAGTTCTGGCCCTTATTTTTGCTAAACCATTCCGCTCAAATTTTTTCAGTCCCTTAATCCCTTTTATAGCGCCCCATCAGACGGTTCATTCCGATAAGATGTGGCTCTGTCTTTTCCAGAAGCTGCCACAGGGTCAATCCCGGTGCCAGTGCCACTGCCTTATCCAGTGCCAGTACCCAAAAATAATAATTATGCAGGCCGTGCCCATTGGGCGGCATGGGGCCGTTGTAGCCGGTTTTTCCGAAATCAGTAATACCGTTGGTATACAGATGGGTGCCTTCATCCAGATGAGTCACATCTCCGGGAATATTATACAGCACCCAGTGCACAAAACCATAGGTACCACTGCTGCTTACTAGAGGGGCATCTGGGTCATGACAGATAACGGCAAAGGCCTTTGTCCCATCAGGCGGGTTTTCCCATGCCAACGCCGGTGAAACATCTTCTCCTTCTCCTGTAAACCAGGATGGTATTAGAGTATCCTGTTTAAATGCATCACTTTTCAACTGCATTTTTGTCGGTGCAAAAGCCATGATGTCTCTCCTTTTTTGTCTTTGGTTTCATAATTACGCAGAAATGAATCGGGTATACTGAACGCCAAGTTAGCAAGTTACGAGATGTCCCACTCTACTCGGAGGTCAGCCATGAAGAATGGTTTTGACCCTCCCCACCAGGTTGTTTTCCAAGCGAACTTTGATTCCATGGGGATGTGTGACGGATTTTGTCAAAATATCGCGGACGATGCCTTCGGTAAGCCTTCCGGTTCTCTGGTCTTGCTTTAAAACAATTGAAACTTTCAGGCCGGGTAAAATATCGGCTCTTTTGGTTCCGTCACTCATTTTGGATTTCCTTTGTTTCTTTTATGAGCTTCATCTCTGGACTGATAAATAGGAGGTATATGGACTTGTGCCATTGGCGATTTTGACGTCGGACTCCCCATCACATTTTCTCTAAAAAATGTGGAAATTTGGGCTCGATCTGACAAATCCAGTTATTTGGTATTAAAATATCTGCCTTTTGGTCACCATTGGTCGACCTTTTTTCCGATTGAGACAATAAAAGGCCGATACAGTTTGAACCGTATCGGCCTTGGACCATTGCTATATGGAAACTATTTCAGTCGGGCCGCTGTTTTTGTCTTTCCTGCCCTTAAAAAAATTCTAATGCTGATGTTTATCATCATGACCGCTATGGCTAGAATGACTACCGCTACCACTATGACTGGCAGTACCAGCATGACCGCCAGTATGACCTGCACTACTCGGATGGTTTGAAGTGCCAGCATGACCGCCATGGGCACTAGGATGACCACCGTGACTGCCGCCATGACCACCATGCGAATAGTGGGCTACGCCAGAGGGAACCCTGCCGCGATAATGGTCTCTCCATGGACCATTCCGATGGTGAGATCTATACCAACCACCTCCATCGTTATACCACCAGAAGCCTTCGTAGAAAAATGGCACAGCAACAACTTCGGGTGCTCCGTATTCCATCGGTGCTGGTCCCACCGGTACCGGTATCGGGATTGGGATTATCGGACCGCGAAAAGCAAAACTCTCACTCGCCGCCCCTATCAACAACATTGCCGCAATTACGAATATACGTTTTAATTTCATATCAACCCTCTTTTAGATTTTGCAGGCCATTTGTATTTCTTTGACTTTCTGCCTTCTCTAATAATTGTATAGCATTTCTGAAGCAAACACCAAAGAACTTGGTAGAAAAATTCTGGACCGAGATATAGGAGATATATGGACCTGTGCCATTGGTGATTTTGACGTCGGACTCCCCATCACATTTTCACTAAAGGATGTAATTCTTTCTTTCAGGACAAAAATCAACCTGAGAGGAGGAACAAATGAAAATAGCCGATGCCATCACCTATTGTATTCATTACCACAAAATCAATTCTCGTCCCAACACTCATGCAAATTATGAGTTTATTCTTGGAAAACTTGGACACCGCTATCAGAACAGGCACATCGATGCCATACAAGACAGAGGAAATAATAGCTTTTCTTGCAAATATTACCGAAGGCAGAAAACAAAATACCAAAAGGAGTAGGCTCACTACTCTTTCGGCCTTTTTTAACCTCATCATCAACACTCTGCTTCCCGAGATGAGGAATCCATGCCTGTCGCCTGCCATCAAAAACCTCTTTCAAAAACCCAAAACATCTCAATGGACGGTATTTGACAAAGATACAATTGATGAGGCGATTTTCAGGACACTGAATGTGCGAAACAGATTGATCCTTGAATTGATGGCCCGAGGTGGCATGAGAATAAGCGAAGTCCTTGGGCTCAGGCCGACAGATATTGATGGACAGAAACCTTTACTCCATACACCCAAAAGTGGTAAAGAGTTGGAACTTGTTTTCATTCCTAAAAAATTAAGCAGCCGCCTGCAGAATTATGTCAGAGATTACTCAATTCCTATTTACCGGCTGATTTTTCCAATCACTTATGCAGGTGCCAGGAAAATAGTTGCGAAGGTCGGAAATGTGGTCGGTATCAAGCTTCGTCCCCACGACCTCCGTTATCCAAACCTAAATAAAATCCAAACCATTTTTATAGAGGCCTGATATTTAAAGTTTTTTATAGTAAAATGTTCGGATTTTTTTTTTACTGTATGATCTTCTCATTAACTAAATAGGAGGTCATGCTAATGAATGTAC
>CAIUQR010000143.1 GCA_903901335.1 uncultured delta proteobacterium | reverse complement strand
GACGAAGCGGCATAAATAAAAATGGAAAACATATAGCCTTGATAATCTGTATCTTAAAATTAGACAATTTTTTCAATCGATTGACTGTTAAAACCTGAGATCAAGTGCGAAACATTAGTAATTATATTGATAGCCTCAATGAGCCCTTGAATATCTCCCTTTTCCACAATAAAACCAGTTTCTGGCAGTATTAATTTTGGACTGGCAGAGGCATTTAAAACAATTACAGGAACTCCGCAAGCAAAAGCTTCTACCGTTGTTAATCCAAATGATTCTTCGAGCGAAGGATTGAAAAACACATCTGCTTCTGAATAAAAAGTGACCAATTGCTGAGTATTTTCTGTCCTTCCCAGGCCTATTATGTTTGATGGAAGAAATAATTTTTGGAAAGGGTTGAGACCAATAAGAATAATGCAGTAAGTTGAATCGAGTTCTTTACTTAGTTTTATGAAATCGTTCAATCCTTTTCGAGGACTCCAATCACTTGCCACCCCTAATATGATAAACCTATCCTGAATATTATATTTTTCCCTTATCGTCTTTTGTTTGACTGGATGAAACAGGTCTATGTCTATTCCATTGTTTATTACATGGGTAGGATATTTGGCTAAATAAGATTCTTTGATAATTTTTTCGAGCCATTCGGATACTGGGACTAGGGTTAGTTTATTCAATGAATTAAATATCTTTTTTTTCAAAACATAATTCTTCGAGCAATTATCGATCCCATAACTTGCAGGATATTCATGCTTTTGAGGACAACTAAAACAAGTTGTTTTCCACTTTTGACAGTGGATAACATCAAAATACACACAATGACCAGTTATAGGCCAGCAATCATGTAATGTCCAGACTACTGGGATATTCCTGCGTACTATATAGTTGAATAGGATATCGATATTTATATAATAGCCATGAAGATTGTGAAGATGAATGATATCTGGCTTTATTTCTTCGATTTGTTTGAGTAATTTATATGTGGCATTGCGGGATCCAAAACCATGCCTATCAAAAATCCGGGTAAACAATCCATGAAATATCACGTCCCAATTTGATCCTATTCTTATCGTTTTTGTGTTTTCTGGTTTACCTTTTCTTCCGTATGCAATATAGCTATTCCAACCGTTTTGAAAAGCTGTTTCGCCTAATTCTTCAATAATCCGACCTGTTGATCCAAAATTAACGACTATATTAATTTGTAGCAAGGTCTTCATAGAACTATTTCTTATGAATTATAACTAATGTTTCGCACTTGATCTCAGGTTTTAACAGTCAATCGATTGAAAAAATTGTCTAATTTTAAGATACAGATTATCAAGGCTATATGTTTTCCATTTTTATTTATGCCGCTTCGTCTATCTCTGAGAAATTTAATAGCCTAGCAAGTCGCCCAAATGCTTCTGGATCCTGAAAGATTCTTTCAAATAGGTCTTGCCCATCGATTTCCCCGAACACGGATTCTAATATTTGCATCAATTCAATGAACAGTCCCCATAGCCGTTGGTTGAGCCGTTGGTTTATGGCCGCTTCTTTTATCTGCAAAAACAGCCCTTCCATGGATTCATAGTTTTCGATCCGGTATCTCAATGTCAATAATATGTGTTGGACAATTGTTATGGTCACATCTGCTATCTGGGCATCAAAATTGTTCGACTGGCATTTGCCTAAACCCAACAACTGTTTCGATTCGCAAAAGAAAACCTCTATGGTCCAACGAGTTTGGTAAATTTCGGCCATCTTGACAAAGGACAAACTGGTATCGGTACAGAGGATTGTTTTCCATTTGCCGTTTTTGCCATGTTTGCTGAAGAACAGTTTAATATAATGGCCATGGTATTTTACTTCGGCTTCGGTGTAGTACAGCCTAAGATTGCGGCAACGTTTTGGTTTGCCGGTCAAGTTCCTTATCTGGCCATATGTGTACATCTTCTCCTGATAAAGGAACTTGGCCTTTGCTATCTTGTACATTCCGATCAAATCTACCCTGTGGTTTTTCACTTCAAGAACCGCATTGACGAATGCTTCGCAGGTAAACCAACTGTCCATCAGCACGTAATCTACCCTCAACCCTTTGTTTATGGCCCTACTGAACATCTTTATCGCACAGTCAATTTTTGACATATCCGTTTCTTTGGCCCTTTCCCAGGAACACGAGCCTTTTTTACGATCATTTTTATGTTGCTTCCTAAGTTCTTTCTTTTTAAGTCCATAGGGTTTTTCCTTATTTTGGCCGGTTTCACGGTGCAATGAAAGATCTACTGGGATAAACGATGTGCCGTCCCAATATCCCATCACAAGGAGTTTAAACCCCAATACCGGCCTTCTGGCAACATGGTCAAATACCCATGATATTTTTTCGATATACTTGCCTGTTTTTTCCAACAACGTATCGTCAAAGATCAAGCACCGAATCTCGCTGGACCCAGAGGTACTATGGATAGTCAATTCATTAAACTTTGCAAGGAACGACCAGAGCAACGCCCTCCAACTGATACGCTGATTGTTCTTTAGACGGTAAAAAGTGTCCTTGCCCGCTTTGATATGGTGCTCGACACATCCGCTCAACATAGAGCGGATGGTAACTGAACTTATAAAGGGCATTGAAAGAAGGACGGTCATGATCCATTCAAAGGAATAACCTTTTAATTTGACCACGGGAAAAACTTGGCACAAACGCGAAAACGAAAAACATTTCAAAGAACTGGAAATAAAATCGGGTTCAAGCCATGTAGGGGTAAAACCGTTTTTTAATTCTGAAATTTTATTAATACCTTTGTTCTGTAGCATGGCAGTATTGTTTTGGATTCGCCCTTAAATTACTACATTTTAAGGTCTTAACAAAATTTCCATGCTACTTTTTTTATCTAAAACACAATGTTTTAAGCACTTTTTTTATGTGCGAAACATTAGTAAGTAGAAATTGAACCACCATTTTTAACAGTCTCCAAAGTAGAAAGCACAGGATTGCTGCCAACCTTTGGGGTAGCT
>CAIUQR010000142.1 GCA_903901335.1 uncultured delta proteobacterium | reverse complement strand
CTGCGGGTAGTCTGCCTCGGGGATTGCCACTTTCAGATGTGCTTGAAGAGCAACTGCGAAGTTCATAAAATCGACAGAATCAAAATCGAACTGGTTGCGTAATCGATCAGAGGGATCGAGATTCTCAATATCAGCTTCCGGAGCGATCTGACCGATAAGCTCCAGGGCCACTTTTTTGATTTGATCTTCGGTCATCATTTTTCGCTCTTTCAGTATGAGTTTTATTGTTCAAAAAATTATTTGTTCATGATAGCAAGAATTTATCCAAAACTTGAGAAATCAGGATAACACTTTCCTCTTCGAAAAAGAAAGGAGGAACTCTTGTGAGTTCGAAATATCGTACCCAAAGCCGAATTTTTTACTTGCAATGATTCTCATAATCAGAAAGAGGTAGCTCTGATTGTTTGAACAATGTCTTGTCGTTTTTTAAGTCAACTCTCTGCATGTTTCTATCCAAGCAGGGCAACATCATCTGCCCGATCCAACAAGTTGGTTTGAGTTTTTTTCGGACTGACCAACAAACCAATTCCTAATTGTCCGTTTTATGGTTATATTCAATGTCGATACGGTACTGTTGTCCGTTCGGCGGCATGCAAAATCCTGCGGCCGACAGGCTGTGAATCCGTAGGCAGAAAAGGGAGTTTTACTGTTGGTTTGATGGAATGCGCCACTTTCAATGCAGAGAGAAAGAATGAAATTTAAAGGCAGGATTTTCATTGTATTACTGCTGTTTGCAGCCACCTGGTATATTCTCCACATTACCTCAAGCGTAACCCGTATTCCAATCAAGAAATCTCTCAGTTCTTTTCCCGGTCAGATTGCGGAATACCATCTTTCCAACTCCTTTCAGTCATCCGCAGACGTGGTGAAGCTACTGGGAGTCGACGATTATATCGATCACAATTTTGTCAACCCATCCGGAGTACCGATAAATTTCTACGTCGGATTTTATTCTTCAGTGGGTGTTGGAGGCGGCTACCATTCCCCCAAAAACTGTCTGCCCGGCGGAGGCTGGGGAATCGACACGGTCAAGACAGTTCAACTCCAGTCCGGTATTGAAGGGAAAAAGACATCGACGGTCACCGAGATGCTGATTCGAAATGGAGATCAATATCAGGTTGTCCTCTACTGGTACCAGAACAGGGGAAGAGTCATCGCCTCGGAATATTGGGAGAAAGTCTATCTAGTCCTTGATGCCTTGACAAAAGGCAGAAGAGACGGAAGTTTTGTCCGGATAATGATTACGGTCAAAGACACCGATATTGAAGGTTCGGAACACCGGGTTCAACAATTTGCCGAACAGGCCATGGTTGAACTGGAAAAATTTCTACCGGGATCCCACTTATGATAAGCGACAAAAAACAGTTCGGCCAATTTGAATTGCTGATGACCGGAGTGATTCTGTCGGCATTGTTCTGTCTCTACCTCCCCTTCCTTACGAAGCTTGTCGCAGAGTGGGGAACCAACGACGACTATTCTCATGGCTATTTTATCCCTTTTCTTTCGGCCTATTTCATCTATTCCATCCGTGACGAACTGAGACAGATCGCGGTTAAACCAAATAATGCCGGACTGTTCGTTCTTCTTGCGGGGCTTGGACAACTGACGCTTGGGAAAATCGGCTCCGAGTTCTTTTTACAGAGAACGTCTTTAATAGTTGTCATGCTTGGCCTGGTCCTGTTTTTTTTAGGATCAAAGTACTTCAAAAAACTTTTTATTCCGATAGGGTATCTTATATTTATGGTACCGCTTCCAGCCATCGTCTGGAACAAGATCGCCTTTCCGATGCAGCTTTTTTCGTCCTATCTGACGGAGCAGGTCGTCTCATCATTCGGCATTCCTGTCTACAGAGAGGGAAATGTCATTCATCTGGCCCAAACAACCCTCGAAGTGGTCGCAGCATGTTCGGGCCTGCGTTCTCTTGTCACCATGTTTGCCTTGAGCGGGGCATTGGCATTTCTGTCTACGCTTTCTGCCGGAAAAAAAACAATTCTCTTCCTGTCAGCCGCCCCGATTGCCATCTTTGCCAATATCGTCAGGCTTTCAGCGACAGCACTCATGGCAACTAAAATTGGTGCTGATGCCGCCCAGGGTTTTCTCCATGAATTTTCTGGAATTGTGGTTTTCGTGCTTGGGTTGAGCCTCCTTGTTGCTGTGAATTGGATGCTTGGGAAAACTAGGAGATAAGAACTGTTCAGGTAGATAGGCTGAAGGTCTTTATCCTGAATCCAGGCTCTTGATCATCAAAAAAGATCAATTTTCTCAATCACCCACCGTTCATCAAAAGCTCTTTCCAAAGACCATCTGATAATCAACCTTGATTTTTTATGCATTGATGCATAAAATTGTATGCATAAAATATAAAGGGAGAGCATCATGAGAACAACATTGGATCTACCGGAAAATTTAGTTGCGGAAGCAATGAAGGCTACCAATATCAAAACGAAAACAAAGGTCATTGTTACAGCACTCGAACAGTTAATCAGAAAGTCAAAAATACGCGAAATCAAAAACTATAGAGGTCAAGTAGACCTGGATATTGACCTTGATGCAATAAGAGGCAGGAAATGTCGGTTATAATTGACACTTCTATCTGGGTTGAATATTTCCGGAATGGGAATAACCTGGAGAAAGTCGATTTCCTGATAGATGAAAACCTGGTAGCAACAAACGATCTGATCATTGCTGAGTTGACTCCATTCCTGAAGGTAAAAAAGCAAAAGAATCTTATAGACTTACTGAATGCAATCAGTAAATTGATAATTCATATAAATTGGGATCAATTAATTGATTTACAATATCAATGCCTGCGGAATGGGTTAAATGGCGTTGGAATTCCCGATTTAATCATTGTTCAAAATGCGATGGAAAATAATGCCAAGATCTATTCTATTGATAAGCACTTCTTGAGTATGGCGGATTTTCTGGATGTAAAGATCTTCTGAATCTCATGGAAAAACGAGCATTCACGGATTTCAGTTTTTAGTCTTTAACCTATGGCCTTCAGTTGAAAAAACTCATTTTGACATCACATGTAATTGAATTTGCGCATGCTCTTGAAGGGACGCTTTCGGAATGGTTGACCAAAAACGACGAAGAGGCCTATTGTGACTTATAAGCTCTTTGATGTTGTTGTAGTTCCTTTTCCTTTTACGGATCAGAATACCGGCAAAAAACGACCGGCACTGGTCTTGTCTGATTTTTAACAAAGAGCTCACCTGTGAACAAACCTCTTCCTGTTATTATCAAACATACTCTGGAAAATATCAGGGCCGTAAAATTTGCCTACCTGTTCGGCTCACACGCCAGGGGTACTCCCGGACCCTTAAGTGATGTGGATATTGCAGTTTGCATTGACAACCGGTTTGATTTTTTTTCCTTTCGTCTGCGCCTTCTGGAAGAACTCAGCAGGCAACTTAAGGGTCAGTCGTGTGATCTTGTAGTATTAAACAACGCACCTCTGGTTCTTCAATATGAGATTATCCGAGATGGCAAGGTACTGAAAGAAGACAAACCGAGACGAGTGCAATTCGAAGTACGTGTTCTTAGGCAGTACCTTGATACAGTTCATATCAGATCGGTTCATATCTCCTCGGTGAAAAGAAGCTTTTCAAAGGAGCATCACCTTGGTCAATAAAAATGTTCTGTCGTTACGGCTCGAAAGATTGCGCGAATACCTGGATATACTTGGCTCTGTTCAGCAATATGATTAACAACAACCTTCAGGGAAGGTCCGCATTTCGAAACATCTTGGTCCATGATTATATGCGTCTGGATCGAACACGAGTGTATCAAATAATCAAAGACAAAACACGGTATCTGGAAGACCTTGGCACTGTCTTCGCCAATATGTTATAAAATTCTTCTCACAGGATGGCTCGGGTGAATTGGCTCAGTGGTGAAGGATAAGGGATAAACAATAGACAATCTTCAAAACACCCGATTGTTGAAATGGCGGATGAACTAGCGAATCATTACTCATAGCAATTTTTAGCCTCTCAGCTTTTAGCGTAACCAACTTGAGAATGTTTTTTCAACAAATGAACAGCACTCTAAAAAATTGCCTCACCATCGATGTGGAGGATTATTTCCAGGTAAACGCCTTCGCCGCTCATGTGCGTCAGGACCAGTGGGATTCCTTCCCTCTCCGGGTCGGCAATAATACCCATCGCATTCTGGACTTCCTGGACCACTACAACATCAAGGCAACTTTTTTTGTCCTGGGCTGGGTCGCCGAACGGCTGCCGGGGCTTGCCCATGAGATTCACCAGCGCGGCCATGAAATCGCCTGCCACGGGTATGGGCATGAGCTGATTTTCAAGATCGGCCCGGACAAGTTTCGCGCAGATATCCGTCGGGCAAAAATGCTTCTCGAAGACCAAACCGGTGTGCGGGTCAACGGCTATCGAGCGCCCAGCTATTCCATCACCCGCCAGTCAATATGGGCCCTGGATATTCTGGTTGAAGAAGGATTCACCTATGACTCCAGCATCTTTCCGATCAGGCATGATACATACGGCATTCCTGATGCGCAGCGTTTTCCGCATACAATTCAGACCGATGCCGGCCCCCTGGCTGAGTTTCCGTTGACAACCCTCTTGCTCAATCTTGGATGGAAAAAAATGCATCTGCCCATTGCAGGCGGCGGCTATCTCAGGCTGCTGCCGGTCGAAATTATCCGCAGAGGGATTGAGACGATAAATACCAGGGAAAAACAACCTGCTGTGCTGTACTTCCACCCCTGGGAACTGGATCCTGAACAGCCGAGGATAAAGGCAGGTGTGAAATCAACCTTCAGGCATTATATCAATCTGCACAGAACTGAAAGAAAGCTGTGCTATCTTTTTAACAAAATCAGGTTTGCACCGATGAAAGAGGTCCTGGTACAGTATTTAAAATAAAACCGAGCACCAACGAACCATTTTGATCATGAACATTCGCCAGACAACCGAATCAGACCGAGAACAATGGGATAACTACGCCGAATTCCACCCCGAAGCTACCCCCTATCATCTCTTTGCCTGGTCAACAGCCATACGGAATGCCTATGGTTTCAAGAATTTTAATCTGATTGCAGAAGAAAACAATCGGGTATCGGGCATTTTCCCGATGACAATGTTGAAAATCCCCCTCCAGCGACCGGAATTGGTAGCACTTCCCTATTGTGATATCGGCGCCCCGCTCGGGACAAGTCCGGAAACAATTGCCGAAATGCTTAGAACAGCGCTTTCAATAGCTAAGAAAAACAATGCATCCATGGTTCATATTCGAGGTGGAATCGGAACGGATTTTTTGGCAGATCATAAATACCAAGTTCAGGCTAGCAGCAAGAAGGTCAGAATGTTATTGGAGTTGCCGGAATCGGCTGAAAAATTACAGGAAGGGTTTAAATCAAAGCTCCGTAGCCAGATCAGAAAGGCAGAAAAGAACGGCCTGACATTTCAATTTGCCAACGAGAAAGTCGATGACTTCTACTCGGTTTTCAGTATCAATATGCGGGATCTGGGCTCCCCCGTCCACTCGAAAAAATGGTTTGAAGAAATTATCAAACAATATGCCGATAATGCCAAGGTTGGGCTGGTATATCACAATGACAAAGCCATAGGCGCCGGAATAATTCTGAGAGTCGGGAACACAATCGCTATACCCTGGGCCTCAACCCTGGGGCGATTCAATCACCTTAATCCAAATATGATGCTGTACTGGAAATTTCTGGAGTTTGCAGCCGATAACGGCGCTCAAGTTTTCGACTTTGGCCGCTCGACACCTGACGAAGGCACTTACAAATTCAAAGCCCAATGGGGGGCAACCCCGGAGCCGCTAACCTGGCATGATATTTTTCTCAATGATATTGTACAAAAAGAGAAATCCGGGCCAAATAACTACCGTCAAATAGCAAAAAATATTTGGCAGAAACTTCCGCTTGGTCTGGCAAACTTTTTAGGCCCGGTTGTTCGTAAGTATATAAAACTGTAAAATCAAAATACCCATACCCTCGCATGCGAAATCGTATACTTTTTATCTGCCATAGAATTCCTTACCCTCCAAACAAAGGAGATAAAATACGATCATTTAATTTTATCCGTCATCTCGCCGGTAACCACGAGGTATATTTGGCTTTCTTGGTAGATAGCAAAGATGACCTGAAAAATATTGGACCGTTAGAGAAACTATCGAAAAACGTATTCTTTGAAACCATTTCTCCCAAGATCAAAAAAGCAACCAGCGCCATGAAGGCACTCCTGACCTCGCAGCCAATTTCCATCCCCTATTTCTATTCAAATGCACTGCAACGCAAGATTGATCGTTTCCTTGACGACCATGTCATTGACACCGTATTCTGCTTTTCCTCCCCAACTGCAGAATATATATACAGATCAAGGCATTATAATGGTATGCTGAAAACGATTCCTTGGATAATGGATCTCATTGATGTTGACTCCCACAAATGGCGGCAATATGCAGATACCAACTCGCAGCCCTTACGTTGGTTATACAGACGAGAAGCAGACTACCTGCTCCAATACGAGAGGCAGATCGCCAAGGAGTTTCAGCATACTCTCCTCGTTAGCGAATCAGAGAAAAAATTGCTCAACCGATATTTCCCTGCCTCCAATACAGAGGTAATTTGCAACGGCGTTGACCTCCAACATTTTTCTCCCGGTCAAGGGATAATACGTCACAATACGGGTCCCACTATTGTCTTTACCGGCGCCATGGACTACTGGCCTAATATTGACGGGGTTCAATGGTTCGCCCGTGACATATTCCCGCAAATCCAAAAAGAAGTTCCCAATGTACAATTTCAAATTGTCGGCAGCAAGCCATCTCCCGAAGTCAAGAACCTTGCAAAAAATACAGGAATCACTGTGACTGGATTTGTTGATGACGTCAGAGATTACTTTGCTTCAGCTGATGTCTGTGTTATCCCCTTGCGTATTGCAAGAGGCATTCAAAACAAAGTTTTGGAAGCCATGGCCATGGGCAAAGCCGTGGTTTGCTCAGAAGAGGCAATGGAAGGAATAAAGGCCGATCCAGGAGAAGGCCTGATTGTTGCAAAGGATTCTGCCGCGTTTGCCCATGCGGTAATAAGGCTTCTCAACAACAATACTGATCAACAAGAGATGGGCCGCAAGGCAAGAGCCTGCATGGAGAAAAACCACTCCTGGGCAAAGAGCCTGGAAAATTTAGATCTCTTGCTAAGCGGTCAATAGGACACAAAATGCTCAATACCCTCTGCCCAATAAAAGTGAAAGAAACTGCAGGACTCAACCGCATAAACGAACCGGTAAGGATCGGTATTCCTTTTCCCCGAACCGCAATAACCGATCCGGCAGTTTTGCATCTGATCACCGCGGATGGAACGCAAAGAGAATTTCAGGCGGTCACGTTAGAGTATTGGCCGGATAAATCCGTTAAGTGGGCGTTATTTGATTTCTTTGCCAGTGTACAATCTAACACGGAAACAACATACAATCTCTCCATTTCCAAGCCAACAGGTCCTGCGCCAACACCCACTTTAAAAAAAATTTCCATACAAGAAAACAATGGTTCACTCCTGGTCGATACGCAGGCTGCATCATTCAGTTTGGCGAAAAAGGGACAATGTTTTGATTCTATAACGATTGCCGGGGAAGAGCTCCTCGACCCAACAATTGCACAACTCAGCCTGCAAGATGTTAACGGGAATGTATTAACGGTGGAAAATTCCCCACCACAGGTGGAAGAAAATGGGGTGCAACGCTGTTCGCTTCTTACAAAAGGGGTATTTAAAGATACTAAAGGGGATTTTTTCGCTAACTTCTCCATTCGTTATACCTTCTGGGCCGGTTTGTCCACTGTCCAAATAGATTTCTCACTTCATAATCCTCGTGCCGCCCTTCACCCCGGAGGCCTATGGGATCTTGGCGACAAGGGGTCGGTTTATTTCAAAGACCTTTCATTGCAAATAGGTCTTGCAGGAGAGCAGCATACTCTTGAGTGGCAGGCCGAACCATCAGAAAAAATATCCGCAGGTAAATTCAACAAATTTACATTGCACCAGAATTCAAGTGGCGGAAAAAATTGGGATTCGCCTAATCATCTTAATTGCAAAGGTGAGAAAACTGTTTCTTTCCCAGGATATCACATAACCGCGGCAACAACGGGGGATCAAACCACCTTAGGGAATGGACAAAGAGCCAACCCATGGATAAAATTATCAAACACTTCTGCCTGGATTGCCGGAACCATTCGAGATTTCTGGCAAAATTTTCCGAAATCTCTGCGAACAACTGGTAATATTCTCCACTTTTCCCTCTTTCCAGATGAACAAGGGCAACCTTTTGAGCTTCAAGGCGGCGAACAAAAACGCCATACCCTCTTTCTTGATTTTGGACCTGCGGGGGAAGAAACACAGATAAAAAACTTCCAGCATCCAGTTGAAGTTCTGCTCTCGCCGGAGTGGCTTGAAAAATCAAAAGCAATCTCTTATTTTTCCGCTCCGGATATCCATGATAATCCGCAATACCAGGATTACATCCACCACATTATCGAAGGTGAACATTCTTTTTTCAATAAAAGGGAAACTATTGATGAATACGGGTGGCGCAATTACGGCGACACATACGCCGACCATGAAGCCGTCAATCATACCGGGCCGGAACCGTTCATCTCGCATTATAACAACCAGTTCGATTTCATATATGGCTCCTGCGTCCATTTCCTGAGGACCGGCGACCCGCGTTGGTGGGACCTTGCCGCACCGGCAGCCCGCCATATAATTGACATCGATATTTATCATACCGATCAGGACAAAGCCGCATATAACGGCGGACTGTTCTGGCATTCGGACCATTATCTGCCGGCAAAAACCGCTTCACACAGGGCCTACAGTGCAAAAAATAAAATAAATTCCACCTACGGCGGTGGTACATCGAATGAACACATCTATTCCTCCGGACTGATCCTCTATTATTTTCTAACCGGCGACACGGAAGCCAAGGAAGCTGTTTTGCTCTTGGCGGACTATGTGTTGGGCATGGATGACGGGACCAAAACCATCTTTGCCCTTTTCGACGAAGGTCCCACCGGCCTGGCAAGTCAGACCGTGGACACAGCCTTTCATCACGCAGGCCGCGGACCGGGAAACTGTATCAACTGCCTGATCGATGCTTATCGTCTCAGCCGCCGAAGACGATATCTCGCCAAGGCCGAAGAACTCATACAGCGCTGTATCCATCCCGCAGATGACATCCAGTCCCTCAATCTTGATGACCCCGAATATCGCTGGTCCTATCTCGTTTTTCTGCAAATTCTGGGTAAGTACCTTGATTATAAAATGGAACTTGCAGAAACAGATTATGCTTTTTTTTACGCCCGGGACAGCCTGCTGCATTATGCCGACTGGATGGTGAAAAATGAAGTTCCCTATAAAGAGGTGCTCCACAAGGTTCTTCTGCCGACGGAAACCTGGCCTGCCCACGATATTCGAAAATGCCATATTATTCATCTTGCCGCTAAATATGGCCCGGAAAAGATTCAACAAACCTATATCCAAAAGGCAACCTTTTTCTACACGAGGTGCCTCGATGACCTCTTGAGTTTTAAAACAGCCTTTCTGACTCGGCCTCTCGTCATTATCTGCGTCTATGGCTATATCCACGACTATTTCAGCACGCAAAAGGATACCAGACCCTATTCAACTCACGGCTATGATTTTGGCAGCCCTGAAATATTCATCCCGCAGCGTCTGCTTTTTAAAAAAATTTTTACCAAGAAACTCAAACTCACACTGAAACTTGCAGGGCGTATGCTTCATGACAAAATCCACTCAATAACTGGTGCGCAGTGAACAAGGATATGCTTCAGTCACCATTCATGATGGCCAGGTACACACAGCAGCATTTTCACAGCTCCTTCACATTCAATGACATACTGCATGGCAGTGATAATCTCTATGCAGAACTGATTAGCCTATTAACATGAAGACTTTGCTGAAAAATTGTCTTAATTATTTTTGTGTCGTCTTTGTGTCTCCTTTTGCGGCATTAAGCTGGTTTGAAAAAATACTCAACCCCGCCTCCGAGGTCGTATTTTCTCTCTTTGCCCAGCTCCTGGCCTGCGCCCCTGGGTTGCCGGGTATATTTTGCCGACGTGCCTATTATTTTTTGACAGTGGAAAAAGGTTCCCTTTCTTGTATTATCGGTTTTGGAACTCTCCTGGTGCATCGCAAAACCATTATTGAATCAAACGTGTCGATCGGTAACTATGCAATAATAGGCTGTGTACAAATTAATAGCGGCTGTGAAATTGGCAGCAGAGTCAGCATCACCAGCGGGAAGAACCAGCATACGATGAGACCTGATGGGAAATGGACCTCATTCGACCCGGAAAAAGCACAGCAAATAATCATTCAAAACGATGTCTGGATTGGCGAGGGAGCTATCATCATGGCAGAGGTTGGCAAAGGAACGGTTATAGGTGCGGGATCGGTTGTAACAGACGGAATTCCTGAGAGAGTTGTGGCTGCTGGCAATCCGGCCCGTATCCTCCGTAAGCTTTCGGAAAGAGAAGGTCTTGTTCCTTAAGCCTTATCTCCTTGAGACCTGAGCCAAGAAAACTATGTGCGCCAGAAAATATTTTTTCAATATCGCAGGTCATGATTTGGAAATGGCCCTGATCAACTCAATCGACCAATGAACCTCTTTGCCTCCAAACTACATTCTATTGTCTTCGCTCTGATCACCCTTCCCCTGTTTTTCTCCATCGGCAATACCACTACCCTTTCAGTATCCACGGTGAAAGAGCTCCAAACATCCCTAAGCACTGCCAGACCGGGTGACACGATTCTCCTCCAAGATGGCACCTATAAAATTCAACCCACAAGCTGGGCTATACAGATTACAACAACCAATCTGACCATTCGCAGTAAATCCGGAAATCGAGAGAGGGTCATTATTGAGGGAATGGGCATGAATGCACAGCCACACCATGGCTTTTTTGTTCAGGCAAACGACACCACAATCGCTGACCTGACCATCGAAAATGTCCGCAATCACTGTGTGCAGACGGCCCCGGGTGTTGACCAGCTTCACATCAAAAACTGTATTTTACGCAATGCAGGTGAACAGATTGTCAAGGTGGCGACTGGGCCGCAGGGAAAAGGTCCAGCCAAGGGCGGAATTATCGAAGGATGTCTTTTTGAATACACTGCTGGCATCGGCCCGCGATATTATATCGGTGGCATCGATGTTCACAATGGAAAGGACTGGATAGTTCGGGATAATGTTTTCAAATTCATTCGTAGTCCTGGCGAGCAAATGGCCGAATATGCCATTCATTTCTGGAACAACTCAGCAAATACCCTGGTGGAAAGAAACCGGATTATCACCTGCGATCGCGGCATCGGCTTCGGTATGGGAGACAAAGGAAATCGCGGTGGCATCATCCGCAACAACATAATCTATCATGACGGGTCTCCTGGCTTCAACGATGTCGGTATCAGTCTTGAATCTTCACCAGACACCAAAATCGTCAACAACGAAGTTTACTTAAAACACGATTACCCAAACGCCATAGAATACAGATTTCCTGCGACCCAACATATCCTCATAGCTAATAACAAAACGAATAAACCCATCCAGATGCGAGACGGAGCCGATGCGGTGTTGAGGGATAATGAAATATCTGCAAAGTCGGACTGGCTTGCCGGAAAATTAAAGAACATAGAATCAGAGCTGAAGGCTGAAAGTTCAAAATGAGATTCAAAGAAATGAATGAGGAAGATCCGGTTAAATCGGAACTTAAGATCTTTGCAACAGAAGAAATCTGTTGATTTTACCGATATTGTGCTATCAATCAGAGATAATCTTTTTCGGAGAATACTTCTCAACCAATAGTTTTCTCCTTCGTGCACTTCGTTGTGAAAATTCAACATATTACGAAGGCATCAGCTTTCAGGTAACACTATGTGTGGCATAACAGGTTTTTTCAATATTACAGGTCATAATCAGGAACTCGCCCGGACGATGATTAAACAGATGACCGACCCTCTCATTTATCGTGGTCCTGATGAAGAAGGCTATTATGTTGATCAAAATGTGGCTCTTGGCCATCGGCGGTTAAGTATTATTGATCTTTCCAGCGGACAACAGCCGATGTCAACAAAAGACGGCCGGTTTCAAATTGTTTTTAATGGAGAAATTTATAATTACCTGGAGATACGCGCAGAGCTTTCAAATTTGGGTCATAGCTTTCAAACCAGAAGCGATACCGAGACAATCCTCCTGGCCTATGCACAATGGGGTGGTGAGTGTGTAAAACGGATGAACGGCATGTTTGCCTTTGCCATCTGGGATAAAATTGAGCAACATCTGTTTTTGGCCAGGGATAGGGTAGGAAAGAAACCCCTCTATTATTATTGGGACGGGCAGGTCTTTTCCTTTGCCTCGGAACTGAAGGCCCTGCGCGCCGTGCAACTCTGCTCCGGGGAGATTGACCATCAGTCCCTTGATTGCTATTACACCTTCGGGTATATCCCTTCCCCCCGTACTATTTATGAAAACACCTGCAAGCTGGAACCGGCCCACACCCTCCTGGTTACCCGTAATGGCCTGGACAAGCAGCGGTATTGGCAGTTGCGCTTTTCCCCAAGACAGGATCTTACCCTTGCCGATGCCACCGAGGAATTTGAGTCACTGCTCGACGAAGCAACCAAATGCCGATTGATGAGCGAAGTGCCACTTGGTGCATTTCTCTCCGGAGGACTAGATTCAACGCTGGTTGTCTCCTCTATGGCGAAAAACATGAGCACACCGGTGCTGACGAATTCCATCGGTTTTGGGGAAAAGAAATTCAACGAACTTCCCCTTGCAAAGCTGGTGGCAGACCATCTGCAGACAAACCATAAAGAATTTACCCTGGAGCCAAAGGCGGCAGAGATCCTCGCCGATATAGCCTGGCATTTTGACGAACCGTTTGCCGATTCAAGCGCAGTACCAACCTGGTATGTCTGCCAGATGGCAAAACAAAACGTCACCGTCGTCCTTTCCGGTGACGGTGGCGACGAAAGTTTTGGCGGATACACCTTCCGCTATCTGCCGCATATGTTAGAATCTACTGTTCGCAACCGAGTGCCTGCTCCGCTGCGCTCTCTTGTCTTCGGTACACTTGGCGCCCTGTGGCCGGCTTCAGCCAAACTCCCCAAACCATTGCGCATCAAAACGATTCTGGAAAACCTGGCGGTCAGTGATGCTGAAGCATTCTACAAAGACCTGATATGGCTGCGCCCGGACACCCGCAAGCGGCTTTACACCAGTCAATTCAATCAGTCCCTGAAGGGCTTCACCCCATTTAAAACCATAGAACCCCTCTATAACAGTCTTCAGCTCTCACCCACTAACTCCGCACAACAAGCGCTCTCCAGAGCACAGTTCACCGATATTAATTTCTATATGACTGAAGACGTCCTTGTCAAAGTCGACCGCATAAGCATGGCTCATTCTCTTGAGATTCGCTCACCGCTCCTTGACTATCGGATTCTGGAGTTCGCCGCCACGTTGCCCAGTCACCTGAAACTGGATAAAGGAAAAGGAAAAATCGTCCTGCGTAATCTGGCCGCCCGAAGGCTCCCCAGGCAAATCCTTGATCAGCCCAAGACCGGCTTTTCAATCCCTGCGGCTCAATGGTTACGAAAGGAGTTAAAGCCGATGGTCGAGCAGGCTGTTTTTAAAAAGACCGGTCTGGCAGCTGACACTTTAAAGAGAAAGGAATTAACCAAAATATGGAACGAACATCAATCCTCGCAAAGAGACCACAGCGTCTTCCTCTGGGGAATTATGATGTTGGATTTATGGGAGAAAGCATTTTATACTACCTAATCGCATCGACAATGCCCTTTAAAAGACTTGCATTTTGAACGACATACTATTTGAAACTAAACCTCTCCCGCTCAAAACTGATGATAGTTCCTTCTTGAAACATTTGCGGGCTATATCAATTTTTGTAATTGTCTTTGGACATGTTGGAGGATTCTGGGTTTTCACTCCATATAGCCAATACTTATTAGTTTTCAATGCAGTTTTCTTCTTTATCGGGGGAGCTGTGGCTCCCTTTAGTTTCTCAAAATCTGCCAGTATAAAACACTATCTCTTCAACAGAGGGATTACTCTTTATGTTCCTTATTTAATTTTGTGTTGTATTGCTCTGTTGTTTTTTCTGTTCCAACAACATCGACTCCCTCATTTTAGCATCTCTGGATTTTTAGGCTGGCTAACGCTGTATCCTTCCAGCAAATACATGCCTTTTCCGCTTGGTCAACTATGGTTTCTTCAAGCGTTTTTTATTGTCAGCATCGCATCTCCATTTTTCTTTATGATTCAAAAGAAAAAAATAACATCTTCATATATTGTTTTTATTCTACTAATTTCACTTATGGTTTTTTGGAATAAAAAATTTGTCGGCTTTATCATTTTCGACGATAGATTATATTCTCCCTTATTTTACAGCTATATGTATGCACTAGGTAATAATTATGGGATTAACCCTACTCCTTTTAAAAAGAATATTTGGATTGTAGTTGGTCCTGCTGGTTTTGCTTTGGCTTTTATCCTTGCCAAGGTGTTTAGCCCCACCCCATATTACACTGAACATGTCTTCCCGCCGGATTTGTACTTTTTGCTGGGTAGTACCGCGGTAATTTTTTTCATTACTTCTTTACAGAAATATATATTAGCCTTTTTAAATAACTTCAAACTCCTTACAACGTGTTCTGATTTCTTTTATCGTCATACTTTCTCGATTTATCTAACTCATACTCTTGCAATTTATCTAGTTGAAGTAACTTTTTTTTCATTTTTCCCCATGGAAAAGAATTTTCTCTACGGGATAGTTAAGATCCTTCTTGTGCTTAGTGTAACAGCCGTGATAAGTATCCCCTTTTCTAAGGCAGCTACGTTAGTCATAAGTCTTCTTATTAAATCTAAAGCAACAAGAGGATAGCACCCGCATTATGAGTAATTCAGCCACATCCCAACCTATCAATGTTCTCCAACTGGGTAGCCCCGCTGGTCTCTATGGTGCAGAGCGCTGGATCCTTGCCCTTATCAAGCATCTCGATCCTCAAAGAGTAACCTCAACTGTCGGGGTTATCAAAGACGATCCGGACCAGGACACCCCTCTTTGCAAGGAAGCAGAAAAGCTGGGCTTTCAAACTCACTGCTTTGAAGCAAATGGCAGAGTCAATTTTTCTGTGATCAAACAGTTGAAGCAATTCATCCTGCAACGCAATATATCCATCCTGCATACACATTTTTACAAGACAGACATCATTGGTTTTCTTGCCACTCGGGGAACTCCTTGTAAAATCATATCGACCCCGCATGGCTGGAGTAAAAAAATGGATTTTAAGCTTTGGTGCTATGAAACATTGGACAGGATGGTTTTTCCGTTTTTAGATGCTGTGGTGCCTTTGTCTGAAGAACTCTATAATCCGTTAGCCAAGATACCTGGCCTCAAAAAAACGCTGCACTTCATACGTAATGGTGTTGATCTCTCAGAAATTAATCAATCCTCTTCTATAGATTCTGGTATATTGCTAAAGAAACAAAATGGTAAATTCATATTGGGTTATATTGGCCAACTGATCCCTCGCAAGGGTCTTGATATCTTATTCAATGCATTGAGAGCAGTAGAAAATCTTGAATGGGAGCTTTATCTAATCGGAGACGGACCTCAAAAGGAGGAGCTTGAAGCGCTTGGCAACCAACTCAAGATAGCGGACAAAATTCATTTTATGGGGTTCCGCCCGGAGAGGCTTGATTTTCTGCGAGGCTTTGATGTCTTTGTCCTGCCGTCGCGCATGGAAGGAATCCCTCGATGCCTGATGGAATCTATGGCGGCCGGTGTGCCGATAATCGCCTCAGATATCCCCGGCTGCAACGACTTGATACGAAATCATGAGACGGGCCTGTTGTTTGAGGTTGACAACTACTCAATGCTCTCAGGAATAGTGAAAAAAATGTCAATATCGCAAGATTTGAGAAAAACCTTTGCAGCAAACGCAAAAATCCATGTCAATGAGCACTACTCGGCTGCCCGGATGGCAAAAGAATATGAAAATTTATTCATGAATTTGGTTTAAAGCTTCATCCTGGAAAAAGAGGCCACAGCATGATCGGATTCAGTTATAAGTATTTGTTTGCGAGACATAAATAAACTTATGTACAATTTGTCAGTTACAGTAGTTATCCCTGCACTCAATGAAGAAAATTTTCTTGAGCGATGCTTAGCTTCGTTAAAACATTTGGAGTATCCTTCCGAACTCCTCAAAGTTATTGTTGCGGACAATGGTTCTGAGGATAGAACCAGAGAAATTGCACGGCAGTACACGGATGCTGTTATAAATGTACCAAGAAAAAGTATAGCGCATACTCGAAACGTTGGGGCTGCTGAAACAACCTCAGATATCATTGCTTTCATTGATGCAGACATTATTGTGCATCCGAATTGGCTCACGAATGCAATTCCTCATTTTCAAAACGAAGATGTTGTCGCTGTTGGTTCCTATCCCGATGTGATTCAGGAAGAATCGAATCAACTGCAACAGACCTGGTCTAAGCTCTGCCGGAGCAGTTCGAAAAAGCCAGTCCCCGTTGACTGGCTGCCTTCTGCTAATTTAATTGTCCGACGAAGTGCATTTAACCAAGTTAATGGTTTTAATGAAAATCTCATTACCTGCGAAGACAGTGACTTAGGCTACCGATTGCAAGCATTAGGAAAAATCATCAATGCTCCTGGTGCCCTTGTATATCATCTTCGGGAGCCTAAAACTTTCTTTGAACTTTTCAAAAAAGAGGTATGGCATTCCAATGGGAACCTATCTGGCGTGTTCAATCACGGTTTCAAGCTTACTGAATTGCCAAGTCTTGTTTTGCCCGCACTGTTTGGCGCTGGAATAATGGCCTGCATGGCCGCTCCATTTTTGGGAAAAACAGTTTTGATTGTTGGCTTTATTTCAATAGCTATCACTCTTTGCCTTTATGTTGGCAAAGGAAGGAAAAAGGTGGGGAATACAGGCTATCTTTTTTACGTCTTTTTTGTCTACTTGGCCGCAAGATCTATTTCTTTTTATAGGGATTTATTTCACCTTATCATCTTCAAGAAGTCGTGGAGATGATGGCGATATATCCTCTCATAGGAAATATATTTTTCAGCTCTGGATCAGTAATTTACGGTTAAGAAATTGCATGCATGTTACGAGTTGACTCCACTGCTGTCTAAGATAGGACAAAGTCAAACAATCGGCAGCAGAATTCCAGGATGTTGCAGCGCTTAAAATCGATTTTTGCAAACCTGGTTCCCCTTTTTGTTTTTATCCGGCAACAGGCTGTCTAAAAACTGAACACCAAGAAGACATGACGACGCCTTCCTGGCCACGATCCGTCGTAGGGTCCATTTTATTTGGCCTTCATGATGATCCAGGCCAAGTTCTTCTTTGAGTTGTTGGTAGCCTATGCCCTATCTCAATATCTCTCATGGTAAAGACGTGTGAGATCGATCGTCGGCAACTATTGCGGCATGTTGCTGAAAAATATCGAAGTTTATGCCCTTCCTGCAGAAGCTGGCGACGCAAAATTTGGGTTTCAGTATCAACCACCATAAAGTATGACACCAAAATGAATAAATTAATCAAAATATGTATAGATAATTTCAAAAAAAATTGGATAAATATCCATTTCAGAAACAAAAAAAAAGCAATTTACACTGTTCTGATCGGCGACTATGACCAACTGTGGGAGCCTAAATATGTAACGGAAAACTGGGACTATATTTGTTTCACAGATTGTTCAAGCCTTAGGTCGAGCGTTTGGGATGTGCGATTAATAAATACAGGAGAAACTCTTGATCCAGTAAGGTTGAATAGAAAATACAAAATTCAGTTTTATAAATATTTAGCTTCCTATGACATTACCATATATGTTGATGCGAATATTGAAATTTTGAAAGATCTAGATGCGTTTCTTTTCGCAAGGCTTAAATCTAAATTCCCTATGTCATTACCTGCACATCCCGAACGCAATTGCATTTACGATGAGTCAAATGTCTGTATTGAAAGGAAAAAAGATAATATTGATTTGATTTCAAGGCAAGTCGAAGGCTACAGAAAGAGTGGCCTTCCAAAGGGTTACGGCTTGACATCCAATGGTATCATTATCAGAAGAAATGGAAATACGCAATTATACGATTTGATGGACCGGTGGTACTGTGAAGTATTAAAGAATAGCTATCGTGACCAGTTGTCGCTTAGTTATGTTGTTTGGAAAACAGGTTTTAAAGGAATTCACTGCTTCAACTTTTATGGAATTTTTGATTATCTCACAATTCACCCCCATTTAAATGAATCTCATGATGGAAAGTAATACCCTTCAGATACTGAGACGTCACACACCATATTTCCAATGTCTATGAAGCTAAATAATGATCGGAAGTTGCTTCGAAAAGCTGTCACTGGTGCGCTTTGGCAGGTTTTAGGAGGAAGTTGGCAAACAGTTTTAAGGTTGGGCACTAGCATGGTCCTCGCCAGATACCTTGAACCAGCTGATTTCGGCATTTTTGGCATGGCATTGCTTGTGAATGACTTTGTTGACCGGATGGGACCATTGAATATGGGGTCAGGCCTGATTGTTAAAAAAGATGTCACTCAATCAGATTATGCAACTTGTTTTGCCATGATGTGCGCCGTTAGACTTTCTCTCTTTGCTATTATCAATCTTATAGCGCCCTTTGCTTCTGAATATTTTTCAGACATTCGACTAATTTCAATTCTGCATGCAACTTCTCTCATTTTTATATTTACTTTAATTAGTTCTGTTTCAAGAATGATACTGTTTAAGTCACTAAAATTTAAGTTAATCAGTATCATTGAAAGTCTAGGCATGCTATTTGAGTCTTTGATCGCAATTTGTCTTGTATTAACAACTGATTTAACCTATTGGGCACTGGTCATAGCAATGCTGTCAAGCTCATTTATCATCAATATTGCACTATTATTGTTAGGAGAATGGAGGCCTTCTCTCAGTTTTGACATAGACAGTTTCCGATTTTTATTCAGGTACGGAATCAATAGCCTTGGCAAAAACGTGGTTGAATACATAATTCAGAATATCGATTATTTTATAGTTGGAAAACTATTTGGAGCAAACTACCTTGGATTATATGAATTTGCATACAGAATACCTCATCTAGTTGAATCAAGATTTGTTTGGCCGGCCTCAGGAGTAATTTTTCCATCTCTTGCAAAAATTCAAGAGCATAAGGATAGGGTGATTCATGCCTTTATAAAAACAACCCAGTATATTGCAGTGTTTACCTTTCCGTTACTAGGAGGACTTGCTATAGTTGCCGACTCAGTGGTCCTTTTGATTTGGGGAATCAAATGGCTTCCTGTAGTTACCCCATTAAGGATTTTGTGTCTCTCTAGCGCAATACGTTGCATCATGGTGCCTGTGAACAGTGTATACCTTGTAAATAACCGGCCTGATATTTCTTTTAGAACCAGTCTGATTAATTTATTTTTTTCCGTACCCATTGTTACAGGAATGGGTTATGTCTATGGAATAAATGGCGTAGCTTTAGGGATGCTTATCTCCCTGATTCCTTATGTGTTTATTAATTATTACTGGGCGGTTAAGATAACTTCAAATTTCCTCTTGAGCTTAATCAGATCACTACTGGCCCCCTCTCTTGCCACAATACTGTGCATGATATCAGCAAAGCTAGGTCACAATATTGTAGGTCTATTGGGGTACTCGATATTTCTTCAAATTTTTGTAGCTGTGCTCCTCGGTGGTGTTATATATATCGGATTTCTATTTGTTTTTGCAAAAAACCTTTTCTTGGAGATTGTTGACATGATCTCCATTTTGGCCGAAAAATAAAAAAGACAAGGAATAATATTAGTTAGGGTTAACAGGATGAACTTATTACTAGAAGAACGCCGCGAACCTATTATATCAATAATTACACCGACTTATAATCACGAAAAATATATTGGCGAGTGTGTTCGCAGTACCATTGCTCAAACCTACAAGGATTGGGAACAAATCATCATCGATGACGGGTCATGCGATAGGACATCTGCTATAATAAAAAAGTTCAGTGATCCTCGGATTCGATATTACAAACAAGAGAACAAAGGAATACACCATCTTTTTGAAACATATAACTTTGGCTTAAAAATGGCACGAGGTAAATATATTGCAATTCTTGAAGGAGATGATTACTGGCCCAAGGATAAGTTACAAAATCAAATCAAGTTATTCAATGATGGTAATATAGGGTTCACTTGGGGCAGGGTAATTTGGGTGAAAAACGATGGAACTCATATTTTGACAGCACCTGAGTCGCTAGAGATGGTTGATGGGTGTTCCAGTTTCCAATTGATTGAAATGCTTTTGAGTGGGAATTTCATCCCTGCGGTCACAGTAATGTTAAAAAAAGATTTATTGACGAGTATTGGAGGCTTTCAGCAACCATTTAATCTGCTGATGGTAGACTATCCTACCTGGCTGGCCTGTTTATCCAAATCTGAGTTTGCTGTGACTGGAGATATACTCGGATATTGGCGCCGCCATGGTACTCAAATGAGTACTAGTCGTCAACTTGAGCTTCAAGATTTAGCGAGAGATTATGCTGTTTGTTTCTACAACAACCTCCCTGAAAAACTAAAGGAGAAATTAAGTTTGGATGGGCAGAAAATTAAAAATTTATGGAATTTGAATCTAGCTAATTCAAGTTTTTATGATGGGAGAAAGTGTTTAATGCACAAAAAATGGAAGCTTGCTAGGGTTGAATTTATTAATGCTATAAATAAAGGTGGCCTCGTTTTGAAATTAAAGGCTATTTTAGGTATATTAGCTAGTTACTTACGCATAGACATAGAATGGATAGTGGCTTTACTTGGCAAAGACACAATAGAAAGAGATTTAACGTGGATTGATTGAAGTTGAAACGTACTTACCCTGCCAGTTCCTAGTGAGGTGTTAACCAGAGATAAAGATAGGCCTTTTAGGAGGGTATGCGATATTCCGGAAGAAGAAAAGGTCTGTGCCTGCGGTGGTGAAATGAGCCGGATTGAATCACAGGAAGCAAGACATTTGCCGGAACGACTCGAAATTCATTACACGCCCAAGCACAGAAGCTGGCTCAATGGCGGAAATCGAGCTCAGTGTTCTCAAAGATGGATAAAAGAATATGATTAAATTACTCCTTTTCACTATCATATTAGGTGCTGGAATAGTGGCATTGGTTCGTCCCTGGGTAGGAATTATATCATACTATCTGCTGGCAATACTTGGTCCCCAATATATCTGGTGGTGGAATTTTGAAGGACTTCGAGCGTCACTGATCGTTGCTTTGTGTACCTTATCAGGTTTGGGGCTTTCAATTCTAAAGCAAAACTATGATTTCAGTTTTTTGCTTACCAAGCATAATTTATGTTTAGGATTTCTCTGGCTCTGCATCACCTGCTCCTATTTTTTTGGTCCTTATGTTCCATTGTTTGTCTCTTCGGGGCCGAGCCCTGATCAACTATTTTACATAACCAACACAATCTTTCTTTTTTATTTTTGTGCTGTATTGGAAATGAATGAAACCAGAAAGCTGCATTATCTTGTTATTATATTTGTTGTTTCAACTGTTTATTTAACCTGTTGGGCGAACTACCAATATTTTTCACAAAATTGGGCACAGTTTAACTATGGGCGGTTGATGGGACCTTTGGACATCAGTGGCGGAAGTATATATGCTGATGAAAATGTCTTTGCTATGTTGTTTGTGACGGGCTCTCCATTTATCTACTATCTGGGATTGGAAATTAAAAAAAAATGGCTGCGCTGGGGGCTATGGGCTATCATTCCGTTAAGCTGGCATGCCATCTTTTTAACAGGGTCCAGAGGAGGTCTTGTCGGTCTTGTTGTTGTTGTTGTAGGTGTGCTTCTCCTAACCAACCGGAAACTGTTCGCATTGGTTATGATCCTATTTTTTCTTGGTTTTTATCAGTGGCAGAGTGGTGATGTTATGAGTGAAAGGAGTCAAAGTATAGTTGGTTATGAAGGAGATAGCTCTGCAGAAGCTCGTATAGTTTCATGGAGTGGTGGATTCAGAATGATGGCAAAGCATCCCCTGATGGGTGTTGGATTGGGTTCATATATTACTGCTCTGCCAGACTATATTGAAAGCAAGCCAAGAGTCGCCCATAATACTTTCATCCAATTTGCAGCAGAGTCAGGGCTGGGCGCTGGTTTGGCATATATAATGATAGTTGGAATATTTTTCACCCATTCAAAAAAAATTCGTCACTGGTGCCATCATTCTCCTGAAGAAGAGTTTCAGAAGATAGATTTATATAATAAAGCAAGCACGGTTTCCTTTGCTGGATTGATAGCGTGTTCACTTTTTTTGAGTTTGAATAACTATGAAGTTTTTTTTGTTTTGTTGCTGTTTAACAATGCGTTGTATCAGATTTGTTTAAAAAAGATTATTAATGAAAAAGCCTTTGAAACCAGCTAGATTGGGGTAATATGAGACCTATTGAATTAGATTATTTTCCATATCTGCAACGTTATAAAAATGGTGAGTGGCGATCCACAATCTTTCGGGATATGATACTCACCGATGCAGCAAAATTTAAAAAGCAAGGGAACGAATTGTCAATATTAGATATTGGGTGTGGAGGTGGGTTTGATAGCGATGATAAGCTTCAATATTCATTGTCGAAAGTTGCGGGAAGATATATAGGCGTTGAGCCGGACGAACAAATAGAATTAGGGAGTATGTTTGATAAAATATACCGCTGTCCCTTTGAAAAAGCTCAAATAGAGTCTGAATCGATTGATATGGCATTCGCAGTAATGGTTTTAGAGCATTTTGAACGACCGAAAATATTTTGGGAAAAACTGCATAGTATTTTAAAAAAAGGTGGAGTTTTTTGGGGATTTACCGTAGATGCCCGACATTGGTTTGTTTTTGCTAGTTTACTTGCAGAGAAAATGCATATTAAGGATTACTATTTGAATAAATTGCATGGCAAAAGAGGAGAAGATCGTTACGAAAATTATGGCGTCTTTTATCGAAGTAATACTCCGAAGGTGATAAAAAAATTAACGCCTTTATTTAAATCGAAACTTTTTCTAAATTTCCATAGGGTTGGACAAATGGATTATTATTTTCCGAAAAATCTCAGATGGTTTAGCAAGGCTCTTGATGTCACTACAATAAAATTAGGATTACCGGGCAGTATTTTAGCTGTACGGGTAGAAAAATGAAAAAATATCAGGACAGTAATCTGCAGCCGCTCCCGGCCCGGTATTGAAAATGACAAAAAATTGGTTCTCGTGCCATTGGATTCGAGCTCGCCTGTCACCCTATCGTCATAACGCAGTGCTATTTTATTTGGCATGTCAGTTTAGTGTTAATACCCTGTTTTATTGATATTTTTTTACACAGCAAACCATCCGACCTCGCCGGTATTTTTCGGACATGCATGTCCACGACTATTGGCGTATTCATTGTTGAACCAATTTCAAGGTCTTGGAAATGGGTGGCAATAGTTTTCCTCACTTTCCAATATTCCGAGATTGCTCTTTAATAATTTTATTAGGCAATCTTCTGTCATTTCCCCCCTCTATCGGAATCCAGTGAGTTTATAACAATCGCGATCTTAGATAGTTTTGGACCGGCTTTTCAATAAAATACGTAACCAGCGCAGCCAGTAGCAGGGACACCATTGTTGGAATAGCAATAACGAACAAATTATTAACTTCAAATGTATAAAGAAATCTGATGATAATATATCCGAGATTTTGATGCAAAAGATACAAACTGTATGAGATGCTTCCGAGCCATAAAAATGGTTTCTTTACGATAAATTCGAGATAACCATTGAGGGACAAAATAAATAAGATGGAAAAAAACACAGCTGAAAAAAGCATCAATTTCCCGTTCACAAAGTAAATTGAGCACAGACTAAAAAGAATTATCGCAGTCGTGGGTAAGGTGACGCCGTGTTATTCAATGAGATAAAACATTATGCCGATAATAAAAAAACCTCCCTCTGTGAGAAGAAATGTAATCTTTATTCTGTCTGGCATCTCTATTCCTAGGTAAGACATTGTTTTTACGGAAAAAATTGATACGAGCCATAAAAAACAGATGAGAACAATCTTGGATTTGGCATTAAATCTATGTATCAAGAATAAAAGAAAATAAAACGAAAGAAAACGTGATAAGGCCCAATAAGCCCCATCAATACTTTTTACTCCGCCAATCCAATCCTGCAGCATAGTTAGATTGAGCAGGACGTCATGGAGTGATGTCTGCCGGTCGGGCAGTGTAAATACAGTTACCGAGGTAAACGTGATTAAAATTGAGATCCAGTATGCGGGGAATAATCTCGAATACCGCTTGAAGATAAATTCAAAACCGTTATTCATGTGGTCCATCGACATATAGGTCACAAAGCCGCTCAGCATAAAAAAAAGCTGCACCCCCAAATATCCGTAAGGAAAATCGAAAGTCATTTTCGCGTGACCATATATCTGATTATATCTGGTTGTATAATGAAAAAGCAGAACAGATATGATTGCCAACCCTCTAAAGACATCCAGTTCTGCATATCTTTTTTCGCTGTTAATTTTATGCATACCTTCCATTTTTCAGACGAGGAGGGGTTTGAAAATGATTGCAACTAATTGTTATCGCCATGGGTTTATAAGCTTTGGCGGACCGTAGTAAAAATTCAAAATCTTCTCCATTTTATTCTTACCAAGTTGCAGGCGCTGAACAACTTTTTCTGCAACCTCTAACTCGATTGCAATTTCTTCTCTACTTCTGGCTATTTTCCCCAGAGCTTTTTCCCGCGTTAACTTTCCTTCCCGGATCATTTTCCTGCAATATTTCCAAGATCGTGTCAGCCAGCAATTGTTTGAGTTTCCTGTTTTCTATCTCAAGAGATCTTAAGCGCTTTGCCCCAGATACCTCCAAACCTCCATATTTGCTCCGACATTTGTAAAAGGTTAGGCAACTGATCCCATGCGGCATAAATTTACGGTCTTCAGCCCGGCCAAGGGCTGCTTTAATATCCCAATAATCTACTCTTCACTGAATCGGCTCGATTTCATGACTTTCTCTTTTTGGGGATTTTTAGACTAAAATCACCAACTCCGCAATGGTTCAGTTTTTGGGGGGTAACGTCAAATATGCTGGCATTTTTCCCCTATCGGAATCCAGTGAAATCCTGAACACATGAATAACAGGAAATTCATTATCACCATGATATTGCGAGAGAAAAATTCTTTGACTTGAGGGATCATAAGCTGCACCTAAGATTTGCCTGAACTCTGGCTGAAAGGGCAGATCAAAATTCCACACAGCGTACGGCGTGGCATCCCATGGATTTTTATTTTCTTTTCTAATACGCAACAGGTTGTCTACATCGTAAGCCCAGACTTGATACTTGTATGGGTAACCATGATCCCCCTTGTTAGAGTTAGCAGGGTCAACGCAGTGTCCGTCTTTCCCACCGATACCATAACAGTACTTACCTGTGCCATGGCTGCCGAAAAAAAGAATACTTCTGCTTCCGACAGGAAACACAACCCCTTTAATTGTGGTGGTTCCATTAAAATTGGGGTTTGTCTCATCATATTTTCCTAATGTTGGATGAGCGGATGGATAATAAACTAAAGGTTTTGCAGGAACAGGATTTTTAAGTCCGAGATCGTGAGGATTGAATACAAAGACTGAGGGTCCAAATGAAGTACGGCCGATAATCGAAAGAGCCGCATTCCCAGTGAGAGCAGAACCTCCAAGAAACGGCTGCCATTCTTTTGGGATATTTGCCATGTAGCCGGACACGAAGCTTGATTGATTAGTTTCTCCAACTTTGTACATTCCCTTGAATTCATAGCCCTTCTCAAAATTGGTACCTGATATAAAATGTGAAAGAAACGCCCTACCACCAGCATCATAATAACCGTAGACCGTACCAATAAGGCTGTCATCATAAACCAACAATCCTCCAATCTTTACCTGATCACCCTCATAGATCTCATTATTTTTAAGAATTTTATTCTTGTTTCCATTGGTTATATCAGAAAATGGCTGCAGTACTTTTGCGATAGATAAATCGGAGACAGCATCACCTTTTTTGATCTCGGGGACTGCTATCTCTGCAACATTCTGTTGTGAGTTATGCCCCACCAAGTATAAAGAATTATGAGCGGAATAATACGTTATAGCGGTGCCCCCGTAGTCGAAAGAGGAACTTCCATAACGGTCATGAGGAAGGCGAAAAGCACCCTCATACACAAGACTTTCTTTGTTGAGTAATTTCCCTGCTGGTTTTTTAAGGGTGCTCTGAGGTTCTCCCCCTGCTACAACAGCAGAAATCACAATAAACAGAAACGTAAACAGTATACGACATAGGAAAATAATAGATTTCATGTTGCTCCCGTCCCATAGGCTTCCCTGCAGATTCTATCAAACCAAGATAAATCCGTTGAAGCACATTATTGAAGACTATCTTGAGAAAATCGAATTATCCTTTGAGATCAAGGCCGAGGTATATGAGAAATTTTACTGCAGACATGTAATGGTTACAAGATAAAGTTTTGAACGTAACGCAGATGTAGAAGGGGAAGGTAATTTTTCAAGGTTGCCTGAAGTGATAAACTCAAAGGACGCCAATATGATTTTCGATTCTACTTTCCGACTTGATATTTCATACTAAAAAACAGATAGGCGATCAACATTGTTTGTCCTTTAAGACTGATAAAGCAATTTCTTTTCTGTAAATTCAAGTCCTGCCGGGTTTCTGTTTAATGCTGGTAGCACAGCGGCTTGGATTTAGAATATTTTTGCAGCCAAATTTCAAAAATAACAAGTGAGGTAATGAGACAGTCATATGCAGAAATATTGTTTTGATGCTTATGATATATTTCATTTACATAACTTGTATCAAGATACTCTGGATATAAAGCATCTTTGCCGAAAAGAAGATCGTGGACTTCATCTTTTAATTGATCTCTGTACCATCCGGATGACGGCTGACTGAAACCACGTGTTTTTTTCCGTTTCAGTATCTGATCGGGAATAATTCCCTCAACAGCCTTTTTATACACAATCTTTGTGCCGTCATCATTGTCGGTTGGTTTTCTTACCTTAAATCGCTCAGGAATTTTGAATGCCAGCTCCGCAAGTCGATAGTCAATAAAAGGGGTCCGGTTACAGATCTGGTTGGCTGATGCTGCTCGTTCATTCTTGAAAAGGAGGTCATCGGGCAGAAAGGTTTTAAGTAGTCCATAGTAATAAATATTAAGGGGATCCCTTAACCTTGTTTCAAGCAGGTACCCTCGAGCTGTTGCAAGTGGATCTAACGCTTCTCTTGCAATTTCGCGACGAATAATCGATCGAGATGTCCGATAAAAACTTGGAAGGACAAGAAGCCTGCGTTCGGTATCGCTCAGTCCAAGCCTGAAAAGAAAACGCCGGATTTTTTTGTCAATCCCTGTTCCAAAAACTGTGTGCCCGACTATTGGAGGAATAAGAGTTTTTCGCAGGCCATAAGGGATCAATAAAAATTTCTGAAATTGTCGCTCTGCATGAATATGCCCGGTAAAAAACAGTTCATCGGCAGCTTCCCCTTCAAAGAGGGCGGTACATTCCGCTGAACGGGCAAGCTTAAAAACTCGATACATACCAACCACCGCATCATCATTAACGGGACTATCCAGGTGGTTGACGGCCTCCAGCAATGTATCCCAATACTCTCTTGCAGATATATTCGCACTGTAGGGTTTCAGATTGAATGAATCATACATGATCCTTTGTAAGGGCTCATCGCTGTATGGTTTTTCCTCGAAAACAATCGAAAAGGCCGAAAGCATCTCTTTGTTATCCAGATTCAGAGCCAGAAGTGCAGTTACTACACTCGAATCAACACCTCCACTGACAATGCTCCCGTAATGTCCGCCATGTTCACCTCTCAATTTAACGGCATCTATTATCAAACCACGCAATTCATCGGTAAAGTCATTTAAGGTCCGGCTGTAATCTTCCTGAATATCCCTGATATTCCAATATGTATGCTCTCTTGTTTCCCTATTTTCGGACAAAGTGATTGTTGTGCCCGGCCGAAGACAGTGTATGTCAGAAAACATCGTGTCAGGTGGTGAAATACTTGTAGATGAAAAGTATGAGTGAATGCTGTTTATGGAGAGTTTTCTATCAATCAAGTCAGTTCTGAGCAACGCCTTAATAGTAGTCGCAAAAAATATTCCTTTGGCGTTCTTTGCATAAAAGAGACTTTTTGATCCGACATGATCTCTAACGAGTACTATCTGTCTGCTTTTTTTGTCATAGATCGCTATCGCAAATATCCCATTAAAGTCATTTGCAAATCCTACCCCAAGTTTGCTGTATGCAACTGAAACAATTTTGCCATCAGAGGCATTTTTTTCGAGATCGAATCTATCAATCAGCTGAGTTTTATTATAGATTTCTCCCTCCATCACCACAATACACGACACATCCGAGAAACACGGCGTACATTTCTCATGAGCAAAATGCCTCCCTCCAAAGAATACGTCTTCACTTGCATGAAAGTACTCGACTATATCACCGCGAAACTCAAGCTCTTGTGACATGCCGGCGGCGGCATTTTCCCGTTGTTCAGCATTTGCCCTGCCAATTATACAACCGAAAATACCTGACATATATTCTCCAAGTCGTTGTGTTATCCGAATAGAGCTATTTCTGCCTAAACCTGACTCTTATTCAAAATGATCTGTAAATACCCATATATTCATCCATCATCCCCTCGAATGAGAAATGTTTCAGGACCCTGTCTTGAGTATTGGCTCCAAACCTGAAGGCTTGTTCTTTGTTCCTAAGCAGCTTGAGAATTCTGTCCGCCATGAGAGCGTCATTATCGGAAGGGACCAGGTATCCTGTCTCGCCTTCAATTACCACCTCTGAATTGCCTCCAACATCTGTGACAACGGCTGGAATCCCATATGACATTGCCTCAAGCAGCGAAACAGAAATCCCTTCTGTGAACGAGGAGAGTAAAAAGACACCAAAAAGCGGATAAATCCTTTCGAGATCGTTTCTCAGGCCAAGAAATTTTACATGCTGTGAGATACCAAGTTCTTCCGCATAAATTTCAAGGTCCTGAGTTTTGCTTCCATCACCAGCAATAAGCAGATAGAGATCGGGTATAACCTCCAGTACCTTCCTGACAGCACGAAGCATCATGGGAATGTTTTTTATCTCTTCCAATCGGGCAGCCGTTCCCAAAATAGCGCTGTTTTCATCAAGTCCCAATGCAGCCCGCATGGTTTGAATGTCCGAGCCGTCGATAGTGGTGCCGAGGTGTATCCCATTATGAATGACTCGAATTCTCTTTTCAGGATGAAAATCATAATACGCCATTGCCTCCTTGGTTTTCTCCGAAATTGAAACAAATTGGTCGACGCCAAAGGACCATAATGGATTAATAATTCGGCGTTTCCACATTCTTTTTTCCGGAAATAGACGCCCATGTACGGTATAAACGACTTTAGTCCTCCCGGAAATAAATGCCGCAGGGACGGAGCAAATAAAAGCTGCATACATATGTGCGTGAACTACCTGTATATTTTCATCTCTGAGTATATGACTCATCCATAAAATTAATCCAATATCCAATGTGCTTCTCTGCTGTCTGCAATAGACTTTCACTCCCTCTTTCTGCAATTGAAGGCCGAGATCACCCAGGGAATGGATACAGCAGACAATTGGCGATAATTGCTCGCTGATCATACTGCGAACCATTCTGTATACAAGTTGTTCAGCCCCACCACAACTATGAAGGGTCGGGACTACATGCATTACTCGTGGCTGGTTTGTATTAATCGGCGGCATTCCGCTTCTCCATATTAGGAACACTATAGTTCACTTTAGTCGGATAGAGGCAAAGAATTTCGATACAGGTAGAATCAGCAAAGCCGTTGGTGTTTAACTGTTCCATTGTCTAATTAGATTGGTTACAATAATGCTGGCAGGTCACTGTACTCTTCCTTCGGTTTATTGGGACTATTTTGATTCCGAAAGGGTACGCTTGGCCTGCTCTTGCCATGCTTTTTCAAATTTCCAGAAAGAATGATATACTAACAATTTATTGGGACTTGTGTCAAGAATATGCAAATTTTGTCGTCAGGCCTCAGTCTCAAAATTATCAAGAGAATATGCTCATTAGTTGTCTGCTGGCTGATTTTTGTCGTTCTTTCGACCTCAGCATCTGTAAGGAATTGGCTTTCTGCGCCTCTGGTTGTTAATGATCCAAACGCACGAGGGGATGCTTGTTATATCCTGGCAGGAGGGGGTTCACTTTGGGAGCGTTTGGATGCCGGTGCTGATTTGATCCAGATGGGACGTATATCGACTTTACTGATAATGCGGGATGATTCGAGAGGGCCGTATAGTTTCAAGGCCCAGACTTCCTGGACCAGAACGCAATGGATTATTGATTATCTGGCCTGGCGCGGAATTTCCGCTGACAGGATAATCTGGATACCACAGACTGTAGGTTTATTCGGCACATTAACCGAAGCGAGAACCATTGCCAAAAATCTTCCCAAGGATGTAAAGACACTGGTCGTCGTGAGTTCAGCGCCGCATATGCGGCGTGCTGTACTGGCTTTCAGGAGATCATTGCCTGCCGACGTCAGGGTTGTGCCATATGCTGCGACAACTTTTGAGAATAGCTATGAGATGTATCACCCAATCTGGATCGAATATATCAAGCTGCTGGTTTATTACCTTGTTGCATGAGTAGGTTTACATCGAGATACTGTTCCAGTGCTTCTTCGATGACATAGGATTTGGAGCGGCGAGTAATGCGGGCCAGAGTTTCGATCCGATTGCGGATGTCCGGCTAGAACCCGTACTGTTAGGATGGCTGTTTTGAGCATATCAGTGATTTCTTGCATATCGTTAACATATTTGTTATTATAAAATATGTCGTACAGCATCGATTATTATAGCGAGAAGGTACAGGAAGCAATTGCCGCTTTGCCCAAGACTCAGGGAGAGGTACTCCATGTTAAGCCATAAAGAATTCACCAAAAAGCTATTGACTGACCCGGAGGTCAAGGCCGAATATGACCGTCTGGAACCGGAGTTCAAGTTGCTCGACGAACTTCTGCGGGCCCGGCAGGACTCCGGCTTATCCCAGGCTGAAATCGCCCGCCGTATGGGGACCAAACCACCGGCAGTATCGCGGCTCATTTCCAGCGTCATGAACGAACGGCATTCACCGTCCATTGCCACTCTCCGCAAGTACGCGGCGGCCTGCGGCTTACGCCTTGAAATCCACATGGTGAAATGAAACTCCGCTTGGTGGCCTCTCCGATTACTTCGAGATTTCTGATGTGAAAGGGCCCACCCACTGTACACAATTATTCTGCACTGCAACCGTTCTGCTTCTTGTTGCTCCCGGAGTTGTTTGGTAATATTCAACTACAGCTTTCCTGAGAATATTATCGATGTTTTTTGCAAAACCATCCTCCCGTGGAGTAAAGGAAGTCTGCCCCTTTGGCTTTTTTTCAAGATTCTGGTTTATTATGCGATTGCGTGAGAGGCAAAAAAGACTCTTTGAGTGCAAATTCAGCACCCTTGTTGGTGCTATTGCCGGTATTCAATAACCTGCAGCAGAAGTTATAGTTTGAGTAGAGTTACTGATTCCGTACCTTACCCATGGGTTTCTGTTTTTTAAGTTTCCCATAAACTTCTGCGATGGCTTCTTGGCCCGATAACGGTTACATTAATGAATCTTGCCACCTTTGCCGGCTGGTATCCGAGTTTGACCGGCAAGCAGCAGGCAAACTGAAAAAGTAGCTGATTGAATTTCAACAGAACCGGAGCAAGTATGCCGACTATTTCAATGTTCTATGGTATTGTCATTTATATGTTTTTCTTTGATGATAAGAAGCACAAATTGCCACACATTCATGCTTCTTATGGAGATGATGATGCGGTTTTTTCAATTGAAGACGGTGAGATTCTTAACGGATCATTCCCAAAAAACAAAAAGAAGCTTGTTGAAGCTTGGATAGAAATCCACAGGGAGGATCTCTTAACTGATTGGAGACTTGCTGTGAGTGGTCAAAATCCTTTGCCAATTAAGCCATTGGAGTAAGAATGAAAAAAATAATACAGGTTGCTCCCCTTGAAGGAAAAAAAGTATCAGTTGTCTTTTCTGATGGAGTGTCGGGTATTTTCGATGTAGCTCCATATATTAGGAGTGATTTTTTCAATCGACTTCAGGATGATAATTATTTCAAGCAGGTTCGTCTTTTTTTTACTGGTATTGGCTGGCCAGAAGGGCAGGATATCGGGCCGGATACGATTGAGGCAGAATTTCGCCCCAACTAATTGTATCTGTTTTTTTCAGAGACGGCATGTTCGACACCATAAAATGGTACCTCGCACGGCTAAGTGCTTATCTATAAATAACCATGAACTTGTTTAAGATGATCATAGCCGCTGCCAAAGCGTTTAACGCATTATATGAGAGATCTGTTTTTTCGTATCGTGGTACCAGCTTGCGAAACCGGTTAAACCAAGAATGGGCGAGCTCGACAATCCACCTTCTATTTTTTCCTTTGTAGTTCCTCATTGACACTTGCACCTTTATAGCTTTTTTGTTATATATAACGTATGTGGAAAATTGCCTCCCTCAATGCGACCGTCGATGAGGAGTTGGAAGCTCTTCCGAACGACTTGCTGGCCCGACTACGCCGAGTCCGGTGAGTTGATCCAGACGCATGGACTGGAGCGGGTACGCGAGCCACATGTTAAACATATTGAAGGTCCTCTTTGGGAGATACGCTTGATCGGTCGGGATGGGATCGCAAGAGCACTTTATGTCACAGCTCGCGGAAAACGAGTCGTTATTGTTAGGGTCTTTGTGAAAAAAACTCAAAGAACACCCCGCACCGAGATCACGTTAGCCCTGAAAAGAGCGAAGGAGGTTTTATGAAAGGCACATCTCTCGACACACTGCATAAACGATGGACGAAAGAACGACCTGGCTACAAAGAAGCTTATGATGAGCTGGAGAGCGAATTCAGCCTTGCATCCGCAATGATTGAGGCCCGCGCTCAAGCAGGCCTCTCACAAGAAGAAGTAGCCCGTAGAATGCATACCAAGCAAGCGGTTGTCGCCCGTCTTGAAAGTGGTCGCGTCATGCCGTCGACGCGCACCCTGCAACGTTTTGCTCATGCCACAGGAACAAAACTTACAATCAGATTCGACCCAAACCGTACTATTTAGCTGGGGGTTTCATGAAAGGGGGGGACGTCCCTTAGAAATAAAATAAGTTTGAACTGGCCTGTGCGCTCAATCGTCCGCATGCAGATCGGCCAGCAGATCTTCAACGCTGTTGAACCGAGGCAAGAACCATTGCTAAAAATCTTCCCAAGGACGTAAAGACGCTGGTGGTGGTCAGCTCCGCACCGCATATGCGGCGCGCAGTGCTGGCCTTCAGGAGATCATTGCCTGCCGACGTCAGGGTTGTTCCATATGCTGCAACAACCTTTGAGAATAGCTATGAGATGTATTTTCCGATCTGGGTCGAATATATCAAGCTGCTGGTTTATTATGCGATTGCGTGAGAGGCAAAAAAGACTCTTTAAGTGCAAATTCAGCACCCTTGCTGGTGCTATTGCCACTTCAATAACCTGCAGCAGAAGTTATAGTTTGAGTAGAGTTACTGATGAGCAAATGGAAAATATGCTATCCGGCAACTTGGACCACATCAAAATGAAGTATCTGAAAGCCCTCGTTCTCCTTACGCTAGTCACAGTGTCGCATGTCAATGCAACTGAACAGGGAAAACACCTGTTTATCCTTTCCGGTCAATCGAATATGGAGGGGCTCCAGCCTGAGATTTCTTTCACTCCTATTGTTGAATCAGAATTAGGTAAAGACAATGTGATTGTTATTTTAGACGCTGATAGCTCGCAGTCAATTCGACATTGGTACAAGAAGTGGAAACCGAAGGAAGGCAATGAACCAAAAGCAACCGGCGACCTCTATGACCGCCTGCTGACTAAAGTAAGCGCGGAAATCAAGGGCACGAAGGTCCAGACAGTAACCTTCGTATGGATGCAGGGCGAGCAAGATGCACTTGAACAACACGGCGAAGTCTACGCTGCCAGTCTGAAGGGCTTGCTTAACCAACTCGGCAATGATCTTGGGCGCAATGATGTCAACTTCGTCATCGGTCGGATTAGTGATTTCGATCTTGAGAACAAGCAATATCCTCACTGGACACTGGTGCGTAAGGCTCAGGTTGAAGTTGCAGAAGCTGACCCGCATGGAGCCTGGGTGGACACCGATGATCTGAACGACGGGAAGGACAGAGAAGGCAAGGAAATCAAGAATGGCTTGCACTATTCTGCTGAAGGATATAAGACGCTGGGTAAACGTTTTGCGCAAGAGTCAATTAAACTGATAAAAATGAATACCCATCAAGGCGACGAGGCGAATCGGGCCTTATCTGGATTAGCTTTGCCATAATTCCGTACCCCCTAAGGATGATAATCTACTATCTCAATTTTGGTTAGCCAATAATTTGAGTCAGGCTGCTTTCAGCATGAAATCTACATGCACAGCATCAAAAGGAAAGACGATACGCCCATTGTCCGTTTTTTGTAATAAGCCTGTATTCAAAAGCGCATGCACATCACTATGCACGGCTTTTACATCTCGTCCTATCCGGCGTGCCGCCTCGCGAATTGTCATTGGCCCTGCGCCAGTCATGATTTTTAGCAACTCCCAACGCTTGCCCGAGAGAATTTTGAAAAGGAGTGCGGGCGACGCGAAGCTTATAAATTCTCCTTGAGATTCACCCTCAAACGCTTGCAAAAATCGTTTGTTTATTTTTTCACGGGAAGAAATTTCCAGAGTTAAAGTACGCATTTTATAGCCTCCAATTATCCACGTCGTTCCAGAAATCATTCAACAAGGCCTGGGGAGTAGTGAAAATGTAGGGAATTTCGTGCTCGCCCATGTGTTTGTGGTCGCCTTTACCCACTTCGTTATCGTAGCGAAATACGCAGGAGCCGTTCACAACAAGGGCAAGTCGATATTTGAAACCATGATCACTCCCAGAAATGGGTGACGGGACTCTCCACACCACCATTTCAACGAAGGCGTTTTCAGAGATCGGTTGACGTTGGTTGAGTATTATTTGTGCCTTCATGTTGATGAATTTAACAACAACATGACATGTTGTCAATAGCTACAACACTCAGCCATTATCGTCGGGCGGGCAGGGCTAAAGGACATGGCTTTGACCCGCCAGTCTTTTAAGGCACACCATCATAAATATCGCATCGTTATTATTTACAAAAGCGAACAATCAAGCAGTTTCAGGAAAAATAATAATCGCTTCCACCGGTTGCAGTGTATGTGAACCAAATCCAATCATTAAAATGCCGCAAAACTTATCCAGATGGATTCCAGGTCAACTCCCATATAGTCGTGGATGAGCACATCTCTTAGGACTGCAATATTTCTCCACGGAACACCGTGGATATAAATTCCTCCTTCCCGACACATGCGTACGATTCAATTTTCGTTATGGCGTCAATTATGTGGCGGAGGTAGACTGTGTCGGTTTTCATAAGGGAACGGCTTCCTTGGTTATTTGATCAACCAAGTAAGGAGATATTCCTCCCGTAGTGACCACGTCTACCCTGCGTCCGGTCAAATCTTCTATGTCGTATTTAAGCGAAATGATATCAAAAAGAGAACGGTTGGGCTCCAGTTCGACGAGAAGATCAATATCACTCTCTTCATTTTCTTCTCCCCGTGCGAACGAACCAAAAACACGAATCGACCTGATCCCATGATTGCGGGCACTTTCCTCAATGTTTTTTTTATGCTTCTTCAAAAGATTGCTTTGCATGGTTTGCCTTTTTTGAAGACCGTTCGTTTGATCAGTGCTTCAATGTCCGCCGTAGATCTTTCGCCGGTGACCGACTTTGACAACAATGACAAGCATCGCGTCGTCCTCTATCTTGGCCAATACCCGATACTCGCTAACACGCCATCGCCAAAACTCTCTGAGATTGCCTTTGAGCTGTCCTCCCAAGGCCTTAGGATCCGGTCCAACACGTTCTTTCAGATATTCAATGATCTTCTTGGCTGCCGGAGCTCCCAACCTGGCTAATTCTTTTTCAGCCTCAGGGGTAAAACTAATCTGCCAAGTCAAGATCTATCTCCACGTTCTCGAGCGGGATCGGATCCTTACCGCTCTTCAAAAACTCTTCATAGGCAGTTTCAGCCAAATAGGCGTCTTCGAGATCCTCAAGAGATCTTTCAAGAGCTTCCCGAAGAAAAAAACTTTTTGTCCTTTTGGTAGCTTTGGCCAATGTGGTCAAGCGTACGGATATGTCGTCCGGTAGCTGGACAGAATGCATGTGGGCCATATAATTTCCTCCATTTTTATTAACTCTAATAAAAATGGAGGAAATTGTCAAGTTCGCCATGTGGTTAAAATGGAGAACGCCCCTTAGAAATAAAATAAGTGGATATGCAGTCTGCTCAATTGTGGCTGGCCATTCTGGTCCGGCAATGTTGGTTGAGATCGTCAAGGAGGGTCAAAACTATCATAAGCCGAGTTTGGAATGCGATCCCAAACGGACAAGCCGCAATGTATCGGCGTCGGGCAGCTGGTAGATCAAGACAAGGTCCGGCTTGACGTGGCAATCACGGTAATCCTTCCATTCTCCAGTTAAGGTGTGGTCGCGGTGGCGTGGTTCCAGCGGCTGATTGTTCGCCAAGGCTACCAGTACGGGAATCAGATCGACGTCAAGTGTCGTCCGGTGTTTTCCTTTGGCTTCGCGCTTGTAATCACGTTTGAACTGGCCTGTGCGCTCAATCGTCCGCATGCAGATCGGCCATCAGATCCTCAACGCCGTTGAACCGAGGCAGGCGACCCTTGCGCCCCTCTTTCATTGCCTCAATGGTGGTTGCATTGGGAATCAGCGGCTCGAACGGGAGCGCTTTTTCCTGTGCGACCTTGGTTAACAAAAGGCGTACCGCGTCCGACACGGTTAAACCTATCGCGGCCAGTACGGCGGCGGCTTCTTTCTTCACGGCACTGTCGATACGGGCCTGTACGAGTGAATTTGCAGCCATGATTATCTCCTTGTGTGTTCTGTATTACATTGTAATTCACGCCAGAGAATATTGCAATCCTTTTCCCTTTTTCACTCCGTCAGCAGTAACATTGACGAGCAGGTCGTATTCGGCTAAACTGACACAAACTATCAAATTTCTCGGAATTCACCACATCGCTCAATTGAGGATAATTATAATGAAAATCACTATTATTGGGGCGGGTTACGTCGGCATCGTGAGTGGAACCTGTCTTTCCGAGTTCGGACATGAGGTCGTCTGTGTCGATAACGACGCGGCCAAGATTGCGACGCTTTGCCAAGGGCAGATCCCGATTTACGAGCCCGGTCTGGCCGATCTGGTGGCTAAGAACGTGTCCGGCGGCAGGCTCCGCTTCACCACCGACCTGAGCGAGGCAGTGCCGAGGGCCGAGGCCGTTTTTATTGCCGTGGGTACACCGTCAACCCGGCGCGGCGATGGCTACGCCGATCTCAGCTATATTTACGCAGCGGTCAAGGAGCTGGCCCCCTATCTGGCCGGGTACACGGTGGTGGTCGATAAAAGCACGGTGCCGATTGGTACTGCCCGGCAGGTCTCCCGCATTATTCGTGAGACGAACCCGACAGCCGATTTCGATGTGGCTTCAAATCCTGAATTTTTGCGGGAAGGGGCTGCAATTGGAGATTTCATGCGGCCTGATAGGGTGGTCATCGGCGTGGAAAACGAACGAGCAGCAGCAGTTCTGCGGGAGATATACAGCCCGTTGTATCTGATCGAGACACCCATTGTTGTCACCGGTATCGAGACAGCAGAACTTATCAAGTATGCAGCCAACGCCTTTCTGGCGGTAAAGATAAGTTTCATAAACGAGATGGCCAACATCTGTGAGGCGGTGGGGGCCGATGCTATTGCCCTTGCCAAGGCCATCGGGCTCGATGGCAGGATAGGGAAGAAATTTCTGCATCCGGGTCCTGGCTACGGCGGTTCCTGTTTTCCGAAGGATACCGTTGCGCTTCTCCGCACCGTTCAGGAGTACGGGGTAAGCGCCCGCATTGTGGAATCGGCGGTGGAGGCCAATGCTGCGCAGAAAGCACGGATGGTGAAAAAAATCCGTGACGCGGTGGGTGGTAGTGAAGCGGGTAAGATCATTGGGGTGCTCGGCCTCACGTTTAAACCGGAAACGGACGATATGCGGGAAGCGCCGGCCCTGACGATTTTGCCGGCCCTTATGGAGAAGGGAGCCCGAATCATCGCCCATGATCCGCAGGGTATGAAAGAGGCGGCGAAGTACCTGCCCGAGGGGATTACCTATGTCGACAACCCTTACGAAGTTTTTACCGGTGCTGATGCCATCATTCTTTTGACGGAATGGAACCAGTACCGGGCCTTGGATTTAAAAGAGGTCATGGGCCGGATGAAAAGCCCGGTCTTTGTCGATCTGCGCAATGTCTATGAGCCCAATAGATTGAGAGAGATGGGCTTTGTCTATTTCGGGAACGGCAGGGGTTGATCCCTCAGACTGTTCGCGTAATTGTTAGCTGCATGTCAGCGGCATTGGGATTTTTCAAAATCTGTGGTACAATTTCTCATTGAAAGATCGATGGAGATTTTCAAGAATAAAAAAAAGAGGGCGTTCATGCACAGCAAAGATATTCTTAAAGAAGCGTTGAACCTTGACCCGGCAGAGAAGTTTATTATTGTTGAAGGCTTGCTCAAAAGCCTTGATGAACCTGACCATGAGTTGGATACCTTATGGGCAGACGAAGCGGAGAGGAGACTGCTGGCCTATAGAGAGGGGAAATTGAAAGGCATTCCGATGGAAAGAATTTTTCCTTCAACAAAATGAAAATCGTTTTTTCTGAAACCGCAAAAATCGAATTGGATGACGCCTGTAACTTCTATGAGGTCGAAATGCCAGGTCTTGGCATAAAATTCAAGGAAGAAGCCAGAAAAGCAGCAGGAAGGATCTCCGAGTTTCCAATAGCCTGGTCAATTGAGCGTGGTGAAATACGAAAATGTTTGCTCCATATATTTCCCTACAAAATCCTCTACTCTATTGAAAATGATCATGTTTTCATCATCGCAGTAGCCCATCAACATCGCAGACCGACATATTGGCAGGATCGGTGACGGTTGGGATATCTTCAATGGTTGATTGCTTTCGAGAAAGAAAAAAAGGGGGGGTGATTCAGTCGCGCCGTTTATCCCCGAAACGCCTGCTCAAATATCAGGAATATCCGTTTTCCCCAATACTGTTTATCAAACATTTTCTATAATAACAGATATTTGCGTCTTGAGTGATGGTAGATCAATTTACAACAACATTCCTCACGAATTCCAAATCAACTCCCATATAGTCGTGGATAAGTGCATCTCTTAAGCCTCAACATTTCTCCATGGAACTTCAGGATACTGTTCCTTGAGCGTTTTGCTGAGTCGTTTGGTGGCCTCTTCTCTTACTTCAATATTTCTTATGATCGCATCCTGCCAATGGGATACAGCCAAGAATTCCTCTCTCCCAACAACTGCATACGATTCAATTTTCGCTATGGAGTCCAATATATGGCGGAGGTAGACTATGTCTGTTTTCATACTGGAACTGCTTCCTTAGTTATCTGTTCTACCAGGTAAGGTGATATTCCTGCCGGAGTGACCACATCAACTTTGCGTCCAGTCAAATCTTCAATTTCGTATTTCAGCGAGATGATATCCAAAGAGAAAAATTTGGTTCCAGTTCGACGAGAAGGTCAATGTCGCTCTCTCCATTTTCTTCTCCCCGTGCAAACGATCCAAAGACGCGGATCGATCAGATACCATGATTGCGGGCACTTTTCTCGATGCTTTTTTATGTTTTTTAAACACGTCACCACCGAAACAATTCCTTCTGAGCCCCAATCGTCATATAAACACGATTATCATCGAAAGAGTTTACAAGAGTACTCTCAGCTTCCTGGCGAGAAAAAGTATACCCGATGCTCAAGGTGTACCAGCGCCAGAAGCTGTAGTTCATGTTTATGCCCGTTGAAGATACTTTTTCCTTATAGGATATAGTGCTGTGGCTCGTACCGACCACAGCATTTTGACGGTTTTGATCCGCATAGGAGGCAAACACACCGGTTGAGAGCTTTTCGTAGAGTTGATAATTAAAATCTCCCTTTGCCGTCCAGGAATCGATAGTGCCGCCGGTGCTTGTTCCGGTAAAATTATCCTGACTGTAGGTCTTTGCCACACCAATACCGAACCTGCCGTGCTCAATCATATAATTCACGTTTGCATGGGCATTATAGCCCCACGTGGCATCCTGACCATCTGTCTTCACGTAGGAAGGCCCAGCACCTATATCGGCATTCAAATGGGGGGAAATCTCGCGTTTCCAGCCAACTGTCGTATTGTGAATATCGCTGTCCTTCCGAGTTGGGTCATCATATCTCGTGCCGACATATCCATACGACAGGGAGAGGATATTTTTCGAGAACACAAATGATTCAAGACTCATGTCACCATGATATTCCGACAGGTCGCTTTGGGCGCCAAGAGTTGGAGTACTCTGTGTTTCATAGAGGCCTCTAACATACTGTCCGCCGACGGTCGTTTTCCATTCAGGGTTGAACCGATAGGAAACGGAGAGCAGGCCGCTATGCTTATCGTAATCCTGAAACCCCAATGTACCGGCACCATCATTTCTCAATAGCGAATATGTATACCCGAGAGAAACGACACTGTCCTGCAGATAGGTATAATCTGACGTCAAAGAGGCATTGTTTGTCGAGAACCGCCGACGACCAAGCTCGTTTGAAATCTGGTCGGTGGTGGTATTGGTGGGGGTCTGTGGATTATTTGCAGTGGATGGGGGTGTTGATGTCAGCGATGAGTCGTCGGCATTTACATAAAGTTCACTGATCCTTATCTGCCATACCTTGGTCAGCAGTCTCTGAACAGAGAGATTCAGGTTTTGATCTACATTGGTCCCCTTGCCATTCAGGTCATATCTGAAGCTGGGGGCATACCTGAAGTTTATCCCGTCTTTGATATCGCTACTTGTGAAACTAAAAGACGGAGTAGTAAATACTGTATTGTAATCATTCGATTGTCCGGATGCAGCACCTCTATTAGTCCGGCGATCTATGTCCAAGCCAACATCCACTCCGCCTGTCAATGAATTTACACGAGCTTCAGATAACGCTACAACTCCTAGAACGAGCAGCGTTATAACACCTGAACAGATTTTTCCTCTCATTGAGTCTCTCCATGACAAGATGCCGGCCCACGCCCCCGCACTTTGCCGGGGCATAACCTTGTGCGACGTTATCAAGTATCAATGTACGACGATGACATCACCAGATTGAACGTCAATGTTCTTCTGAAAATCTTTCCCTTTCAGAAAATCATTATAATCAAAATTAAGCGTATTATTTTTAAACACTGCTTTATCCTGATCATGGATATCTTTTCTGATCACGGTCACTTCACGGTTTGACCACTCATTAAACCCATCACAACGGGCAATAGCCTCGATCAGTGATACCTGGACGGTCAATGGATATACCCCTGTTTTCATAACTTTTCCCATTACGGAATATTTACTGCTATTACTTCTGACCAACACAGTCGTGAGAACTGGATTATCAAAAATCGGCGCATACAGCTTCTTCAGATAATCAGCCAGTTGAGTTAGCGTCATCCCCACTACATTGACATCACCAATATGCTTGAGTGAAATCTGTCCATCCACTCTGACCTCGATATTTGCCATGGAGTTGGCATTTGTTCCGCCGGCGGGTTTCTCTGCAGTTGCGGTAGCATTCCCGGCGGAAGACGGTGCAGCCATATCTCCCTCTCCGAAGACACTGACGCTCAACAGGTCGCCGATTCCTATGACATAGTCTTCGCTCTGGGTGATATCATTGGATTTGGCTCCCAGGATGTCCTTGCGAGCCTTCTCTTTTAATTCATTTGATGCCGACACATCCGCCGATGATTGCGCACACTGCCCAACAAAGGGGACTGCAACGAAACAAAACATAATTCCTGCAAGGATCCATTTTGGAAAAGACATACCCTCTCTCCTTTTCATTAAAGAACACATTAACAGGGCGAATAACATAGCAGTTAAGATCGGCCCGTTTCCTTTCTTCTGTTAAATATACCGGAAAAACATCAATAACTTGAGGAAATGCAGTTAGTTTAACACAAATAAATAAGAAACAGTCAAGTTTTTTCACTTTTTCATAGAAATATTTACAGTATTCTCATACTATATGAACATTGCAGGCTTCAGTCTGTTCCGGTTCGATCTCCTCCACCTTCAAGACTCCGATCCAGAGGTATACAATGAAACAAAAGCTGTTTTCCCTGCTTATTCTCTTTTTTCTCCTCTTTTCCATCACCGCCTGTTCCAGCCCGGAAAAGAAAAAAGCAGCCCATTTTCAGAAAGCCATTGCCTATATTGAGCACAACGAAAACAAAGCCGCCATTATCGAGCTGCAGAATGCGATCAAGATAGATCCGAAGTTCGCAGATGCCAGATATCGTCTTGGTCTCCTCTATCTCAAGGAAGGTAACGCCCAGAGTGCATTCCAAGAACTCCAGCGCGCCGCCAGTCTCGACCCCGATAATCTCGACGCCAATACCAAGGTCGCCGAGTTCTATCTGCTGTCAAAGAAGACCGATGAGAGTCGAAAACAGATTGAAGCTGTTCTTACAAAGAAACCCGACTATGCAGACGGCCTTGCCCTGCTGGCTAATCTCGAACTTATGGCCGGCAATTTCCAGAAAGCGGAGGCTGCAGTAAATTCAGCCCTGCTTCAGTCTCCGGAATCCGATCGATTTTACAACATCAAAGGAAGGATTTACTTCGCTCAGAAAGATTTTCCTCAAGCAGAGGGAATGTTTCATAAGGCTATCACCTTCGGTCCCGACAATTACTCCAATTACAATATTCTTGCCGTCTTTTACGAACAGCAGAATAAAATCGACGAGGTGGAAAAGCTCTTGGGCGAGATGATCAAGAAATTTCCTAAAAACACACAACCTTATATGATGCTGGCAGGTCTTTATCAAAACAAGAAGCAATTCGATCTGGCTGAACAAAATCTGAAAAAAGTAATCGAACTCGCTCCTGATAATGTCCCGTTCCGCCTGTTGCTGGTCGAGTTCTACAAAGGCCTCGGGAAGACCGATACGGCCTTCTCCTCCCTCACCCAGGATATCAAAGACCTTCCGGATTCACTTGATCTTCAATCCGAACTTGCCAACCTTCTGTTTGACCAGAATAAGTTCGATGAAGCAAAAACCCGCATGGATGCTCTTCTCAAAAAGAACAGTAAACATGGCGGAGCCAATCTTTTGCAGGCCAAATTTTTGCTGAACGAGAAAAAATTCCATGACAGTATCGCGATCTTAGATTCACTTGTGAAGGATTATCCCAAATGGGCGGAACCTTCGTTCTATCTGGCTCTTGCCCATCTCAGTCTCGGTGAAATGGAGCTTTCCCAGAAAGCCATCGAAGATGCCCTGCAAAAAGCGCCGCGCAACACTAAATTCCATACCCTCCTTGCCCAAATCATGCTGATGCAGGGCAATAGCGATTTAGCAAAAAAGGAGGGCTCAATAGCTTTGCAACTGGATCCCCATAATTTCCGGGCGGCGATGCTCCTTTCTCAGGCTATGCTCCAGGCAAAAGAGTTCGACAAGGCTGTTGATTTACTCGTTAAAATGAGTGCACAGGTTCCGGATAACCTGGAAATCAAAGGTAATCTCGGGCTTGCGTACCTGGGCTTGAAAAATAAAGAAAAGGCAACCGAGGTCTTCACCAGGCTCCTTGAGCTCTCCCCCGAAAACTCGCGGGCATTGGCACTTCTTGCTTCCCTCTCCGCCAATGGGGATTTCAAGAAGGCCGTCGATCTGGTCAAAAAACAGATCGCCAAAGCGCCTAAGGCCGGAGGGCATTATCTTCTTCTCGGCGATCTCTATTTAAAACAGAAGATGTTCGATGACGCCCTTGGCGCCTTCAACAAGGCCAAAGAACTTCTTCCAGATAATCCGCAGCCGTATCTGGTCATCGCAGCCATCATGCGTCAAACGGGGAAAGTCGACCAGGCAATTTCTGAATATAAGGAACTTATAAAATCTCAGCCGAATTCCGGTAATGCACATATGGGCCTTGCCACCCTCCTGGAAACTAAGGGAGATATCCCGGAAGCAAAAAAAGAGTATGGTGAAACCCTGCGGATAAAAGCCGATTTTTCCCCAGCCGCCAATAATCTGGCCTGGCTTCTGGCACAGGAAGAAAATGCGGATCTCGGAGAGGCCCTGCGTCTTGCGATGATCGCCAAGCAGCAGTTCCCCGAGGAACCCCATATCGCCGATACGCTGGGTTGGATCCACTACAAACGGCAAGCCTATTCCCTGGCCCAGTCTCAATTTGAACAGGCACTGACACCGAACCCGGACGACCCAACTATCAATTATCACCTGGCCCTGGCCCTGCATGGAGCGAATGTAAAAGATAAAGCCATTGCCAGCCTGAAAAAAGCACTGGCATTCCAAGGAGATTTTAAAGAACGGAAGACGGCTGAAAATCTACTCAAACAATGGGAGAAAGAATAAAATGAAAAGGCCTTCTCTTGCGGTTATTCTCTCCGGATGCGGCTATCTCGATGGTGCAGAGATTCATGAGGCGACCATGACCTTATGGGCTATCCATAAACATGGTGCCGATTTCCAGTGTTACGCCCCTGATATTGACCAGCACCATGTTGTAAACCATCTGACCGGCGAGGAGATGAATGAGCGGCGTAATGTCCTGATCGAATCAGCCCGTATTGCCCGAGGCAAGGTCCTGGACCTTGCCGGCTTTCAGGCTGAGAAGCATGATGCCCTTGTCCTTCCGGGAGGTTTCGGAGCCGCTAAAAACCTGTCCACCTTTGCCTATGACGGGGCCGGATGTACCGTCAATGCGGATGTGGCAAACGCCATCACCGCTATGGCGAAAATGAAAAAACCCATCGGCGCACTGTGTATCGCTCCCGCTGCCCTTGCCCGCATTCTGCCGGGAATAAATGTAACCATCGGTCAGGACCAAGGGACAGCCGAACATATCGAAAAAATGGGCGCTCATCACACCGCCACTACCCATGGCGAGATTGTCATCGACAGGGTCCACAGGGTTGTCACAACCCCCTGCTATATGCTGGATGCGCGAGTGGACCAGATCGGAGACGGCGTGGATAAGCTGATTGGAGCTCTACTGGAGATGATAGGATAAAAGAATTCAGGAGTCAGGAGTCAGAAGTTCTGTCTTCCCTCATTTCCCAATGCAGAATTTCGTAAAGATAGCGTCCAGAATGTCTTCCGTGGTGGTTTCGCCTACAATCTCGGAAAGTTGATCAAGGCATTCCTGCAGGTCAACAGCCAGAAGATCGTTGGTCAGGCCGTGCTGCAGGCCATCCTCCACCCGCTCGCCGGCCTGCACCGCACGAATCAAGGCGTTCTTATGCCGGATATTGGGGGCGCAGGCATCTTCCTGCCATTGCTCTTTGCCGGTGGTCACCATCTTGAAAATCGACTTTCTGAGCTCGGCGATACCTGTCTGCTGCTTGGCCGACACCTTGACGAGAACCTTGTCCTTAAAAATCTCCTCCTCGCCGTAATCATCTGCACGTATGTCTATCTTATTGATGATGACAATCAATGGCTTATGGATGATAGTCCGGAACAGGCTAATATCCGCATCGGTAATTTTCTGCGAACCGTCGACCATGCAAAGGACGAGATCAGCTTGATTTATCAGGGTTCTCGCCCGTTCAATGCCGAGAGCCTCCACTTCGTCGGCATGTTCGCGAATCCCGGCCGTATCGATGATGCGGACTGGAATTCCTTCGATATCAATATATTCCTCAATGGTATCCCGCGTAGTCCCAGGGATTGCCGTCACCAGGGCGCGTTCTTCCTGGAGAAGGGTATTGAGAAGGCTGGACTTCCCGACGTTCGGCAGACCGACAATGACAACGGAAATACCTTCTCGAAAAATCCTTCCTGTATCAGCACTTTGCAGTAACTCCCGTAATGGTTGTTCAACATTTTGCCGAAGTTGTGCCAGGATGTATTCCCTGTTGAGTATCTCGACGTCTTCGTCGGGAAAATCGATGGCGACCTCAACGACGGCACGCATCTGGATGAGTTCATTTCTGATCGAATCAATACGGGCGAAGAGGGCCCCTGCCAGTTGCTCCTGGGCAAGATCGACCCCTTTTCTGGTCCTGGCGGACAGGATATCGATGACCGCTTCGGCCTGGGTCAGGTCGATGCGGCCATTCAAAAAGGCCCGCTTGGTAAATTCTCCGGGATCGGCGAGAGTCGACCCCAGTGACAGAATCAGCTCAAGGATGTTCTGGAGGACAAGAAAACTGCCGTGACAGTGTATTTCCGCTACATCCTCCCTGGTATATGTCCTGGGAGAGCGCATGTAGACTGCCAGCACCTCATCCATGATCTTGCCGTCAGCGGGACGGGCAATCCGGCCATAGTAGAGTTGATGACTTAAAAAAGAACACGGAGTACCGACGGGTTTGAATATCGTCTGAAGTATATGCAGGGATTGAGGGCCACTGACACGGATAATACCGATTCCGCCGGCACCTGGAGGTGTTGAAATTGCAGCAATAGTAGTATTATCCGCTGCTGATTTTGACATAGGAAAATCTTTAGGTTGAGAGTCTGTAGATTTTCAGTCTTTTAGCTACCCCCACAGACTAACAAACTAATAGACTGCCTTTCAAGATGCTATTTTTCCGCATCCGGTTTGCTGTTTTTTACCTTTTGCCCGCGGGGACTATGGTGTTTACGAGCACCGGGTTTTTTCCCTTTGCCGGGTTTATAGATCAATATTTTCTTAAAGAGTCCCTCTCCGACGCTGCGGCTCCGTATATCCTTATCCTCCTGCAGCGTCATATGCACGACTCTTCGTTCAGAGGGGTTCAGGGCAGGCAGCACCTGGGTCTTCCCGTCCTCTTTCACCATCCTGGCAAGCTCAACGGCCTTTTCAGCCAGTTCCAGTTGTCTTCTTTCCCTGAAATCTCCGATATCAATCGACAATCTAAGACGATCAGGAATTTTACGGGCGATGATCTTTCGTAAGATATACTGCAGACTGTCGAGGGTCTTTCCATCCTGCCCGGTGAGGGCCTCTTCAAATCCACCTTGTATGCAACAATGAACGGATATACCGGACGACTCGGTCTGAACCTGGGAAGGATATCCCATCAGCTCCAATAATCGGCTCAGTTCGGTTTTGACGATATCCAGGTTTTCCTGGCTGATCTGTTCTTCTTCGGTGTCCAGGAGTGCAGGAGCAATCTCGGTGAGGTCGTCACCGTTATCCTCGCTTTCCTCGCCGTCTTCAAGGTGGACATCCTCCTCAGCGCCTTCAGACACATCCTCGTCCGGCTCAACCGGAGCCAGCTGTACGGAAGGTGCCTTTTGGGGACGCGGCACCACAACCTCCTTCGCCACCTCTTCTTCCACCGCAACTGTCTTTAAGGCGGCTTTAATATACGCCTTTTTCCTGATCAGTCCAAAAATCCCTGTTGAGCCAGTCTCAACCACCTCGATATCCAATTTTTCCTGAGCCACACCGAACTCGTCACAGGCTTTTTTTATGGCATCGGTTACTTCTTTCCCGTAGAATTTTTTTTTCTCTAAAGACATCGATTTTCCTTGATATTTCATCCAATAATAGCGATGCGCATTTTGTTGATGGACATGGACCTCAGACCGTTTTGATCGCCTGATTGTTGATAAGCTTCTGCTGCAGGATCGACAAGAGGTTGTTTATAAACCAGTAGAGGACAAGACCTGAGGCGAAATTGATAAACATGAAGGTGAAAATCACCGGCAGAAACATCATGATCTTGGCCTGCGCCGGGTCTGCGGTTGTTGGTGTCATTTTCTGCTGTAAAAACATTGATGCCCCCATAAGAAGCGTCAAGACCGGAATCCCCCCAAGGTACGGAATATGCAACCCGACCCACAATCTATCAGGCGCGGAGAGATCGGTAATCCAGAGCATGAAGGGGGCATGTCGAAGCTCGATGCACTGCAGAAGAACCTTATACAGGGCAAAGAACACCGGAATCTGCAAGACCATCGGCAGGCACCCCCCCAGAGGGTTCACCTTATAGGTCTTGTACATATTCATGACTTCTTTATTCATCTGCGCCGGATCGTTCTTGTATTTCTCTTTGATCTTCGCCATCTTGGGCTGCAATTTCTGCATATTCTTCATGGATTTCATGCCCTTCTGCGTAATCGGCCAGAAGGCGACCTTGAAAAGAACAGTCACAAGAATGATGGCAATGCCATAATTCTTCACAAAACCGTAGAAAAAGTTCAAAAGCCAGAGAGTAGGTTTGGCAATGACATCGAACCAACCGAAATTTACTGATTTATCAAGATTATAGCCAATATCCTTCAACAGCGTCAACTTCTTGGGTCCATAATAGAGACGGTATTTATAAACCAGCTCCCCTCCCGGAGGCAGGGTATCAAGTTTTCCGGCCAGTGACATCTCCACCACTTTACCCGTCTCCTGCATCGTCACCGAAATCCCTGCATTCTGTTCGGGCAGGATTCCAGCCATAAAATAGGTCCCCTCATAGGCTGCCCAGTCGATCGTTCCCTGTACCGTCTTGACACTCTCGGAAATCTCTTTGCCTTTGTATTCCTGGAGCTGGCCATTTATAAAGGCCGCAGGCCCGAGAAAAAGATAGCTGCTGCCCGTCGCGTTATCCTCGAACGGCATGTTTACCTGATAAAACCGGGGCGATCCCTGCAGCGATTGAGCCGTCGTATTTTTTACTTTTACCTCCAGATCTATCAGGTATTGATCACGAGCGAAAATATATTTCCGCTCAATCTCAACCCCTGTGTCGGAGACGGCGCGCATGACCAATTGTCCCTTGCTCTCGCCATCCTTGAATTTCACCTCCGGCGTTTCACTCTTATAGAGAGTCCCTCTTTCAAGGGCAGTGCCCCAGGTAAAATCGAATGGAAAACCTTCTTTCTCTCCCGTCTTGATCAGCTGTTTTCCCGGTGAGTCGGACGAATCCGTTTCTTTATACTTTTTCAGAACAAAGTTCTGCAGGGTCCCCCCTTGTTCCGATACTACAGCGGTATAAAGATCGGTATCGATGGTGATCTGTTTGGCATTACGGTCGACAGCCTTCGGCTTCGCAATGGTTGCCGGCCTCAGAGCCGCATCTTGAGCCGGCGCCGCCTTGTCTTCAACCTTTGGTCCAACCTGCTCGATGGCTGTTCCCTGTTTTGTATCAGCAGGCGTTTTAGCACCGAATCCGTCAAAAAAATACTGGTATGCAATCAGAATAACAAATGAAATAGCGATTGCCAGAAAAGCTCTATAATTGTCCATGCAAGTTTCCGTGATGTAAAGACTCTTGAGTGTAATTCCTTGTCCGGAAAGCCGTAAGCCTTGAGTGAAAAGAAAGTTTATTGTACAGGGTCATAGCCTCCCCTGCAGAACGGATGACAACGCAAGATGCGACAGACGGCAAGAAAGGTCCCCCGCCAAAAACCATAACGATCTATCGCCTGAAGAGCATAGTCCGAACAGGTAGGTATAAAACGGCAGCTGGGAGGAAGCAGTGGGGAAAGAATATACTGGTAGCCCCTGATCAAACCTAGAAGAAACCTCTTCGGTAATTGACTGATTTTCATCTCAGGCTGCATGTGATCTCGTTGTTGCCAAGGGAAGGTGCGACACGGCCTGACTGACAGCAGACGGAGAACCCAGTGAAAAACCGGGCCGTACAGTAAAAACAATATCAGCATCAGGGGGATACCATTCTCTGTTGAGACGGAATGATTCCCGTACTATCCGTTTAATACGGTTCCTTTTCACAGCACCTTTGATTTTTCCATTGATGCTTATCCCCAGCCGGTTCCAGCCGAGATCATTGACGTGGTAAATGAGGGAAAACCCCTCTCCATGCAAACGTTTTCCCAGCCTGTAAACGTGTTCAAATTCCCATCCCTTACGCACCAGGCACATTTTTGGAAGCGTAAAGCTCTTCAACGGGATCAGGCGGACAGACGTTTCCGTCCTTTTGACCGGCGAGAGCTTAAAATGGCACGGCCGGCACGGGTCTCCATACGGGCACGGAAGCCATGTGTTCGTTTACGTTTCAGATTGCTTGGTTGAAAAGTACGTTTACTCATTGTTGACACCTTTTGTTTCTATATCCATGAAATATCATGAAACAGCTCAGTTTTTCACCAAAACGATTCTCGAGATAAAGGTAATCCTGATCGTCTCAGCCCCATTCCTTCCCATGACGGAAGGTCCCCTTGTCCGACAGCCGGGGTTCAGAAATAACAAAAGAGTATTATTAACCACACATAACTGATGCTGTCAAACATTTTTGGCGTCCCGATCCCATCATTAAGTTGCACGAGCGGGGAGGCTGTGCTAGTCTTCGGTCCTGATCTCGATCAGGATACCCTGTAATTACAGAAAACAACACATCCCCAAAATTGGTAATAAAAAAATCATGCCCCCTTACGGTCCACTTACCTATTCCGACATCGACTGGGATAGGCTCTGGCGGAATGCCAGAAGACAGAAATCATGGAAAGGCAAGAAGGTTGAAGACTGGGACAAGAATGCCCGATCTTTTGCCGATAGAAATGCGGATTCCCCCTATGCCTCCCTGATCCTGTCCCGCTTGCCGCTGGATATATCCATGACCGTTCTGGATATCGGCGCCGGTCCGGGGACACTGACACTCCCGCTGGCCGGACGCGTTGCTGCCGTGACCGCCATAGACTACTCGCAGCAGATGCTCGCCATCCTGAACAAACGGGCACTGGAGAAGAAACTTGCGAACATCCGGACCGTCAACTGCGCTTGGGAAGATGACTGGGATTCACTCGATGTCGGCATCCATGACCTGGCCATTGCCTCCAGATCGCTGGGGGTCGATGATCTGAGCGGAGCCCTGAAGAAGCTTAACGAGCATGCCGGAAAATTTGTGTTTATTACAGACCGGATCGCGCCCACGCCATTCGATCCGGCGGCATTTAAGGCCATCGGTCGCCCCTTTGATTCCGGCCCGGATTATATCTATACAGTGAATACACTCTACACCATGGGTATTCATCCATGCATTGAGATACTGCAGCTTGAGCGGGACCTGGTGTTTCAAAATATGGAGGAGGCCCTGGCCTCATACACCTGGATGTTCAAGGATCTCAGTTTGATAGAACACAGCAGGCTGCAGAGTTATCTCTCATCACGGATACTTGCATCAGAAAAAAACAATCTTGTTATCCGCAGAGAATATCCGCCGCGCTGGGCCATGATCTGGTGGAAAAAGATGGCGGACTCAAGCAATATTGTTTAGGGCAATTGCCTTTCTCTTCCTTTTTCCTTATAGTGAGGCCCGTGTACTCCGAGGGAGAGATTTTGTTGCTGCCTTTCAAATTTTTATTCTTAACTGAATGTATATGAATGAATATGATGTGGCTGTAATAGGGGCTGGTCATGCCGGCTGTGAAGCAGCTCTTGCTGCCGCCCGGATGGGACTCAGAACCGTGGTCGCCATCATCAATGCCGACACCATCGGGGCAATGTCCTGTAACCCGGCGATCGGCGGCCTTGCCAAGGGACACCTCGTCAGGGAAATTGATGCCCTGGGCGGTGAAATGGCCACCAATATCGATGCGACATCCATCCAGTTTCGCCGTTTGAATACCAGCAAAGGGCCGGCTGTCCGCTCCTCACGCGCCCAGGCGGACAGGCTTCTTTACCGGTTACGGATGAAATCCGTGCTCGAAAATCAGGAAAATCTGACCATCAAACAGGCCATTGTCGACTCGATCCTCGTTGAAAACGGGAAAGTAACCGGTCTCATAACCTCCCTTGAAGAGGTCATCAGCGTTCAGGCGGTGGTCGTTGCCACCGGCACCTTTTTAAACGGCCTGATCCATGTCGGCCTGAAACATTTTCCTGCCGGCAGAATGGGCGATGCGCCTTCAATCAGCCTCGCCGCCTGGTTCAAGAAGATGGGATTTCAGGTGGGTCGGCTGAAGACCGGGACCGTCCCCCGGCTCCATGCGCACTCTATTGATTATTCCGAGCTGGAGGCACAGTACAGTGACGATCCGCCGATGCATTTTTCTTTTGCAAGCCGGGGGAACGGCTACACCCTGCCCCAGCGACCCTGTTATATCACCTATACCAATGAGAAGACCCACCAGATAATCAGAAACGGCATCGACAAATCACCGATGTATGCTGGAATCATCAAGGGAACAGGGGCCAGATACTGCCCTTCCATCGAAGACAAGGTGATGCGGTTTCCTGAAAAGGACCGGCATCAGATATTTCTCGAACCTGAGGGTCTTGAGACGGTGGAAGTCTACCCGAATGGCCTGCCAACCAGTCTGCCTCTGGCCACCCAGGTGGATATGATTCATAGTATTAAAGGGCTGGAGCACGCAAAAATCATCCGCCCCGGATATGCGATCGAATACGATTTCGTCGATCCTCTGGAACTCCACCCCTCCCTTGCCACCAAACGTGTAGCAGGTCTTTTCCTGGCAGGCCAGATCAACGGCACCTCAGGGTATGAAGAAGCTGCCGCCCAGGGACTCATGGCAGGGATAAATGCGGTGCGCTATATCCAGAAAAAAGAGGCGGTTATCCTCGATCGTTCCCAGGCCTATACCGGCGTCCTGATCGATGATCTTGTCACCTGCGGCACAAAAGAACCGTACCGGCTCTTCACCTCCAGGGCCGAATACCGGCTGCTCTTGCGCGAGGATAACGCCGATTCCAGACTGAGCCGGATCGGTTATGATATCGGTCTGTTGAGCCGGGAAAAATATGATCTGTTCATGGCCAAGGAAACAGCGATTGCCCAAGGGCTCGCGCTGCTTCAATCCATCTCCATCAAGCCGTCAACCGAGGTAAATGCGGCCTTGGCCCAGCTCGACAGCGTGCCGCTGAAGCAGAAATCAACACTTGCCGATATTCTTCGCCGGCCGGAACTGAGGATCGAGCAGCTGGCCGGTCTGCCTCTGCCTGAAGACCTGTGCAAAGCTGTTACTGAACTCAGCCGTTCAGAGGTCAGGGAAGAGGTCCAGCTGCAGGTGAAATTTGACGGATATATTCAACGACAGTCTGAGCAGGTACAACGGTTCAAGAAGATGGAATCGGTCACCCTGCCGGCGGATATGGAATACAAAGGACTATCGGGTCTCTCCAATGAGGTTGTCGAAAAACTCTCCAGAGTCAGGCCTCATTCTCTCGGTCAGGCATCAAGGATCTCCGGCATAACCCCGGCTGCAATTTCCGTGCTTCAGGTTCATCTGAAAAAAGTCAAAGAACAGAGACAGGAGGACAGATGATCCCCTTTCCCTCCATCGATCCGGTCCTCCTGAGTATCGGTCCGCTGCATATTCGCTGGTACGGACTTATGTATGTCCTTGGCTTCAGCGCCAGCTATCTGTTAGCAAAAAACCAGATCGCCGCTTTCAAGTATAAAAATCTTGAGAAACATTTCGAAGACCTCAACCTGGTCCTGATCCTCTGTGTCATAGTAGGCGGCAGGCTCGGCTATGTGCTTTTTTACAATCTCACCTACTACCTGGCCCACCCGCTGGAAATTCCCGCCACCTGGAACGGCGGCATGTCGATACATGGAGCTGCACTCTGCCTCATTTTTGGTGGAGCGATTTTCTGCCGGATGAAAGACATCGATTTCTGGAAGGCCGCCGATATCTATATAGTTACCATGCCGGTCGGCATTGGGCTTGGAAGGATCGGGAATTTCATCAATGGCGAACTGTTCGGACGGACAACCACTGTCCCGTGGGGGATGATCTTCCCCGGTGGAGGCGCTGCTCCCCGCCATCCGTCTCAGCTCTATGAAGCCCTCCTCGAAGGCCTCGTGCTCTTTCTGATCCTCTGGCCCCTGAGAAACAGACCTTGGCAGCAACGGCCGCTCTGGCCGCACGGATCATTGCTGGCCCTGTTTTTTATCTGCTACGGCATCTTTCGCATTCTGGTCGAGTTCGTGCGGCAGCCTGACCCTCAGGTGGGCTTTCTTTTCGGCAACTTGACCATGGGACAGCTTCTCAGCGGTGTGATGATCCTGGGAGGACTGCTTCTCTGGGGGTTTCGAAAAAGACCTTCTCAGTAATCCGGAAACCTGCCGGCTTATTGAACCCGTGCGTAGAGTCGTTTGCCCGGCTTGAACTTGACAACGTTATGCGCAGGGATCTCAAGGCTCTGTCCTGTACGGGGGTTCCGTCCTTTCTGCGCAGCTCTTTGAACAACCCGGAATGAGCCGAAGCCGACCAGTGTCACCCGGTCTCCCTTCTTCATTGCATCAACCATGTTGGCCAGAAAAACATCCAAGGCCTTCCCGGCCTCCGCTCGGCTCACATTTTGTGATTCTGCTATACTTGTAATCAGTTCACCTTTATTCATCTTCTCTGCTCTCCTCATCCGTGATGATATAATCGATCCAGTCGAGCAGTATTACCCCCTCCTACAGAAAAAACAATTGTTGGATATACCTGTTTTTTATTAGGTATATATACCCAATAATCTGGACAACACACCGATATCATACAAGATATCAACGGACAATTATCTCGGAGGATTTGAAGGGCTAGAAGATATTTTCAGAAAATCATGAATAAAAAAAACAACGGGGAGATCGGCTATTTTTTTTTCGGAATTTGACTCATATAAAATCTCATCGGATCAATCAACTCAAAGCCCGCTTCCAGCAACTTCTTTTTCACATTGATCACATTGTTAGTAAGAAGATAGGGGAAAATCCCCCTCTTGGTGGCATCCCAGTATCGTGCAACGAGGACACTTCCAAAGGATATCTTCTCGGCTGTTATAATATCGACGATCTTTTTCAACTGTCCTTGCTTTTCCTCGGCAAGGATGCACAGCAGTGTACCCGGCTGACCTATGCCCATCACGTTCACAAAAGATGCCAGAAGATCGCGAGTAGAAAGGATACCCTTCAAAACTCCATTTTCATCAACAACGGGAATCGCCCCCACCTTTTTTTTCTGGATAACCATCAGGGCATCCTGGATTGTATAATAGATAGGAATTGTGATGACATCTTTGGTCATAATTTCACTGATAGAATGGCCCAACACTCTATCCCACGTTTTTTTGCAGGATTTTTTATCCAATAATACTGAAGGCATCGCATCTCGCATATCACGATCGGTGAGAATGCCGACAAGCAATCCGGAGCTGTCGACAACGGGAAGATGCCGTACATGATTCCGGTCCATCAACTCTCGTGCTTCAGATATTTTAGCATCATGATGAATAGTAACAAGATCCTTAACCATCATTTCACTGATAAACATATAACCTCCATATTTTCAATTTCACTGTAATGACAAAATGTTGCTCGGGTTCTTCTTTACATAGTAGTATTATGGTAGACCTGCGAGTTTTTTAATATGGTTTTCAACCAGGATCGGCAAGACATCCAGATTGTATCCTCCCTCCAGGACAGAAATAACCCTGCCTCCGGCATGCCTGTCAACGAGTTTCAATATCTCATCTGTAATGAAATCATATCCTTCTGTTGTGAGATTAACACCGGACATCAGGTCGCTTTCATGGGCATCAAAGCCAGCCGACAGAAGGATGACTTCGGGCTTGAAGGCATCGAAAGTCGGGACAAGGTCTTTCATAATCATTTTTTTATATTCATCATCCCCTCTTCCCGGTAAGACAGGAGAATTCAATGTGTAACCGCTCCCCTCTCCTTTTCCTGCCTCAAACTCTCTTCCCGTCCCAGGATAGGCAAAAGAGGGGTGCTCATGAATCGAGTAATAAAAGACCGTCGGATCATTTTCAAAGGTATGCTGAGTCCCGTTACCATGATGGACATCAAAATCAATAATACCTACACGCCCGATCCCCCACTTTTTCTGGAGATATTTTGCTGCAATCGCAATATTATTGAAGAAACAAAACCCCATCGCCGTATCTACTTCGGCATGATGCCCAGGAGGACGAACTGCACAGAAGGCATTATCAATGGCTCCGCTCATCATGTCATCGACAGTCCGAAGAATTCCACCTACTGCCAGTAAGGCAATTTCATAGGTATCCCGGCAAACCGAGTTATCCTGATGGTCGAAATCCTCAAATCCCATCAGGCAAGCCTCTTCGAAGCGCAGTATATACTGGATCTTATGGACCGCCTCTATCCACCTCTGATTTGCAACCTCCGCACTGATCAAGGTCAGCTTTTCAAGCACACCGGACGTAGCAAGGCGCGAATGGATCGATCTCAGTCTCGCCGGTGATTCAGGATGGCCTTCGAATGTAACATGGAGAAGATATCTGTCGTCATACAAAAATCCCGTTCTTTTCATAGAATCGTACCCTGTATTACAGATGAAAATTGCAGATGAAAAACACCCCTCTCGTAATCCACCTGCGCATATTAATATGCTCCTTTACAGCGCTCACCCTTCCAGAAGAAATCAGGGAGCAGAAGCCCAGTCTCATTGTGCTTTGCAAAATTATTTCCAGTATTGTAGCTAAGCACAATTTGATAAAAAATTCCTTCTTTTTTGTTTGTGTCGCTGTTGAAAAATCACCTGGGTTATACTAGGGTCAACGGTTGAAACCAAGGCACGTCTAAAAAAATTCATTCCTCTGCAATTGGGACTACCCTTTCCTCAAATAATCGGCTAAGTTTGAGCATTGAAAAGAAGCACATCAATTTGTCTTAATCACAAGTCAAAACTAATTGCAATACCTTCGCAATTATGGTACGGACAGGTTTTATGCGTATGATTGTTGGTTTCTTTTTTTAGCACGCCCTAAAAAAAGAGCCTTTTCACCTTTCGCAGCCGGTAATCCGGCACAACTGAACAAAGGAGGATCAACACACGGCACCATCGGAAACTGTTTTGAAATTAAATTCTTAACCAGATTCATGAAAGGAGCACGACTTATGAGTAAAGAGAAAGCGGAAGTTATCGGAACATCAGAATCCCAAATAGCTGTTCATTGGCAGGAAGAGGAATATTTCTACCCATCTACAAAATTTATCGGCCAGGCCAATCTCACTGATCCAGACATCTTTAAGCGCTTCAGCCTTGATAACTTTCCTGATTGTTATATTGAATTCGCCGAACTTCTTACCTGGTACAAACAATGGGACCAGGTCCTTGATACAAGCGATGCACCATGCTGGAAATGGTTTAAGGGCGGGTTGCTCAATGTCAGTTACAACTGCATCGACCGTCATCTGGCAAAAAATAAAAATAAAACCGCCATTCATTTCGTCCCTGAGCTGGAAGATGAAGCTGTCCAGCACGTCACCTATCAGGAACTGTATGTGCGGGTCAACGAGTTTGCCGCATTATTGAGGGATTTCGCCGGTCTCAAACGCGGTGATCGGGTTACCGTTCATATGCCGATGTCGGCAGACCTCGCCGTCACCATGCTTGCCTGCGCACGAATCGGGGTTATCCACTCCGTCGTGTTCGGAGGTTTCTCCGCCAGCGCCTGTGCAGACAGGATCGTCGATTCTCAAAGTAAAGTCGTGATCACCATGGACGGCTATTACCGAGGCGGAAAACTCCTTGAGCATAAGGCCGTTGATGATGATTCCTGCAAGATCGCTGCAGAAGGCGGCCAAAAGGTCGACAAGCTGTTGATCTGGCAGCGTCATCCCGGCAAGAACTCCTCTAAGGCTCCTTTGACTGCAGGACGCGACTTTATCGTCAACGACGAGCTGAAAAAATTCTACGGCGCTCGGATCGAGCCTGAGAAGATGCTGGCCGAGGATCCGCTTTTCCTGATGTACACAAGCGGCACCACCGGAAAACCGAAGGGCTGTCAGCATAGCACCGGCGGCTATCTTTCCTATGTAACCGCCATGTCGAAATACATCCAGGACATCCATCCTGAGGATGTGTACTGGTGTATGGCCGATATCGGATGGATCACAGGCCACTCTTTCATCGTTTACGGACCGCTTGCTCTCTGCGCCTCTTCCGTTATCTATGAGGGTATCCCCACCTATCCGGATGCCGGTCGATGCTGGAGAATTGCCCAGAATCTTGATGTCAATATCTTCCACACCGCACCGACTGCAATCCGCGCGCTCAGAAAAGTAGGTCCCGATGAGCCGGCAAAATACACGTATCACTTCAAGCATATGACCACGGTAGGCGAGCCCATCGAGCCTATCGTCTGGAAGTGGTATCAAAAAGAGGTCGGCAAAGGGGAAGCTGCCATTGTCGATACCTGGTGGCAGACAGAAACCGGTGGCTTCCTCTGCAGCACCGTTCCCGGCATCGACCCGATGAAACCAGGAAGTTGCGGAAAAGGCGTTCCCGGTATCCATCCTATTATCTTTGATGAGGATGGGGTTGCTCTGCCGGCCGGATGCGGACAGGCTGGAAATATTTGTATCCAGAACCCCTGGCCAGGTGGATTCCAGACTATCTGGGGTGACCGGGCACGATTCGTTAAAAATTACTATGAACGATACTGCAAGAACCCGAACAGTAAAGACTGGCGTGACTGGCCATATTTGACCGGCGACGCGGCCGTGGAAGCACACGATGGCTACTTCCGTATCCTGGGCAGGATCGACGATGTTATCAACGTCTCCGGCCATCGGTTAGGGACAAAGGAAATCGAATCGGCATGCTTGACGGTTCTGGAAGTTGCAGAGGCAGCCGTTGTTCCGGTCGCCCATGACATCAAAGGGAAAGAGCCGGATGTCTATGTTTCTCTGAAACCTGGGTTCAAGGCATCGCCTGAACTCGCCCAAAAAGTTAATGACGCTATTGTCTTCCAGATTGGTAAAATTGCAAAAGCCCGTAAAGTCTGGATCGTACCCGATATGCCGAAGACCCGCTCCGGTAAGATCATGCGGCGTGTACTTGGTGCCATATCAAACAAGGGTGATGTCGGCAACGTCATGACGCTGGCAAACCCGGAAATCGTAGAAGAAATCAAGAAGATGGTCGGCTAATTTCTTTTGAGCACATTGCTCATTTAGCCTGAAAAATCACGGCGGGTGGTCTGGAAACAGATCATCCGCCGTACTGTTTTCAAAGGTGTAGCCACTTCTTGTTTCCGTTTGCGGAACAGCTAAATTTCAAGAATCCTCGAAGGCGACAAAACCGTTTCTGACTGCGAAATTGACGAGATCAACGGTGTTTTTCATGTTGAATTTTTTCAGCAATCTGGACCGATGGTGATCTACGGTTCTGGGACTGAGACAGAGTTTCTCAGCCATGGCCCTGCTGGTAAACCCCTCAACCACCAAATGAAGCACCTCTTTTTCCCTGTCCGTCATCCCTTTAAATGGACTGCACTGCTGATTGCGATGTGCTGCCAGGACATCATCGGTGAAGTCATCGGCAAGTGCCGGCGAAAGGTATGTTTTCCCTTCCTGTATTTTCTTTATCGCCAACAACAGTTCCTCGCTCGAATCATCCTTCATCAGATAACCATCTGCGCCCGCCGACATGGCACTGTAAAAATAACCCTTGCTCTTATGCATGGTAAGCATAAGGATTTTGATCCGGGGATATTTCCGCTTTACAATACCAACGACTTCAATTCCGGAAATTTTCGGCATTGTTATGTCGAGGATGAGCATGTCGGGGACACCTGTTTCGATCAATTTCAACAACTCCTCTCCATTACTGACTTCGCCTACAACCTGGAGGGTGGGAACCTGATTAATAATGTTTTTTATTCCGTGTCGGATTAATACATGATCATCCGCCAACACTATTCTATATGTTTTCCGTCCAGGCGCCATCTGAAGACCTCTTATCAATTTTGACACAGTCCTGTTCACCTTTTTGTAAAACCACCTTATAAAAACTGAACAAAAGAGCAATATCGTTTATAGTCTAGCAGAGGCTCTCCGGAATTCCAAAAAATATTTTCATCCTTAAACTTCACCGCTTTGTCTGTTTACTTTTCAAAGATTGTCATTATATAGGAAGACAGGTGCATTCGGCTCAACCCAGTACTGCCAGAATGGTGTATCTGAATGAGACGTCCGCGTTTAATGGTTTTTGCAACACCACGTCCCTCGTTGCTCATTTTTTTCAACCTCAATAGTGTGCAGTAGATGCATGCCGATCACAGCCTATGACTCCAAGCGCTTCACTTGCCCATCTCCCCGTTTCCCGGCAGGAGTGCAAGGCACTTGGCTGGGATTATGTCGATATCGTCCTCGTCACAGGCGATGCATACATCGACCACCCCTCTTTTGGTGTTGCCCTTATCGGCAGGCTGTTGGAGAGCCATGGATACCGGGTCGCCATTCTGCCCCAGCCCCATTACGATCAAACAGATGATTTCCGGCAATTCGGTCGTCCTCGTCTGTTCTTTGGGATAACAGCAGGAAATCTTGATTCCATTGTTGCCAATTACTCAGGAAACGGCAAGGTCCGCTCCTCTGATGCCTATTCACCCAACGGCAATCCCTGGTTCGGCTCGGAGCAAACAAAAGTTAACCGCCGTCGTCCCGATAGAGCATCGCTCCTCTATGCCAATCTTGCCCGTGCTGCTTTTAAAGACGTTCCTGTCATCCTCGGAGGTATTGAAGCGTCACTTCGGCGTTTTATCCATTATGATTACAAACAGGAGAGACTGAGAGGGTCCGTTCTCACCGACGCGAAGGCGGACCTGCTGGTTTACGGGATGGGTGAAAAAAGCATTATCGAGACAGCCCGGAGAATCTCAGAAAACATGCCCGTGGACCTCATTGACGGCACCTGCCGAAGATTGACGGACCGAGAGATGACACTGCAATTCCCGGATATGTCATGCCCTGACAATGGACAGAAGATACGCCTTCTCCCCTCCTGGGCCGACATTGAAAAAGACAAAAATTTGTTCATGGAGGCTGAGCGAACCATCGATCTCCAGGCGAGAGGTTGCTCGCGGGAAATCCTCGCCCAGCGCCAACAGAGTTCCTGGATTGTACAATACCCGGCCTCTCCTCCTCTTACTACCGCGGAGCTGGATGCATTGTACCAATTGCCCTTCTCCAGAAAACCCCATCCCACCACTCCGGACATTCCTGCCTACACAATGATCCGTCATTCCATTACCATTGTCCGTGGATGCTCAGGTAACTGTTCATTCTGTGCCATTTCCCGTCATCAGGGACCTGTCATCAGCAGTCGCAGCAAAGGTTCGATCCTTCTGGAGGCAGCTGAAATCAGAGACATGGATGATTTCGATGGGACCATAACCGACCTGGGGGGCCCGACCGCCAATCTTTATAAAACCGAATGCTCATTGAAGGCGTGCAAAAAACATGACTGCCTTTTCCCTCATGTCTGCCGCCATCTGCGTCTTGACGAACACGCTCTTGTAGACGTGCTGCAAAGAGTTTTGGCCATTGAGGGTATTCAGCATGTTTTTATTTCATCCGGACTCCGTATGGAACTCCTCATCAAGACTCCGCTGTTACTGGAGACCCTTATTCTTGCCCATCTTCCCGGATCGATAAAGATTGCCCCCGAACACACAGAGGATGAGATCCTTACGCTTATGCATAAAGAGTCCCATCAAATACTCTGCGAATTTCTCAACCAATGCAGGAAGGTAGCCAGAAAACTCGGGAAAGAGATTCGCTTTAATCCTTATATAATTACAGCCCACCCCGGTTGTACTGCGCAACATTCTGCAATGATGGCGAAAAAACTTGAGAAAATAGGACTGCACGTCAGACAGTTCCAGGATTTCACCCCGACACCGGGGACATTATCGACAGCGATGTATGTTACCGGCCTGCATCGTGATACGAGTGCGCCTCTCTTTGTTCCTCGGAATCAATCGGACAAAAAGCAGCAGCGTAAAATCCTGGAGGGAAATCTTCCGCCAGGATCAGGAAAAAAAAAGACATAATCATGAAGGGATCCGTTCTCTGAATGAACGGTTTTCTCAGCAGGCAGCTATTCAAGACGCAAGGTATGATCTGCCCCAAACCTGCTCGCATTATTTATGGGTATATTCATACTGATAATGATCATAATAATTGAGGAGCTTCGATTCAACAATATTGCTTTTAAAACCATTGAACACCACACCGATTATTTTTTCCTTGCCGATATCATCGACAAGTCTCTTGATATGGTCACGACCGGAGGCACCCCACCTGATTACAAGGATAACACCATCAACCTGCTTGGCCAGAACGGCTGTTTCCGATGCGGCCTGAATCGGCGGGCTGTCAAAAATAATAAAACGGTCATCATAGCGGGAAGAAATCTCTTCTACCAGGCCCTTCATGCGAGAAGAACCTAACAGCTCTGAAGGGTTTACGGGAGGACTGCCGCTGGCCAGAAGGGTGAGCTTTTCTACCGATGTTTTCTGAATAATTCTGGGAACATCGAATCGTGTCTGCAGGTAATCCGAAAGACCGGGATCATTTTTCATGCCAAACAGACCGGCAAGAGTCGGACGACGCAGGTCGCAATCGACCATAAGACAATATTGATCCATCCCCTGGGCAAGGGATATTGCCAGATTGGCGGAAACAAAACTCTTTCCTTCTCCAGGCGCCGTTGAAGTCACCAGGATTGTCCTCAGGTTTTTTCCCTCGCCTGAAGGATGAAGAATCCGGCTCCGCAGCACACGGAACGACTCCGAGAGTCGACCGGAAAATCCGGTGACCTTGAGTAATCTCTCATCCCAATGACCAGTCTGGGTAATATTTTCCACAGATGATCGCGGTGATTCAGCTTCCGGTGCCGCCGGGCTCTCTCTTTCTACTGACGATGGCCCGTGACTCGCCGTCTTTTTATCCCCATTCGTCTCTTCAGCATATCCTTCCCGGGATTTTTCTAATGCCCTAAAAACCTTTCCCATAATGATTCACGCCTGTATTTTTTCAGAATTTTTCAGATTGAGTTATAAAAAATGTTTTATTGCCCCTAATATTTTCGATCTCAACGGGTCGGAGAAAACAATGACGAGCAGAATCAGAAAAAAAGCAACCAGACAGGGTATCAATCCTCTCTTTTTCCCTATCGATTGCGCAGGGGGCGCAAGATCAAAGGTTATCGAATCCCCAGGCAGGTGTAACTCTCGAACACATTCGGAGACCGTGGCATCATCAATGATCAATTGTTCCTGAGAATAACCACTTAACAAGGCATGATCACACAATATATTGATAAGTCGAGGATTCCCGTGCGTTGTCAGATGGATCATTGTGACGGCTTTTTCAGAAAACAGGCCGGTATTTCTGGCTCCGGCCTTATTCAGCCTGTAGAGAATATACTGCACAGTGTCTTCAGGGGAAAAGGAGTCAAGATGGAACCTGATGCCAATCCGCTGACGCAAGGGCAGAAGGCGTTCATGTGCCAGCCGGTCAAGTAATTCAGGTTGGCCGACCAGAAAAATACTTAAGACATTGTGTCCGTCACCAGCCAGGTTGGAAAGAAGCCGTATCTCCTCCAGCAATTCAACAGGAAGGACATGGGCCTCATCAATAATCAGCAGGATCTTCTCATCATTTTCTACACATTTTCCGAGCAGCTCCGAAAAATCCTGAATAAACTTCACCTTATTTATAAAAAAAGGCATGCCTAATTTTGAGGCGATAAAATAGAGAAATTCTGAAGAGGTAAGAATCGGATTTGAAAGCACACAAACTTTTACAGCGGGCTTAAGAGACTTTATCAGAACATTTATCAAGGTTGTTTTCCCGGTCCCCACTCCTCCGGTAAGGAGCAGGAACCCCTTGTTCGAGAGAATTCCATATTTCAGTGTCGCCAGCCCTTCTTTATGCGTCTCGCTCAGAAACAACGCCCCGGAGTCCGGTGCAAGCTCGAATGGATTCCTTAAAAGACCGTAATAGTGCTTATACATCCAATTTTCCCTGGCCAAGCTTCAGAATTATCTGCCCGTGTTTCCAGAAATACAAGATAGCCACCCCAAGGACAATCACACAGACGACGAAGGCTATCGTCCAGGCAAAAGACTTCATTTTCTCCCGATAATTTTCTTTTTCCGTGTAAATATAGGGGATCGAGCATATAACCGACAGACCAAGAGAAGTCTCGATGTCGTCCACATCCTTAAATGATGAATCCAGGAATGCTTCCCCTAAGGCAAGTCCGAATCCCAACAAAAGACCTGAGGCGAGGGCCATCCCCATGATCTTATAAAAATCTGGTCTGAACGGCTTTTCCGGCACCCTGGCACTATCTTCTATCTTAAACTGACTTCCTTTCTGTTTCTGCTCAAGATGCACGATGGAATCGGCCTGCAAGTCCTGAGCAACGAGGAAATCGTAATGTTTTTTATACTCACTGTACTCACGGGTAAGCATAGACCATTCAGCTTCCCGGTTAGGAGCCTCTGCAACCCATTCTTCATATTTTTTGATTAGATCTTTGGTTCGTTGTCTTTCCTTATTCAGACTATCAATGTCTATTTCAATCTTTTTCATCTGCATCGTAAGCTGTGAGAGAATAGGATCCATTGCCAAGGAATCCCCCTTTCTCCCCGCAACCGATCCCGTATGCTGGCTCCCCCCAGATTGCTCAAGTTTTTCTATTATCCTATGAATCCGTATAGCCTCCGGATGTTTGTCAGTGTATTTAATTAAAAGCGAGGCGTAGAGCTTCTTCATACGCTCTAATTGTTGTGCCTCACTTTCTCCCGGCTCAACGTTTCCTTTAATACCCTCTTTCCCTCCTTCAGCATTCACAGAGACATTCACAGCCGTCAAAGCGTTCTTTCTCGCAGTTATCTGTTCCTGAAGCATTACTTTGGTTCGTTCCAGATCCTGAGTACTGGTCTGTTGCCCTTGGTATTGTTGCTGTAATGAATTTAAACGGGTAAGATTTCCCTCCCGCTGCTCGGCCATTTCATTATAGTTTTTCAGCTTATACGCCCGCATTGCATCTTCTTTTTTGTCGAGGACGACCTTGGCCATCTGCAGCTCATTCTTCGTATAAGCTGATGTCTCGGTTGCCCGCTCCTCCCTGTATTTAATATTCTCCTCAATGAATTTTGCCGCCAGAGAATTTGCAACCTTCACAACCTCTTCAGGTACACTCCCTTCAAAACTTATATGGAATGTATCGCCACGAGATGACGGTTTGATTTCGATATGTTTACGCATCGAATCAATCACATCCTCCATCGGCAATTTATTTCTTTCAGCTCTATACAACTTTAAGTCTGTAATCAGTTTTTCCAGATTGGTTCTACTGGTCACTATCTGAGTTAGTGTACTCACCATGTCGCGGATCTTGCTTTGAATATCCGGAGACATCTTGGCAGGGTTGATCTTCTGCTCCTGGAAGCTGAGAAGGGCCGTAGCGCGATATTGTTTTGGCATGGTCACCGTCAAAAACAAACCGACCGCAACACCTAATAACAGGAAGGCTATAATCAGGGCCTTCCTGCGCAAGATTATATCAATATACTTTCTAACTTGCTGACTTTGTTTTAAATCCATAACCATTGATTGATTTGGGCACGATTATACTATCGGGCCAAGAACGGTTGATAACACTCCCTCTAAAGGAAAACAAACTGCTGTGCCTTATTTTTCAATTACTGCAACTTTTTCGCACCTGAACATCCTGACATAGAAGGTATCAGTTCAGCATATCAGATACTACTCTTTTTCTCAAGAAACCTTACAATTCAGATGGCGCGAAAGTCACAACCTCATCAAGGGTCTTTTTTCCCATAATGAGCATAAGGAGGCGATCGAGACCAAAGGCTATTCCGGCAACCCGGTCCAGGTCATTTAGAGCACTAAGAAAACGCTCAGGCATGCCGGTAGTCTTTCTGCCATTTTCATGCATATATCTCAATTCATCATCAAAACGCTGTTGCTGTTCACAACCATCCGTTAATTCCGAAAATCCATTCGCAAGTTCTATACCAGCCAGATACAGTTCAAACCGCTCAGCCACTGCCGGGTTTTCGTCCTTTAGTTTTGCGAGCGATCCGTGCAGAGCAGGATAATCACACAAAAATAGAGGTGACCCGAAACCGAGGTGCGGTTCGATGTTTTCAACCAGGAGTTCCTCAAACCTGTCCGTCTCCATGGCCTGCTCCAAGGAAACCGGACTGTAACGGGCAAACGCCTCGGCAACTGTACGCCTTTCCCATTCCCTCGTCAAATTGATTGCGTCCGCTCCGGAAAAAACGCCCTTGCTTAAAAGAGATAGGTGGTCGGAAAATTCCATCCGGAAATTTTCTTCTACATAACGAAGGAAATCCTCGCAATCAGCCATCAGATCATAATAATCCGCGTCGGTTCGATACCATTCCAGCATGGTAAATTCCTCCAGATGGAGGCGTCCTTTTTCTCCTGCCCGGAAACACGGACATATTTGAAAAATCCTCTCGCAGCCCGCAGCAAGCAGACGTTTCATGCACAATTCCGGAGAGGCCTGCAAAAACCAGCTGCCGGACTGAAGTGGAATAATGTTTCTTTCAGGAATAATAACGGGTTGACGAACCGGGGTATCCACCTCCAGAAACCCCAGGCCCAAAAAAAAGGAACGGACAAGACGTAAAAGAGCTGCACGCATGTGCAGCTCTGGAAGAGAGAGCATCGGAACTTAGTCTTTCACTCTGGTGACATACTGACCAGTACGGGTATCGATCTGTATTTTTTCACCCTCCTCGACAAAAGGAGGAACCTGCAGCACATAGCCGGTCTCAACGGTCACCGGTTTGGTATCTGTCCCGGAGGTGTCGCCTTTTGCCCAGGGATCGGCCCTGATAACCATCAGATTAACAAAAATCGGCAGGCTCACATCGATAGGTTTCCCTCCGAACAGCAGTACCTGCAACTCCATATTATCAATGAGAAAATTTATATTATCTCCTAAATGCTCCTTCGTAATGAAAATCTGCTCGTAACTCTCTATATCCATGAAATAATAATCATTTTCCTTGTTATAGAGATATTGCATTTTTCTCTCTTCCAGGTCAGCCTTTTCAAACTTGTCATTTGAACGGTAGGTCTGGGTAAACTGATTTCCAGAAATCATATTCCGCATTTTACATCGGTAAAGGGCCTGGCCTTTACCGGGTTTTGAAAACTCAAAATCCGTAACAATAAAAGGATTCCCATCAATCTGTATCTTCAGGCCCTTACGCAAATCAGAAGCGCTGTACATCATTCATCTCCATACATTCCGTATCATACCGGAATAATTTTTATTTTAATTATTTTTAGCCGAATGGGGTAGTTCTAACAAACCTTTTTAAAAAAGCTGTGATAACAAACATCAGTTATACAGTATACCTATTGCGACACGGTTTGCGCAACCGATAATGGCAGAATTTCTTTAAATCCTATCAAATCCCTCTGATATTTCAAAGCGTTTCTCATTAAAAATATAATTTAGCGCCCTTGAGTTTTTTCAATACTTCCGTTATTGGTCACAGTATATTACAGTCAATTTCCGGAGGGAAATGCAATGAAAACTTTTTGGACCCCATGGCGTATAGAACATGTGCGGGGAGAAGCACCTGCTGTTGCAGGATGTCTTTTCGAGCCGCCTGGACTTTCTCCATATACCGAGGAACATCTGCTCCTTTACCGTGACCAGAAAGTTCTTGTCCTGCTGAACAGATACCCCTACGCCCATGGTCACCTGCTCGTCGCACCAATCCGGCATATTGACTGCATAACTTCCCTGCAAACGGATGAAAACCTGGCCTTGATGGAAATGCTGCAGGCATGCAGCGCCATTCTTCAGAAACATTTCGCTCCAGAGGGCCTTAACATCGGGTGCAATATCGGTACCTCAGCCGGTGCAGGCATTGCTGATCATCTCCATTTTCATATCGTTCCCCGTTGGGATGGTGATCACAACTTCATGACTGTGCTCGCCGATGTCAGGACCATTCCTGAACATATTTCAGCCACCTATAAACGCCTTCTCCCTGATTTTATTCAACTCATTTCTCTTCATTCCGCAATAAACAATGCCAGTTAAAGTAACTCCGATGCTCCAGCAGTATCTTGAGATTAAAGAACAGCACCAGAATGCCCTCCTTTTTTATCGTATGGGCGATTTCTATGAAATGTTTTTTGACGATGCCAGAATTGCGTCAAAAACGCTCGGCATCACGCTCACCTCCAGAAACAATAAAGCAGATGCGGACAAAATCCCGATGTGCGGTGTACCCTATCATGCCGCCCCATCCTATCTCGCCAAACTCATTAAAGCCGGTCATCGTGTGGCCATCTGCGAACAGACCGAAGATCCGTCACAGGCTAAAGGTATTGTTAAAAGAGAAGTGACCCGGATAATTTCGCCCGGGGTTGTCACAGACCATCAACTCCTCGACGATAAAAGCAATCACTACGTTGCCGCACTTGTCAGACAGGGACAGGGCAAAAATATCTCCTATGGTCTGAGTTTTCTCGATCTCAGCACTGGAGAGTTCCTTGTCGGTGATTTTCAAGACAATACGCCCAACGGAGACTTCATCATTGATGAAGTGGCCCGGATGAGCCCTGCGGAACTCCTTATCAATGAATCTGACGCGGCAGACCTTTCCCCTCTCCTCCAGACGGCCAAGGTCTTCCTGCCAAATCTCTGTATCACAGAAAGAAGCTCCTCCGTATTTCATTACTCTTCCTGTGAAGAAATCCTTCTCGATCATTTTCAAGTCCTTAACCTTTCAGGATTCGGCTGCGAACAGATGCGATGCGGCATTATTGCCGCAGGCATTCTCCTCGACTATATCCGTGAAACCCAGAAGACCGACACCCGGCATATTGAAAAGATCTCCCCCATTGATCTCGGATCAATCCTTCTTATCGATGATTCCTCAAGAAGAAATCTTGAACTGACTCAGACCCTCGTTGGCGGGACAAGGGAAGGTTCGCTTTTATCGGTGCTTGATCACACATGCACTCCGATGGGAGCCCGGCTCCTGAAACATCACCTTCTTTTTCCGCTCCAAGATATCGACCGTATTACCAGCCGCCTCGATGCGGTCAATTTCTTTTTTATGAACGGCCCGCTCCGCCACGACCTGAGAGAGACACTCGATTCAATTTACGACCTGGAACGGCTGAACAGCCGGATGGTTTTAGGCACCGGGAATGCCAGGGATATGCTCGCAATGAAGCGCTCCCTGGCCGGGCTCCCAGGGCTCCACAGCCTGCTCCAGCAATGCCAAACTGATAAGCTTCTGGCCATTGCCGGTGAATTTGATACGCTGAACGATCTCCACCTCCTCCTGGAAAGGGCTATCAACGAAGAGGCCCCTCTTACTCTTCACGATGGAAACCTCATTAAAAAAGGGTACAACGATGAACTTGACGAACTCATCGTGTTGCTTCGTGACAGTAAAAAATTGATCCTTGATTTAGAAAACTCGGAGCGTACGGCCACAGGGATACAGAAACTCAAAATTGGATACAATAGAGTCTTTGGATATTTCATTGAGATCAGCAAGGTTAATGCAGACAAAATACCTGACCGCTATATCCGCAAACAGACCCTCGTCAACGCCGAACGATTCATCACCCCGGAGTTAAAAAAGTTTGAAGACAAAGTTATCGGGGCCGAAGATAAGCGAATTGAGCTGGAGCATACCCTTTTTCTGACAGTGCGTAATCAGCTTGCCCTGGAAAGTCATAGAGTTATCAAGTCCTCTCAACTCCTTGCCCAGATAGATCTTTTTTCATCTCTGGCCGAAACCGCCTATCTCTATCACTATCGCAGGCCCGAGGTCACTGAAGGCGAGGAAATATGTATTGAGGAAGGTCGGCACCCGGTCATTGAACGCTCCCTCCCTGCCGGAAAATTTGTCCCCAACGATCTCTCCCTTAACCAGAAAACGGATGAAGTCCTGATCATTACCGGCCCTAATATGGCAGGTAAATCCACAGTCTTACGCCAGACTGCCCTCATTGTCCTGATGGCTCAGATGGGCAGTTTCGTTCCTGCCGACCGCGCTCAAATCGGCATCGTCGATCGCATCTTTACCCGGGTCGGGGCTATGGATGATATCCGCAGAGGTCAATCGACATTCATGGTCGAGATGAATGAAACCGCAAATATTTTAAATAATGCCACATCCCGCAGTCTTGTCATTCTCGATGAAATTGGCAGAGGGACATCGACCTTCGACGGCCTTGCCATAGCCTGGGCCGTTGCTGAAGATCTCGTCCAAAAAGACAATAAAGGTGTTAAAACCCTCTTTGCCACCCATTATCATGAACTCACCGATCTTGTAAAAACCCAGCCTCGGGTCAAAAATTTCTCCATTGCCGTACGCGAATGGAACGATACCATCATCTTTCTTCATAAACTGGTCCGGGGCGGGACCAGCAGAAGCTACGGCATCCAGGTTGCAAGTCTTGCCGGTGTACCGAACAATGTTGTTCAGCGGGCCAATGAAATTCTCAAGAATATCGAGAATGGGGAATTTGATTCTGATGGTGATCCTGCAATAGCCAAAAGAAAAATAAAGAAACCTCCCCGGAACAGAAGCCACCCCAATCAATTACCTCTGTTTCAACCACCTGCTGACCCAATACGTCATTTCTTGAAAAATCAGAATGTTGATGAACTGACACCTAGAGAGGCGATGGAAATTCTCTACGAAATGAAAAAACTTTTTAATTGCTGATGATTTTTTTCATATGTCGTGCTATTTTCTGTACCGCATCGTATACTGCTTGCAGAAAAATCCCAAGATTAAAGCTCCTTATACCTCGTTATGATGAGTGATTTTTTAAACTATCATTTCAGACGATTTTTTTATTGATACGGTGTTTAAATAACTAAATAATATGTATCCTTTCCTGACGTTTTCTTGTATAGTTGTGAACATGGAAACGATAGATGCAAGAAAACACAATCAGCAGACACAGTATGAGTTGCGCAAGCAGGTGGTTCGGCT
>CAIUQR010000141.1 GCA_903901335.1 uncultured delta proteobacterium | reverse complement strand
TACAAAGGCAGGAAAAAGAAGATAAACGTTTTGAGCAACTGAAGCTATTTTGACAGCCACCTTATGGTGGCTCCAGGTTTTCAACCGCTTTGAGCGGTTCAGATCTTTCAAGCCACCGGCTGTGCCGGTGGTCTATGACTTCCATAAATCGACGTTTTGTGCTATACTGTCATGGTTGTATTTGACCATTCCGACTGGGCGAAGTGCACAATTCTATCTTGAAAAAGTTCCGACGTTTTTTTGTATAAAGCCCAACTGGTTTATACACTTTTCTTATATTTTCTTAAAAACCACTACAAGTATACATCCGGCAGAAGAAGGGATGTGTCCCGTCAAGTTGACCTCTTTGGTTTTTGACCAGAAAAACGATTGGGACATTAGTCGCCTTTTTTAAGCCGTGGCGGTCGATGATTGTCTCTGTATGTATCCAAAAGTTTTTATAAGCCCTTCCGCCACAAGCCTTTGAGAAGACCCGCAAAAATGCACAAGCGCATCCGGATACTACCTGCTCGGAAAGATAGGTGGAAAACTGCTGTTTTTTAAAGACAACGGCCCGGCTTTCCATGGAAGAGAAGGTCGAATTCACGGCAACAGACGATAGGTTTTCTGGCTTTGGAGGCCAAGATGACTGCCCAAAAAAACAAGAAAGCCGAAATGGCAGATGCAACGTGCAAACCCTCGACCATTACAACAGAGGAGATTGCCGGGAAGGTCCCTGAGACGAAGGACGAAGCCCTGATCCCCGCAGCCGGGTTTCCCGTCGTCGGCATCGGTGCATCGGCCGGAGGGCTGGCGGCCTTTGAGGCCTTTTTTTCCGGCATGCCCGCTGACGCCGATCCCGGCATGGCTTTTGTCCTGGTGCAGCATCTGGCCCCGGACCACGAGAGTATCCTCACCGGCCTCATCCAGCGCTACACCCGCATGCAGGTCTTCGAGGTTACAGACGGGATGGTGGTCTCTCCCAACTGCGCCTACATCATCCCGCCGGGTCGCGACATGGCCTTTTTAAACGGCACACTCCAGTTGTTTGAACCAAGCGCTCCCCGGGGCAGGCGTCTGCCCATCGACTTTTTCTTCCGGTCGCTTGCCCAGGATCAGCGTGAGCGGGCCATCTGTATCGTGCTCTCCGGCACCGGCAGTGACGGCACCCTGGGTGTTCGCGCGATCAAAGGCGAGGGCGGCATGGTCATGGCCCAGACCCCCGATTCCACCGAACACGACGGCATGCCGAAGAGCGCCATCGCCACCGGACTGGTTGATTATGAGCTGCCGCCTGCCGAGATGGCGGCCCGGCTCATGACCTATGTGGCCCATGCCTTCGGCAAGCTCCATCGGTCCATCGCCTCACCGCCCAGGACCGAAAACGTGCACAAGAAGATCTTTGTCCTGCTGCGGGCCCAGACCGATCACGACTTTTCCCACTACAAGCCGAGCACGATCAATCGCCGGATCGAGCGGCGCATGGCCGTCCACCAGCTCGAAGCGATGGATGACTACGTCAAGTATCTCCAGAAGACCCCATCCGAGGTGGAAGCACTCTTTCGCGACCTGCTCATCGGGGTGACCAGTTTTTTTCGTGACCCGGAGGCCTTCAAGACGCTTGAGGAAAAGGTCATCCCCGGGCTCTTTGAAGGCAAGCCTGCAGGCGCTGCGGTCCGCATCTGGTCGCCCGGCTGCTCCACCGGCGAGGAGGCCTATTCCCTCGCCATCCTCCTGCAGGAGCGCCTGGAGGCCCTGAAACAGAGCTACAAAGTGCAGATCTTCGCCACCGACATCGACAGCCGGGCGATTGCGACGGCCCGCACCGGTCTCTATCCGGCCAGCATCACCGCCGACGTACCACCTGAGAGGCTGGCGCGTTTTTTTTCGGTTGAACCCGACGGGAGCACCTGCCGTATCCATAAAAGCATTAGGGATATGGTGGTCTTTTCCGAGCAGGACGTGATCAGAGACCCGCCGTTTTCCAGACTCGACCTCATCAGTTGCCGTAACCTCCTGATTTACATGGGCAACGAATTGCAGAAAAAACTCATTCCGCTGTTTCACTATGCGCTCAGGCCGGGCGGGTTCCTTTTTCTGGGCACATCGGAGACCGTGGGGGATTTCGGCGATCTGTTTACCGTGCTGAACCGGAAAGCGAAAGTGCATAAACGTAAAGATGATATTCACAGTACCGGACGTGCGGCCTTTGGTCGATTTCTCCCCTCACTTGCAACCCGGGCGGAAGCTCTCCTGCGGGTTGCCGAAAAGAGAGGAGTTCCCGGCAAACTGTCGCCGCGAGAACTGACCGAACGGACGCTCCTGCAGCAGGTTGCCCCGACAGGAGCGCTCATCAATGGGCGCGGCGATATCCTCTATCTCCACGGCCGCACCGGGATGTATCTGGAACCGGCCCCGGGCGAGACCGGTATCAACAACATCCTGAAGATGGCCCGCGAAGGACTGCGGCACGAATTAACCGTGACCCTGCAGAAGGCAGTGAGGACCAACGACATTGTACGTTCTCCCGGCCTCCGGGTCAGGACCAACGGGAGCTTCACCTCGGTTAACCTGACCGTCCGCCCGGTGGTGACCGGGCCTGCCACCACAACCGAGGCGCCTCTCTACCTCATTATCCTGGAGGAAGCGGAGCCGGCGGGCACTGCTGCACATCCTGATGGATTGGACGTCTCGGCAGAGCTCAAGGAAAGCGTGGACGTTGCCTCGCTCAGGCAGGAACTGCGGGCCAAGGAAGAATACCTCCAGGCCGCCAACGAGCAACTGGAGACCTCCAATGAAGAGCTCAAATCCTCGAACGAGGAGATGCAGTCGGTGAACGAGGAATTGCAATCCACCAACGAAGAACTGGAGACCTCCAAGGAGGAACTGCAATCGCTCAATGAGGAACTGGCCACGGTCAATGCCGAACTGCAAACGAAGGTGGCCGATCTGTCGCAGGCCAACAACGATATGAACAACCTGCTGGCCGGGACCGGCATCGCCACCGTCTTTGTCGATCATGGACTGCGTATCCTGCGTTTCACCCCCGCCGCCACCCGGATTATCAACCTGATCGAAAGCGATGTGGGACGGCCCGTGGGGCATATCGTCTCCAGGCTGGTCGGTTATGACCGTCTGCTCACAGACGTGCAGGTTGTGCTCGATACTCTGGCCCCGAAAGAGATCAACGTCCAGACGACCGAAGGTCATTGGTATGCGATGCGTATTCTTCCTTATCGCACACTCGACAATTTCATCGAGGGCGCCGTGATTACCTTCGCGGACATCACGGAGATGAAAAAGGTTCAGGAAACCCTTTGGAGAACACAATCCACTCTGACAGCTGCGATGAATAACTCTCAGGCCGGCATCGCTATTGCCGATGCCCCCGGCGGTGCCCTGCGCTATATGAATTCTGCGGGATTCGGCATTCTCGGCGGCAACCGGAAGACCGTCGTCGAGGGAGTCGGGATTGATCAGTATGTGGCCAGCTGGCATCTCCTGGATCTTGACGGCAGGCCGTTGCAACCCGACATGGTCCCGCTGGCCCGGGCGATCCTGTTCGGCGAAAAATCCAGCCGGGAATTGATCATTCGGAGAGCCGCGGACGATGATCGCCATGTTCTGGCTAAGGCTGCGCCGATCAAGGATGAAAACGGCAAGGTTGTATCGGCAATTGTGGTTTTTATGGATATCACCGAGGAGAGGAAAATCGAGGAGGCGCTGCAGAGTGCGCTGGAAGACATCCGGACCCTGCGCGGCCTCATTCCCATCTGCGCCAACTGCAAGAAGATCCGTGATGACCGGGGATTCTGGAGCCAGGTGGAAACTTTTATCAGCGATCGCACTGAGGCTAAATTCAGCCACGGCATCTGTCCCGACTGCGTGAGGATACTCTACCCCGATTTCGATCTGGACAACAAGACTAAACTGGATAATAAAGAAGGGCCGTGATGACCGAAGTCCTCCGATACGGCCAGGGCACCAAGGAGAAGACTTTTCTCATGAACAGCAACCAATTATATGGAAATATGGAAGAAACGCGCAAAAAGGCCGGCCTCTCTCAACGAAGGATACAATCCTTTCTTGAAGTTTTTGACGACATTCTGGCCTCGATTCGCGAACCTGTCGTGGTGCTTGATTCCGCCTTGAAGGTCGTAAAGGCCAACCCTTCTTTTTACCGGACCTTCGATGTCAATACCGACGAGACGGAAGGAGTGACAATCTATGATCTCGGCAACCGGCAATGGGACATTCCGAAGCTGAGAGAACTGCTTGAGGACATCCTTCCCCAAAACACCGTCTTCAACGACTTTGAGGTGGAGCATACCTTTGAGACCATAGGCCCGAAGATAATGCATCTGAATGCGAGATGGATCTTCAGAGAGGAAAGCCAATCACGGTTGATTTTTCTGGCCATTTCCGATGTCACCGATCGGGAATATTACCGAAGAGGCCTGGAGGAGCTTGTCGAAAAGCGCATGATCGACTTTATCGCAGCACGGGAGGAGGCGGAAACACGAAGACTCATTGCAGAAACGGCCCTTGCCGAAATACGAGTCTTAAAAGACCAACTGGAGGCGGAACGAGCCTATCTGCAGGATGAAATCAAACTGGAGTACAACTATGAGAATATTATCGGCCAAAGCGATGGGCTCAGGTACGTCTTCTATAAGATAGGACAAATTGCCGCCAGTAATACCATCGTCCTGATTCTTGGTGAGACAGGGACCGGCAAGGAGCTGGTTGCCCGGGCTATTCACAACGCCAGCCTGCGCAAAAAACGGCCCCTGATCAAAGTAAATTGCGCCACTCTGCCTGCCAACCTTATCGAAAGCGAGCTGTTCGGTCATGAGAAAGGCGCCTTCACCGGCTCTCATACCAGACACCTCGGGCGATTTGAGGTCGCCAACGGTACGACCCTTTTCCTCGATGAAATCGGAGAGCTGCCTCTGGAGTTACAGGCAAAACTGCTGAGAGTTATCCAGGATGGCGAGTTTGAACGGCTGGGCAGTTCGCATACCATCAAGGTCGACACCCGGATCATTGTTGCGACCAATCGCAATCTGGAAGAGGAGGTCCGTAAGGGCAGGTTCCGTGAGGATCTCTGGTACCGCTTGAATGTCTTTCCGATTACCACACCGCCCCTTCGGGATCGTCTGGAAGACATCCCGCTTCTGGTGGATTTTTATGTCAAGAAGATTGCCAAACGCCTGGGCAAGAGCATCGAAATCATTTCGGGCGGTGTCATGCATGCCTTACAGGATTACCACTGGCCGGGAAATGTCCGGGAGCTGGAAAACGTCCTCGAACGCGCTGTCATCAACTCATCAGGTCCCAAGCTTCGTCTTGTTGACGAACTCAAGAAGCCTTCCAGAGATCTCAGCCTAAGCTCAAAAACCCTGCAAACGGTCGAGCGGGAGTATATTCTCCGGGTGCTTGAACAGACCCAGTGGAAAATAAGCGGCAAAAACAGTGCGGCTGAAATCCTCGGCCTCGACCGCAGCACCTTGCGCGCCCGCATGCGGAAGCTCAATATCCAGCAAACATAAATTCCCGGTAACTATTCAGCAGCACCCCATCTGCACACGATCAGGCCGTCCAGCATACCGAATGTATAGCTGAACAACCTGCTTGTGCACATCTGGAGCACTGATGAATAGTTACAGGCCGAGGTTTTTGAAGGTTTTTTGCACATAGCTGAATAGTTACAATTCCCGCCTCCAGAGAGTGCTGCGCAAGGGCATATGAGACGGAGCAGCCTCACCCGAAAACACCAGACAGTCCCAGGTGGTCATATATACCCATTTGGTCGTATATGACCATTATTAGGGGCCTGTTCCTGCCGACACTGCCCCTGTCTTTTGTTATATTTCGCTTAAATATCAGCCCTATGGGGGTCATAAAGCCGACTATTGGAAGCCTGGCGCAATGATTGCAATAAAAATGAATCGTACAGAAGCCAGATAAACGGAACAGACTGTTGTTCGCCCAAAGGAGCGTGACATGAACAAACCCACCATCGATACGGCGAGCAAGCAAGCGGCAGCGTGGCAAATCCAAGCGGAAGCCCTGCAGAGCGCGATTTTCAACAGCGTCAACTTCTCGAGTATCGCCACCGACGCCAAGGGTGTCATCCAGATCTTCAATGTCGGCGCCGAGCGCATGCTGGGATATGCGGCCGCCGAAGTGGTGAACACGATCACCCCAGCCGAAATTTCCGATCCGCAGGAACTGATAGCGCGCGCCGAAGCGTTAAGCGTTGAATTTGGAAGGCCGATTCTGCCCGGCTTCGAGGCCTTGGTTTTCAAGGCCTCTCGGGGTATCGAGGATATCTATGAATTGACCAAGATCCGCAAGGATGGCAGTCGCTTCCCGGCAGTCGTATCCGTGACGGCCCTGCGCGATGCGCAAAACGCCATCATCGGTTACCTGCTGATCGGCACCGATGGTACCACGCGCAAACAGGTTGAAGCAGAGCGGCAGTATTTGCTGGAGATTCAGGATGAGACCAACAAACAACTGCAGCAGGCCAATGTCACCTTGCGGGAAAGCGAGGAAAAGCTTGCGGTGACGCTTAATTCCATTGGCGATGCAGTAATAACCACAGATAAAGAAGGCCGTATCACACTCCTGAATCCCCTGGCAGAAAAGCTCACCGGTTGGATGCAGGCACTGGCTGTCGGCCGACAGGTGGACGAGATTTTCCACATCATCAACAAGGATACCCGTCAACCCGCCACTATCCCGGTTACGGAAACCTTGGCGCAAGGCACGATACAGGGCCTGGCTAACCACACCGTGTTGATTGCTCGCGATGGCAGCGAATGCGATATTGCCGACAGTTGCGCCCCGATTCGCGACCTCGACGGTCAGGTGATCGGTGCCGTGCTGGTGTTTCGCGATGTCTCAGAGGAATATAGAGTGCAGCATGCCTTGAGCGTGCAACAGGCCGAACTCGAAATGCAGAATGAGGAATTGCGCCTGTCGCGGGAATCACTGGACGCCTCGCGGTCACGCTATTTCGACCTCTATGACCTGGCACCGGTGGGCTATTGCACCTTAAGCGAGCCGGGGTTGATTCTGGAAGCCAACCTTACCGCCGCCAATTTGCTGGGTGTGACCCGGGACGCTCTGGTCAAGCAGCCGATCTGCCGCTTTATCTTCGAGAAAGACGCCGACAGCCACCATCTCATGCATAAACGGCTCGTTGAGACTAAAGAGCCGCAGACGGGTGAATTTCGGATGGTCAAGAGCGACGGTTCGCAATTCTGGGTGCATCTGGCCACCGCCGTCGCGCAGGCCGATGGCGCGCTCACACTCCGCGTCGTCATAACTGACATCACCGCCCGCAAGCAGGCCGAAGAGGCGCTGGTCAAGGCGGGGGCTTTGCAGAATGCGATTTTCAACAGCGCCAACTTCTCGAGTATCGCCACTGATGCCAAGGGTGTCATCCAGATCTTCAATGTCGGCGCGGAATGCATGCTGGGATATACGGCTGCCGAAGTGATAAACACGATCACGCCGGCCGACATCTCTGATCCCCAGGAAGTCATCGCGCGTGCACAGGCATTGAGCATTGAGCTCGAAACCCCGATTGCGCCGGGCTTCGAGGCCTTGGTTTTCAAGGCCTCGCGGGGTATCGAGGACATCTATCAGCTGACCTATATCCGCAAGGACGGCAGCCGTTTTCCAGCGGTGGTGTCCGTCACCGCGCTGCGGGACGAACAAAACGCCATCATCGGTTATCTGTTGATCGGCACCGACAACACTGCACGCAATAAGGCGGAAGAGGCGCTGCTCAAGGCGGGAGCCCTGCAGAGTGCAATTTTCAACAGCGCCAATTTTTCGAGTATCGCAACCGATGCCAAGGGCGTCATTCAGATCTTCAACGTCGGCGCGGAACGCATGCTGGGATATGCGGCCGCCGAGGTGATGAACACGATCACGCCGGCCGATATTTCCGATCCGCAGGAAGTCATCGCGCGCGCCGAAGCGCTCAGCGTCGAAATCGGAACCCCGATTGCGCCTGGCTTCGAGGCCTTGGTTTTCAAGGCTTCACGCGGCATCGAGGATATCTACGAGCTGACCTATATCAGAAAGGATGGCAGCCGCTTTCCGGCGGTTGTGTCGGTCACGGCGCTGCGCGATGAGCAGGATGATATCATCGGCTATCTGTTGATCGGTACCGATAACACCGCCCGCAAGCAAATCGAGGCAGAGCAGAAGCAGCTCGGTCAGCGCCTGCGCGACCATCAGTTCTACACGCGCTCCCTGTTTGAATCCAACATCGACGCGCTGATGACCACAGATCCGTCCGGAATCATCACCGACGTCAATAAACAGATGGAGGCGCTCACCGATTGCACACGCGACGAATTGATCGGCGCGCCGTTCAAGAAATACTTTACCGATCCGGAGCGGGCCGAGGCAAGCATCAAGCTCGTGCTGAGCGAAAAGAAGGTCACCAATTACGAGCTCACCGCGCGCACCAGGGAGGGTAAGGAAACCGTGGTCTCCTTTAATGCCACCACCTTTTACGATCGGGACAGGAGGCTGCAGGGCGTATTCGCCGCCGCGCGTGATGTCACGGAACGTAAACTCATGGATCAGGTACTGGAGGAAAAGACCGCCGAGCTGGAGAACGCCAAAGTCGTGGCGGAAAAAGCCAACCTCGCCAAATCGGATTTCCTCTCCAATATGAGCCATGAGATCCGCACGCCGATGAACGCCATCATCGGTATGTCCCACCTGGCGCTGAAGACTGAGCTGACACCCCGTCAGTGCGACTACATTAATAAGATCAAGGTTTCCAGCCGGCATCTGCTTGGTATCATCAATGATATTCTTGACTTCTCAAAAATTGAAGAGGGTAAACTGACGATCGAGCACACCGAATTCGAACTGGAAAAGGTGCTTTCGAAGGTGGCCGACTTGATCGCCGAGAAGTGCTCTGCCAAAGGGCTGGAACTGGTCTTCGACATAGACACGAACGTGCCGCCCAGTCTGATCGGCGATCCGCTGCGGCTGGGGCAGATTCTTATCAACTACAGTAACAATGCCGTCACGTTCACCGAGCAGGGCGAAATTGATATCGTCATCCGCCTGAAGGAGCAGACCGACGAGGATGTGCTGATCTACTGCGCCGTGCGCGATACGGGAACCGGCCTGACGGAGGAACAGATGGGGCGGTTGTTTCAGAGATTTTCCCAGGCCGACACTTCGATCACCCGCGAATTTGGCGGCACCGGGTTGGGCCTGGCCATTTCCAAGAAGCTTGCCGAATTGATGGGCGGAGAGGTGGGTGTGGACAGCCATCTCGGCAAGGGAAGCACCTTCTGGTTCACTGCACGTCTCGAAAAGGGCGTCGGTCTGCAGCGCAAGCTGATGCTGTCGACGGATCTGATGGGTAAACGCGTGCTGGTGGTAGACGACAACGAGAACGCCTGCCAGGTACTGGGCGACCTGCTTGGCACCATGAGCTTCAAGGCCGACAGGGCCGAATCGGGCAATGAGGCCATCAGCGCCATAAAACGTGCCGATGCACAGGGCATGCCCTATGAGATCGTTTTCCTCGATTGGCAGATGCCGGGCATGGATGGCAACGAGACGGCCAAGCGGCTCAGGGAGCTTCCGCTCAGCCGCATGCCGCACATGATAATGGTGACCGCCTACGGCCGCGAGGAAGTTATTAAGGGCGCAGAGGAAGCAGGCATTGATAATGTGTTGATCAAGCCGGTCAATCCCTCAGTGCTCTTCGACAGCGTCATACGCCTCATGGGAGGCGTCGTCGATGGCGCGCGCACTGCCGGGGATGCGCCGACCGACACCTTCGAGCAACTTGCCGGCATCAGGGGCTCCCGAATTCTGCTCGTTGAGGACAACGATCTCAACCAGGAAGTGGCAACCGAACTGCTCTGCGATGCAGGCTTCCTTGTCGATCTGGCCGAGAACGGCCGGATTGCGCTGGACAAGGTCAGGGCCACCGATTACGACATCGTGCTGATAGATATGCAGATGCCGGTGATGGACGGTGTAACGGCGACACGGGAGATCCGCAAGGAGGCGCGCTTTAAGGATCTTCCGGTGGTGGCGATGACCGCCAACGCCATGCAGGGCGATCGCGATCGCTGCCTGGCGGCGGGTATGAACGATCATGTGGCCAAGCCGATCGAGCCCGAAAGCTTGTGGAAGGCGCTGCTGAAATGGATCAAGCCGCGGCACAGGGCAGCGGCAGACGCAGAGGGAGAGCCGCAGGCAGTGCAGGATGTCGACCTTCCAACCGGTATCGATGGGCTGGACATGGTGGGCGGCCTGCGCCGTGTGCGCGGCAAAAAGCCTCTCTACCTCTCGCTGCTGCGCAAGTTCGTCGCCGGGCAGAAATCCGTTGTGACGGAAATCCTCAAAGCGCTGGAGGACAACATCTGGGACACTGCGGAGCGGCTTGCCCATACGCTCAAGGGCGTTTCCGGCACCATCGGCGCCACCGGCCTGCAACAGCTGGCAGAAAGGCTCGAGACAGCGATTAAGGAGCGTCGTTCGCGCGAGGAGATCGATGCGTGTCTCGATCAGTTAAAAATACCGCTTGCCTGTCTTATCACCCAACTGGAACAGCAACTGCCGGAGGAACAGGTCGGGACGGATGTCACAGTCAACCGGGAAAAACTCAAGGCTGTCTGCAACACGCTTGCGGCAATGCTGGCCGACGACGATGCGGAGGCGGTTGATGTGCTGGATGCGAATGCGGACCTGCTTCACGCTGCCTTTCCCAGCCACTATCGGAAGATCGACGACGGCATCAGATCATTCGACTTCGAGGCGGCGCTTGCAGCGTTGAGAGTCGCCTATGGGGTTTCTGAATGACAGGAAACAGCATAAGCGAACTCGATTTAACCGAAAGGGCCACGCTACTTGTCGTCGACGACATGCCGGAAAACCTGACCCTGATGAGTGGTCTGCTCAAGGACGACTACAAAGTGAAGGTTGCCAACGGTGGCAAGAAGGCGCTGAAGATCGCAGAATCAGACTCGCCACCGGATTTAATCCTGCTCGACATCATGATGCCCGGCATGGACGGCTACGAGGTGTGCAGGCGAGTCAAGGAAAACGAGGGGACGAAAGATATTCCGGTGATCTTCATCACCTCTAAATCCGATACTGAAGACGAGGCCAAAGGGTTTGTTCTCGGAGCCGTCGACTATATTACGATACCGTTTGTTTACCCGATCGTCCTGGCCCGGATCAGGACCCACCTGCAACTGAAACGCAAGACTGACCTCCTCGAGCAAGCATTGAAAGAGATAAAAACCCTGCGGGGCATCGTTCCCATCTGCGCTAATTGCAAGAAGATCCGTGATGACCAAGGCTACTGGAGCCAGGTGGAGGTCTATGTCCAGAACCACACCGAAGCAAAGTTCAGCCATGGCATTTGCCCCGGGTGTGCGAAGAAGCTCTATCCCGAGTATTACCTGGGTGATGGGATTACACCAAAAAAAGAATGAGGAATATCGTAAACCATATGGACGAACTCAATGTAACCGGACGGGCCACGATACTCGTCGTCGACGACATGCCGGAAAACCTGACGCTGATGAGCAGTCTGCTTAAGGACGACTACAAAGTGAAGGTTGCCAACGGTGGCGAGAAGGCATTGAAGATCGTGGCGTCAGACTCGCCGCCGGACCTGATCCTGCTCGATGTCATGATGCCCGGCATGGACGGCTACGAGGTGTGCCGGCGGCTCAAGTGCGATCCCGGGACGATGAACATCCCGGTGATCTTCCTCACCGCCAGGGTAGAGGTGGATGATGAGAAAAAAGGCCTGGAGCTCGGTGCCGTCGACTACATTACCAAGCCGATCAGCCCGCCCATAGTCATGGCGCGCGTGAAGAATCATCTGGCCCTGAAGGCCATGGCCGAATCCCTGCGGGATAAAAACGACTTTCTTGAACTTAAGGTGGCCAGGCGCACGGATGAACTTTTTGTCGCATTAAAGGAGGCTGAAAATAGAAAAGATAGTGCTGAAGCCTCCCTTGCTGAAATCAAAAAGTTAAAAGAACAACTGGAAGGGGAAAGAGCATACCTGCAAGAAGAGATTAAGCTGGAAAACAACTATGAGAATATTATTGGTCAAAGTGACGCACTCAAGTATGTGCTCTTTAAAGTAGGACAAATTGCCGCAAGCAATACCACCGTACTGGTTCATGGCGAGACAGGCACCGGCAAGGAATTGGTCGCCCGGGCTATTCACAGCTCGAGCCTGCGCAAAAATCGATCCCTGGTAAAAGTAAACTGTGCCACACTGCCGGCAAACCTTATAGAAAGTGAATTGTTCGGTCATGAGAAAGGTTCCTTCACCGGTTCGTATGCCAAACATCTCGGACGATTTGAAATCGCCAACGGTGCTACTCTTTTCTTGGATGAGATAGGAGAATTGCCGCTGGAACTGCAGGCAAAGCTGCTCAGAGTTCTTCAGGATGGCGAGTTTGAACGGGTAGGCAGCTCCCAGACCATCAAAGTCGATGTGCGGATTATTGTCGCCACGAATCGTAATCTGGAAGAGGAAGTACGTAAAGGCCGTTTCCGTGAAGACCTCCTGTACCGGTTAAATATTTTTCCGATCACGATGCCGCCACTCCGGGATCGCCTGGGAGACATACCGCTTCTTGTCGATTTTTATGTTAAAAAAATTGAAAAGCGGTTGGGTAAAGCCATTGAAATAATTCCGGAGAACGTAATGGATGCTTTGCAGGGCTATCACTGGCCGGGAAATGTCCGAGAGCTGGAAAACGTCCTTGAACGCGCGGTGATCAACTCGTCGGGCCCCAAACTACGCCTGGTTGATGAGCTCACGAAGCCGTTCAAGGATCTCAATACAAGCCCAAAATCCCTGCAAACGGTCGAGCGGGAGTATATTATTCAGGTACTTGAACAGACCCGGTGGAAAATAAGCGGAAAAAACAGTGCGGCTGAAATCCTGGGCCTCGACCGCAGCACATTGCGTGCCCGCATGCGGAAGCTCAATATCGAAAAAACATAGCTCATCCCCATGAAGCACCCTCGGGAATGCGCCCGGGAATTTCCAGGCAGCCCCAAATGGTCACATATGACCATTTGGGTAAATATGACCCTTCTTTCAGGGCTATTGTTGATGACCCTCTAAATACTCTTTCAGCTCAGAATGCCAAAATATCAAAATGTTGGGTGATGTGACCCTTCATGTTTGAAACCTGGCACAATGATTGCTTTACAAAGAAGAGAGCATGACTGCCCCTTGTGGGGTGTTAAATTAAATTTCAAGAAGAGGATGCTATGAAAATCAACGGAAAATGGCAAGGCGTTTTGGTGGCCGGACTTTTAGCGATGATGATCTCGCCGGTTTTAGCGCAAGAAAATCAAGAGAGTTGGTCAGAAGACCTGCCGCAGGTCATGCAGCAGGGTGGTATAGCCTACACCTCGGGTGGCATCAGCCTGGAGGAGCGCGACGCGCTTAAGGCCACGGCTAAAAATTACAATCTTATCATCTCGAATGCAGACAAGGTGGGCAAGTTGACCGCCGACACGACGATTGTCATTACCGGCAAAGGCAACCAGAAGACGCTGACCGTCGATGATGCCGGGCCGTTGTTGTATGCCAAACTCCCACCGGGGACCTATGTTGTAAAGGCCGCCAACGGCGATCAGAAAGCGGTGCGCACTGTTTCCATTACGGGGCAACAACAGGCAAGGATATATTTTATCTGGACGGAATGATTTTCAAGAGGACTGAACGTGAAAAACGCCCATATTTTTGCAATCAAGGACTGCGCTCTGATCACCATCGCCACCGGTCGCAAGGCCATCAATCTTGCCGAACTACGTGAAAATCTGCAGGACGTTGGTAGCGACAGCATCTACCATCACTTCTGGGGCGGCCTGCTGGCTCCCCGCTTTGATGAGCGCGAATTCCATAACGATTTTGCGGGCTGGGCTCGTCATAGCCTGCGCGAGCCGGAACTAGCCGAGCGCCTGGCCGTCATTAATCCGGCTGAAGGCCATGACATGGAAGCGATCCGCCAGGAAATACTCGATGTCGTCGATGACCGTCTGGACGAAAGTGAAATATCACGCTGGATGCCGGCCGCCAGACAATTCGAGTTTTTGCGGAGCCAGTTAGTGATCTTCGACACCCATCGCCGTATGGAGAAGCCGGCGGATCTGGCCCGGCAGATACCGAAAATGTCGACCAGCAGCATCTTCTATCATTTCATTGATGCGCGCAGCCGGATGCAGGAGCCCACCGATGACTTTCGCTTCTGGCTGACCGGCTTTGGGGCGGAGCACGAGGCTCTCTGCGCACAATTGGCTGCCATTGACCCCTTCTTTTCCAGTCTCAGCCAGATCCGTCAGGAACTGACCGAACTTATCACCACCTATTTCGGGGGAGGCACCGCATGAGCAAGCTGCTCGAATCCTTTGCCGCCATAACCGGCCCTGATGTCGTCAATCACCTCAGGCAGCTGGCGGAATCGCTGCACGGTGCCAAGGTTATCCACGTCAACTCCACCCGGATAGGAGGCGGGGTGGCCGAGATCCTCGAAAAGCTTGTGCCGCTTTTCAATGAAGTCGGCCTCGATACCAGCTGGGAGATAATCAGCGGCGATGCGGATTTTTATCAGTGCACCAAGTCCATGCACAACGGCCTGCAGGGCAACAAGGTAAACATCGCAGCGCCGCTCCTTGCCGCCTACGAACGGGCCAATCAAGCCTGCGCGGAGGCTCTGCGGACAAAATTGACCAAGGCGGATTTCGTTTTCATCCATGACCCGCAACCAGCCGGTCTTCTCGACCACTTTCCCGACCGGCACGGCAAATGGGTCTGGCGCTGCCACATCGACGCCAGTCATCCCTATCGCCCGGTCTGGAAGTATCTGCGCGGGAAGGTCTGTAATTACGATGCCAGTATCTTTTCCCTCCCCGCCTTTGCCCAACAGCTGCCGCATCCGCAATATATTATTCCGCCCAGCATTGATCCGTTGAGCGATAAGAACATCGAGCTGTCACAGGAGGAGGTGAACCGAGTCTTTGTCCAGTTCGACCTTGATCCGGCCCGGCCCCTTCTGGTGCAGGTTTCCCGCTATGATCGTTTCAAAGATCCGGTGGGCGTCATTCAGGCTTACCGCCTGGCCAAAAAATTCATTCCCGACCTGCAGTTGGTTCTGGCCGGCGGCGAGGCCAGCGATGATCCGGAAGGGGAAGCGGTCCTCGCCGAGGTTCGAGAGGCAGCGGGAAACGACCAAGACATCCACATCCTTCTCCTCGCCCCGGATGCGCACCGCACCATCAACGCCCTGCAGCGGGCTGCCGATATCGTGGTGCAAAAATCAACCAGGGAAGGCTTTGGGCTTACCGTCACCGAGGGCATGTGGAAGAGCAAGCCGGTGATCGGCGGTGACACAGGCGGCATCCGCCTGCAGGTCATCAACTATCATACCGGCTTTCTCGTCCGTACCCCGGAAGGGGCGGCGCTCCGTATCCGCCATCTCCTCCATAACAGAAGTCGCATGCAGGAAATGGGCAGAAAGGGCAAGGAGTACGTCCGGGAAAATTTTCTCCTGACCCGGCAAATCCGGGAGTACCTCACTGTGCTGCTCAGTCTGCGCCATGGCACCGAATACCGCATCGATTTGAGCTGAGCACCCTTACCACCCGGCAAGAAACACTGACCTGGGGACACTATGACATATCAAAAAATGGCAGTCTGGCCAGGCAATCCCTACCCCTTGGGCGCCACCTGGGACGGCGAGGGCGTCAACTTCGCCATCTTTTCCGAGTGTGCCGACAAGGTTGAGCTCTGTCTCTTTGACCATCAGGGCCGCCAGGAGATCGAACGCATCAATCTGGCCTGGAAGACCGACCAGGTCTGGCATTGCTACCTGCCTGAGGCGCGGCCCGGTCTTCTTTACGGCTACCGGGTCCATGGCCCGTATGACCCGGAGCGGGGCCTGCGTTTTAACCGGGCGAAGCTGCTCCTCGATCCGTATGGCAAGGCAATTTTCGGCCGGCTGCGCTGGCATGACGCCCTGTTCGGCTACCAGATAGGCCACCCCCTCGACGATCTTTCCCGCGACAGGGCCAACAGTGCGCCCTATATGCCGAAATCCCAGGTGATCGATTCAGCCTTTACCTGGGGAGATGACCGCCCCCCCCACACCTCCTGGTTTGACACCATTATCTACGAGCTGCATGTCAAGGGTTTTACCTGGCAGCATCCCCAGATCCCCGAAAAGCTGCGCGGAACCTATGCCGGACTGTCCTCTGCCCCGGCGGTCGATTACCTCAAACGTCTCGGGGTAACGGCGGTGGAACTCATGCCGGTGCATACCTGTGTCGACGAACGTCATCTGGTGGAAAAGGGACTATCTAATTACTGGGGCTACAACTCCCTCGGCTTCTTTGTCCCGGATGGACGATATTCGGCATCCGGCCAGATCAACGAATTTAAAACCATGGTGAAGATCCTGCACTCGGCCGGCATCGAGGTCATTCTTGACGTGGTATACAACCATACCGCCGAAGGCAATCAATTGGGGCCCACCCTCTGCTTCCGGGGGATCGACAACCTTGCCTATTACCGGGTGGAGCCGGAAAACAACCGCTATTACAGGGACTTCACCGGCTGCGGCAACACCCTGAACATGTGCCATCCACGGGTACTGCAGCTGATCATGGACAGCCTGCGTTACTGGGTGCTGGAAATGCATGTGGACGGCTTCCGTTTCGACCTGGCCTCGGCCCTGGCCAGAGAACTTTTCGAGGTGAACCGGCTGGGAGCCTTTTTTGACATCATCCACCAGGATCCGGTGCTTTCCCAGGTCAAACTGATTGCCGAGCCCTGGGACTTAGGCGAGGGCGGCTATCAGGTGGGTAACTTTCCCGTGGGCTGGACCGAATGGAACGGCAAGTACCGGGACACGGTGCGCTCCTACTGGAAAGGGGAGGGCGACAATATCGGTGAGTTCGCCCACCGGCTCACCGGCTCAAGCGACCTTTACGAACGGGATGGAAGACGCCCCTCTGCGAGCATCAACTTCGTCACCTGTCATGACGGTTTCACCCTGCACGATCTGGTGAGTTATAACGACAAGCACAACGAGGCGAATCTCGAAAACAACCAGGATGGAGAATCAAACAACCGCAGCTGGAACTGTGGCGACGAGGGGCCAAGCGCCGATCCGCAGATAACCGCATTCAGAGCCCGCCAGAAACGTAACTTCCTCGCCAGCCTCTTTCTGTCCCAGGGGGTGCCCATGCTCCTTGCAGGGGACGAGATGGGCCGGAGCCAGCAGGGCAACAACAACACCTATTGCCAGGATACTCCCCTGAGCTGGCACGACTGGAGGCTTGATGTCGAACAGGACGAGCTCCTCGGTTTCGTCCGTCGCCTGATCGCCCTGCGCAAGGCCCATCATGTCTTTCGCCGCCGCCATTTTTTTCAGGGCCGTCCCATCAAGGGGTCAGGGGTCAGCGATATCATCTGGCTGACCCCGACAGGCACCGAAATGACCGACGAGGAATGGCAGCATTCCTTTGCCCGTTGCCTGGGCCTTTACCTGGCCGGCGATGCCCTGGAGGAGCAGGATGAAAAGGGAAAGCCAGTCGTGGACAACAGGTTTATCCTTCTGGTCAACGCCCACCACGAGCCCATTCCTTTCACCCTCCCGGATTTAACCCCTGTAGCCCGCTGGCAGCTCATACTCGACACCAGCTCGCCTACCGGCGGGCCGGGAGAAAAACTCATCTGGGAGACTAAAACCAGTTACCCCCTGCTCGAACATTCCCTGGCACTCCTGGTGGAGTCCCACGGATGGGAAGAGGACCCCCATGACGGTCCGACGTGAGCATAGGATGCCTTTCGGGGCGGCGATCCTGCCAACGGGTGCGGTGCGTTTCGACCTGTGGGCCCCGGGAGCGGAGAAGGTCTCCCTCTGCCTTGACACCGGTAATGACAAACTTTTTCTCCCCATGCCTCGCCGGGATGCAGGCTGGTTCCGCCTGGAAACTAAGGAGGCGAGCCGGGGCAGTCGCTACTGCTTTCAACTTGCGGGAGGCCTGCTCGTTCCTGACCCGGCCTCCCGCTTTCAACCTTCGGACGTGCATGGGCCAAGCGAGGTGATCGATCCTGCCGATTTTAGTTGGCCGGATCACGAATGGCACGGCCGACCCTGGGCGGAAGCGGTCGTATACGAGATTCATGTGGGGACCTTCAGCGCAGAAGGCACCTTTCAAGGTGTTGAGCGGCGTCTTGATCACCTAGTCGAACTCGGCATCACAGCCATTGAACTGATGCCGGTGGCTGCCTTTCCCGGTCGTTACAACTGGGGGTACGACGGCGTCCTCCCCTATGCCCCGGACAGCAGTTACGGCCGCCCGGAAGATCTCAAAAGGCTGATTGTCGCAGCCCATGCCAGAAAAATCATGGTGCTGCTCGACGTGGTCTATAACCACTTCGGCCCGGAGGGGAATTATCTGCATTGCTACGCACCCCCGTTTTTCACCGAGCGTTACCGGACGCCCTGGGGGGCTGCCATCAACTTCGACGGAGACGACAGCCGATGGGTCCGGCAGTTCTTTATTGACAATGCCCTCTACTGGCTCACGGAATTCCATTTCGACGGCCTGCGTCTCGATGCGGTGCATGCCATTTACGACCGGAGCCGGCCGGACATCCTGGAAGAGCTGGCCATGACGGTGAGAGCCCATTTCACATCGCAACGCCATATCCATCTGATTCTGGAAAATGACCGCAACCAGGCCCGTTACCTGAAACGGGACAGCACTGCCATTCCCCCTCTCTATACCGCCCAATGGAACGATGACCTGCACCACAGTCTGCATATTCTCCTTACCGGCGAAAAAAGCGACTATTTCCTTGACTATGCCGAGGCGCCAATCCGCCATCTCGGCCGCTGCCTGACTGAAGGTTTTTCCTATCAGGGGGAGCCCTCCCTTTACCGGAACACGGCCTGCCGGGGGGAACCGAGCCGGGAACTGCCGGCCGCCGCCTTCATAGGTTTTCTGCAAAACCACGACCAGATCGGCAACCGCGTCTCTGGAGACCGCCTCTGCCTGCTGGCTGATACCCAGGCGCTGCGGGCGGCCCTGGCCCTGCTTCTGCTGGCACCCTCGCCACCCCTGCTCTTCATGGGCGAGGAATGGGGCAGCAGGCAACCTTTCCCCTTTTTCTGCGATTTCGGCCCGGAGCTTGCCGCAACGGTCAGGGTGGGACGAAGCCGGGAGTTTGCCGGTATCCCGGAGTTCAGCATCCCGGACCCGGCCGCGACTGAGACCTTTCTCTCCGCCAAACTCGACTGGCAAAGCCTCGATACGGCAGAGGGTGCTGCCTGGTATACGTATTATCGCCTGCTCCTTGGCCTTCGCCGACAGGAAATCATCCCTCTTCTGTGGACCCTGCAGCCTGGACAAAATCACTGGCAACCCATCGGCAAAACCGGCCTTGAGGTGCACTGGCCGCTGCAAACCGGGGAAGAATTGCTGCTTTTTGCCAACCTTGGCAGACAGGTTTGTTCAGGAGGCAGACTCCTCGATCAGGCGCCATTTTTTGCCAGCCATGATGTTATGGGAACCAGACAAGATGCCACGCTACCGCCCTGGTCGGTCTTCTGGTTTATAGGTAAGCCGCAGCCGGAAGGAGGCCCGCCATGATTCCGCAGCTGCCGCTAGCCACCTACCGGCTCCAGTTCAACAGTGCTTTCACCTTCAACGATGCCAGGCTCATCGTTCCCTATCTGCATGCCCTCGGGATCAGTCACTGCTACGCTTCCCCGGTCCTCAAGGCCCGCAGCGGCAGCAGTCACGGCTATGATATCGTCGACCATAACGCCTTGAATCCCGAACTGGGCACACCGGAGGAGTTCCTGCTCTTTATAGAGACCCTGCACGAATTTGACATGGGTCTTATCCTCGATATTGTTCCCAATCATATGGGGATCGGCGGCAGCGACAACGCCTGGTGGCTCGATGTTCTCGAAAACGGCCCGGCCTCACCCTATGCGATCTATTTCGACATCGATTGGCAGCCGGCCTCCAGAATCCTTCTCGGCAAGATTCTGCTGCCCATCCTGGGGGACTATTACGGCAAGGTCTTGGATCGAGGAGAGATTGAGCTCACTTATTCTAAAGAGCAGGGGAGTTTTACCGCCCGCTACTATGAACACCTGTTGCCCATTGACCCGAAGACCTATCCGCAGATTCTCACTATGGCTCTTGTATTCGTCCAGGAAGACCCAAGCAACACTGCTCCATTAACAGCCCGGCTGCATCAGCTGATCACCGATTGCCGGCAACTGCCGGGACGACAGACGACAGGCAGGCACCGCCGTGCAGGGCGCAGTGAGAGACAGGCGGAGATCAAACGTGAGCTGGCCCTGCTCTCTTTGGAAAAAAGTGTCCGGGAAGCCATCGCCTGCAGCCTGGCCTTTTTCAATACCCCTAAAACCCCGGGAAAAGGATATGACCTGCTGCACCTTCTTCTGGAAAAACAGGCATATCGTCTCGCCTTCTGGAGGGTTGCGGCGGACGAGATCAACTACCGCCGCTTCTTCAACGTCAACTCCCTGGCCGGTCTGTGCCAGGAGCAGACCGAGGTCTTTGCCGCAACACATCGCTTCCTCTTCACCCTCATTGAAAAAGGCTTCGTTCAGGGGTTGCGCATCGATCACCCTGACGGCCTCTTCGACCCCCGGGGCTACTATGACCGGCTGCGGGCCGAGATTAGCAGGCATTTCCCCCTAACCGGAGACCAGAAGGGGAGCTTTTACCTGGTGGCCGAGAAGATACTGGCCATTCATGAAGAGCTTCCCAGGGATTGGCCGATTCACGGCACCACCGGTTATGACTTCGCCAATCTAGTTAACGGCCTCTTTATCAACCCCGCCGGCGAAAAGCCCCTCTCCCAGATCTATCGCTTCTGTACCGGAGAAAGTACCGAATATGCCGAACGGCTCTATGATGTAAAAAGGCTGATCATTAAAACACACCTGGCCAGCGAACTGACCGTGTTGTCCAACCTGCTGCTGCGCATTGCGGAACAGGATCGCCAAACCCGGGATTTCACCCTTATCGGTCTGCGGGAGGCGCTCACCGAGGTAGTAGCCTGCTTCCCCATCTACCGGACCTATGTGACCCCAAAGAGGGTGGGTGCGGAGGACCGCCGCTATGTGGAATGGGCCGTGACCGAGGCAAAACGCCGCAACCCGGTCGTAGACCCGGCTATCTTCGACTTTGTCCACAACTCCCTTCTCCAGATAAAAAAATCAGACAGCCGCCGTATCCAGAATATGGTCTCCCGCTTCGCCATGAAATTCCAGCAGTATACGGCACCGGTCATGGCCAAGGCCCAGGAGGATACGGTTTTCTACCGCGATTGCCGCCTGCTCTCCTTAAACGAGGTAGGAGGTGAACCGCGCTCCTTCCGGGTCTCCAGAATGGGATTTCATCAGGCCAACAAAATCCGGCAACACTCTTGGCCTCAATCCATGCTCACCACGTCGACCCACGACAGCAAGCGCAGCGAGGATGTACGGGCCCGTCTCAATGTGCTGAGCGAGATCCCTAATCTCTGGAAACGACGGGTCAAACTCTGGATGAAGCTTAACCGCCGGCATACACGTCGTCTGAATGGACATGACGCACCAACGCGGAATGACGAGTATTTCACTTATCAGACCCTGCTGGGCACCTGGCCTCTCTCTGCTCCCGAAGGACAGGAACTCGACCAGTATCGGGAGCGTATTGACGCCTATATGCTCAAGGCGGTGCGAGAGGCCAAGGTCTTCACTTCCTGGCTCAACCCCAACCCTGCCTATGAGGAGGCTCTGACCTCGTTTCTTTCGGCCCTGTTACAACCGCAACCTGCCAACCGTTTTCTTGTCGATTTTGCGGATTTTTGCAAAAGGATCAGTTGCTTGGGCCTGCTTAACTCCCTCTCCCAGGTCCTGCTCAAACTAACAGTTCCAGGAGTGCCGGATATCTACCAGGGCAATGAGCTCTGGAATTTCAGCCTGGTTGATCCGGACAACAGGCGTCCCGTCGATTTTGGTCGAAACCAGAACCTGCTTGGCGACCTTGCACTCATTTTTGCCGATGATAAGCCATCAGTGCCGGAACTGGCCGCCCTGCTTGCCACCCTGACCGATGGCCGGGCCAAGCTTTTTGTCACCAGCAGGACCCTGCTGTTTCGGACAAAGTACCCTGACATCTTTTCGGAAGGCACCTACGAGCCTTTGGCAGTCTCCGGAGAAGCCGAGCAGCATCTCTGTGTACTCAGCCGTTGTCGGGCCGGGCAGCGTCTCATTGCCGTTGCGCCCCGTTTTTTTGCCTCGCTTCTGCCCGATAACGATGCTCCCTACACGGAAATCGCCGAGGCGGTATGGAGGCAAACCCGTATCTGCCTGCCGGAGAACGCCATGCCAGAAACGTATTTCAATATTTTTACCGGGGAAGAGCACCGCCCCATCCGGCAGGACGGCCAGGTTGTGCTGATGGTGGCGCCTCTGTTGCGTACCTTTCCGGTAGCCCTGCTCTATAGCCCTGGCAAAGGTTGAGCCACTAAAATACATATACTAACAACAACCTGATGTGAAAGGGGAAAAATGTTGGACCATCCAAAAATTCTACACGATGTCAGCACACTCACAGATCAGGACATCTATTTGTTTAAAGAGGGAAGTCATTTCAGGCTGTATGAAAAGCTGGGCTCTCACAGAATGACGGTGGCTGGTCAAAAAGGAATCCACTTTGCGGTCTGGGCTCCAAATGCGACAGAGGTATCAGTTACCGGCGATTTTAATGAATGGGATACAGCATCGCACCCGTTGAAGGTCAGAGCGGATGATACAGGAATCTGGGAGGGCTTTATCCCCGGAATCGGCAAAGATGTTCTCTATAAGTATCATATTGTCTCTCGGTATAAAGACTATCGTGCCGATAAAGGTGACCCCTTTGCCTTTCTCTGGCAGGTTGCTCCGAAGACCGCCTCCGTGGTGTCGGATCTGGATTACGACTGGCAGGATACGGATTGGATGAAAACCCGCCGAAAAAACAATTCCTTGTCTTGCCCCCTTGCGGTGTATGAAATGCACCCCGGGTCATGGAGAAGAGTACCCGAAGAAAACAACCGCCCGCTGACCTATCGGGAAATGGCAAAATATCTCCCTGAATACGTGAGAGAAATGGGGTTTACGCATGTTGAGTTTACGCCGATCATGGAGCACCCCTTTTACGGCTCATGGGGGTATCAGACTACAGGGTATTTTGCTCCTACGAGCCGGTACGGAACACCGCAGGACTTTATGTTTCTTATCGACTGCCTGCATCAGCAGGGCATCGGGGTGTTTCTTGACTGGGTTCCTTCACATTTCCCCGACGACCTGCACGGCCTGGTCTTTTTTGACGGGACTCATCTCTATGAACATGCGGATCCCAGGAAAGGTTTTCATCCTGACTGGAACAGTTATATCTTCAATTACAGCCGTAATGAAGTACGGGCGTTTCTCGGCAGCAGCGCCGTATTCTGGCTCGAGAAATACCATGCAGACGGGCTCAGGATCGACGCAGTGGCATCGATGCTCTATCTCGACTATGGCCGGAAGGAGGGGAAATGGATCCCGAATGTCCATGGGGGAAAAGAAAATATTGAAGCGATTTCATTCTTAAGAAAACTGAATGAGGAGATTTATCGGGAGTTTCCCGATGTCCAGACCACAGCCGAGGAATCAACGGCCTGGCCGATGGTCTCAAGACCCGCTTATACGGGAGGTCTTGGCTTTGGCATGAAGTGGAATATGGGCTGGATGCACGATATCCTGGATTATTTCTCGAAAGATCCGGTTTTCAGAAAATATCGCCATAATCAGCTTATCTTCAGCATCCTCTATGCCTTCACCGAAAACTTCATGCTGTCTCTTTCTCATGACGAAGCGGTCTACGGGAAGGGTTCTCTGTTGAACAAGATGCCGGGAGACGACTGGCAGAAATTTGCCAATCTGCGACTTCTGCTCGGATTTATGTACGCGCATCCAGGGAAAAAACTGCTGTTTATGGGGGCCGAATTCGGACAGCGGCGGGAATGGAACCATGAAAACAGCCTGGATTGGCATCTCCTGCAATTGCCACGGCATCAGGGCGTTCAAAGCTGGTTGAAACATCTGCACATTCTCTACAGAGGGGAACCTGCTTTGTACGAGGTCGACTTTGAACCTGCAGGTTTTGAATGGGTGGACTGCACCGACTGGGAAAAAAGTCTTATCAGCTTTCTGAGAAAAGGAAAGACGCCAGGCGACTCCATATTGGTCGTCTGCAATTTTACCCCGGTTACGCGTTATAACTACAGAGTGGGTGTCCCGAGAGGAGGATACTGGAAAGAAATGCTGAATAGCGATGCCGGTGAATACGGGGGCAGCGGACAGGGTAATCTTGGAGGTGTTGACGCAATGACTGTGCCGTATCATGGAAGATATTATTCTCTTTCCTTAACTGTACCGCCACTCGGTATTCTGTTTTTCAAGAGCGAGGGACATCATTGAGGTCTGAAAGGAAAGTAAAAAACAGAATGACAGGTGCCGTGTAGTTGACTTGAATCCTGGCGTAATAATTGCACTAACAAATACATACGCTCATCGCAAAGAAGGGAAGTAATTATGAATAAATTTGAATTGATAAAAACACGAGAGCCTGATTTTACTGGGCTCGATTTTTATGTCGAATATGGCCGTGAGTTTGACGAAGAAACATATGAAAAAGCATGTGGCATCAAACTGCCCAAAGAAGTGTGCAGGCAAATTCAAAAGGCTGTCGACGATCTGCAGCACGATGAGTGGTTGCAGATCAGCCACGGAGAATGCGTATGAAAATCCTGGCAACGGATGTGTATAACTGAAAGCGACGGACCTTAAAAAACGATCCCCTGCGAGCGTCTGTCTGGAGCGACCATTCCGTACTGAGGAGATAAAACATGATTGAAGAATCAACAACTTTGACGCCCGCTGGAATCGAAACTCCAAACGAAGCCTCCCGGGAAGACAAGGCAGGAGCCTTGGTTGTATCCAGAGATTTCCTGCCGGATGCGATCCTGGTTTTGCCACTCTATGTCCGGCCCATGTTTCCGAAAATGATGGGACCGATAGCCATTGATAATCCGCAGATTCAAAAGATTATCTATGAGGCGAAGGAACACTCACGGCTTATGTATCTGGGGCTTCTCCTCGTTCGGCCAACCGAGGATACCCAGCAGCATGTACCGGAAAATATATCCGACTTTTTTCAGGTAGGAGTTGCGGCCCGGATTATTAACGTAGCCGATCCCACAGAAGATGCGCCTATGCAGGTCCTGGTCCAGGCCCTTGAACGCTTCGATGTCGAGGAGTTGACCATCGGTAAGACATTCACTACGGCCAGGGTCCATTACTGGCTGGAGAAACGGATTGAGAGTACAGAAGAAATCAAGGCATATTCGGGAGCGATCATCGACTGTATCAAGGAATTGGCTACAATGACACCCCTTTTCCGGGAAGGACTGTCGGTCCTTATCGAACGGATCAACGTCAGCGACCCGGGCTCGCTTGCTGATTTTGCCGCCTCAATGACGACCTCCTCCGGTGTGGAGCTTCAACAGATACTGGAAGAAGCAGATATCAGGATCCGCATTGAAAAGGTCCTGGTGCTTCTTAAAAAAGAAGTCGAGATCGCAAAACTGAAGGCCCAGATCTCCAAACGGATCGAAGAACAACTGTCAAAGCAGCAACGGGAATTTTTCCTGAGACAGCAGTTACAGGAGATAAAGAAGGAACTCGGGATATTCAAGGACGATACCCAAAGTGAGATTGAAAAGTTCCGGCTGCGCCTGGAAAGTCTGACCTTAACGGAAGAGGCGAGCGAAAGGATCGAGGAAGAACTGGAAAAGTTGAAACTCCTTGGGCCTGCATCTGCTGAATTCAACGTATCCAGGGCTTATCTGGACTGGCTGACCGTTCTTCCCTGGGGAATCTATACCAAAGACAGTTATGATATAATTAAGGCCGCGAAGATCCTTAATCACGATCATTTCGGTCTCGAAGATGTTAAAGACCGTATCCTGGAACTTATATCTGTTGGTATCCTCAAGGGCAGCCTTTCCGGTTCTATTATTCTGCTGACAGGTCCTCCCGGGGTCGGAAAAACCTCCATAGGCCAGTCCATTGCCAGAAGTCTCGACCGTGAATATTATCGATTTTCGCTGGGCGGCATGCGTGATGAGGCAGAGATCAAAGGCCATCGCCGGACCTATATCGGAGCCCTTCCCGGTAAATTCCTTCAGGCCATCAGGACCTGCAAGACGTCCAACCCATTGATAATGCTTGACGAAGTGGACAAGATCGGGGCCAGCTTCCAAGGAGACCCGGCCTCGGCTCTCCTTGAAGTCCTGGATCCGGAGCAGAACCAGAATTTCCTCGACCATTACCTGGATGTCCGGTTCGATTTGTCCAAGGTTCTCTTCATCTGTACTGCAAACCAGATCGACACTATTCCGCGACCATTACTTGACAGGATGGAGATCATCCGGCTCCCTGGATATATCCAGGCCGAAAAGGTTGAAATCGCCCGCAGGCATCTGATTCCGAAGCAACTGAAAATACATGGCCTGACTGCAAAACAGGTTGTTATTTCGAAGCCGGTGTTAGGGACGATTATTGATGGTTATGCCCGGGAAGCAGGGGTCAGGGGTCTGGAAAACTGTATCAAGAAGATCCTCCGCAAGGCGGCAAAAGAGATTGTCGGCAATCCTGAAAAAAGTGTCCGGATCCATACGGATAATCTTCCTGGCCTCCTGGGAAAACGATACTTCATAGAAGATAACGCCTTTAAAAAAGCCAAAGTGGGCGTCATCACCGGTCTTGCCTACACGGGTATGGGCGGGGTAACCCTTCATATCGAATCCATTGCTGTCCCAACAGGGCAGCCGGGGTTCAAGCAGACAGGTCAACTCGGCCAGGTCATGATAGAGTCGTCTGAAATTGCCTATAGTTATGTCCGTTTTATTCTGAAAGATAACATCAGTGCGTCAGAATTTTTCAAAACAAATCTCATTCACCTGCATGTTCCCGCCGGGGCAACCCCGAAGGACGGCCCATCCGCAGGTATTACCATGGCCTGTTCCCTGTACTCCCTGGCAATTGGAAAGGCAATGAGCGGTGACATGGCTATGACCGGAGAATTGACCCTGAGCGGCCTTGTCATGCCCATCGGCGGGTTGAAAGAAAAGATCATCGCAGCGATCAGGGCAAAGCTCAAACACGTTATTCTGCCGAGAGAAAACCAGGATGACTTCGATCTGCTGCCGCAGCATATCAGAGAAGGTATTAGCGTGCATTTTGTGACAACCTTCCGGGATGTAATGAAGATATGCTTTCCGTAAAAAATTCAGGGCTGGATTGTCTCTCTTCCTTTGTTCAAGACTGCACATTTTTCTCCATTCTCCCCAACTCTCCAAAATAAGGGGTCATATATGACCGCACGGGTAAATATGACCCTTGCTTTATAGCAGTCGATAATGCAACCTGCATGGTCATTTTTTGAATATTATTCTTAAATAATAGAATGATGAATAATATTATTCAAGTGTTTAAAACCTGGTACAGTAATTGCACAATTGAAAATAGTCTATAAACCAGGAGGGTATGATGGAAAAATATCAGCAACAACTCAATGACCTCGTTTTTGACAGTTCCACCAAAAATGAACGAAGGAAACATCCTCGCTACAAGATGAATAAGAATATATTGTCCATTAGTGAGGATGTTCTGGCAGAGGTAGTAGATATCAGCGAGGCGGGTATTTCATGTAAATGCCTGGCTAGCTTTGATAAACTGCTCATCCAAATTTATAAGATCGAGCTCTTGAACTGCGAACTGGGAACCTCGGTCGAAGGACTTCATGGCAGATTGATCCGTAGCAGCAATAGAGCAATTTCCCTTGCCTTATCATCAACAATAATCATGAATTTCAGCCTTGAATTCCAGGATCTCACCCAAATTAAACGCAAGCAACTCTTTCAATTTATCAAATATGGGGAAGGAGTGGTATCAAACACAAAAATCTTATCCAAGGTACTATCTGGGAAGGAGAATGAGATGGGGCGTATTTCTCAAGGGATGAGGGGGGATTCTGATCGAGAGATGGAAGGCTTGAGCTTGAAGGAAACGGTAAAGTTAAGAGCGTAAGTGAATGTGCTCCTCAAGAAGGCACGTAAATTAAAAGGAGAGGATACGTAATGGTTACTAAAAACATTGCAGTTTATGGAATCTATCCACGGCGGCCAATGCTTGAACGGGCAGTCCAGGAATTGAAAGATGCAGGCTTCCGCAACGAGGATATTTCGGTCCTGCTGCCTGAGAGTGGAGGAACCAAAGAGTTCGCTGTTGAAAAGGAAACCAAGGCGCCTGAGGGGGCAGCGACAGGAGCCGGAACCGGTGCGATTGTCGGCGGCGCTTTAGGTTGGCTGATGGGGATCGGTTTTTTGGCCATCCCGGGTCTTGGACCCTTCCTTGCTGCAGGCCCCATCATGGTCGCCCTTGCTGGAGCCGGCAGTGGAGGAATGGTCGGGGGGATAGCTGGAGCTCTGATCGGCATGGGCATTCCCGAGTATGAGGCCAGCCTCTTTGAAGGGCGGATCAAGAAAGGCGGGATTCTGCTTTCCATCCACGCTGACGATAAGGATTGGAAAAATAAGGCTAAGGATATACTCAAAAATTCGGGGGCTGAAGATATAGGTTACAAAAAAGAATCCGACGCAGCCTAGGACGCAAGAGTACTGATACGTTTTAACCTGCAGACCACGATACTGCCATGCGGGGCAAAAACCAACCAGGCGGCTGTTGGTGAAAAGTCCATGAAAATACCATTTCGGAAATTGTGCTTCATTGTTAGCCTGGCTGTCGTGTTTGACGCTCCTGATGCCGCATGGAGCCAGGAGGTTTCTGTCCCCTCTTCAGGCCCGGCGCTGGTCAAAGCCGTCATGTGCGAGTCAATTCAAAAACTTACACCAGACAATCAGGCTGTCGTCTTTTCCATTGACCTGGGCCGGATCTCATGTTTCACGGAGTTTGACCAGGTGGTGAAACAAACGGTTATTCATCATAAATGGTATCACAGAGGAAACCTGATTTCCGCAAAACAGCTTACGCTCAACCCGCCTCGTTGGTCGTCCTTCTCCAGTATGCAGCTCAGGGATGCAGACAAAGGGCCATGGCAGGTCGATGTCACTGATGAGAGCGACAAGCTTTTATATATCTTACGATTCAGTGTAACGGATTAACTTCATGGAGCCGCTGATACAATCTCTGGCTGGCCTGCGTTGGCAGGATATCGTCGATATCCTCCTCAATAGCTATATTTTGTTCAGGCTCTACGTGCTTTTCAGGGGTACTAACGTGATTCGGATGGCCATTGCCATCGCCATGCTCTGGATCCTGGAACGGATGGCGATGAGCATGGGCCTTATCGTTACCAGCTGGGCCATGCAGGGCATTATTGCGGCCGCTGCCTTGATAATCATAATCGTATTTCGCAATGAAATTGCCGGTGTCCTGCAAGCCCGCAGTTTCAAGTCCTTCTTCTGGGGCATTCCCCAACGTCAGATCCGGACTCCGATAGAAATCATAGTGGAAAGCGTCTACGAACTGGCCCGGCTCAAACTGGGGGCGCTGATTGTCCTGCCGCTGAAAAAAGGGATCGAAACAGTGGTGCACGGTGGAGTTTCCTGGCAAGGGAAACTCTCACGGGAGATGCTTTTGAGTATTTTCTGGCATGGAACACCGGTGCATGACGGTGCCGCAGTAATCCAGGGGGATCAGATCGTGGAGGTCGCCGCCATTCTCCCTCTTTCGAAAAGTAACGATCTGCCCGCTCACTTCGGCACACGGCATCGTGCCGCTTTCGGATTGGCCGAGAAGACCGATGCCCTGGTCATCGTGGTTTCCGAGGAGCGGGGTGAGGTCACGGTGTTTAAGGACCGAGTGATCATCATCATCAAGGACAGTATTGATCTGGATCGGGTGCTGCGTGAACATGCCGGCACGGAACCTGCCGCAAATGGGACCAGGCAACAGACAATGGAGCTGGGCCTTGCTGCCATCATCTGCCTGGTTGGTATAACCGGTATCTGGTTTAGCTTTGCCCGGGGATTTGAGACCTTCGTAACCCTGGAGGTGCCGGTGGAGTTCATGAACCGGGGTCCGAAGATGGAGCTTTTGGCCACATCCGCGAGCAGCGTCACGCTCCAACTCAGCGGGTCGGGGGCGCTGGTCAGGTCCGTCCGGCCCGATCAGGTGAAGGTCAAGCTTGATCTGGCCAACGCGGTGGCAGGCAGCAATCAGATTGCCATTGCCAGGGACAGTATCGTTCTGCCGCCGGGTATTGCTCTCAAGCAGGTGGAACCACAGGTACTCGCGGTGAATCTCGACGTGATGGATCAGAAAAAGCTGCCCATTCAGCCGGATTGGGCCGGCAAGCTACTGGCCGGCCTAATTCTGCAGGATGTCCGCATAATTCCTGATATGGTAAAGGTTATGGGAGGCAGTCTGGCTCTCAAGGACATTCAAACCATCTATACGGAAAAAATCCCCTTGGAAAATATTACCACTGACGGGAAGATATCTGTCGGCCTTGTGCTTCTTCCCTCATATTTGAAACTGGACGACGAGTCTCAAAATCATGTTGAGGTGTTCTACAAAATAGCCAGGAGACCACCTCCATCTGGCGATAATAATAAGTGAGACGAGAAGGACTTTTGAAGTATCCGTAACGGGATGGGTCTTATCATTTTCAAGGTTCTCCCCAACTATTACTAAATACTACAGGGTTTCAGTACCGCTGATAAGATTTCCGCAGGAGAAAAAACACATGAAAATTTCAGACTGGCTGGATGAACAGGAAGCACGGAAGGTGGATGTATCTCAAATCGCACTGCCTAAAAACATGTCTTATGATGAAGACCCGGATGAAACCGTTTTTTACAAGGAGATTAATCCTTGCGGGTTGTTCTGTACTAAAAATCATCCCTTTTCTACGGTCGAACGCTTTGGACACTGGTATTACTGCAGAGGTCAGGACAAAAAAGCAGGTATCCATTCATCAAAAATGAAGTGGAGGCTGTTTATAAAAGATAGAGATAGTGCCCTCCAGACGGCTAAAGCACACATAGAATAATCCGGAGATTACTGACCATCCGTTCTACGCCATGGTTCCGCACTGGGCCATTATCCCCATGGTTATCCTTGCAGCACCCATCATCGCCTCTTAGTCCGTGATCACCGGGGCCCGTCAACTGGCTGCTGATGCTCTGCACCATCGCCCTCTTACTGGTAGCGGATTTCTCCTTCTTCGGCGTCAAACCCGGCATGAGCAAATGGCGCATACATCTCTTCCTCATACTTTCGTACAACGCCATGGATGCCGCCGGTTTTTTCGACATCCCCTCCAATCAGGTCATTGAAGTCGGTGCTCAGCTGGAGCTGTAAGAAAAAGGCGAGAACCGGTGATTCCGTCATGTCACTGTTGAGCTTCTTCCGTGTTGCATGCTCTCATATTTAAAATTTCCCCCAGTCCCAAGAGGTCACATATGATCACTTGGGCAAATAAGACCTCTCTTCTTTGGCTGTTGACAGCGGCCCTCCAAATACTCCTTCGGCTCATAATGCCTAAATATCAATATGATGACTGATGTGTTGCCAGGTTTGAATACCTGGCATAAAGAATGCATATTGGAGGAGGAGGTAATTAAGACATCCGGAATGAGTCTGCCGGATTCAGTGATGTCTTCAGGAGAAAAGATGCTACCGGTTCGAATCTGACTATCGGAGTTTCCGGGGTAAAAAGCCTTCCTTTGTTACCCTCGGCTGATCTCAGTTGCAGAGGAGCCGAATCCCGACCCCGATAGACTGAATCTCTTTCAGTACCCCTTTTAGTTACCCCCCTTGATGGGGACGAGTACCTTCACAAAATAGTTTTCTGCCATTCTTCTCAGCACCATCCGTGATGGGTGGAAGAGCGCTTGAAACTATTTAAAAGGTACTAAAATGATTCATTAATAAACATACAGAGAGGACTAACCGCAATGAAAAAAAGAATGATTCTTACCTATTTTGTTCTTCTGGTGATGGTCGCAGTCACTGGCGCTTGTGCATCGACACCCAAAAAAGAAACGACGACCTCGACCACAATCGAAAGACCGGTGATCCAGGAGCAGAAGACAACAACCACGACCGAAATCCAACGTTAATCTGAGACCGGTTCAAAATTCAGCTGCTTGCAGGGAATGGCTCTGCAGGTTTCAACTACCTGAACGAACAACAGATCAAAATCTGAGGTTTAAGACAAGACCGGGTAGGAAGAATCGCAGTGTTACATCGAATGCTTTAAATCTCATACAAAAGGAGAATGCCATGAAAAAAATGATGCTGTTCGTAGTCGCAATGACCGTTATGATTATGCCATGTGGAGTATTTGCCCAGGACAGAACAACCGTTACAACAACAGAAAACGCGGGGACAATCACCGAGGTCAGCCCCGACAGCCTGGTGATTCGGTCTGAAACCAGTTCATCCCCGATGCACTACAGCTACACGAAGAAAACAACGTATGTTGACGAAAGAGGTATGCCCGTTTCCATGGAGACTGTAAAATCCGGGCTGCCGGTGACGGTTTATTACACCACCGAGGGCAGTCGCATGGTCGCTGACAAAGTTGTGGTTCGGAAAACCACGACGACCACAAGCGAAAATCCGATGATGGAAAAAAAGACCAGCACCACCACAACTGAGACTAGATAGACAGTCGAGCCAGTCCAATGTTCACCGGCCCGCAGGGAATTGCCCTGCGGGCTGTTCATTGTTCGCAATTTCAGAAACGAAAAAGAACGGACTCCTTCTCTTCTCCTTAAAAATGGCTCATGATCTCTACAGATTTGGTAAATTATACAGGGTAGATAGTGGCGCTAGTGAGAACGGGATTGATATGAGAATCGAAGATTTGTCAAACGGGGTCCTCAATGATTAGCATTGATAAACACTCCAAACAAGCCACCTCTTCGACGAACACGTATAGCTTGCAACCAATCGATCCTGGGCAGGATCTACGCAGAATGGCTGAAAAAATCCTTCAGGAAAAAATTGCTAAGTCACCGGTAAGTCAGGATGGTCAGCTGTCCGGAGAAACCGGGCAGGTTATCCAGGAGTTGCAGGTGCATCAGATTGAACTCGAGTTACAGAACCAGCAATTGCGCCAGAACCAAGTGGAACTGGATGCCGCCCGGAGGCGTTATTTCGACCTCTATGACATGGCGCCGGTGGGCTACTGCACCATCAATGAAAATGGACTGATCATGGAATCCAATCTTACTGCCGCCGATCTGCTGGGGGTAACCCGGGAAGAGTTAATCATGCAGCCAATCTCCAGGTATATACTTCATGAGGACCAGGACCAATACTACCTGTTCCGCAAGCGGTTTAGAGAGGCCTGGGCACCAAGGGGCAGAACGGCACAGACGCACCCGGAGCAACCCGGCGAACACCAGAAATGTGATCTGCGGATGGTCAAAAAAGATGGTACGACCTTCTGGGTGCATCTAATGGCGTCCTCAACACAGGACCATGAAGGCGCGCCTGCGCACCGGGTTGTATTGAGTGATATCACCGAGCGTAAGTTGGCAGAAGCACAACGAATCAAATTCGAAGCCAGGAATCATCGCATCCGGAAGGCCGAGAGCCTGGAACGGATGGCGACGGTCATAGCGCATCTTTTTAACAACCAATTTCATGTGGTGCTGGGTAATCTGGAGCTGGCTCTGGACGGCCTGGCGACTGATGCGGATCCCCGAAAGAACGTGATCAAAGCCATACAGGCGATTCATCGATCCTCAGAGGTAAACAGGCAATTGCTGGCCTATCTCGGCCAGAACAATGTCAATCTGGAACCTCTGGACCTTTCAGAGATGTGTCGCCGGAATATGCCTGAGATTGAATCCGTCACTCCCGATTATATTACCTTACAGATCGACCTCGTATTTCCCGGCCCGGTTGTTCGCGCCAACGCGAACCAGATAAAGCATGTCCTGGCCAGTTTAATCACCAATGGTTGGGAGGCCATGAGAGGCCGTGCCGGCGGAGGTGAAGTTAAAGTGGTGACAAAAACTCTTCCGGCATCCCGCATTCCCAGAACTCATGTCTTTCCTACCGGTTGGGTGCCTGCCGCCACGACCTTTGCCTGTCTTGAAGTGAGTGATACAGGATGTGGAATGTCCGCAGAGGAGGTGGATAAAATTTTCGATCCTTTTTATTCAACAAAGGCTATCGGCAGAGGCCTGGGCCTGGCAGTGGTCATAGGGATTATCAAAGCATGGGGTGGGATGATCAGTGTGAAGACTGCGGTTGGTGCCGGAAGCAGCTTCGGGGTATTTGTCCCCCGTCTCGTGGATGTGGCTCTCCGGCGAAATGAGACCCCGATAAAACAAGGGGGACTTGAGGCAGGAGGCGCTGTACTGTTGGTGGACGACGACGGCATAGTGCGTAATATAGCTGAGTCCTTGCTCAAACACATAGGTTTTACTGTTTTTGCAGCGGCAAGTGGAGACGAGGCCTTTGCCCTGCTTCAAAATCATCGGGACACTATCAAATGTTTTCTCACCGATCTGTCGATGCCGGGTAAGGACGGCTGGGAAACCATCGCCGCTCTCCGTGAAATTAAGCCTCACCTTCCGGCAATTCTGTCCAGCGGCTACGATGAGAACAAGGCGATGAGCGGTGATCATGTCGAGTTCCCTCAAGCCTTTTTGCAAAAACCATACACAATGGCCAACTTAAAAGAGATTCTGTGCCGAGTCCTGGGAAATGAAGCAAAAAACAACTGATCGTTGATCTGAGCTCAATCCCGCGTTATCATTTATATTCTTTAAAAACAAATCATTACATACACAACATACAATATGCGATTCGTTGATGCAGTCCAATGTGAGGCGGACTAAAGAATTTCCGGGCTTTCGAAGTACACCCCCAGTCAGGAGAACGATGAACACTATCCCACCGCTCCATCGGATGCACCGTGTTACACGTCTGCCCGTCACGGTTGCTACCGTCGCTCTGCTTCTGGCCGGCTGTGCCTCAATGGCACCGCCCTACGAAGTTCCGGCCTTGCCGGTATCCGCGTTCTATGCGAACAACGCCATGCAGGAAGGCGTAAGCGTTGCGGCCATCGGCTGGCGCGAATATTTCACCGACCGGCAGCTTCAGGCTGTGATCGCGCTGGCGCTGGATAACAACCGCGATCTGCGTACCGCTGTGCTGCGCGTGGAGGAAGCGCGCGCCATTTACGGCATCCAGCGCTCCGAGCAGTTTCCCGCCATCGGCGCCCAGGCCGGCTTGGACCGTTCACGCATTCCCGCAGACCTGAGCCCGACCGGCAAGTCTTTGGTGGGCAGCCAGTACCAGGTAGCGTTGGGCCAGGCAAGCTGGGAGATCGATTTCTGGGCCCGCGTCCGCAATCTGAAGGATGCAGCCCTGGAGAACTATCTGGCCACCGACGCAGCTCGACGTGCTGCCGCCATTGGACTGGTCGCGCAGGTCGCCAACAGTTACCTGAGCTTGCGTGAATTGGACGAGCGTCTTGTACTGGCGCGCCGGACAATTGTCAGCCGCGCTGAATCCTTGCGCATTTTCACGCGCCGCGTGGAAGTCGGATCGACCTCGCGGCTCAACCTGACCCAGGTGCAGACACTGCTTACCCAAGCCCAGGCGCTGGGTGCCCAGCTCGAACAATTGCGCGCGGCTCAGTGGCATGCGTTGACGCTGCTGGTCGGTGCTCCCGTCGATCTCCACCTCGTGCCGGAGCACCTTGATGAACAGTACTTGCCGGTCGAATTGGGCGCCGGACTGCCATCCGACCTGCTGATCCAGCGGCCCGATATTGTCGCGGCAGAACACCAGTTAAAAGCCACGAATGCAAATATCGGCGCAGCACGCGCCGCTTTCTTTCCTCGCGTAACCCTGACCAGCTCACTGGGTACGGCCAGCGCCGAACTTGACGGTCTGTTCGCCTCGGGGAGCCTGGCATGGATCTTCTCGCCGAGCATCTCACTGCCGATTTTCGATGGCGATCGACGGCGGAACAACCTGAGTCTGACCGAAGCGCGCCGTGACCTGGCGGTGGCCAATTACGAGAAAACCGTGCAGAGCGCCTTCCGCGACGTGGCCGATGCGTTGTCGGCGCGCCGATGGCTGACCGAGCAGTCAACCATCGTGCAGACAGCCCTGGCGGTTCAGACCGAGCGAGCGCGGCTGTCCCAATTGCGCTATGACAATGGGGCGGCCGCTTTTCTCGACGTGCTTGATGCCCAGCGAGATTTGCTCGCCGCCGAGCAGCAGGTCGTGCAGATTCGCCGAGCTTTACTGACCAGCCGCGTCAGTCTGTACGCGGCCCTCGGTGGCGGTTCGATGAATTTTGTTTCGCTGACGGCAGGCGACACCCCTAACTCCACACGAGGCACGAACAGCCAATGAATTCCGCCACCCCACCACCGGTCACCGTTACGGCAACCTCGCCTGTTGCGGCAACGGACACAGCGCCGATTGCTGCATCGGCTCACCCGCCGGTCGCCCCGTTTTTGCAGAAATGGAAGCAATGGTTAATTCCGGCTGTAGTCATTGCGACCCTAATCGTGGCTGGTCTGGTAGCCTGGCAGATGCTGCGCCCCAAGGGTCCCGGTAAGGGCTTTGTCAGCGGCAATGGCCGCCTCGAAGCCACGGAAATCGATGTAGCCGCAAAACTCGCCGGGCGTGTGCAGGACATTCTGGTCAGCGAGGGCGACTTTGTCACGGCAGGCCAGACACTGGCCCATATGCAGGTGCAGACACTCGAGGCGCAACGCGATGAAGCGCGGGCGCGGCAGGACCAGTCCATCACCGCCGTCGCCAGTGCCGAGGCGCAGGTGGCCATGCGCGAAAGCGATCGGCAGGCGGTGCTGGCCCTTGTAGCGCAACGCGAGAGTGAGTTCGATGCCGCACGGCGGCGTCTTTCGCGCTCGGAGACTCTGACCCGCGAAGGCGCTTCGTCGGAGCAGGAACTCGACGATGACCGGGCACGGATGCGAAGCGCTCAGGCTGCCGTTGTCGCCGCCAAGGCACAGGCGGACGCCGCGCAGGCCGCCATCGTTGCCGCACGCACACAGGTGGTGAGCGCACGCTCTGCCATCACCGCGGTCGAGGCTACCGTCACGCGCATCAAGGCCGACATAGACGACAGTGCGCTCACCGCACCACGGGATGGGCGTGTGCAGTACCGCATTGCCCAGCCGGGCGAGGTGTTGGCTGCCGGAGGCAAGGTACTGAACCTGGTGGACCTTTCTGACGTTTATATGACGTTCTTTGCCCCTGAAGCCGTCGCCGGAAAACTGGCACTGGGCAGCGAGGTGCACATCGTGCTCGACGCTGCACCGCAGTATGTGATTCCGAGCAAGGTGACGTTTGTGGCCAGCACCGCGCAATTCACACCGAAAACGGTGGAAACCGCCAGCGAACGGCAGAAACTTATGTTCCGTGTGAAGGCCCAGATTGATCCCGAGTTGCTGCAAAAAAACCTGAAGCTGGTCAAGACCGGCCTCCCGGGCATGGCCTGGATCAAGCTCGACGCTCAGGCGCAATGGCCGACCGAATTAGCGACAAAGGTTCCGCAGTGAATGCTGACACACCAAGCTCCGCACCGGCGGTCGTACGCTTGGCGAATGTCAGTCTGAGATACCGCAAGACACTGGCACTCGACGACATAACCCTGGATTTACCGGCCGCCTGCATGGTCGGCCTGGTTGGCCCTGACGGCGTGGGCAAGTCAAGCCTGCTGGCACTCCTGGCCGGTGCGCGTGCCGTACAGCAGGGCAGGGTGGACGTGTTAGGCGGTGACATGACCAGCACCTCCCACCGCGACACGATATGTCCACGCATCGCCTACATGCCGCAGGGCTTGGGAAAGAACCTCTATCCGACCTTGTCGGTTGAGGAGAACCTGCAGTTCTTCGGCCGCCTGTTCGGCCATGATGCGGCCGAGCGCCGCCGCCGTATCGACGAGCTGACGACCGGCACGGGCCTGCAGCCTTTCCTGTCGCGCCCGGCGGGAAAACTTTCGGGCGGCATGAAACAGAAACTCGGCCTGTGCTGTGCGCTGATCCACGATCCCGACCTGCTCATCCTGGACGAGCCGACCACCGGTGTCGATCCCCTCTCTCGCAAACAATTCTGGGACCTGATCGAGCACATCCGTGCCGAGAGAAAAGATATGAGCGTGATTGTCGCCACCGCCTACATGGAAGAAGCGGATGGCTTCGACTGGCTGGTGGCGATGGATGCAGGCAAGGTCCTGGCTGCCAGTACGCCGCTCGAACTGCACACACGCACCGCCACTGCATCCCTGGAAGAAGCCTTCATCACCCTGCTGCCCAAGGAAAAACGTCGCGGCCATCGGGCCGTGGTCGTTCCACCGCTGGTGGCGTCGGTCGCAGCCGAGATCTCCATCGAGGCCCAGGGACTGACCATGCGTTTCGGTGACTTTGTGGCCGTGGACCATGTGGACTTCCGTATCCAGCGGGGCGAAATTTTCGGCTTCCTGGGTTCCAACGGCTGCGGCAAGTCGACCACGATGAAGATGCTTACCGGGCTGCTGCCGGCAAGCGAAGGCACAGCGCGACTGTTCGGCCAGGCAGTAAACGCAGGTGACATTTACTCCCGGCGCCGCGTGGGGTACATGTCGCAGGCCTTCTCGCTCTACGGCGAACTCACTGTGCGCCAGAACCTGGTGCTGCATGCGCGACTGTTTACCCTGCCCGAGGCCGGAATCTCCGACCGTGTGGACGAGCTGGTGGCGCGTTTCGGCCTGACCGATGTCATCGATACCCTGCCCGAGAACATGCCGCTGGGCATCCGTCAGCGTTTGTCGCTGGCGGTGGCCGTGATCCATAAGCCCGAACTGCTGATCCTGGACGAGCCGACTTCGGGGGTGGACCCGATCGCTCGCGACATGTTCTGGCAGCTGATGATCGACCTGTCGCGCAATGACCATGTGACGATCTTCATTTCCACCCACTTCATGAACGAGGCTGAGCGTTGCGATCGCCTTTCGCTGATGCATGCCGGCCGGGTGCTGGTGAGCGACAAGCCTGCGGAACTGAGACGGCTGCGCGGTACAGACACTCTGGAGCAGGCCTTCATCGCCTATCTGGAGGAAGCCTCGACCTACAATCCCCAGACCGAGGCAGTTCAGCCCGACAATGCCTCCCCGGCCGCAAGTCCTGCGGTTAACATAGCCGCGAGGCCACCGGTCAAACCGCGCCGATCCCGTTTTGATCCGGGGCGCGCCCTCAGTTACACGCTCCGCGAGACCCTGGAACTAAGGCGCGACCCGGTGCGTGCCACCTTGGCGTTGCTGGGTACGGCGATCCTGATGTTCATCATTGGTTACGGCATCAGCCTTGATGTGGAAAACCTGTCCTTTGCCGTACTCGACCACGACCAGACCGTATTGAGCCAGAATTACACCCTCAACCTTTCAGGGTCGCGCTACTTTATCGAAAAGCCACCGATCATTGACTACGCCGACCTGGATCGGCGCATGCGCAACGGCGAGCTGGCACTGGCCATCGAGATCCCATCCGGCTTTGGGCGCGACATCGAGCGCGGCACCTCGGTGCAGGTCGGTGCCTGGGCCGATGGCGCCATGCCTACCCGCGCCGAGACCGTGCGCGGCTACGTCCAGGCCATGCACCAGATGTGGCTCGTCGACATGGCCAAGCACCGGCTGGGCATGAAATCGGTCGCGGCCAGCACGCTTGAAACCCGCTACCGTTACAACCCGGACGTCAAAAGCCTGCCCGCCATGGTGCCGGCAATACTGCCGATGTTACTGATGATGATCCCCGCCATGCTGACGGCGCTGTCGGTCGTACGCGAAAAGGAACTGGGCTCGATCATCAACCTCTACGTCACCCCCGTCACGCGCAGCGAATTCCTGCTCGGCAAACAATTACCCTACATTGTGCTGGCAATGATCAACTTTTTTTTGTTGTCAGCCCTGGCCGTCACCGTATTCGGGGTGCCGATCAAGGGCAGTTTCGCAGCCCTGGCACTGGCGGCATTTATTTTCGTGGTCGGTTCCACCGGTTTTGGCCTGCTGGCCTCGACCTTCACCCAAAGTCAGATCGCCGCCATGTTCGTGACCATGATCGGCACCATTGTCCCCTGTGTGCAGTTCTCCGGCCTGCTTAACCCGGTGTCCTCGCTCGAAGGCATGGGTGCCTTCATCGGCCGCATCTATCCGGCTACGCACTTTCTGACCATCAGCCGGGGCGTGTTCAGCAAGGCGCTGGACATTTCCGATCTGATGTCCTCATTCTGGCCATTGCTGGCCGCGGTGCCCGTGATTCTCGGCCTGGCTGTCATGCTGCTGAAGAAGCAGGAGGTCTGAACATGAACGCATCTGTCGCCAACATCTATCGTCTGGGCATCAAGGAACTCTGGAGTCTGGTGCGCGATCCGATGATGCTGGTGCTGATCGTCTACACCTTTACCGTCTCAATCTACATCGCCGCCACCGCCATGCCCGAGAGCCTGCACAACGCGCCTATAGCCATCGTCGACGAGGACGGGTCGCCGCTGTCGGCGCGGATCATATCAAGCTTCTATCCGCCGCATTTCAAGACCCCGATCATGATTTCGCCGGCCGAGGTGGATGCCGGCATGGACCGTGGCGACTACACCTTCGCGCTGAACATTCCGCCGAACTTCCAGCGCGATGTGCTGGCCGGGAGTGCGCCAACGATACAGCTCAACGTGGACGCCACGCTTATGAGCCAGGCCTTTACCGGCAACGGTTACATCCAGCAGATTGTCGCCAGTGAGGTGAATGAATTTGTTAAACGTTATCGAAGTACGGCCGTGCCGCTCGTAGACCTGGCGTTGCGCATGCGCTTCAACCCCAACCTGGAGCAGTCCTGGTTCGGTTCGCTGATGGAGATCATCAACAACGTCACCATGCTGTCCATCATCCTGACAGGCGCGGCGCTGATCCGGGAACGTGAGCACGGCACTATCGAACATCTGCTGGTGATGCCGGTGACACCAGCAGAAATCATGCTGGCCAAAGTCTGGTCCATGGGTCTGGTGGTGCTGCTGGCCGCCCTGGTGGCGCTGGTGTTCGTGGTACAGGGCATGTTGCACGTACCCGTGCAGGGGTCGGTGGGACTCTTCATGCTGGCCACCGCGCTGCATCTGTTTGCCACCACCTCGATGGGCATTTTCCTGGCCACGCTGGCGCGCTCCATGCCCCAGTTCGGCATGCTGCTGGTGCTGGTCCTCTTGCCGCTGCAACTCCTCTCGGGCGGCGCCACGCCACGCGAGAGCATGCCAGTGTTTGTGCGGGACGTGATGCTGGCCGCACCCACCACGCACTTTGTGTCGGCAGGTCAGGCCATTCTCTACCGTGGCGCGAGTATCGATGTAGTGTGGCCGCAGTTTCTCATCATCCTTGCTATCGGCAGCGTGCTGTTCATCGCGTCCCTGGTGCGTTTCCGCAAGACGATCGGCCAGATGGCCTGATCGGGACACCCCCGACACTTGCACTGCCAAAGGCAAAGCAGCATCTCTTCGAAGGCAGAGTTTCAGGTGCTGAGACCGGATTTTTGAATATCTTTTTTCTCTGCCACCGGGAATATCTCCGGACGCCCAAAAAAGGTCATAGGCAACCTTGCGAGCAAATATGACCTTTGCTTTATGACCGTTGATAATTTTCCTACAGTGCCATGTATGGATATTATATTTAAATAACAATATGATGAATGGTGTAACTTAAGTATCTAAAGCTTGGCGCAATAATTGCATAAAAAGACTGCGGATGGCGACATCGGAGCAAAAAAGCTGTGTGATCAGGGTCTTCAGTATGCTCCTTCTTTGCAGGGCAATTCCAGAAAAGTAAGAAGAAGATATTTCGGATTCATTAATTAGCCAGGACAAGATAGGCTTGGGTCTGGCGATGTAGAGCGAGCCGTTTTTTTGGTCTCGTTGAAAAAGCAGTTTCTTGTCACTTTACAGAGGGGGACAAAAATTATGAAAAAAACATTAGTAGGATTTTGTACAGCAGTGGCATGCGTGATGGTCTGGGGGAGCGCTAATGCGACATCTATTGTTCAGATTGATGGGTATTCGAATGTGCTTGGGGTTACACAAACGACACCTTGGAATCCACTTAATCCGATATTAACATTTAATAAATTTGATACAACCTTAGGCACATTGGTAGGTGTTACAGTCAAGTTAACGGCCAATGTAGATGGGCAAGTAATCGGAACCAATAAGACCGAACAGACGCTCCAAATATTTCAATACGGGCAAAATGCCCAAATTACTTACACCGGAGTGCCTGATATCGGTGCCCCTGTTGTACTTGCAACTAGCGTTGTAACGGGGCCATTCTCATTAGCCGGCGGAGCATCACAAAGTTTTACTGTTCCCCCAGCATCTAATTTGTTGAATCATTCTGTCGCAGCCGCTGACTTTGGCGGGTATGAAACCGCCGGGCTTGGAACCTTTGGTATTACGCTGGATGCCTTTGGTTTCTATACCTGGTCGGCACAAACGGGTGTTGATGCGACTGGATCCATTACAAATGCTGGTGCAATTGTCGAGGTTGATTATGAATTTCGTGATGCCCCACCGCAAAACGAGGTACCTGAGCCAGCTACTATGGTTCTCTTCGGTGCAGGATTAACAGGTCTTGCTGGAATGAGACTCAGAAAGAAAAAATAGCTTCGGGAAAGACTGGAGTTGTTACAAAAGGCCGTCCGCAAGGGCTTATTTTTTTGTTTGTCCGACGGGGGTGAGCAGATGCGCGTCGTCTCCATCATGGAAACGTTGACGATGGATCACACGTGCTAATGGGCTCTGTCATATGCCAGGACAATATTTAAAAGTCATTCATCAAAGCTATCAAGAGCAGGGTCATCATCGGCCTTGCTTTTTTTATTCTTGGTTTAAATCCCTTGTCATTGAGATGAAACAAATCGGGGGGATGAGTCTTTATGCCGTAGCCTTTTAGTGACGATTGTTCCTCCACATTCAAGCTGTTAATCATCAAAAGATGATTTCTTTCAGCATCCGTTGTTGAGAGCCCTACGCGTTTTAGGCACTTTTGAATCAACTTTTCCGGAAAGAATTGAGAAAGCTGCGGGATGGGGGAGCAGAAGGGAACTTTCCTGGGTTTATGATACAGGCCTCGGTAAATCCCGACTCTCGTTTTTCAGCCAATCCTTCATCTTTGCCACCTGTAATACCAGGAGCATCCCATTAAGGGTCATATATGACCACTTGGGTATATATGACCCTTATTCTCCTGCTGATGATGCCAGGTCAGCATATCAATATTTCCATGATTATTCTTTAAAATTAGACTGATGGACAACGTGATGCCGAGTACAAAACACTTGGCATAATGATTGCTTTATACAACAGAGAGAATAACAGCTCAGGCTCCCCTTGGAACCCCGTTACCACCATCTTAACTCAGGTTAGTTAGAAAGAGGTTAGAGGGATGTGTAGATGTGATCCCTCTAATGTCTAAAAATAAACACATCCTGCTGTTAACTTAATCGAAAAAATCACCAGGGAAATGGTTTCTGGGTAATTTTGAAAAACATTTCAACAAATAAAGGAGAAAAATTCAATGACAACCTCTCGCTTAGCAATGACGGCAATTCTGGCTTCTTTGTTGTTCGTCAGTGCTCCTGTGTTTGCATCCGGGACGGACGACAGCATCGAAGCGTCCGCAAAACAGTCCTATGTGTTCAAGACCTACCTCAAGGGCGATGACATTACAATTCAGTCAAGGGAAGGTGTCGTCACCTTGGCCGGGACTGTTGCCGAAGAATCCCATAAATCATTGGCCCAGGAGTATGTCGCGAGTCTACCGGGAGTAAAATCAGTGGATAACAATTTGAAAGAAAAAGGAGAAATCCCTGCTGAACACTCAGATGCGTGGCTTATTGCCAAAGTAAAAGCTACACTTTTTTTCCATCGAAATGTGAAGGCCACAAAAACTGAGGTCTTAGCAAAAAACGGGACCGTCACCTTGCGCGGCAAAGCCTCCAGTATGGCCCAAAAGGACCTGACAACCGAATACGCCAAGGATGTCGAAGGCGTCAAGATTGTTAAAAATGAGATGAAAACGTCAAAAGCGGTACTAAAGCCTGGCGAAACAACGATGGGCGAAAAGATGGATGCTGTGAGTGAAACGATTGATGATGCCTCCGTTACCGCGCTGGTCAGGTCGACCTTGCTGTATCATCGTTCGACCAGCGCCCTCAAAACCACTGTCGAGACGAAAGACGGCGTGGTCAGCCTGGGGGGAACGGCCAAAAACGCAGCTGAAAAGGATCTTGCCACCAAACTCGTGAGCGACGTGTACGGCGTAAACAAGGTGATCAATAACATGACCGTCAAATAAATCAGACTCAAGACCAGCTTAAGGCTGTTGGCTTGGTGCCGGAGAATCCGACGCAGCCTGGGACGAAAAACCAGCGATAAACGGCAATCTACAGACGACATAACGCCATGCGAGGCGAAAAACAGCACGGTTGTCGTTTGCAGAATATAACAAAATAGACTCTTTTTTTACGCTGTGAAATCATTGACAGAAGAGGGTATTCCTTTGAATGTTCGTAACGACAGCGAGCTTCTGGCAGCCAACCGGGGGTTCTATGAGCCCCTTTGGCGAGATGCCGGCCTGGTTGGACCGGAGTGTTTCAATACCTGGCCGTTGATCGGCCCGCTTGTTGCCATAGCGGGTCGCCGGCTGGAAGTGGCGCCCGGATTGCGGCCACGCCTGCCCATCGCTGGCACGTCTTTTGTCGACATCAGCATGCATGCCTTGGTGAAACTGGCTGCCTGGGGCGGGAGACCTGCTCTTGCCCCCATTGGCAGACTGCCTTTTGCAGATCGTACCTTCGATGTGTTATGTGCCCTCGATATCATCGAACATGTAGATGATGATGAAAGCGCAATGGCGGAACTGGCTCGTGTTGCAACGATTGATGCGACATTGTTGCTGTCGACGCCGCTGCATCCTGGGATGTGGACGGGCTTTGACGATTTCGTCGGTCATCGGCGTCGCTATGAACCGCAGCAGATCCAGGCCCTTTTGCATCGTCACGGCTTCACGATTGAACAGAGTGCCGTCTTCGGTATGAAGCCCCGATCCTCATTCCTCCTGCATCTCGGTCTATGGTTTCTGAAACATCAGCGAGAGCGTGCCATGTGGTGGTATAACCGGGTCATGCCGTTTACAGCACGCCGGCAGAAGCCCCTTCATTTTCATGACTGCCTGATGAACACCGATGATGTCGGCGAAATTTTCCTGGTCTGCAGGCGTGGGGGTCCCGATTGAATACACTTCATACTCTCTTCATTTTAATTACGATTTCAAAATTAGCCGGGATATAGCTATGACTGGACCAAAAGAAGAATATTCATATAGTTATGAGCTTGAATATCCGGGATATCAGCTTGTTGCCGTTTCCGAAAAAGAAAACCTGCCGGTTTTAAGCAACCCGGCCCTCCATCGATATTTTCAGGAAATTGGCCAGTATGAGCTGCTGTCTCGTGAAGAGACCGATGAGCTTGCCGTACGATTCCGGGAAGCTGGCGATCAGGATGCCGCCTACTGTCTGGTTTTGGCAAATCTGAGGCTTGTGGTTAAAGTTGCTATGGATTTCCAGAAGTTTTGGATGCAGAATTTCATGGACCTCATCCAGGAAGGCAATGTCGGGTTGGTCCAGGCCACCAAAAAGTTTGATCCTTATCGCGGGGTGAAATTTTCCTACTATGCTGCTTATTGGATTCGGGCCTATGTCTTGAAATTTATTATGGATAATTGGCGTCTTGTCAAAATCGGCACTACCCAGGCGCAGCGCAAACTGTTTTTCTCTCTTAATAAAGAAAAAAAATTACTGGAGTCCCAGGGGTTTGAAGCGGAGCCGAAGTTGCTGGCGCAACGTCTGAGTGTCAAGGAAAGGGAAGTCGTCGAGATGAGTCAGCGTATGGACAGTTGGGATGTTTCTCTTGAAAGTCCCGTACATTCCGATTCGGATGATGAACAGAAAAACTTTATTCCCACTTATGGGCCCGGGATTGAATCCATGGTTGCCGGTAAGGAAATGAAACAGAAGTTGACTGAATTGCTCGATATCCTCAAAGGTCATTTGAATGATAAGGAAAAGATGATTCTTCATAAACGTCTGCTTACAGACGACCCTTTTACTTTACAGAAGATAGCCGACAGCTTCGATATCTCTCGCGAGCGGGTAAGGCAAATCGAGTTGAATCTGCTGAAAAAAATGAGAAAATTTTTCGAAGTGGAAATGTCTGATATTGTGGATTTTTTTGATGGAGATGCGATTGTTGTTTAGACTAATCCGATGTGTTGCCTTTGATGTGATTGCCATGAGGTAGTTCTCTCTCTTCATGAAGCACCCCGCCGATGCGGTTGCTACGGGGCAGCTCAACCGAAAGTTCCAGGCAGTCTTAAGTGGCTATATATGACCACTTGGGCAAATATGACCCGTATTTGAGGTTTGTCACTCACTGGCCAGGTCCTTCCATAACTCGTAATCTTGCTTAAATAGCAGGATGATGGGGGATGTGGCGCCGAGTGTTTGAAGCCTGGCACAATGATTGCTTTATAAAGAGTAATACAGAATTGCACAACTTCTCGTTGAGTGCCTTTTGGCCGCCCTCCCTGTCAGAGTTCTCAAGTAATGTTTGCAAGCGTTTTAACCTGCCCGAAGCCAACAGGAAGTATCCATTCCGGAGAGGATGCTAAGAGCTATCGGCTCTTAGCAGGGTCTTTTCTATAAACAATAATTAAGGAGAAGCAATGGACATCACGGGATTTATAATTTTTCTTGTTATCGGCGGAGTAGCGGGATGGCTGGCCGGGACAATTATGAAAGGAGGAGGCTTTGGTCTCCTGGGGAACATTCTTATCGGAATTGCCGGTGGGATTGTAGGTGGCTTTTTGTTCAGGCTGCTGGTCATCGCCGCCGGAGGCCTGATTGGCTCCATGGTGACAGCTATCGTGGGAGCGGTAGGGCTGTTGTATGTAATCGGACTTTTCAAGAATCGCAAAGAGTCCTCAATTTAATAACGAAGGAGATACATTATGAGCACGAAAGAAGCCTACAAACAGAAGATAGATGCCGAACTGGATCTGGTACAGGCCAAATTAGACTGGTTTAAGGCCCAGGGAGTGGTTATCACAGCCGATGCCCGAATTAAACACGCCAAACATGTGGAAGAGCTGGAACAGAAGTTTCACGCAACGAAAGCAAAACTGAGTGAGCTGGGCGAGGCTGACGAGCACGTCTGGGAGCAACTTAAGGATGGTGTTGAGGATATGTGGGGTACATTACAATCAACGCTTGAAAATACTGTTGCCACATTTAAAGAGGAACACGTCTGATATAACTAACGTGTAAGGAGAAGATTAACATGAACATGAATATGAATGTAAGTCTCGCACCGCTGGTATCGCTGATCGCCGGTATTCTCATTCTGGTTGCACCGCGTCTGCTGAACTATATTGTTGCAATATATTTGATTCTTATCGGCGTCATCGGGTTGTTTGGCGGGAACGGGTTTCACCTCCGGTAGTAACACATTCGGGAAACAGGAGATCAAAGAGCGTACTTCTGCGTCGGTGTTGGACATAGCAGTATTTTTTTCTCAAGAGGAACATGACAATATGAATACCAAATCAAAGGCCTATCTTGTGGGTGGCGGTATCGGATCTCTGGCCGCAGCCGCCTTCATGCTCCGCGACGGCAATATTCCGGGAGAAAATATTTCCATCCTTGAAGCGGCAGCCGATATAGGCGGCAGCCTGGATGGGGCAGGCAACCCCGAACAGGGCTACTCGCTGCGCGGCGGGCGCATGCTGACTACCGACAACTACGAATGCACCTGGGATCTTTTTAAATCAATTCCATCGCTGATCAACGCAGGCAAGACGGTCTTTGACGAAACCGTGGAGTTCAACGAAAAGCACCATTCGCACTCGATGGCGAGGCTCGTCAACCGCCAGCGCGCAAAGGTCCCGGTAACGTCAATGGGGTTTTCGATGCATGACCGTACCGAACTCATGAAACTCAGCCAGGCCGACGAAGAGACCTTGGCCGCAAGCTGTATCACCGACTGGCTTTCACCTGGGTTTTTCGAGACTGAATTCTGGTATATGTGGTCCACAACCTTTGCCTTCCAGCCCTGGCATAGCGCCGTCGAGTTCAAGCGCTACCTTCTCCGGTTTATGCTCGAGTTTTCCCGTATCGAAACGCTTGCCGGTGTCAAACGAACAATTTTCAACCAGTACGACTCTCTGGTTCTTCCTTTGCAGGCATGGCTTAAAACCCAGGGTGTTCATATGGTCACCGATTGCACGGTGACGGACTTCGATCATACATACGAAGACGGCCTGTTCGTCATAACCGGCATCCACTGCCAGCGGCACGGCAACAGCGAAGTAATTGATGTAAAAGACGGTGACTTCGTTTTCATGCAGAATGGCTCCATGACCGATGCCTCCAGCCTGGGTTCGATGACGAAGGCGCCTGAAAAGCTGACCAAAGCAGAGAGCGGCGGTTGGATGCTCTGGGAAAAGCTGGCCAAAGGCCATTCGCACTTCGGCAAGCCTGCGGTCTTTAACAGCTGCATTGCGCAGTCATGCTGGGAGTCGTTTACCGTCACCCTGAAAGACACTGCATTCTTCGATAAAATGTATCAATTCAGCGGCAATGAACCGGGTACAGGCGGTCTGGTGACCTTTAAGGACTCGAATTGGCTGATGTCCATTGTCCTGGCCTGTCAACCCCATTTTGCGAACCAGCCTGCCGATGTGCAGGTGTTCTGGGGATACGCGTTGTTTCCGGATCGGATTGGGGATTTTGTTGCCAAGCCTATGGCCGATTGCAGTGGCGCAGAAATTCTGATGGAGCTCTGCGGTCACCTGCGATTCGATCTGGAGACTGTTGCCTCAGCCAACTGCATTCCTTGTAGAATGCCTTATATCACCAGCATGTTCATGCCTCGCATGCGCGGTGATCGACCGTTGCCGATGCCTGAGGGCTCCAGGAATCTCGCCTTCGTCAGCCAGTTTGTCGAAATTGCCGACGATGTCGTCTTCACGGTGGAATATTCGGTACGAGCGGCCCAGATGGCCGTCTACGAACTGCTTCATATCGACCGCAAGATCCCGCCGGTCACCCCTCACTCCAAGTCACTCCAGGTGCAGTTCGATGCCTTGATGAAGGCATTTAAATGATGCCGAAAGATTTTTAAAACCGTAGACGATTTTTTGTACATAATCGAAAAAGGACCATTCTTAAAAGGAGAAAGACCATGGGAGATAAGGGCGGCAAGAAAAACAAGGAAAAGAGTCAGAAACAAAGTAACGACAAGCACAAACAGAAAGCGGAACACAAGCTTGAAAGACAACAGAAAGATAAGGCTATGTTGGAACTCCCGGCCGAGAAAACCGCTAAAAAGAACAAAATGCTGAAAGCTGTGGGTGAAAATATGAAAGCAGTAGAAAAATCTAATAAGTAGCGGATAAAAAACGCCCTTTCCAACACGGTTGGAGGTGAGTTAAGACTTTGAAGATACTGAACAACAATTCGTCGTCTTTCGAAGAGACCGATGCTGATCGCCGGCGGGGTATCCTTGACGACAATGCACTCTCTGTGGATCTGGCATCCGCCGTTGCCGGAGATCGACAGCTCACGGAAGCAGAGAAGCATCGTCTTGACGATCTCAGAGCGAGCCGTGGCCTCAGGTTCTATTCTGACCTTCTGTATTCGATTACTCACCAGTTTTTTCCTCCAGAGGTTGCCGAGGGCCTGTGGACTGATGTCCTGCGGCACAAAAAACAGCTGTCGACAGTGCTGGGAAGGAATGTCAGGACAGTCGTTGCTGCGCTGGATTACCTTTCGAACATAACAGGTGACATGTGTTCCCCTACGCTGGTTGGAGAGGCTGTTATTGAAGAAATAGTCGAACTTTCGTTGCGAGACGGTCTGACAGGCCTCTTTAACCATACCTACTTTTTTCAACAGATCGACCTGGAAGTGAGACGCTCTGTGCGATATGGCGCGATTGTCTCACTGATGTTGATCGATATCGATGACTTCAAGGGAGTCAATGATACTTACGGGCATCAGGAAGGTGATAGGATCCTGGCCGGAATGGGAAGAACACTCATTCGCATGGCCAGAGATTCAGATATTTGCTGTCGTTATGGAGGAGAAGAGTTCGCGGTAATCCTGCCTTTGACTAATGTCCGCAAAGCCGGCGTAATTGCCGACAGAATAAGGGGCAAAATGGCGGAACACCTGCCCGACGGCCAGACAGTGACCGTCAGCATAGGTGTGGCCTCGTGCGGAAAAATGACCAGAACATGTCGAGATCTTGTGGAGAACGCAGATGCTGCCCTCTATCATGTCAAGAGAAGCGGAAAGAACCGGGTGGAGGTGTGGTTGCCGACATCCGACGGAAAAGCGCATCTCAAAAAAAGGAGAAAAAAGCCATGAGAAAAACACCCTATCCTTTGGAACTGCTGGAAACTGTGGCTTCCTTGTTTTCACTCAATATTCCTCCAGTCGCATCCAGGACGGACGACCGCATCGAGGCATCCGCCAAACAGTCGTATGTATTCAAGACCTATCTCAAGGGCGATGACATTACAATGCGCAATAAAGGCGGCGTTGTAACCTTGACCGGGACCGTTTCCGATGAGTCTCACAAATTGCTGGCCCGGGAGACTCTTGCAAGCCTGCCCGGAGTAACCGTCGTGCAGAGCAGGCTGGAAGAACAAGGTGCAGCCCCTTTTGTGAATACGGATTTGTGGCTCATGAACAAAGTAAAGTCGACACTTTTATTCCATCAGAACGTGAATGCCGCCGAAACTGAGGTTATTGCGAAAAACGGCACCATCATCTTGCGCGGTAAGGCCGCAAGTACTGCCCAAAAGGACCTGATCACCGAATACGTCATGGATGTGGAAGGGGTCAAAAAGGTAAAAAATGAAATGACGGTGGCAGCTGTCGTGCTGAAGGCAGGCGAAAACAAGAAGGGGCAACATAACGATACTGCAGGTGAATCGATAGATGATGCGTCCGTTAATGCCTTGGTCAAGACGACCTTGTTGTATCATCGTTCGACAACCGCACTCAACATCACCGTCGAGACGAAGAATGGCGTGGTTAAATTAGAGGGTAAGGCCAGGAGTTGGGCTGAAAAAAACCTGGCCGGCAAACGTGTGATTGACGTTCCCGGTGTCAAGATGGTGTTCAACAACATGACCGTTGAGAAAATCTCGTCTATGACCAACGAAGATTTTCGGTATTGATCAGCCGCCGGGGCGCGACTTCGATATCCGCTGAGACATTCAACCACATCAATCCGAAAGTGTTGCTGTCGTTGAGCGATCAAGTGATTAAAGAATTCGAAAAGGACAGCGTCAGCTATTCACGCGTCTGAGGAGGTGCACAGCCCGCGTCGGGTGAGCCTTTGTCGTTGTGGAGGAGACACTACCAACAAGAGATAATGCCATGTCCAACAACTCCAAACCTGAGGTGAGGCCGGGATCGGTCACTTTTTATCTGATACTGGGAGCGGGACTGTTTGCGTTCATCCTTACGTTCTCGCTGCTGTCTCCCATTCTGTTGTCATTTCTGCTGATTCTGCTGATTTCGCTAGCAGTCAATCCCGTGATTTCACGCAGGCGAGCTTTTATGGGAGGAAGAAAAGGAGCGACGGGGCTGATCGTGGCGGCATTGGTTGTGGTCATTGCCTTGACGGGATGGGCTTTCTCCGGGCCTATGAAGGAGTCGGTCACCAAGCTTTCGGAACAGTTGCCCGCTTACTGGGAACGTATGCAAAAACCCCTGATCAAAATGGAGCAACAAGCTGTGCTTTCCGAGGAAAAACTTCAGGCGGAAGTCACCACTGAAATTGCACAGACCGCGACGGGGGAGGGCAAGCCTAAAGACGCGCGACGAACTATTCAACTCGCTCCGCCAAAAACTTCGAAAGAGTCGGGATCGCTCCGTGCCAAGTTGAGTCAGATGATTCAGGGTGTGCTCGGTAGTTTCACTGCAGTTGCATTCAACGCCGCTCAGATCCTGGTCGTGTTGGTGATGGTATTTTTCGGAGTAATTTTTACGGTGATGAATCCCCGCCCCATTTTCGGCGCGATTTTTTTGATTGTACCCGAGCGTCACCATGATCAGACCCTGATCATCATGCAAAGGGTTGGAAAATTTTTGCCAACCTGGGCATTTGCGACACTGATGGCAATGCTGACAGTCGGTTTGTTGGTGTTTCTGCTCATGTGGCCCTTTTTCGGATTTGTGGATGCCCTGGTTCTCGCGTTGATCGCGGGAGTCTTAGAAGCGATTCCCTACCTGGGGCCCATCCTGAGCGCTGTGCCTGCCCTCTTGTTGGCCCTCAGTGAAGGAGGAAAGACATCGGTCTGGGTTTTGCTCGTGTATTTCGCCGTGCAGGTCTTTGAAAACAATGTGATTCTTCCTTTCGTCATGGCGCGCGGCATGAAATTGCATCCGGTGGCGGTGATCTTTTCCATGCTCATATGTGTGGCCGCTTTCGGTGTGCTGGGTGTTCTGGTTGCGGCGCCCCTGGTTGCCATTGTGGATATCTTGCATGACGAACTGTATCGAAAACGTTTTCTTCCCACGGTAACGGACGCAGACCTGGATTATCTGGCACGAAAGGCCCTGGGCGAAAAGGTGTCTGAGAGCAAGTGACCTCGCACTCTGCCGCCAAGGCATCAACACACGACAAATAGCCGGTAGACCAGCGATATGCACAAGGCAGATGGATCATTAAAACGACAAAAATGTATGTGATCATTCACATCAGAGGAAACATGATTAAAGCCGGTTGTGAGCAATTTTTGCCCGAGTTTAAGCGAGTCGTCAGGCAGCGCGAAATGGTAATATTCGGCATGCCGTTCATCCTGGGCCTCCTGATACTGATGCAGAGCGGTTGTGCGAATGGAAAAGATGCAGGAAAAGATGATGCAGCACATGATGGAGCATATGAAGATGAGCAAGGATTCCATGGCCCAATGCCCAATGATGAAGGGTAGGAAAGACATGGACGAAAAATCGATGGATACCAAAAAATAACAGGGGCAAGACTACGTTGGTCAACCTTAACCAGAGGCTATGGATGAAAAAGATTATCATTTTCTTGACATTGGTTTTGTCTCTCACTGCTCAGGCTTGGAGCGCTGATCCGTCTGACGACTCTGAACGGCAGACCCAGAAATTACAGCAACAGCAAGAACGGTTAGAACATCAGCAACAGCAGAAGAAGAAACTACAAGAACAACAACAGGCACCGCAGCAGCAGATGGAACAGCAGAAGCAGATGGACCAGGAACAACGAGATGCAGTGTTAGAGGAACAGCAGAAGGAGCTGCAACGGGTACAAAAACAACATGAAAAAGAGTACTAATTCTTGTTAAATCTTACCTTCTCTTCTCAAGTGATAGCCCCAGGAGAAGAGATAAAGGTCATATTTGGCCAGTGGCCAAATATGACCCTCTTTTGTTCCTCTGTCAACGACAGCCTTTCACCTGCCTTTTCTTTTTTATGCATAAAAATCATGCTGATATAGCACGTCATGAGGCAAAACGCAATCCTGGCACAAAAATTGAATATTTGAGAGTGTTGAACAGGAAGTGATTATCAGGATAAAAATGCGCTGCTCGCTTATTATGCTGTATTTCCAATTTGTTAGAGAAAAGTCGATAAATGATGGAGTATGTTTGAAAAAATTGCCTTGATACGGGGATAAATACTTCGGAACGCCCCGGATGGTGTGAGGCTGCAGTCCCATAATTTAACATCTGGAGGCAGGAGGTGGCCATGAATAAATTTTTGTTGTTGTCAGTGCTGGCGGTTTTAGGATTAGGCTTGTTTTCCGGCTGCGCTTTGCAGACTTGGCCGGACAAGGAAAGGAGTGCAGAAAACAAGATGGTTATGATCCAGGAGAAGATTGGAGACGGGCTGAAAACCGGGATACTTACGCCTGATCAGGCCCAGGTTTTTCTGACGACTCTGCAGGGAATTCGAATTGACTATACGGAATTGAGAGACCAAATGGTCTACCGGGACCAATGGGATAACCTCAACAGAAGACTTGATGTGCTGGAAGACGAGATCAACAGAGCACTGGCCAGGACCAGCAGAATAGATGAACCCAGGAACGGGGACAAAATTGCCTCACTCCAGAAAAGAATTGATGAGGTCAGATTCAACAGGCGTTTGTCTCAGAGAGAGGAGGAAGTGTTTCAATCGAGACTGGACTACATCCGGCGTGATTATATGAGGATAACGGAAGGAGGCAGATACTCCGAGCGCGAGGAAAGATCAGACATTTCGCACAGGCTCGATATGTTGGAAGCCGATCTCGACAGGCTCCGATAGTATTTCTTGGAAAATCGGCGGACAGGGAAGATAAACTCGCAGAAAGTTCAGCACAGGGAGCGAATCATGAGCAAAGAAGCTTTGAGAGTAAGCTGCATTGTTTTGACAAAGAACGAAACTCAACTGCACCTGCTGGACTTTTTGCCACTTCAGGAATGGTGTGGCCAGTTTCCTCTGACAGAAGCACTGCATTTCTTTAAATTCTGAATCGTATGTTCTCTTTTGTTCAACACTCATGTTTTCCTCCAGTTATTTTCATAACTGGGGATTAACTCTGTGTCCAGATTTTCAGGAAAGAATCAGCGGTAGGCTTTCTGTAAAAAAGGAATTCACAAAAATGGAAGCGACAAGCATCAGCCAGGAAGCCAAACCCACAGTAACAGTTAATGTTGAACCTACAACATCTCCGGTGGAAAGTCCCTCAAAATTCCAAACACTCCTGCAGCGACGCAGCCTATGGTTGATTGGCGCACTTCTTGTAGTTATTGCCGGCGGATTCGGGTACCACTGGGCATTTGGAAAAGCCAAAGTCCTCTACGCTACCGCTGATGTAGAACGCGGTGATATAGAAAGTACGGTCGTGGCGGCGGGCATCGTGCAACCTATCAAATATGTCGATGTCGGGGCTCAGACTTCCGGTAAACTGAAATCACTGAAGGTCAATCGCGGCGATCCTGTGAAAGAAGACCAATTGCTTGCGGAAATTGATCCGGTTCTGGCGGATACAGCGCTGACGTCAGCTAGTGCGGCCCTCGAAAGCATGACCGCGCAGCGTTCTTTGAAACAAACACAGCTTGTGCTTGCCACGGAGCTCCGTACCCGCAACGAAAAACTCTTCGCCCAGGGTGAAGGGGCAATCTCTGCCAACGACCGTGACATCACCCAGGCTGGTTTCGATGTCGCCCGCGCCGACGTAAGTTCACTCTTGGCCCAGATAAAGCAGGCTACGGCGGCGGTAGACACCGCCAAAGCTAATCTGGGTTATACCAAAATAACGGCTCCGATGGCCGGCGAAGTCGTTTCCATCACCCTTCTGGAAGGGCAGACACTCAACGCCAATCAGCAGGCGCCGAATATCCTGCGGATTGCGGACATCAGCACTGTGACGGTATGGGCGCAAGTTTCTGAAGCGGACATTGTCCGCGTTAAGCCGGGCCAGGACGTCTATTTTACCATCCTGGGCGATTCCAGGCGTTGGACCGGTAAAGTCAGGCAGATCCTCCCCACCCCGGAACTTATCAACAACGTGGTGTTCTACGATGTGCTGTTTGATATTCCGAATCCGGAAGGTGAACTGAAGATTCAGATGACGGCGCAGGTCTTCATCGTGCTCGCACAGGCGAAGGGCGTTTTACTGATACCGGCTGCTGCTATCGGCAATGCTGCGGAAGGCGCGGAAATCAAGGTGCGGGTGTCGAAAGCCGACGGCAGCGTCGAGCTGCGCCCGATCAAAATCGGCATCAAGAGCGAAATCCTGGCTGAGGTCAGGGAGGGGCTCAAGGAAAAAGAACGGGTCGTAATCGGTGAAATTACGACAAAAGGCAAATCGAAAAGCGCGCTGAGCGCCGGGAAGGGACGGTGATGTCGCTCCCATTGCTCCAAATGAATGCTGTCGGCCGCACCTACACCACGGGCGGTGCGCCGCTGACAGTGCTCACAGACGTAAGCCTGACGATTCAGTGTGGCGAATTTGTTGCCATTATGGGCGCATCCGGCTCAGGCAAGTCCACGCTCATGAACATCATCGGCTGTCTCGACAAGCCGTCGAACGGGTCCTACAGCATCCGCGGTGTCGATATTGCCAGTCTCAGCGGTGATGAGTTGGCCGCACTTCGGCGCGATACCTTCGGCTTCATCTTCCAGCGCTACAACCTGATGTCCGATCTGAGTGCCGTAGAAAACACCGAAGTGCCTGCCGTTTATCGCGGCATGGCAAAAGCAGATCGAGAGGCGCATGCCTGCAACTTACTGCGAGAACTCGGGCTGGGCGACCGATTGAAACACCATCCCAGCCAACTCTCCGGCGGCCAGCAGCAGCGCGTCAGTATTGCCCGCGCGCTCATGAACGGCGGGCCGGTGATCCTGGCTGATGAACCGACTGGAGCGCTGGACAGTAACGGGGGCAAGGAGGTCTTGGCCATTCTGGAGAAGCTGCACAGGCAGGGGCATACGATCATTTTGGTCACCCATGACAGCGACATCGCAGCCTATGCGCGCCGCATCGTGCGTATTACTGACGGCCGCATTACCTCCGACGAGCTGCAACAGAAAGAGGTGGAGGGCAATCAGTTGCAATCCGCCGAAACGGGAACGGATGCCAAGCCAGGAGTGGCGGTCCTCGGCGAAGCTCTGAAAATGGCCTTACGCTCGCTCGTGAACAACCGAATGCGGACAGCTCTGACCATGCTGGGTATTATCATCGGCGTGGCTTCGGTGGTCGCGCTGATGGCGATCGGCAACGGCGCGAAGCAGGATGTCCTTGAGCGGATCCAGACAATGGGGACAGACCTGTTGACGATTAGACGCGGAGCGCCAGCAATGCACGCCTCAGGTGGAATCGTAACCAGTTTTCTGCCGGAAGATCTGCCGTTCATCTCAAGTGTACCAGGTGCCGCCATGGTGGTGCCGGAAACGGAGTTGTCTGCACTGCTCCGATTCGGCAACGAGGATTTGATGGTTACGGCGGTCGGAACCGGCGAAGACTTTCCGCGGGTGCACGATTGGTCAACCCAATCCGGAGTGTTCTTCTCGGCGGAACACGTGAAGCGTTATGCACAGGTTGTCGTGCTTGGCCAGACTGTAGTAACGAATCTGTTCCCCGATGGTATGAATCCCCTCGGCCAGTATGTGCTTATCGGTAACGCGCCTTTTCTCGTTATCGGTGTATTGAGCAGTAAAGGATTGAGTCCACGGGGTGACGATCTGGACAATTCCGCCTGGCTCCCCTACACAACGGCTGGCGCGCGCATCTTTGGACAGCGTTTTTTTAACCATATTATCGTCAGGGTGCAGCCGGGTTCGGACATGAGTGTGGTGCAAGCCGAGCTCCATACGCTGCTGATGCACCGCCATCTCAAGGAAGACTTCAACATCCGGAATATGGCCGACACCATCGCCACAGCCAATGAAACGCAGAACACCCTCACCTATCTGCTTGCGGCGATAGCCGTGATCTCCCTTGTTGTCGGCGGCATCGGCGTGATGAACATCATGCTGGTCTCGGTCACCGAGCGGACCCGCGAAATCGGCATTCGCATGGCGATTGGAGCACGCAGTTTCGACGTGATGTTTCAATTTTTGACCGAGGCCGTGATGGTCTGCTTTATCGGTGGTCTGGCGGGTGTCATCGTCGGCCTTGGCGGCGGCTTAGCTACCTCTGCAATTGCAGGTTGGCGGGTGATTTTCACGGTTACACCGATAGTCATCGCCTTTGGCTGTGCTTTCCTGACGGGCATCATATTTGGTTATCTTCCGGCCAGAAAAGCCGCCCAACTGGATCCCATCGAGGCACTGGCTCGGGATTAGAAAGCGAGGAGTCCTTCCGGCCATGACAGTACCAGAGATACACAACAACACGAAACAAACGGAGAATTCGTGAAAACTACAGGTTTCAGCGCTCAAATCATCTTGGTTTTCTTGCCACTACTTTTTGCCGCATGCACTGTTGGTCCGGACTATATCAGGCCAACCCCGGTCGAAACAATGCCGACAGCGTTTAAGGAGTTAAACGGCTGGAAGCTGGCACAACCGCAGGACGGCAAAATTGCAGAACGATGGTGGGAACTGTACAATGACCCCATTTTGAGCTCTCTTGTGGAACAGGTTGTGATATCAAACCTCAACATCGCTTCAGCCGAGGCCCAATATCGTCAGGCACGGGCCCTGGTAGAAGGCGCCAAGGCCGGCTTCTTCCCATCTCTGACGGCGGGCGTTTCGGCTTCGCGCTCACACAAATCGGGAAATGTCAGTGCCGGCAACAGCAAAGGGGCCACAAGTTCGGATTTTCAGCTGCCATTGGATTTGTCATGGGAGCTCGACCTTTGGGGCAGGATACGTCGAGGAGTTGAGGCAAGTCAGGCCGGTGCCCAGGCAAGTGCCGCAGACCTGGCCGCAGTGACAATGAGCGTCCAGGCGGAACTGGCCGGAAACTATCTTCAGTTGCGGACACAGGATGCTCAGAGAATGCTCCTTGACGACACAGCAACCCTCTACCGCAAGTCTCTTGAACTGACGAGAAAACGCTATGAAGCCGGCGTTGCGCCTCATACGGATGTGCTCCAGGCGGAGACACTACTCAGAAGCATTGAAGCACAGGCAATCGATCTTGGCGTACAACGTGCCCAGTCGGAGCACGCCATCGCCCTGCTGATTGGCAAACCGCCGGCATTATTTTCCCTACCCTCAACATCATTGGTAAATACAGTTCCGCCCATCCCTACGGGTCTGCCGTCCGAGCTTCTCGAACGGCGCCCGGATATCGCCTCGGCCGAAAGGAAGATGGCAGCGGCCAACGCCCAAATCGGGATTGCGAATGCCGCATATTATCCGGCAATACGGCTGTCTGCCACAGCCGGGCTTGAGGCGGCGAATCTTCCCTCATGGTTTTCCTGGCCCAGTCGTTTTTGGGGAGTCGGAACTGCAGTTTCAGGTGCCGTGTTCGACGGTGGCCGACGCGAGGCTCAATCCGACCAAGCGAAGGCTGCCTATGACGGAACGGTAGCCTCATACAGGGAGACTGTATTGACAGCTTTTCAGGAGGTTGAGGATAATCTGGCCGCATTGCGCATCATGGACGAAGAGTCAGCAGTCCAGGATCAGGCTGTACGGACAGCGCAACAGGTTGTAAAAATTACCACGAATCAGTACCAGGCTGGAACTGTAGCCTATCTCAACGTACTCATCGCTCAAACAACCTCTCTTGCAAACCAACGAACTGCGTTGGGGATTGCCGGGCGAAAACTTGCCGCCAGCGTCCTTCTGATTAAGGCGTTAGGAGGAGGATGGAACAATGCGGCATCTTCCAGTTGAATTGGTGTGAGATGAAAGCAGTCAACCATAGAGAGAAAAAATATGAAGCCTACTAAATCTTCTTCCTTGTTTACCCGTTTTGCAAAATTGATCGCGCGGAAAACCGGACAGCCCGTTGCTTTTATGATGGCTGTATCGGTTATCATTATCTGGTTAATTACAGGCCCGATCTTCAAATTCGGCGATACCTGGCAACTGGTTATAAATACCGGTACCACTATTGTGACGTTTCTTATGGTGTTCCTGATCCAGAATACTCAAAACCGAGACTCTCTGGCCTTGCAGGTAAAACTAGACGAATTGATCCGGGTCATGGAAGGAGCACATAATGCTCTTCTGGATCTTGAAGAGTTAGACGAGAAGGAACTCGATAAAATTCGTATCGATTATGAGAAGCTGGCAAAACAAGCCAGGGAGGATTTGGGGAAAAATACGGGTGATACCGGAGTACCGCAAATATAAATATTGATGACAATCTATCAACCACACCAACCTGTTTTTGTCTGATAACCGGATGGCCAATTATTCCAGGAGAAAGAATTGCTCAATTTCGAATTCTACAACCCGACCAAAATAATCTTCGGCGCAGAAACGGTAGCTCGATTGGCAGATCTGGTGCCGGCCAAGGCAAGGGTGCTCATCCTCTATGGCGGTTCCAGCGCCAAGAAAAACGGCACGCTCGATGAGGTTAAAGCCGCACTCGGCACCCGTGTGCTGCAGGAGTTCGGCGGCATCGAACCCAACCCGGGCTACGAGACGCTCATGCCGGCTATTGAGCAGGTCCGTCGCGAAAAAATCGACTTTCTACTCGCGGTAGGCGGCGGCTCGGTGATCGACGGCACAAAGTTAGTCGCAGCCGCCGTGAAGTTTGACGGCGACCCCTGGGAAATTCTACTCAAACATGGCAAAAACGTCAACGAGGCCATACCCTTTGGTACAGTGCTGACGTTACCTGCAACCGGTTCGGAAATGAATAGTGGTGCCGTCATTACCCGAAAGGAGATGCAGGCAAAGCTTGCTTTCCTCAGCCCTCGCGTCTTCCCTCAGTTTTCGATACTCGATCCGACTAAGACCTCCACCCTGCCGCCGCGGCAGATCGCCAACGGTGTCGCGGATGCATTTGTGCATGTCGTCGAACAATACCTGACATACCCGGCACAGGGGCTTGTTCAGGATCGTTTTGCCGAGGGGCTGCTGCAGACCCTGATCGAAGTCGGTCCGAAAGCCCTGAGTATGGTTGAGGACTACGATACCCGCGCCAACCTGATGTGGGTGGCTGCGCTGGCCCTGAATGGCCTGATCGGGGCGGGTGTTCCGCAGGATTGGGCCACGCACATGATCGGGCATGAGCTCACCGCGCTCTATGGCATCGACCACGCGCGCACGCTGGCCATCGTCTTGCCTTCACTCCTGAAGGTACAGCGCGGACACAAACGCGCCAAGCTGCTGCAATACGCCGAGCGCGTCTGGCAGATCAAGCAAGGTGATGCCGATCAGCGTATAGACGAGGCGATCCGCTGCACGGGTCAGTTCTTCGAAGACCTCGGAATCAAGACGCGGCTGTCCGACTACGAGTTAGGACGAGATGCAATTGAAAAGATTGTCGCACAGCTCGAAGCCCATGGGATGACGGCGCTCGGGGAACACCGGAACATCAGCCTCGACATCAGCCGAACCATCCTGGAAGGTGCTCTGTAACCGTAAGAGTCATGAAACACCGCATAATATCCATTTCAGATGAGGAATTTACAATGTCTAAAAGCAAAACCATCGACCAGCAGACCGTTCTGAATTCACGTCTACCAGGAGTCAATATGAAAATACTCATGATTCTGACCTCGCACGACAAGCTCGGCAATACAGGAGAAAAAACCGGTTTCTGGCTGGAGGAATTCGCCGCCCCTTACTACGTTTTCAAGGACGCAGGCGCGAAAATCACCCTGGCTTCACCGCGTGGCGGCCAGCCGCCGCTCGATCCCAAAAGCGACGACCCTGCTGCCCAGACCGAAGCCACTCGTCGTTTTAAGGCTGATGCCGCTGCACAGGCCGTTCTGGCTGGTACGTTCAAATTGTCTGATGTTTCCGCGGGAGATTTCGACGCCGTGTTTTACCCCGGGGGGCATGGACCCCTGTGGGATCTGGCCAAAGATGCAGCCTCCATTGCCCTGATCGAAGCGATGCTTGCTGCGGGCAAACCGGTTGCCGCTGTTTGTCATGCGCCGGGTGTGCTCCGCTATCCCAAGGCACCCGACGGCACCCCCGTGGTCCAAGGCAAGGCGGTCACCGGATTTGCCAACTCCGAGGAGCAAGCGGTCGGGCTGACCCAGATCGTCCCCTTCCTGGTAGAGGATATGCTCAAAGACAACGGTGCCCGATATTCGAAACTGGCGGACTGGCAGCCCCATGTCGTGATCGATGACCTACTGATCACAGGGCAGAACCCTGCATCCTCGGAGCCGGCTGCCAAGGCCCTTTTGGAAAAATTGACTTGAGCAGATAGCCGCATGCATCGGCCGAAGAAATGCCGGGCAAGCTGACACAGCACCCAACAGAGGTATGAATGGAAGAATCAAAGAAAACCTTGACCGCATCTCAAAGCCCGGGCAGCTCCCCGGGAGGAAACGGGGCACAGTCTTCTGTTCTCCTCTTGGAAAAGGCGCGCGCCGATACCGATACGGTCCTAAAGGAGCTTGGATCGCAATTGGACGGCCTGAGCATGACTGACGCTGAGTCCCGGCTGAAGGAGGTCGGGACGAACGAGATTGCCCGAGAGAAGCACCAATCGGCCTTGATGCGCCTCCTGGCCAACATCAAGAATCCCTTGGTTCTTTTACTCCTGGCCCTGGGTGTGCTTTCCTATCTCACCGGCGACCTGCGGGCGATGGTGGTCATTTTCGTGATGGTGATTTTGGGCGTGGTCTTGCGTTTCTTCCAGGAGTCGCGTGCCGATAACGCAGCCGAGAAGCTTAAGGCGATGGTCAGCAACACGGCGACTTTGGTGCGGGGCGGCAAGGAAGAAGAGGTGTCGCTCAAGATGCTGGTGCCGGGCGATATCATCAGGCTGGCTGCCGGTGATATGGTGCCGGCTGATGTCCGGGTGCTTTTGGCCAAAGACCTGTTCCTGAATCAGGCTGCCCTTACCGGCGAGGCCCTGCCTGTGGAGAAGAAAGCGGCCCCGGTCTCGACAGACATGCAAAATCCGCTCGATCTGCCCAACCTCTGCTTCCTGGGCTCCAATGTGGAGAGCGGATCGGCCACTGCCGTGGTTATCCAGACCGGAGACCGCACCTACTTCGGTTCGCTGGCTGCCGGCATCGTCGGCCAGCGCCAGCTCACCAGCTTTGATAAGGGTGTGAACAAGTTCACCTGGTTGATGATCGGCTTCATCGCCGTGATGGTTCCGGCTGTCTTCCTTATCAATGGACTCTCCAAGCACAACTGGCTGGAGGCATTCCTGTTTGCGATGGCGGTGGCCGTCGGGCTGACCCCCGAGATGCTGCCCATGATCGTGACTGTCAACCTGTCCAAGGGCGCCCTGGCCATGTCCCGTAAGAAAGTCATCGTCAAACGCCTGAATGCCATCCAGAATTTCGGGGCGATGGACGTGCTCTGCACCGATAAGACCGGCACCCTCACCCAGGGCAAGATCGTTCTCGAAAGGCATCTGGACGTGTACGGCGAACCCAGTGAGAAGGTGCTGCATTTCGGCTATCTGAACAGCTATCACCATACCGGGTTGAAAAACCTGCTGGATGAGGCGATCCTCAAACATGAGGAACTGGAAAAACACCTGAAAGCGAATGAGAAGTACCGCAAGATCGACGAGATCCCGTTCGACTTCGTGCGACGCCGTATGTCAGTGATAGTTGAAGATGAGACCGGGCTGAACACGCTGATCTGCAAAGGCGCAGTGGATGAAGTGCTGAACCAGTGCACCCGGGTAGAGGTTAAAGGGGAGATCATCGAAGTTCTGCCCGAGCACGACGCCAAACGCCGACAGTTGGCGGATGATCTGAACAGTCAGGGCTTTCGGGTCATCGCCCTGGCCTATAAGCAGATGCCGGGCGCCCCGGATGAGCCGGTTTACGCAGTCAAGGATGAGTCGGACCTGATCCTGCTGGGCTTTCTTGCCTTTCTTGATCCGCCCAAGGACACTGCCGTAGAGGCCTTGAAGCGGCTTCACAGCCTGAGCGTAGACGTCAAGGTCCTGACCGGCGACAATGAGATCGTCACCGCCTATATCTGCAAGGAGGTGGGCATGCCGGTAGAGCATCTCCTGCTCGGTTCCCAGATCGAGACGATGACTGAGCCGGAACTGGCCGAGGCTGCCGGTAATACCAGCGTCTTTGCCCGGCTGGCCCCGGCACATAAGGAGCGCATCATCCGTGCTCTCCAGAGCAAGGGTCACGTGCTGGGATTCCTGGGCGACGGCATCAACGACGCTCCGGCCTTGAAGGCCGCCGATGTGGGCATCTCGGTTGACAGCGCTGTGGATATCGCCAAGGAATCATCCGATATCATTCTGCTGGAAAACAACCTGCTGGTCCTCGAGCAGGGCGTGCTGGAAGGACGACGGGTGTTCGGCAACATTATCAAGTACATCAAGATGGCGGCCAGCTCCAACTTCGGCAACATGTTCAGCGTTGTGGGGGCCAGCGCCTTTCTGCCCTTCCTCCCCATGCTGCCGATCCAGGTGCTGACCAACAACCTCCTGTACGACTTTTCACAGACTACCATCCCCACCGACGAGGTAGATGCCGAGTGGTTGTCCAAGCCGCGCACATGGTCCATAGACAAGATCCTGCGATTCATCCTCTTCATCGGGCCGATCAGTTCGATCTTCGATTACCTGACGTTTTTCATGATGCTGTATGTTTTTAACTGCCGGGACAACCCCGCCTTGTTCCACACCGGCTGGTTTGTGGAGTCGCTCTTCACCCAGACATTGATTATCCATATTATTCGTACCAACAAGATACCCTTCATCCAAAGTCGGGCCAGTTGGCCGCTCATTGTCTCTTCCGTAATCATCGTCGCGGTCGGCGCCTGGCTGACGGTTTCGCCCCTGGCGGATACCCTCGGCTTTGTCACGCTGCCGCCCCGGTACTGGCTGTTTCTGGCCTTCATGATGCTGGGCTACGCGGGTTTGACTCAACTGGTGAAGACCTGGTTTATTAAAAGGTTTGGAGAATGATGACTGTAGCGATTTCATAACACTTTGTAATTCAGGCAATCAAAGCATGTCACATCCTCGACATTGAGAGATTTTATGCAAACACCCCTTATCCCCGCCGACATCGCGCAACCCGATCCAGGACTATTCGTTTTAACCGGAAGTTGGACGGCTCGCGCAGTAGGTGACGTAGATCGGAAGCTGGTCTCGATGAGCGCTGCCGATGCAGCCGAAGTGGTGATTGATGGTTCGCATCTTGATACAATAGACAGTGTCGGTGTGTGGATATTGCAGCGGCAATTAAAGAAAATACGTGACAAAGGAGTCTCGATACGTCTGCTTGACTGGTCCTCTCACTCTCAGAAATTGATGGAGATTGTGGAAGAGCAGATTGCTGTGCCATTGCTCCAGACACCGCAGATATCATTGCTTGAGAAAATCGGCAGAAAAGGCGAGGCTGTCTGGAAGGACACGTTTTCACTTCTCAGTTTTATCGGTGAGGCCGCGCTGGCTTTCGTGCGGATCGTGGCCCACCCAATGCGCTGGCGCGTACGACCGACCCTTAAATACATCCAGATTGCCGGTTTTGACGCCCTGCCCATTGTTGGCCTCACATCCTTTCTACTTGGGATCGTCGTTGCTTACCAGGGTGCGGATCAACTCAGGCATTACGGCGCCAATATCTTCGTGGTCGACCTGGTCGGTTTTTCAATGCTGCGCGAATTTTCTCCTTTGATTACGGCCATCATCATAGCCGGCAGGTCCGGCTCGGCCTATGCGGCGCAGATCGGCACCATGGTGGTCACTGAAGAAATCGATGCCATGCGCACCATCGGTATTGAACCCATCGACCTATTGGTGTTGCCGAAAATTATTGCACTGGCGGTGGCACTGCCATTACTGACCGTTTTTTCCGACGTCACGGGCGTACTGGGCGGCATGATCATGGCGCGTTCGCAACTGGACATCGGCTTCAACGAATTTCTAGTCCGCTTTGGCAGCGAAATCCACCTGCCGGCGCTCTTGATCGGTGTCGGCAAGGCCTTCGTCTTTGCCTTCATCATTGTCATCATCGGTTGTTATCAAGGTTTTCGGACCAAGGGCAACGCTGACAGCGTCGGTCGGCAGACCACACGCAGCGTGGTCCAGTCGATTTTCATCGTGATTGTTCTGGACTCACTTTTCTCCGTCATCTTCAGCATGCTGGATCTTTGATATGGATGCCGTAACCGGTCAAACCGATGCCGCTCAGGCCAATACCCCGAATGTGATAGAGATGCGCAAGGTCTGCACCCGCTTCGGCACCCATAGTGTGCATACCGATCTGGATCTGGATGTGCGGCGCGGTGAGATATTCGCCATCGTCGGCGGCAGCGGATCGGGCAAATCGACACTGCTGCGTGAAATGATTATGCTGCACCGTCCCTCTTCCGGCTCGATAAAAATTCTCGGTGCCGACCTCCAGACAATTTCTGAGGAAGAGGCAATGATTTTACGCCAGCGTTGGGGCGTCATGTTTCAGCACGGCGGCCTGTTCGGCACGCTCAATGTCCTCGACAATATCGGGCTGCCGCTGCGTGAACACACCCGCCTGGATGACACACTGATCAACGAATTGGCGGCCTGGAAGCTCACCTTGAGCGGTCTGAAGCCGGAGACAGGGCTGCAGTATCCACCTGAGCTGAGCGGAGGCATGCTTAAACGGGCATCCCTGGCCCGTGCGCTGGCCTTCGATCCCGAGCTGCTCTTTCTCGATGAACCAACCGCAGGTCTGGATCCCGGTGGTGCCGGTGGCATAGACACGCTGGTGCGCACCCTGCATGATTTATATCGCTCGACCATCGTGATCATTACGCACGATCTGGACCTGTTATGGCAAGTCACTGATCGTGTTGCAGTGCTTGGCGAAGGCAAGGTGGTGGGGCTGGGGTCTATGATGGAACTGTCACAGATGGATCACCCCATCATTCGCGGATATTTCGATGGTCCGCGCGGCCGAACGGCGCAAGAGCAGGCCCAAAAACTCAACAAGGAATAAACGTGGACTCAAAAGTGAACTACGCAGCTGTCGGAGTATTCGTGCTTGCCCTCAGCGCAGTCCTCGTCGTAGCCATATTGTGGCTTGCGGTCGGCGCGGGAGGCAAAAAACACTACGACCTCTACATGGCCATTGTCAATGAATCGGTGGCTGGTCTCAATGTGGATGCACCCGTTAAATATCTCGGGGTCGATATCGGAAAAGTACGGACAATCCAGCTCAATCCATCCGACCCGCAGGAAGTACAGCTGATTTTTGCAATTGAGCAGGGAACACCGATAAAAGTGGACACCGAGGCCGTTTTAAAGACGCAGGGACTGACCGGTATCGCTTATGTTGAATTACGGGGTGGTGCGCCTAGTTCGCTGCCTCTGGTGGCAGCCCCCGGCCAACAATACCCAGTCATCCGTACCAGGCCGTCTTTAAGCGCACGACTGGAAAATGTCCTGACCACAGTGCTCGCCAACCTTGACCGTACCGCGGCCAACATTAATGCCTTGTTTGATGACGAGAACCGGGGGGAGGTTAAAAGGATTCTTGCGAACACCTCTCTTGTGCTGGACACAATTGCTTCCCAAAAAACGGAAATAGCCAGTCTCATCGCCAACGCTGCAAAAACTGCCGACCAAACTGCACGCACGGCTGCTCATATCGACCCAATGCTTGCCCACATCAGCAAAAGTGCCGATGCGCTGGAAAAGATGGCAAACGAAACCAGTATCGCTGCCACCAGCACCAAAAAAACCGCTCAGGAAGTGGGCACCGGCGTACGTCAATTCACGGGAGAAACGCTACCGGAAATTGAACGGCTGTTGGGCGAATTAAACGTCCTGTCAGCCTCTCTTCGACGTCTGAGCGACCAAACCGATCATAATCCAAGCAGCCTGCTGCGAGGTCTGCAACCGGTACCTCTGGGACCAGGAGAAAATACATCGCCATGACCAACACATCACTCCCAGGCAGATTCAAACGGGTCCGTTTCGTTGCCATCGCTCTGGCCGCATCCATGTTGTGTGGCTGTTCCATGCTATTCAATGCCAACCCGCCACCACCGGAGTTGTTCTCTTTCGACAGTCCACAACAGGTGGTACAGAGTCCGCCGCAGGTGAAAAATGGTGCGCCGACGCTGATTGTGAGCATTCCTCGTGCTGCTGCCGGCTTCGATGGCCGGCAGATCATCTATGTACGCCAGGCGCACAAACTCGAATATTTCAGACAGAGCCAATGGGTTGATCCACCAGCAAGTATTCTGTCGCCGCTGATCGTGGCTGCACTGGAACGCAGCGGTCAATTCACCGCAGTCGTGCAATCGCCCACCAGCGCTTTCGGTCAACTGCGTCTGGATGTAGAAATCGTGCGACTGCAGCATGAATTCCTGACCATTCCGAGTCGTGCCCATTTCACGCTCCGCGCGCATCTTATCGACACTGCAACACGTCAGGTCGTCGCCTGGAGGGAGTTTGATGCAATCGTGCCGGCCTCCAGTGAAGATCCGTATGGGGGCGTGCTCGCGGCCAATAGTGCGGTGCGGATGGTCATTGACGAGCTTGCCGCGTTTTGTGCGCAGGAATCCGGCAACTTACAAAAGATACAGCTGAAATAGCTCTGCGGACAATGTCCGTCCCACAATTGGCTCTCTGGTGAAACTCTTTTCCAATCATGAACAGACGACAAAATACCTCTCAATTGATACTTCGTCTCTTCGATTTCCTGCTGCGGGTTGGGCGTGGTTTTCTTTCCAACAAGGGTCTCTTACTCGCCGGGGCTGTTGCGTATTATACCCTGCTGTCAATTGTGCCCCTGTCAATCCTTGCCCTGATTGTGCTTACACAATTTATTGAAGAGCGGCAGTTGATTCTTACCTTGTCTACCTACCTGGAAATGGCGGTCCCCGGCTATGCGGCAACGCTGACCGAACAGGCGAATGCATTCCTTGAACACCGCAAGGTGGTCGGTATCATCGGCTTTCTGGTCATGTTGTTTTTCAGCTCTGCAGCTTTCTCGATGCTTGAAAACGCCATGTCGGTGATCTTTCATCAGCAGGACAGGATTATACGACGCAGGTTTTTCATTTCCGCAATTATTCCCTATGTATATATCTTTGTGATGGGGCTCGGTATCGTGCTTGTGTCGTTTATTGTGGGTGCTATAGCGACCCTGGAAAGCAGACATCTGACAATTCTTGGATGGAGTCTGAACCTCGGCGGCGCAACCGGAGTTGCATTGTCTTTCCTGGGGATAGTCGGCGAGGTGCTGGTACTCACCTCCATCTATCTGGTTATGCCCGTGGTGCAGGTCAGGTTTCGTCACGCACTCATCGGGGGGCTGATCGCAACGGTTTTATGGGAGATCACCCGTCGTGTGCTGATCTGGTATTACGCGACCGTATCCATGGTTAATGTCATTTACGGTTCCATTGCCATAACGGTGGTGGCTCTGATAAGCATTGAGGTCGTCGCGGTAATCCTGCTGCTTGGCGCCCAGGTCATCGTGGAACTGGAGCGTACATCCGAAAAATTGACCGGCTAGAAAAACCTGGACATTGAGATATGATGCTTCCGATCAAAGAGACCCGAAAGGCATGATGACCTCTCCTCGAAAGGTTATCTACGCAGCCCTGGCTGGAAATTGCCTGATAGCAATATCCAAAGTCGTTGCTGCCGTTATGACCGGAAGTTCGGCCATGCTCTCGGAAGCGGTCCATTCGGTCGCCGACACAGGCAACGAAATTCTGCTTTTGTATGGCTTACGGCGGGCAAAGATGCCTGCCGACAACCAATTTCCTTTCGGTCATGGCAAGGAGATTTATTTCTGGAGCTTTGTTGTGGCCATGGTCCTCTTTGCAGGTGGCGCGGGACTTTCAATGTACAAGGGGATTGATCATCTCGTCTCTCCGGTGCCGGTGAAGAATCCGTACGTCAACTACGCCGTTATCGGCCTGGCCATAGTTTTTGAAGGAATCAGCTGGTACATCGCTCTTACGGAATTCGGCAAATCAAAAGGAGCCTGGGGCTATATTCGGGCTATTCACAGAGGGAAAGATCCATCCGTTTTTATCGTGTTGATGGAGGATTCCGCCGCAATCATCGGTCTTGTCATCGCATTTCTGGGAATTGTTATCAGCGATATAACCGAAAACCCTGTTTATGACGCGGCAGGAGCCGTCATGATCGGATTGATACTGGCGGGAACCGCCCTATTGCTCGCATCCGAGACAAAAAGCCTGTTGATCGGGGAGAGCGCCAACAAAGAGGTTGTCCAAGGGATACGGGAAATCGCCTGTTCCTATAAAGAAATCAAACACGTCAATGAAGTATTGACCATGCATATGGGGCCTGACTTTATTCTCGTGAATATCAGCGTCGATTTTGTTGACCCGATTTCTGCCACAGACGTTGAGGTAACCGTGGCAGGATTGGACACGGCGATCAAACAAGCCTATCCGCACGTCAAACGCATATTTATAGAAATAGAGACATGGCAGACTAAAGAAAAATCCAAGGGTACAAATTGACGCAGCGCTACCCGGTCAGTGAGCCAATAAAAAGTTTTTCGTCCGTTGTTGTTTTCAGGCTGCGCCGACTATCTGCCATGCAAACCACCACGGACCCCGGAAGTGGTCACAGATGACCACTTGGGCAAATATGACCCTTCCTCCATAGCCGTTAATGACCTTCCCGCACATCCTTTTTCGATATTTTTTCCTTAAATAGCAGAATGATGGATGACATGGTCCGCGTGTCTAAAACCTGGCACAATGATTGCTTTAAAAGAGTAGTCCCACCAATGTTTACATAATAGATCATGTAACAAAACATGATTCACTCAACAGCGAAAGGAAGAGACACATGGACAGTAACAATTCAATCGTAGCGACCTATCCATCTCATACAGCCGCCGAAACGGCCGTTAAGGAACTCCAGCAATCCGGTTTCGATATGAAGAAATTGTCAATTATTGGACGCGACTATCATACAGATGAGCATGTGGTCGGCTACTACAATATCGGCGACAGGATGAAGGCCTGGGGTAAAACAGGTGCTTTCTGGGGTGGACTATGGGGATTTCTGTTGGGTTCCGCGTTCTTCTGGATTCCCGGTTTAGGGCAGGTTCTGGTGGCGGGGCCCCTGGTCAGCTGGATTGTCGGGGCACTGGAAGGCGCGATTGTGGTGGGTGGTCTGAGCGCGGTTGGAGCCGGTCTGTACAGCCTCGGTATTCCCAAGGACAGCATATTGCGGTACGAGACAGCGCTCAAGTCCGGCAAGTTTGTCCTTATTGGCCACGGTTCTAAAGAGGATATAACCCATGCCAAAGAAATCCTTAACCGTACCGGTTCGGAGACGTTGGAACACCATCAGTAATCGAATCGGTGGTCAGCCATTGAAACGGGATTCAGAGCCATGACTATAAGCCCTTATGCAGGAAAACCTGCCGAACAATCAATGCTTGTCCGCGTACCCGAACTGGTCACGGCCTACTATACAATGACGCCTGATCCAACGGTGCCGGAGCAACGGGTGGCCTTCGGCACCTCGGGACACCGTGGTTGCCCTTTTGACAAGGGGTTCAATGAACAGCATATCCTCGCCATCAGTCAGGCCATCTGCCTGTATCGGGAGCAGCAGATGATAGATGGCCCGCTTTTTCTCGGCATGGACACACATGCCCTTTCGGTGCCGGCGCATGCCGGGGTGCTGGAGGTGCTGGCGGCAAATGGCGTGGAGGTCATGATTGCACAGGGTGATGAATATACCCCGACCCCTGCCGTTTCCCATGCAATTCTTACCTACAACCGCGGGCGCAGGATCGGGCTCGCCGACGGCATCATCATCACCCCGTCCCATAATCCGCCCCACGACGGCGGTATCAAATACAATCCCCCGCACGGCGGTCCGGCGGGGTCTGCCGTAACCTCCTGGATTGAGGCCAAGGCCAATGAGTTTCTCGAAAACGGTCTCAAAGGTCTGAAACGGATTTCTTACGAGAAGGCTCTTCGAGCCCTTACGACGCACTGCTACGACTATCTCAATACCTATATTGCCGACCTTGCCAATGTGCTCGACATGGATGTCATCAGCGGTGCCGGGATCAACCTGGGGGTCGATCCGCTGGGCGGTGCCGGAGTCCATTATTGGGGGGCGATTGCCGAGCGTTACGGGTTGAACCTTACAGTTGTCAATGAGGACATCGATCCCACCTTCCGCTTCATGACGGTGGATTGGGATGGTCAGATCCGCATGGACCCATCCTCACCCTATGCGATGCAGCGATTGATAGCAATGAAGGACCGCTTTGATCTTTGCCTTGCCTGTGACACCGATCATGACCGGCACGGGATTGTCACCCGGAGCGCAGGATTGCTGCCTCCCAACCATTACCTGTCCGTGGCCGTCTTCTATCTCTTTCAGCACCGGCTGAAATGGAGCAAGAAGGCTGCGGTCGGCAAGACGGTGGTCAGCAGCCGGATGATCGACCGGATCACAGCAAGCCTTGGCCGGGACCTCTACGAGGTGCCGGTAGGATTTAAGTGGTTTGTTGACGGTCTTTTGGACGGTACGCTTGGTTTCGGTGGCGAAGAGAGTGCGGGAGTCTCTTTTGCCCGTCTGGACGGCAGTGTCTGGACGACGGACAAAGACGGCATTGTCCCGGCTTTGCTGGCGGCGGAGATCATGGCGCGGATGGGCCGCGATCCGGGTGAGATCTACCACACACTCACGCATGAGTTCGGCGAGCCGCATTACGAACGCGTTGAGGCGCCGGCCACTCCGGAGCAAAAGGAGCTGCTGGCGAAACTCTCAGCTCGGCTGGTCAAATCCACCGAATTGGCAGGTGAAAAAATCCTGGCCGTCCTTACCGAGGCGCCGGGGAACGGCGCACCCATCGGGGGGTTGAAGGTGATAACCGAGAACGGATGGTTTGCGGCGCGTCCGTCAGGGACGGAGGACATCTACAAGATCTACGCCGAGAGTTTCCAGGGGGCTGATCATCTGGGCCGGATCCTGGAGGAAGCGCAGACGATCGTTGGCGAGGCACTGGCCGTGTCCTCGCAGCTAGTGGTTCTGTCTGAGCTATAAATAAAAGAGAAACCATGAGCAAACAAACTCGCGTTAGTCATCCGATTTACAATCTCCTCCCCACGGAAATCGAGGGGTTCGATTCCCTGGCTGAGCTGGCACTCGATATGCACTGGTCCTGGGATCATGGCACCGACGAAGTGTGGCGGCAGCTTGATCCCAAACTGTGGGAAATCACGCATAACCCCTGGGTGGTCCTGCAGACGGTCTCACGCGACAGGATCGAGAGTGTGCTGGCCGATCCGGTTTTTCGCAAAAACGTCGATGGCCTGGTGCAGACCAGGCGGCACGAGGTGGAGGCACCTGCCTGGTTTCAGCAACATCACGCAGAGAGTCCGCTGACCTGTATAGCTTATTTCAGCATGGAATTTATGTTGAGCGATGCTCTGCCCATCTTTTCGGGCGGCCTTGGCAACGTGGCGGGAGATCAGCTCAAAGCCGCAAGCGACCTGGGCGTGCCGGTAGTCGGTATTGGGCTTTTGTACCAGCAGGGTTATTTTCGCCAGGTGATTGACAAGGACGGCGCGCAACAGGCCCTCTTTCCCTATAACGACCCCGGACAGTTGCCGATTACGCCATTGCGCCACCCAAACGGTGAATGGTTGCGTCTGGAGGTCGCCTTGCCGGGGTATTCGGTCTGGCTGCGCGCCTGGCAGGTCCAGGTCGGTCGAGTCAAATTGTATCTGCTGGACAGCAATGACGCTGCGAACTTCCCCGCTCATCGAGGGATTACCAGCGAGCTATATGGCGGCGGGCCTGAGCTGCGCCTCAAACAGGAACTGCTCCTTGGAATCGGCGGCTGGCGGCTGCTGGTGGCCCTCGGCATTCAACCGGAGGTCTGCCATCTGAATGAAGGACATGCCGCCTTTGCCGTATTGGAGCGCGCCTGCAGTTTCATGCAGGAGACAGGTCAGCCCTTCGACGTCGCGCTGGCCGCCACCCGAGCGGGAAATCTCTTTACCACCCACACGGCAGTAGCCGCAGGCTTTGATCGTTTCGCACCAGCCCTCATCGAGCAATATCTCGGTGGTTATGCCGATCAGAAGCTCGGCATAACCCTCCACGACCTGCTGGCCCTTGGTCGTCGAAACCCGAATGACGTATCGGAGAGTTTCAATATGGCCTATCTGGCATTCCGGGGCAGCGGGGCGGTGAATGGCGTCAGTCGATTACATGGAGAAGTCAGCCGACACCTCTTTGCGCCTCTTTTTCCCCACTGGCCGCAGGACGAAATCCCGGTCGGATATGTAACCAACGGAGTCCATATGCCGACCTGGGACTCGGCTCCGGCCGATGATCTGTGGACGAACACCTGTGGAAAAGAGCGCTGGCGGGGGACGACCGAAACCCTTGAGCGGGACATTCGCCGTGTCTCAGACGTCGACCTCTGGAAATTTCGCATTGCTGCCAGCAAGTCTCTTGTGGCATACGCCCGCAGGCGATTGTCCCTGCAACTGGCCACATTTGGAGCGTCGGCCACGATGATCGACAGGGCGAGCCATATCTTTAATCCCAATGTGTTGACACTGGGTTTTGCACGGCGCTTTGCGACCTACAAAAGACCGAATCTGCTGCTGCACGACCCGGAGCGATTGATTCGTCTGTTGACACATTCACAGCACCCGGTGCAACTCATCCTGGCCGGTAAGGCCCATCCGGCGGACCAGGAGGGACAGGCTCTGATTCAGGAATGGATGCATTTCATCAGGCGGCCTGAGACCCGTCTTCATGTGATTTTCCTCAGCGACTACGACATGCATTTGACACAGCACCTGGTCCAGGGAGTGGATGTCTGGATCAACACACCACGGCGACCATGGGAGGCCTGCGGCACCAGCGGTATGAAGGTGCTTGTCAACGGTGGCATCAATCTTTCGGAATTAGACGGCTGGTGGGCCGAAGCCTATGCCCCGGATCTGGGCTGGGCACTGGGGGATGGTCAGGAACATGGCGATGATCCGGCCTGGGACGCTGTTGAAGCGGAGATGCTCTACGACCTGCTCGAACGCGAGGTAGTCCCTGAGTTCTACAGCCGCGACGAACAGGGCATTCCCACCGCCTGGATAGCGCGAATGCGGGAAAGCATGGCCCGGTTGACGCCTCGCTTTTGCGCCAGTCGAGCGGTGAGAGAATATACTGAGCAACACTACCTCCCCGCTGCTGCTGCCTACCATGTCCGCATTGCCGATAACGGCGCAACAGGCAGGCAAATAGTCGATTGGCAGCAGAGACTGGAACAGAAATGGACGACGCTGCGTTTCGGTGAAGTGAAGGTGGAGACCAAAGGTGAGCAGCACGTGTATGAGGTTCAGGTCTATCTCAATGACCTCGACCCCGATGCGGTTCGAGTGGAACTCTGTGCAGAGGGAAGAGGCAGTAGTTCGATACGGCAGGAGATGCAGAGAGACCGCCGGATGGTGGGCGCATCAGGGGGGTATGTGTACTGCATGGCCGTGCCCGCTGATCGCCCAACGGCTGACTATACTGCCCGAGTGATTCCGCATTGCGACGGAGTTGCAATGCCGCTGGAAGACGCCCGAATTCTGTGGCAACGATGATCCAAACTCTTGAAGAAAAGACAATTGATTCCCCAATGGAAACTCCTCATCCACGAATTCTGACCATCAATGGCGGTTCGTCGAGCATCAAGTTCGCCTTGTTCGAGATTAGAAATCCCCTACACCGGATTTTGTCGGGCGCACTTGAGCGCATAGGACTGCCGGAGCCCATCCTGCGAGTAAAAGGCGAAAATCCGGCGGACAATATTTCCCAGGGAGTGACGGCTTCGGATCATACGGCAGCGGTGGGCGTTCTGATGGATTGGATTGAGAAACGTCTTGGCCGTGATGCTTTGATCGCGGTGGGGCATCGCGTAGTGCATGGCGGACCGGATTATAGCAACCCACAGCAAATCACCGCGGAAATGGTCAAGGAGCTGCGCGGTTTGAGTCCCTTCGATCCCGAGCATCTGCCGGAAGAGATCCTGTTGACCGAGGCGTTTCATTGGAGATTTCCCAACCTGCCACAGGTGGCCTGTTTCGACACGGCTTTTCACCATGACCTGCCGCGCGTGGCCCGGTTATTGCCGATCCCACGCCGCTACGAGGCGCAGGGCGTGCGACGGTACGGGTTTCATGGGTTGTCGTATGCGTTTCTGATGGGAGAACTGGCTCGTCTGGCCGGACCTGAGATGGCACACGGCCGTATTATCCTCGCCCATCTCGGCAACGGCGCAAGCCTTGCCGCCGTGCATGAGGGCCAACCTGTGGATACCAGCATGAGTTTCACCCCGACCGCCGGACTGCCGATGAGCACGCGCTCAGGCGATCTGGATCCCGGACTTCTGTGGTATCTGGCGCGTACCGAGGGCCTCGATGCCAAGGGATTCAATGAGATGGTTAATTTTCAGTCCGGCCTGCTCGGCGTGTCGGAGACCAGTTCCGATATGCAGGACCTCCTTGACCGGGAAGCTCAGGATGTAAGGGCGGCTGAAGCAGTTGCATTGTTCTGCTACCAGGTCAGGAAATGGATCGGTGGATTTGCAGCGGCCTTGGGCGGAGTCGACACCTTGGTGTTTGCTGGCGGTATCGGAGAGAACGCACCTGTTGTCCGCGCCCGTATATGCTCTGAGCTGGGTTTTCTCGGTATCGAAATTGAAGAAAAGAAAAACGCGGTGAACGCGGACGTAATTTCTACTGATGGCGGCCGGGTTGCGGTCCGGGTCATTCGTACAGACGAAGAACTGATGATAGCCAGGATGGTATGCCAAGTTCTTGGCCTTGACAGCAAAAAGGAGAAATGAACCATGCAGACCCAAACCCTTACACCTGAGCTGCTCGAAAGGATGGATGCCTACTGGCGTGCCGCTAACTATCTGTCGATCGGCCAGATTTACCTCTACGATAATCCGCTTCTCCGGGAGCCCTTGCACCTGTCGCATGTGAAGCCGACGCTGCTCGGGCATTGGGGTACGACCCCGGGCCAGAATTTCATCTATGTGCATCTGAACCGGGTTATCACCAAGTATGACCTGGATATGATTTATATTTCCGGTCCAGGCCATGGCGGCCCGGCGCTGGTCGCCAACACCTATCTTGAGGGCACATACAGCGAGATTTATCCAAACATCAGCCAAGATGCAGCCGGCCTGAAAAAACTCTTCACCCAGTTTTCTTTCCCCGGCGGCATTCCCAGCCATGTCTCTCCGGAGTGTCCGGGATCGATTCATGAGGGGGGCGAGTTGGGGTATTCGCTCAGCCATGCCTTCGGCGCAGCCTTCGACAATCCGAACCTGGTCGTCGCCTGTGTTATCGGTGACGGTGAGGCGGAGACCGGCCCTTTAGCCACGGCATGGCACTCCAATAAATTTCTGAATCCGATTACCGATGGTGCCGTGCTGCCCATCCTGCATCTGAACGGCTATAAAATAGCCAACCCGACTGTGCTTGCCCGCATCACCCATGAGGAATTGGACCAGTTGCTCCGCGGTTACGGCTGGACGCCATACTTTGTGGAAGGTGATGAGCCGGAAAGGATGCATCACCTGATGGCCGCGGTGCTGGAGACGGCCATTGCCGAGATCAGGCAGATTCAGAGCAATGCCCGGGACAACAACGATGCCGCCAGGCCGCGCTGGCCGATGATCGTTCTCAATTCACCCAAAGGCTGGACGGGCCCGAAGGTCGTTGATGGTCTGCAGATAGAGGGCACATTCCGGGCGCACCAGGTGCCGTTCCTGGTGGATGCGGCGCATCCCGACCATCTGGGGCAGCTCGAAAGCTGGATGAAGAGTTACAGGCCGGAAGAATTGTTTGATAAGATCGGTCGACTCAGGCCGGAACTGGCAGAGCTTGCGCCAAAGGGCGACCGGCGGATGGGCGCCAATCCGCATGCCAATGGCGGGCTGCTGCTGCGTGACCTGATTATGCCTGACTTTCGAGACTATGCGGTGCAGGTGCCGACGCCGGGATCGGTTCAGGCCGCTGACACGCACGTGCTGGGAGAGTTCCTGCGCGACGTGATCAGGCTCAATGAAGAGTCTCGGAATTTCAGGATCTTCGGCCCCGACGAGACGCTTTCCAATCGTTTGAACGCTGTTATGGAGGTGACCAATCGGCAGTGGGAGGCCCGGACCCAGGAGAATGATGAGTTTCTGGCCAACGACGGTCGCATCATGGAGATGCTCAGCGAGCATCAGTGCGAAGGCTGGCTCGAAGGCTACCTCCTCAGCGGCCGGCACGGGTTGCTCAACAGTTATGAGGCCTTTATACACATCGTCGATTCGATGTTCAATCAGCACGCCAAGTGGCTGAAGGTAACCGCCCAGTTGCCGTGGCGTCGCGATATTGCCTCGCTCAATTATCTGCTCGCCTCCCACGTGTGGCAGCAGGCCCACAACGGCTTTACCCATCAGGATCCCGGTTTCATCGATCATGTCGTCAACAAGAAGGCGTCCATCGTCCGTGTCTATCTGCCGCCCGACGCCAACTGTCTGCTGTCGGTCTGGGATCATTGCCTGAGAAGCCGGAATTATGTCAATGTGGTGATTGCGAGCAAGTACCAGGCACCCCAGTGGTTGACCATGGATGAGGCGGTTGTGCATTGCAGGCAGGGAATCGGCGTCTGGCACTGGGCCGGTAACGACCGGGGGGAGGAACCGGACGTGGTTATGGCCTGCTGCGGCGATGTGCCGACGCTGGAGACGCTCGCCGCCGTTTCCATTCTTCGCAATCATCTGCCTAATCTGAGAATCCGGGTGATCAATGTCGTTGATCTGATGAAGCTGGAACCGGACACGGAACATCCGCACGGCCTGAGCGATACAGACTTCGATGCGCTCTTCACTCAAGATAAGCCCATCGTCTTCGCCTTCCACGGTTATCCCTGGCTGGTGCATCGCCTGACCTACCGCCGTACCAACCATGAGAATATGCATGTGCGGGGCTATAAGGAAGAGGGGACCATCACGACCACCTTCGACATGACGGTCTTAAATGATCTGGATCGTTTTCACCTGGTGCTTGATGTGCTCCACCGCCTGCCGCAGGAGGGTGCCGGCATCACGCTCAAACAGATTATTGAGGACAAGCTCATAGAGCACAAGCTGTACATCGATAAACACGGTCAGGACATGCCGGAAATACTGAACTGGAAGTGGGATCTGGCCAATGTGGATTAACTGTGGTGAATGTGATCGGTTCATAGACGATCGTAACGTCGTTCTCTAACCAGGACGGCAAAGAGGAACTAAGGAGGATGTAAAATGAAAAGATTCATTATGTTGGCAATGGTAATGGTGACAATGCTTGTATCTTTAGGTGGATGTTATCCGGGATATTATCCTGATCTTGACAAGGGCGAAGGACATGGTGACCGGCATGACAGAGGTGAGGGACATGACAGGGACGGAGGACGCGGAGAAAGAAGATAAGCACTGTGCATCCCGGAAGCCGGTCTAGCCATAAGGGAATATGGCTAGATGAAAGCACAGGCAGGACATCAATAAATACGGTCAGGCCAGCCGGAAATTCGGAACTGGAAATGGAGCGACCCAAAATGAATCCGCAAGAATTGAGTGACATTGCAAGGACGCTGGTCGCAGACAGTAAAGGCCTGCTGGCGATGGATGAAAGCACTCCCACCTGTAACAAACGATTTGCCGGGTTGGGGATTCCCCAGACCGAAACGGCCCGTCACGCCTGGCGGGAGCTGCTTGTGACCACCCCCGGTCTCGGCGCGTGCATCAGTGGCGTAATCCTCTACGATGAGACAATCCGCTGGCAGATGCAGGAGGGGTCTTCTTTTGCCAAAGCCATCACCGATGCCGGGATTATTCCCGGCATTAAGGTCGACACCGGGGCAAAAGACATGGCCGGTCATCCCGGAGAAAAAATAACCGAGGGGCTGGACGGACTCCGTGACCGCCTGGATGAATACTTTCATCTGGGCGCCCGTTTTGCCAAGTGGCGAGCGGTAATTACCGTGGGCGACGGCATTCCCAGCCGGGGTTGCATTGAGGCAAACGCCCAAGCCCTGGCCCGTTATGCCGCCCTGTGCCAGGAGGTCGGACTGGTTCCGGTCATCGAGCCGGAGGTGCTGATGGATGGAGGGCATACCCTAAAGCGGTGCGCCGAGGTAACGGAGGAGGTTCTGAGAACGGTTTTTTATCAGCTGTACACCCAGGGTACTGCTGGAGGGCATGATACTGAAGCCCAATATGGTGCTTCCGGGACTCACCTGCCCCAGGCAGAACACGGTGGATGAGGTGGCCGATGCCACGGTGAGGTGTCTTATGAGAGCCGTCCCCGCTGCCGTCGGCGGGATAGCGTTCCTGTCAGGCGGCCAAGCCGCTGAACCGGCCTCAGCCTGTTTAAATGCCATGCATGTCGGATTCAAGTCGCGACTTCCATGGGCGCTTTCGTTTTCGTTTGCCCGCGCCATCCAGCAACCGGCTCTGGAAATCTGGCGCGGCGAGGAGGCCAATGTGTCTGCGGCCCAGCGGGCTCTGGCTCATAGAACTATGTGCAACCGGGCTGCATGCCGTGGCGAATACACTTCTACAAAGGAAAGGATGTGAGCGGAGCATCCGTTACACGGAAAACCTCGAGAAAGAGCGATTGATGTATTCGACATCGACCAGAGGCTACGCAAGCCACAGATGCACAGTTACTTCATGAAGTCGAATTGTTGCCTACGATAATGATATTGGCACCTACCTATATTGAATGGTGCGAGATCGATTTCTCAGACACGCTGTCAAACCGGGCGGCAACAGCGAACAAAAACGAAATTTAAAGAACAAAAGGAAGACTGCTATGTTGATTAAAGCCAAAACGGTTCAGGGGTACAGGCTGGAGAGTTTCGACGGGGAAATTGGAAGGGTCCAGGAATTTTACTTCGACGACCTGCACTGGGCTATTCGCTATCTTGTTGCTGATACCGGAACCTGGCTTTCCGGCAGGTTGGTATTGATCTCCCCCTATGCACTGGTCACTGTGAATAAAGAGGAGCAACTCATCGAAATCAATTTGACCAAAAAACAGATTGAGGACAGTCCGTCCCTGAATTGTGATAAGCCCGTTTCCCGACAATTCGAGGAATCCTACTACGGATATTATGGAATGCCGATGTATTGGGGCGGTCCATATATGTGGGGGGCTTATCCTGATATCGTGCGCGATCCTGAAAAATGGAGAGAATATACCTCAGGCGAGAAAGCCTGGGATCCCCATCTGCGCAGCACAAACGATGTGAGCGGCTATACTATTCAAGCCGCGGACGGCGAGATCGGCCACGTCGAGGATTTCATCATCGATGATGAGACATGGGCAATTCGTTATTTCATCATCAACACACGGAACTGGTGGCCGGGGAAAAAGGTTCTGGTATCACCTCAATGGATTGAACGGATCAGCTGGAGTGAGTCGAAAGTCTTCGTCAGTCTTCCCTGTAAGAGTATCAGGCTGTCGCCGGAATACTCGGAAGATTCTCTGCTGACTCGGGAGTATGAGCACGGACTGCATCGACACTACAATCGCCAGGGATACTGGGTCGATGAATAGGCCGCCAAGGATATTTTCCATTAAAGAAACTGCGGGAAAGGGTTCTCTTGAATGCATGACATCCTCAACTGAGCATGCTTTAATGCTCTATTTCCTCAGACATGGGGAAACCACTGCCAGCCGAACCGGTGGTTACTGCGGCACCCTTGACCCGGATTTAACCCCGGAAGGGTACCAGATGGCGGAGGATTTTGCCGATTCGTATAAAATTCTTCCCTGGGTTGCTGTTTTTTGCAGTCCGACGCGTCGGACCATGGCCACGGCCGAACCACTCTGCGCGGCAACAGGGATAGAACTGCAACAGAGAGAAGGACTGCGGGAAATTGCTTATGGTCAATGGGAAGGAAAGACCCCGGCAGAGGTGAATCGGGAATTTCATGATAACTCTCTTCGCTGGCTGGCAGATCCGGGGTGGAATGCGCCAATCGGCGGAGAGCGGGGAATCGATGTTGCCAGGCGCAGTTCGCTTGTACTTGAAGAGATTGAACAAACATGCAGGACCGGCAATGTCCTCGTCGTCTCACACAAGGCCACGACCCGAATTATGCTGTGTTCACTGTTGGGTATCGATGCGGGGCGTTACCGCGATCGCCTCACTATGCCCGTGGCTTCGATCAGTGTCGTGGAGATGACTTCACATGGTCCTTTATTTCACGTGATGGGCGACCGGTCTCATTTGAGGGAGCATCTGCGCAAACGAGCGGGCACATAATCGAAAGGATTCATTTATGGTGTTGTGGACATTCTGGGGGGCATCTCTCTCTGTTGTTTTTTCACCCGACCCCGTCGAGGTGCCGCTGAAGGGTCATATTTAACCATCGGTTAAATATGACCTCTTTTCTTCGGCTATTACAGACCGCACCAAAATGTGTTTTTTGTCTTATTATTCTTGAAAAACAAGATGATGGGCAATGAAAGAGAAGGTGTCGGGATCCGGGCACAAAGATTGCTATAGATACACAGGAGTCAATAACAGCACAACTTTTTTGGTGAGTATTTCACTGACGCCGTTTTTTTAGAGAGTTCATAAGAAAAAGAGAAAGGGGATTTTTTCACCCCTTATTGTATCAACTCCGCGGAGGATCAAGTGACCATACCGTCGTGTATCACCACCTATCTTAAAGCCACCGGTCGCATGCATGTCGCGACTCTCTGTCTGATGTTCCTTTTTCCTTCTTCCCCTGCGGTGGCGGCGGAGAGGACCAGTGATGACTATCTGACCGGCTATGTTGCCTCAATCCTTGAGCGAGACCTCCATTGGGGAAAAGACAGCTATATTTTACATATTGTCAATGGGGTCGCCACAATCACCCTGTTCAAAGAAGATCCGATGCGGAAAGAGGCGGCCGACGAACAGCTGCGCTCTCTCGATGGGGTCCAGGAGGTAACGGTTGTGGTCAAGCCTCAAAACGCCGGAAAACCGGAAGCGGTAAGCAGTTTTATTGGGATAACCGACGACGGGAAAGCCTTTCCAACGGGCGATCTTTTCCGGCCGCTCATCGCCGACCCGAAGCAGCCGCAGTTCTTTGTCAGTTTCGACAGCTTTAAAACCCTGCACAAACGATACACTCTGGCATCAGTCGGCTTCGGAGAGACCTTCGGCCTGTACAGGTTCTTCGGCAACCACGAAGGGGACGGCCTGCAGTTGAGCGTGGAAGGCGCCTTGTTCGCCCAGTTTAACCTGGACACCGCCTCTGCCGACCTCCAAAACGCGGATTACACGATCGGCCTTCCCCTTACTTACCGGTATGGTGATAATTCGCTCCGCTTTCGTGTGTATCACCAGAGCTCACATCTGGGGGATGAACTACTCCTTGGTGCCAATCCTCCTGAACGGGTCAACCTCAGCTTCGAGGCTGTTGAACTCATCTATTCCCGCGAATGGCACGAATACCGGGTGTACGGAGGAGGTGAGTACCTGATTCACAAGGATCCCGCCGACCTCAAGCCGGCGAGCGCCCACTGGGGGGTCGAATATCGGGGCAGCAAGCCGCTTTTTTGGAACGGCAGACCGGTTGTCGGGGTGGACATGAAGAGCCTGGAGGAACATGACTGGGAGATCGATACCAGCGTCAAGGCCGGTTTCGAGTTCGGACATCCCAACCCGGGGCAGCGCCGCCTGCGTCTTCTGGCCGAATTTTACAGCGGATATGATCCGCATGGCCAGTTTTACAAAAACAAGGTGGAATACTTTGGCCTTGGAGTCTCCCTGGGATTCTAGCGCAGTGTATCGAGGAAGCTTTCGGCATGGTTTTTTCCGGATGGGGAAAGCTGGCGAATGCCTTAAATCCTGGTCAAGGGAAACAGCGCGAATTGTGTTGTGTGCAGCCCATAGAAGAGAAATAAAAAATGTTGTCTGAAGAAAAAAACAAACCTCCTGAAGGTCTTAGAGACAAGCTTCGTTCCCAGTTTGGTATGGGGAAGCCTCAGAAAAATGAGGATACCTTGCCCCCTAAGGCTCATTTCAGTATCTGGTATCTGCTGTTGGCCATGCTTTTTTTCTCTTACCTGCAACCATTCATCTTTACTGCAAAAGTTGAAACAATTCCATATAGTCAATTTAAACAATACATCGCCGAAGGAAAAATGATCACTTTGATCATCGGTCCTGAAAATATCAAAGGAACCCTGACAGGATCACCGGATAAGCAGGTTACGACCATCCGTGTGGATGATCCCGGCCTGGTGAAGGAACTTGATGATCGCAAGGTCAGCTATTCAGGACAACACGAAAATAAATTTCTGATCGGCATGTTTTCCTGGATTTTCCCACTGGCCATTTTTTTTCTGATTTGGCGATTTGCGATGAAAAAGATGGGTCCCGGAATGGGGGTTATGTCTTTTTCCAAGAGCAAGGCCAAGATTTTTGCTGAGAGCGATATTAAAATCTCGTTCGCCGATGTGGCAGGAATTGATGAGGCGAAAGAAGAACTCCAGGAAGTGGTGGAATTTCTGAGTACTCCGGAAAAATCTCAGAAACTGGGGGGAAGGATTCCCAAGGGGGTGCTGCTGGTCGGCCCGCCGGGGACCGGAAAAACCCTCCTGGCCAGGGCCGTGGCCGGGGAGGCTAAAGTTCCCTTTTTCAGCATCAGCGGCTCCGAGTTTGTCGAGATGTTCGTCGGTGTAGGAGCGGCCCGGGTGCGCGATCTTTTTTCTCAGGCTGCGGCACAGGCTCCCTGTATTATCTTCATCGACGAACTGGATGCCCTGGGCAAGGCCCGGGGGATGAATGTCATGGGTGGACATGATGAACGGGAGCAGACCTTGAATCAACTCCTCGTAGAGATGGACGGATTTGAGACGAATAAAGGGGTGATCATCATGGCCGCCACTAACCGGCCGGAAATTCTTGATCCGGCCTTGCTGCGGCCCGGGCGGTTTGATCGGCAGGTCCTGGTAGACCGGCCGGATATCAATGGACGTGAAGCCATCCTGAAGATTCATTCCAAAAATGTAGTGTTAGCTCCAGAATTCGATCTGCGCAAAATTGCTGCCCGCACTCCCGGCTTTGTGGGAGCGGATCTGGCCAACATCATCAATGAAGCTGCTTTATTGGCTGCCAGAAATAATAAAGAAACGGTAGATCCGGTGGATTTCGACGAAGCTATCGACCGTGTAATTGCCGGTCTGCAGAAAAAGAATCGGGTGATGAATGCACAGGAGAAAGAAATTGTCGCCATTCATGAGTCTGGACATGCCATTGTGGCCGAATCCGTTGACCATGCTGACCCTGTGCATAAAATCTCCATTATCCCCAGGGGGATTGCGGCACTCGGATATACCCAGCAGCAGCCCACAGAGGACCGTTATTTGATGACGCGGTCGGAACTGCAGGACAGGCTGGCTATTCTTTTAGGGGGCAGGGTAGCCGAGGAGCTGGTTTTTCAGGAAATATCAACCGGAGCCCAAAATGATTTGCAGCGGGCCTCGGACATTGCCCGGTCCATGGTCACGGAATATGGCATGAGTGATCGTCTGGGACTGGTGAGTTATGAGCGCCCGCGCCAAGCAATGTTTATGCCGGAAGGCCTTTCTCCAGGAAAAAATTACAGTGAAACGAAAGCAGCCCAGATTGACGAAGAAATCGCACGGTTTGTTGAAGAAGCCCATCAGCGGGTGAAGAAAATCCTCTCGAAGCGGCGGGATGTCCTGAACGATCTGGCCCGTCTCCTCTCTGAAAAGGAAAGTGTTCAGGGAGAAGAGTTGAGGAAGATGTTGTCGACAGCAACACTGGAAGCGGCAATTATATTGCCGCCATCCTGAAACCCTGCCGTGACCGGAATGGTTCCAAACAATCAGATTATCCTGCTGAAAAACGGTGAAGCGTATTTCCCGGCGCTGGAAACGGCGTTGGATCGGGCGGTGGATGAGATATATCTTGAAAGCTATATTTTTGAAAATGACCGCACTGGACGACGCATTGCAGAGGCCCTCAGGCGGGCTGCCTTTCGTGGAGTAAAAACACACATGCTGATCGATGGTTTCGGCTCGAAGAGCTTGCCGAAAACCATGATTGATTATCTGGAGGAGGCAGGAGTAATGGTGCTGAAGTTCCGGCCCAAGATATCTCCCTGGACGCTGCGGCGCCGGAGGCTGCGGCGTTTGCACCGGAAAACCGTCGTTGTGGATCAGAAGATTGCCTTCGTCGGCGGCATCAACATAATCGATGATATGGATATGCCCGGTCAGACAACACCCCGTTATGACTACGCTGTACGTGTGGAAGGGCCTCTGGTGAAAGAGATTTATGAGTCTGCCCGTCGATTATGGTCACGACTGGCCTGGACCCGCCGCCTGCATTCTCCCCGGGGCCGGAACGACAAAAGACGTACTCCTTCTCCTGAATCCGCGGGCTCTATGCGATCGGCCTTTCTTGTACGGAATAATTTCCGCCATCGCCGGGATATTGAAGACGCCTATCTGCAGACAATCGAGCGGGCGCAAACCGAAATTATTCTGGCAAATGCCTATTTTTTACCCGGATTGAATTTTCGTCATGCCCTTATGGCGGCAGCGCGGCGAGGTGTCCGGGTGGTTTTGCTTTTACAGGGGAGGATGGATTATCGATTGCTCCACTACGCCTCGCATGCCCTCTATGGCAGTTTTCTGGATGCAGGGATCGAAATCTACGAATACCACCAGAGTATTATGCACGCCAAGGTCGCGGCTGTAGATGAACATTGGGCAACGGTCGGATCCTCAAATCTTGATCCTTTCAGCCTGCTGCTTGCTCTTGAGGCAAATGTCGTGGTTGATGATGAAGGCTTTACCAAAACATTAAAGAAGAGCCTGGAGCAGGCTATCAAGACGGGCGCAAGGCGGATATCCGAAAATTCCTGGAAAACGCAGCCCATCGCGGTGCGTCTGGCAACTTGGCTCAGTTATGGTTTCGTGCGATTCTTGAGAGGAATGGCGGGGTATGCTCAGGAAAAACCATCCGATCAGTTTTGATCAGTTCAAAACCGGACTGATACTGCAGCCCTGAACGGATCATATATGACCATCGGTTAAATATGACCATTTTAGAGCACCGATTCACGACTGTCTTGGAGATCTTTCGTTGACAAATTAATATGTTAAATCAGCATGATGTACCTCATGCTACCGGAAAAAAATGACCTGGCACAAAGATTGCTACACTAAGAGTAACACATACCAGGACGACCTTCCCTTTGGCGCTTCACGACCACTATTGGTACTACGTTTCAAGAGAATAGAAAGAGGGATGAGACGATTTCATCCCGCCAATGTCCCAACCCAATAAAGGGACTTAAAAAATATCCTAACAATGAAAAGTGAGATGTTCCTATGAGAAATATAATATACCTGTCGGTACTAACAGCTAGTCTTTTATCTTTATTCTTCATCGGCACACCTCTGTTTGCATCACAAACGGATGATCAAATCGAATTATCCGCCAGGCAGTCGTATGTGTTCAAAACCTTCCTTAAAGGCGATGACATTAAAGTGCAGTCCAAGGATGGTGTGGTCACATTGACCGGGTCTGTTTACACAGAATCCTATAAATCATTGGCCTGGGAGACAGTTGTGAATCTGCCTGACGTTATAAGTGTGGATAATAAGCTGGTGGTAAAAGGGGAAGTCCCTGCTGAGGACTCGGATGTATGGCTTATTACCAATGTGAAGACCACACTTTTGTTCCATCGGAACGTTAACGCCACCGAAATTGAAATTTTAGCAAAAGATGGAACTGTCACCTTGCGAGGCGAGGTAGCTGGCGTGGCCCAAAAGGATCTGGCTACCGAATATGCCTGGGATGTCCCAGGCGTTAAAGACGTCAAAAACGAGATGACAGTGTCGAGTGACGACGTGAAACCTGACAAAACAACACTGGGTGAAAAGGTGGATGCCCTGAGCGAATCGATTGACGATGCGTCGGTCACGGCCCTGGTCAAGACAACCTTGTTGTACCATCGGTCGACCAGCGCTCTCCGCACAACTGTCAACACAAAAGACGGTGTTGTTTACCTGGGGGGGAAAGCCAGAAACGGGGCGGAAGAGGATCTGGCCACCAAGCTCGTGAGCGATGTTCACGGCGTAAAGAGGGTGGTAAACAACATGGTCGTCGAGGGAACTGAGTCGAAAATGAATTGAACGTCCGGCTTGTCGTCGACTGTTCGGCGGTTGCAAGCTCAAAAAACCAACCTGATAAGGAGACATATCATGAAAAGAACTGCTGATCCAATTACTTTTCCAGTTATCCATGTTGTTGTAATGGCAGTATTTCTATCTGCCATCTTTTTGGCTAATGCAAATCTTTCTTTCGCTGCCTCGAACACTAAGAAAGCTCCCGAAGTTGCTCGAATCTCTGCCGTCGACCGTACCGAGGCCCGCATCAAAGAGCTGCAGGCCGCGTTAAAGATTACCGATGCTCAGAAAGAACTCTGGAGTACCCTCACTCTGGTCATGCGGGATAACGCCAAAGAAATGGATACCCTGAACAAGTACAGGGATGAAAAAACAACGGCCGTGAATGCTGTCGAACGCATGAAATTCCACAGCCAAATTACTGAGGCCCATTTGAGTCAGCTGAAAAAGTTTATCCCGCCTTTCGAGGCTCTTTATGCCAGTATGTCGGATGAACAGAAAAAGACCACTGATACACTCTTTCAGAAAGGGATAAACAGAAAATATAAAAGGAAATAATTTGTTATAACAACTAATTAAATATTAAAGCCAAAATGGCGATTGGAGTCCATCAAAGAATGGAGTGAAGTTATGGAAACATCAAGTAGATGGAAGGTTAGATTCATAGCGGGCAGAATCATGCTGGGGCTTGTTTTAACTCTGATGATAGGCAGTATAAATGTGACGCCCGCCTTCAGCAGAGATCATAATGATAGGGGAAATCATGGCCGTTACGAACACAGAGGACAGGGGAACGTTCGCTATGAGCACCGAAGGAATTATCGCGACCGGCGTGGGTATGACAGACGTTGGCACAGAGAACGAGGATATGACTATGATGGTCCTCCGGGATTCTATTTACCGCCGCCTCCACCGCCTGGCATCGGTATCTTTTTTCCACCCATCATTATTCACCCGTAGGGGATATTGCCTCGTGTTAACCGTTCAGCCTTCAAGCTGAGTTTGTCCGGACCTGCCTTGTCATGAGTGAACGGAGCATCGCCTGTGGGGAAAACGGAATGATAGGGACTCATCCCCCCTTAGAAGTAAAGACCATACTTAAGGAAGAGCAATGGACACTATGTGGTTGATAATTTTTATCGGCGCAGTGACAGGTTGGTTGGCTGGAAACTTCATGAAAAATGGGGGTTTTGGTCTCCCGGGGAATGTCCTTGTCGGAGTTGTCGGTGGGGCTGCAGGTTGTGTCTTGTTTAGGTTAATAGGGCACTCCAGTGGCGGTTCAATCGGCGCAGTGGCTGCAGCTTTTGTGGGAGCTGCAGCCTTGCTGTCTGTAATCACACGCTTCAAGAATGGGAAAGAGTCCACAATTTACTATCAAGGAGATGAATTATGGGTGCGAAGGAAGCCTTTAAACAAAAGGTAGAGGCCGAGGTGGAACTGGCACACGCCAAATTAGCCGAGCTCAAGGCCCAGGCGAAGAGTTCCGCCGCCGATGCTCGTGTCAAATATGCAGTGCATATTGAAGAACTTGAACAGAAGGTCGCAGCAACCAAAGCCAGGTTAAAGGAATTGGGCGAGGCGAGCGAGGACTCATTGGATCGCGTTAAGGACGGAGTGGAGAATGCCTGGAAGGCCTTGAGCCTTTCTGTTCGAGATGCCGTAGCCAAGTTTAAACATTAAAAAATCCTGATTCTCGTTTTAAGTCTATCCTTCTGTTCTGCCACTGTATTGCCAGGGACCCTCAACAAAGGTCATATCTGACCGCTTGAGCAAATATGACCTTTGTTTTCTGTCTGTTAATAGCAGCCCTGCAAATCAATTTTTAACTAGTTGTTCTTTAAAATCAAAATGATGGATCATATGATGCCGGGGGAAACAAACCTGGCACAATGATTGCTTTATACAACATAGAGAATAACAGCACAGTATCCCCTTGGCACATCGTTACCACCATCCTTCCCAAGGCCGTTAGAAAGAAGAGAGGGGGGACAGATGTAATCCTGGCTATGTCAAAAAATCATCCTGTCTCTGTTACCTGGAGAAAATTGAATGGTCAAGAAAATATTTTTATTAAATTTAAATAGATACATAAAAAATAAAGGAGAATGAGTGCCGTGGAAAAGACAATATATCATTTAGCAATGACAGTTAGTCTGGCCTCTTTGTTTTTCGTCAGTGTCCCACTGTTTGCTTCCGAGACAGATGACCGTATCGAATCATCAGCACAACAGTCGTATGTGTTCAAGACCTACCTCAAAGACAATGACATTAAAGTCCAGTCAAAGGGCGGCGTTGTCACTTTGACCGGGACTGTTGTCGAAGGATACTCCAAAAAATTAGCCGGGGAGACTGTTGCCGGCCTGCCCGGAGTTGTAAGCGTCAACAATATGTTGGAAGAAAAAGGTGAAGCCCCGGCTGACAACACGGATGCGTGGCTCATTGCTAAAGTGAAATCAACACTTTGGTTTCATCGGAACGTCAATGCAACCGAGACTCAGGTTTTCGCAACAGACGGGATTGTCACTTTGCACGGCAAAGCAACCAGCATCGCCCAAAAGGACCTGACAACGTTATATGTCAAGGATATTGAAGGTGTCAAAGACGTCAAAAATGAGATGGTGGTGTCGCCCGACGCAATGCAAGCCGGCAAGAAAACGGCGGGTGAAAAGATGGATTCCATAAGCGAATCGATTGATGACGCGTCCACCACTGCCTTGGTCAAGATGACGTTGCTGTACCATCGTTCGACCAGCGCCCTCAAGACCACTGTCGAGACGAAAGACAATGTGGTCACTCTGGGGGGTAAGGCCGCAAACATAGCTGAAAAGGACTTGACCACAAAACTTGTGAGCGATGTCCACGGCGTAGTAAAGGTGGTCAACAACATGACCGTCGAGGAAACCAAATCCTAGACGAATGAGGATTTCCGACTCTTTGCCGGTGGTTCCTGTGGAGAGTCAATTATAAAACACCATAAAAAGGAGAAGGTATGAAGACAGCAAATGTTATCAGGAGGTTATTTATTGGGCTATTTTTAGTTGCGTTCCTGGTTGGTTGTGCAGAGACCTCACATCGGGAAAGCACCGGGCAGTTAATCGATGATTCCGCTATTACCACCAAGGTCAAGGCCAAGATCTTTGATGATCCGATGCTCAAGGTCTTCCAGATCAGTGTTGAATCCTACAAGGGGGTCGTGCAGCTGAGCGGCTTTGTGGATTCCAAACAGGCCGCCAACAAGGCCACACAAGTAGCAAAATCAGTGGATGGTGTTGAATCTGTTAAAAACAGCCTTGTCGTGAAATGAACCGGGTGATGGCCGGTCCATCCAGGGGTGGCCATCACTTTTATTGGGAGGATGCAAAATGTCAATCGGTACTATCTTAATCATAATTCTGATACTGGCGCTTGTGGGAATTATTCCGGTCTGGCCGCATAGCCGGTCGTGGGGGTATGCACCCAGCGGCGGCGTCGGCCTGATAGTCTTTATCCTGGTGATCCTGTTCTTAATGGGCAGAATCTGACCACGTTTTCAAATCAATCAGCAGTCTTAAGGAGATTATATAACATGGTAAGTACTCAAGATAATTCAAAAAACATGAGCGAAGAAATGCAACACATCATTGACCATGCTCGTGCCCTGGTGGACGCTACTTCCGGAGAGCTGGATGATCGGATCAAAGCAGCCAGAGAGGCCCTGAAAGAGAGACTTGACTCATCAAAAAGTGGATTAGGCGAGATTGAGGCGCAGCTTTTGGATAAGGTTAAGGCCGCCGACGAGTTCATACATATACAACCATACTATGCCATCGGCGGCACATTTATCACCGGCCTGCTTATGGGCTGGTTCATGTCAAGGAAATAGCATGAACAGATTGCCGCTGATCATTTCCGGATTTACAGGGGCTGCCGGTCGTCTCAGTGGGGTAGCCGCCCAAATCCTCGAGGATCGACTGGAACTCCTGGCTTTAGAGGTACGCGAAGCCAAGATACGTCTGGTCCAGGCATTGCTCCTGGCCTGTATTGGTGTGGTCTTTTCCATGGTAGGACTCCTGCTGCTGGTGCTGGCCGGTGTCTATGTCTTACCACCGGAATGGAGAATTTTTGGACTTATTGCTGCGGCAGCGACCGGCATACTGGCGGGAGTGATAGTCTTTTTCCTCCTGAGCCGACATCTGGGACGAAAACCGCTGGCCTTCGACCAAAGCATTGCCGAACTGAAAAAGGACATGAAATGTTTCTAAATCATGAGCTGAAAAACATCCGGGAGGCCAAGAACCGCCTGGCCATATGTTGTGACCTTCGTCGCCGTCTGGTTCATATCGAGGTCCGTGGTATCTGGAGCGGGGCGTGCAATACGGTTTCGAGTCTAAAATTGGGCTTGGCTGTAGCCGAGCAGATTCTCGGTTTTGTGCGCGATCGCCAAGGCAACCGCCGCTAGGGTCCGGGTCTACAAAAAGGGTCAGAAAATTATTTCTAACATACCAAAATAATGGATAAATATAATGAAATCAAGCATCAGAGATAACCTGGAAGGCAAAATACACCTCGTGAAAGGTAAGGTCAAGGAGGTCGTCGGGAAAGCAGCCGGGAATCAAGATCTGGAAGCCGAAGGGAAGGTTGAAAATTTAGAGGGAAAGATTCAAACAAAGATCAGCCTGGTCAAGAAGATTGTGGATAAATAGTGTGAATCACCGTCGACTGGTTCGAAGTCGTACCAGTCGGTAACAAATCCTGAAGCACCTTGAAAGGAGACTCGAATGTTGTGGAATGCTGCCGTGATATTGATATTCCTCTGGTTGCTTGGATTTGTAAATCACTACACGATTGGAGGACTCATCCATATCCTGCCGGTGATTGCCGTTTTTGCAGTGCTAGTCAGTATCCTTCAGAGTCGGAGAATCGTACAGCCATCTGAAGATAGTGGAACAGAAAAACAATCTAATGGAAGCGCCGAATGAGAGCAAACACACTTCTTATACTTCTCACTCCAGGGATAGTCGCCTTCGGGTATCAAGGGATCACCTGCACAACCTGAGAAAAGCCAAAAGGGAGACAAAGTAATGATAAATAAACAAGGAAGCAAAACGAGAAGGTTCCTTTTCGGAATAGTACCTTTGGCGTTGGTATTTCTCTTTCCTCTTCCAACAATGGCAGAGGTGTCTGTAAACGTCAACATCTCTCTGCCGCCGCCCATCGAGTTTGTCGAACCACCGGAATTAATAGTACTGCCGGAGACAAATATCTACGTCTACCCTGATATGGATATGGACATCTTCTTCTACGATGGTTGGTGGTGGCGTTTATGGGAGGACCGATGGTATCGCTCGCAGGACTATAATTCAGACTGGGGTTACTATCGAGGCGTCCCGTCTTTTTATAGAGAGGTCCCCTCAGATTGGAGGAATAACTATCGGGAGCATCGTTGGAGAGGACATCAATGGAACTACCAGCGAATACCTCACCAGAACGTTCAACAGAACTGGAGAGGATGGGAAAAGAGCAGGTATTGGGAGCATCAACAAACCTGGGGCGTCAAGGATTTGCAACCCCAAACGCGATCAAAACAACCGGTTCGTGAGGTGCAGCCACAGCAGTCCCGGCCACATGCTCAAGAGATCAAATCAGATCAGCCGCAACCACAGAGTAAGCATGAAGAATTGCGACCCCAAACGCAGTCACGACAACCAATTCGTGAGGAGCAACAACGACAATCCCGGCCACAGGGTCAAGAGATCAAGTCAGGTCAGCCGCAACAACACCAGGAGACGGGTCCACAAGTCCGTAAGGATGTAATACAAAAGGATGTTCAACCACAGGGGAAGCAAATACAGCAACAACAAGGGAAGCAAATACAACAACAGCAGGAAAAACATGAAGGAGGGAAAGAGGAAAATCAGGAGAAACGGTAGAATGGTGGACGATAGCCGTTGTTGCAGTACTTATCAGTATCATCCGGAGCTGGAGAATCACAGAGATGTGACAATATACAAATCAAATTGACAAGAGAAAGGAAAGGCCAAATGAGAACAAACACAATTATTGCCGTCATCCTTATCGCTCTCGGGATCGTGGCTATTGCATATCAGGGAATTACATACACAACCAAAGAAAATGTCGTCGATATAGGTCCCTTGAAAGTTACATCGGAGAAATCCCGAACACTTCCGTTGCCTCCAATCGTTGGAGCTGTAGCGCTCGCGGGCGGCATTGCGCTGCTGGTAATGGGTAGGAAGAAAGATTGAACTGAATAAGGTCTACCTTAAAAAAATAAATAATCGTGCCCAGTACTTATTTAAGCATTGTCGGACAGCAGAGACGACAGGGATTTCATCTCAAATAATGGTCATAGTCAGAACAATCATAAATGTGCTTCCTGAAAAGCACAAAGAGGTCCTGCAAACACTTCTTTCGTTGATTGAGCCGCCGGGAAAGGAGACGGGATGTCTGAGCTATGGGATCTTCAATGATATTGAAGATGAGAATGTTTTCAACCTGATTTCGGAATGGGAATCCAACGTACATCTGGACCGGTATCTGAAATCCGAAAGATTCAGCGTTTTACTTGGAACCAAGAGCCTATTATGCGAACCATTGACCATTGATTTCTTGAGGGTGACGGGTTCTGATGGGATAGATACTGTGAATTTTGTCAGAAAAAAATGAGAAAATTACCGAGATATTGACAATGTCAAATGCCCCTATCGAAAACCGGCTAGGCCTGAACAATACCGAACTAAACTGGCGCATTACACAGCTCGAAGAAAGGTTGCTGGCACAAGAGAAAACCAGCGGGGCGCTGCAGGATTCCGAAAAACGTTATCGACGGCTCTTTGAATCAGCCAGAGACGGTATCCTGATCCTTGATGCCGATACGGGCAGGGTGGTTGATGTCAATCCGTATCTGTTGGAACTGCTCGGGTATTTGTATGATGAACTGTGTGGACAATATATCTGGGAAATCGGTGTGTTCAAAGACATTGCCGCATCCAAGGACGCTTTCAAGACCCTGCAGGAGAACGAATACATCCGCTATGATGATTTACCGCTGGAAACCCGAATGGGACAGCCCATCGCCGTCGAGTTTGTCAGCAATGTGTACCTGGTGGATCAGAACGAGGTGATCCAGTGCAACATTCGTAACATCGCCGCACGCAAGCGTTTGATGGCGGCCATCGAGCAGGTCGGAGAGGGCATTGTCATGACCGACGCCCGGGGGAACATCGAGTTTGTCAACCCGGCTTTCGAGCAGATGACAGGCTACACCCGGGACGAGGTTGTCGGTCGGAATCCACGCATCCTGAAGAGCGGCAGGCAGGACGAGCTCTTTTACCGCGACCTCTGGGATACTATCTCCAGCGGCAGAGTCTGGACAGGCCGCATGGTCAACAAGTGCAAGGATGGAAAGTTCTACACTGAGGAGACAACAATTTCGCCGGTTTGTGACGCTTCAGGCCGGATCGTCAACTATGTGGCCGTAAAACGGGATATAACCCAACATCTCCAAATGACGGCCCAGTTTCAACAGTCTCAGAAGATGGAAGCGGTGGGTATGCTGGCGGGAGGCGTTGCCCATGACTACAACAATATGCTGAGCGTGATCCTCGGCTATGCGGAAATGGTCCAGGAAAAGATAGACCCAGCCCAGTCCCTCTATGCTGACCTTGAGATCATCATCAATGCTGCAAAACGTTCTGCGGACATAACCCGGCAATTGCTGACCTTTGCCCGCAAACAGACGATCATCCCCGTGGTGCTTGACCTGAACCAGGCCATTGAGAGCATGCTGAAGATGCTCCGCCGGCTCATCGGTGAAGACATCGATATCGCCTGGCTGCCTAAAACCGGCCTGTCTCCAGTCAAGATGGATCCCGTTCAGGTTGATCAGGTCCTGGCCAATCTGTGTGTCAACGCCAGAGACGCCATTGAAGGCGTCGGCAAGATCACTATCGAAACGGGAAGTGCCGTCTTTGACAAGGCCTACTGCGCCGATCATTTTGGGTATATCGAAGGAGAGTATGTACTGCTGGCGGTCAGCGACGACGGATGCGGCATGGACAAGGAAATTCTCGATAAAATTTTCGAACCATTTTTCACGAGCAAGGGTGAGGGACTGGGGACGGGCCTCGGGCTTTCAACAGTTCATGGTATCGTCAAGCAGAATAATGGATTCATCAACGTCTACAGCGAACCGGGAAAAGGAACAACCTTCAGAATCTACCTGCCCAGACATACGGGCCAGGCTGTCGATTCCCAACAGAAAAAAATGACGAAAATCCCTCTCGGGCGTGGTGAGACCGTGCTGGTGGTGGAGGACGAACCTGTGATTCTGGGGATGAGCAAAAAAATTCTGGAAAAATTAGGTTATCGTGTGCTGGCCGCAAGTACGCCGGGCGAGGCTGTTGGGTTGGCCGAGAAACACGCAAGCGATATACATCTGGTCATCACCGATGTGGTCATGCCGGAGATGAACGGCCGGGAACTGGCGCAACGGCTGCAATCCTTGTATCCGGACATGCATATTCTCTTCATGTCCGGATATACAGCCGACGTGATCGCCCACCGAGGGGTGCTGGACGAGGGCGTCAACTTCATGCAGAAGCCATTTTCGATGAAAGAGATGGCCTTTAAGGTGCGGGAAGCGCTACGTAAAAAATGAACAAGACAGTACAGCAGAAACTATGATTCATAGCTTTAAGATAAAGGGAGAAACACCATGCTTGAAATACTTGCCGTAGTTTTGGTTATCCTTTGGCTTTTGGGTTATGTCTCTTCCTACACCATGGGAGGATTCATTCATATACTCTTAGTCGTCGCAGTGGTGGTGATCCTGATACGTGTCATTCAAGGTCGACGCCTATAGTACACAATTGGCATGATTTTACACTGTGTGTTTTCCGTAACAAAGGAGAAAGGTGTCCAAGCTGCGGCAGCGATACAAGTCAGCCAAATGCCCTCCATCACCATTAGAGTTCTGCGCAAACCCATCACCCTGAAAACCTGCAAAGTGTCATATATGACCACTGGGCAAATGTGACCGTTTTAAGATGGTTTATAGCAACAGCCCGGTAAGTATCTGTTTGACTAATATTTGTTAAAAATCGGTATGATGGTTGATGTGACGCTGGGTATTGAAACCTGGCACAAAGAGTGCAAATAGAAGAAGGAGGCGATTAAAGCATCTGGAACGGTTGTGTCGAATCTTACGATGTTTTCAGTAGAAAAAGTGATACTGGTTCGAATCTGACTGTCAGAATTCTTGGGGCAGGAGTGCCTCCACTTGTTACTCCCCACTGATCTCAGTTTCATATGAACCACTATCCGATCCTGATAACCAGGACGTTTTTCAGTTCCCCTTTGAGGGAGATGAGTACCTTACGAAATAATTTTCCGCATTCTTCTCAGTACCTCATTGAGGGGGTAGAAACGGGTTTGAAATTATCTTCAAGGTACTAAAAAGTTTCACAACAAGCAAACAGAGAGGATTAACCGCCATGAAAAAAAGAAATATCTTTCTCACCTATGTGGTCCTTCTGGTGATGGTCGCAGTCACAGGTGCCTGTGCATCGGCACCAAAAAATGAAACGAAAGGAGAAGTAATTCAAAAATCCACGACGACAATCGAAAGACCCGTCGTCCAAGAGAAGAAGACCACCACCACTACCACTATCGAGAGCCAAAATTAATCGAACCGGTTCCAAAGTTCAGTTGCTTGCAGGGAATGGCTCTGTAGGTTTCCAACTACCTGAATGAAAAAAACAATTGAACCTGAAAACAGGCTAAAGGTGAAAAACTCAAATCTGAGGTTCAAGGCAAGACCGGGTAGAAAGAATCGCAGTCTTACATTGAATGCTTTTAATCGTATAAAAAAAGGAGAATGCCATGAAAAAAATGATGCTGTTCGTAGTTGCAATGACTGTCCTGAGTATGCCATACGGGGTATTTGCCCAACAGGACCAAACGACCGTTACAACGACGGAATCAGCGGGAACTATCAGCGAGGTCAACCCCGACACCCTGGTGATCCGGTCGGAAACCAGTACAACTCCGGCGCACTACACCTACACGAAGAAAACAATCTATGTTGACGAAAGAGGTATGCCCGTCTCCATGGAGACTGTTAAGTCCGGACTGCCGGTAACAGTTTATTACACTCATGAAGGCAATCGCATGATCGCTGACAAAGTAGTGGTTCGCAAAACCACCACGACCACGACCCAAAATCCCCTAACCCAAGAGAAGCAGACCAGCACCACTACGACGACAACCGAAACAAAATAAGGTGGCCGAGAAGAGTGGGACAATCCAGAGGCTAAATAAGCTGAGAAGTGTAAAAGTCTTGAAGGAAGACCTGCGGAAAATATTCTGTCGATGGTCTCTCGGCCTGGACAAGATGAACCGGGCGCCACTAATGGCCACGGCATGAAGGTCCAGTCCCCGGATTGTTTCACTCTCGTGGTAGGTTAAAGGGTGAATGGCGAACAAATAGCCCTGAAATCTCGATTCCAATAACATTGGTCAACAATCAATAAATGAGATTTCAGATAAAATTTCAAGAGGAGAGAATTATGAAAATTAACGGGAAATTGCAAGGCATTTTGGTGGCCGGACTTTTGGCGATGATGATTTCGCCGGTCATGGCGCAAGAAAACGAAGAGAGCTTGGAACAATACCTGCCCCAGGTTTCCCAGCAGGGTCAAATAACCTATACCTCGGGCGGCATTGGCCTGGAGGAGCGAGGAGCACTTGAGGCTACCGCGAAAAAATACAATCTCATCATCTCGAACGCAGACAGAAAGGGCGAATTCACTGCCGAGACGACGATTGTCGTCACAAGAAAGGGCAACCAGGAGATGCTGACCGTAAATGACGTCGGACCTTTGTTGTATGCTAAGCTCCCGACAGGGGCTTATGTCGTAAAGGCCACCAACGGTGACAAGAAAGCGGAGCGCACTGTTTCTATTTCGGGGCAAAAGCAGGCGAGGATTCACTTTATCTGGTCTGAATGATTGGCTTTCCCGTTTTCGGGTGGAAGATGACGCAAAGCCCAAAAGTGGTTGCACATGTATAATATCGTGATAGACCAAAGTCCGGCAAACTTACTGAAGACCCGTCCCGATCTGCTGCTGGAGCGTCATCTGGTTCTTATGTTCTGTCGTCTTGGATGTGAGGTAGTCCTTCTTGTCCAGATCGAAGAGCTGTGTTCTGTAGCGGGTTGTAAGTTCGTACCATTCGTTGATTCTCATGTTGAAACGGCTTTCTTCGGGATAGCGCAACGTATTCATAAAGGATTGGATCGCGAAATAGCACCGGACGGCGGTGCGCTCGACCGCCCCGCGGGGCCCGCCGAGATAAACGGGGTTGCCCTTTCTGTCCGTTCCGGTCACGGTGAACCCCACCTTGCTCCAACCGAGTGTTGCAAAATAGATCTTTGCCACAAGGCGCAGCGCAGCGCTGTCGCAGTATGCATAACTGACGTGGACAAAGGTCCTTCCCTCATCAAGGGGCAGGGCCTCGAACCTCATTCTGTGGTCCTTGGTGCCGTAAGGACCTTCATCAGCATTAAGCATGATGTCAAGATATCCCTGCTGTTGATCCACATTCCGGTACCGGCAATTGATTTGGCGGGTGTCATCCGGCGGTTGATATTCTTTACTGCCGAGGTAAAATGTCAGCATCCAGGCGCCAGCCAGTTCCCTGTAGGTGGACGCCTTGATATTGGGATGGAGGGATACGATATCACACCAGTTCGCCGGAACCGTAAGCACGTCGACAACGTTACTGAAGGGATAATCGAAGATCCCGTAGACATCCACATGCACTCTGTCGTCCTGCTCAATAGATTCTAGAAAGAGAGGAAGGCCGAAGTTGTTTGTCTCCAATCTAGCAATATTCCTGTGATAGGTGTCGAGCAGGATATCTTCGCTTTGCCGCGGCTTTTCAACAGCTGAAGCGGAAAAGGCAGAAAGAAGAATTGTCGCTGCGACCACGAACAGGATGAATTTCCACTGGTTTCTGATCGTATGCATCTAATCAACATGCCTCACTTTTACTGCGATGAATCGACTTTCGGCGATGTTTTACATCCAATGGAAAAACAGGTGCGCAAGCCATTCCCTGATCCTTGGGTATAAAGGTCTTTCCTCCCACTCTTCCCCTTGGATCTGGTCGGACTCTGCGAGATCACCGGTAAACATCTTCTCCATTTCGATGGCAACCTCGTGACTCAGGATAACCGCATTCACCTCGTCATCACTTAAAAGACTCCAATAATCCAGGTTTGTTGAGCCGACTGTCGACCAGACGCCGTCAATTACTGCGGTTTTCGCATGCAGAAAGGCGTGCCGGCGTTCGTATATTTTCACCCCCGCTTTCAAAAGCTCGGAATAATTATACCGCACTGCATGTAAGGCGATTGAAGAGTCGCTGGTTGAGGGAAGAATAATCTTTACGTCAACACCCCGCCTGGCGGCATCAGTGAAAGCGTCCAGTATCTGGTCGTCGGGGATTAAATAGGCATTCGTCAGATGAATCGAATGCTCTGCAAAAGTGATGGCGGATACGTAGACGATAAAGGTGATCCTGTTGCTTTGTCCGGGCGTGCTGCCGACCACCCGCACCAGCGAGTTTCCCACCTCTTTCAGATAAGGAAAATAGTTCCGTGTAGAGAGTTCCGGTCCCTTCTGCTTCTGCCAGGTGTCAAGAAAGAGCTTTTGGAATTCAGCCACGGCTGGGCCTTCAATTTGGACGTCGGTGTCACGCACGGGCAGTAGTGCTCCTCCGACTTCCCTCCTGCCGGAAAGCTTGCTTGAATAAATCGAACTGATGTTGATGCCCCCTGTAATGGCAACTTTGCCGTCGATGATCAAAATCTTGCGGTGGTCCGGATGCATCAGAATCCACTCGCCGTGACCTTCGAGTGGATTTACCGGATTGAATTCGATCACTTGAATTCCCCCGTCCCTCAAGCGCTGAAAAAAGGGGACGGGCGTGCTGTAACTGCCAATGCTATCAAAGATGAGATTTACCTGGACACCTTCCGCCTGTTTTTGCAGCAACAGATCGGTAAATTTGCGGCCCACCACGTCATCTTCAATGATAAAGGTTTCGAGGTTGATATGGTCTTTGGCATTCTGGATTGCTTTGAACATCGCGGCGTAGGCAGCTTGACCGTCGGCAAGCAGACTGACTTTGTTCCCCTTCGTCAGCGGGGATTCGGTGACGGATTCAACAACGGAGCTGTGGCGTTCCAGAATGTCCGTCGGGTCGACTGATCGTTTCAGCCGTTCCATGATAGCTTTGCTTTTCTGGGGAGATAACAGCCCGTTGGACGAAACGATTTGACGAGGTTTCTGGGCAGCCGGTGCCTCATTAATTATTTCTGAGACGTTCGGCAAGGTCGCACATCCATTCATGAGAATCAAAATGAATACGAATAGAAGATGCAATAAGAAAGGTTTGACGGTTGGCATTATGCTATTTTATCAAGAAACAACCTCCTTAACCACCTCTTTGAGCTGACAACATGAAAATATCCTGGTCGGCAACGAACTGGCCAGGGTGCAGAATGGGGTCAAAAACGTCTCCATTTGGAAAAAAAGCCGATACAGTGTGAACCGTATCAGCATACGATCAATTCCCTCCGTGACCCAATCGCCAATCGTCAATCATTTCTTGCGTTATATCGTACCCCTTTGCGGCAATTTTGTGTGTATCTGTCCCCTTATGCATCAAATCCACACAAAATGACGAGGAACCTGAATTTTAGATTGACACATCTATTGGTTATCTGATAGTTAATCGTACTAAGCTGGCGTCTAGGGCTTGATGTCACTAACTTCAGCAATCCACATCTGTAAGTGACTGTAAGGTGGAATGGCTGTCGTCTATGGCTTGGCCCTTTAACGCAAAATCTTATTATTTTCGTTTGGTATACAGGGGAGAAAAGATTATGAAAAAGGTTGTTATTGGATGTCTCGTTGCATGTACGTTCGGTGCGGCCAGTTCGGCGATTGCCGTTGAATCACCTAACTGGACCGGGTTCTATCTCGGTGTAAATGGCGGCTGGGGCTGGTCGAGTATTGATACCACGATCTCTCCAGTAGGTACGGTTTCGAAATCGGACTTCAACTCTCAGGCTCTCAACCAGGACATCAACGGAGCACTATTCGGCGTTCAGCTAGGATACAATTATAATTTTAAAAATCATTGGGTGATAGGTATTGAGGGTGATTTTGACGGAGCCAGCCTCAATGGAACTGAACAGACATCCGCCCCAAGCAAACTTAACCCGAATGGCTCCACCGACTCGTTTAAAGTGACCGACAAGATTGACTGGCTGACGAGCATTCGCCCCAGGGTTGGCTACCAATTTGGGAGTGGCTTGGCCTATGTCACCGGCGGCATAGCTTGGGCGAATATCAACCGCACCTCCCAGGTTAACGCAGAAACCGCTCCTGCTGTATACGGTGCCAATGCTTCTACCGACTCCAGCAGCACTCGATCCGGCTGGGCGCTTGGAGTGGGCTACGAGTGGATGATGGCGAAGAACTGGACGGTGCGCGGGGAATACATACATTACGGCTTTAGCCAGACCGATAACGATTATGCGACGTTCTCAAAAACCTCTGTACCCGGTCAGAGTAATATGAATGTCTCAACCGGGTCGAGCAACATTGACGTGTTCCGCGTTGGGGTGAACTACAAGTTCTGAGTTTAGTCACTTACAAAAAATATTCACACGTTTTCTGCGAAGATTTTTTGATAAATGACTTATACCCCTCGAGGGGGCACTGAAAAGAGTCCCGTTTATCGGGGTTAGGGGCATCAACCTCCTTATATCAGACACTTAAGGGCTCTATGAGTTCCGGATAGAAAAGGAGGTTGATGAACGAGCCAGCACCAGAACTGAATTCCGGGAACAGGATTTTGGGTGTACGCTTGGTGCTGGTTCAATTCTCAATTGATTATGGCATAATCAAGATACTTCCGTTAATTTCTATGGAAGCATTTATTATGAGCGAAATTGACTCTCTTAAGCTGCAGATAGAAAAGGCTGAGGCTATATTGGCTGAGTCTCGTGAAAATTATGAGAAAAATTCTGATGAATTTAGCGCAAAGCTTCTTCTGATGAGTATGGAAAACCATCTTGCAGACCTTCTTAAGCAATTAGATTCGATTTCTGCATGCAGATAATCATAGCCCGATCACGCTGGCAACTATTCGATTACGGCCATTTTGCTTGGCGAGATACAGGTTCTGATCGGCTGTATTCAAAAAGGTTTGAGGCAGGGTTTTGTTGTCCATAGAGATGGTTACAAGCCCGATACTGACCGATACATAGGGGGCGGCTTTTGAATACTTATGGGGGATGTTGAGATCGGCCACCTTCTGCAGGGAGCGTTCAGCTACTACCTTTGCTGCGGCTGCATCCGTTTCCGGCAGCACCATAACGAATTCCTCACCTCCGTAACGGGCAATGAGATCTGCCGGTCGTTTCATGCCGCTGTCCAGAGCTTTGGCTATTTTCTGCAGAGTCAGGTCACCCTTTGCGTGGCCGTAATGATCGTTATATTGTTTGAAAAAATCCACATCGATCATAGCCAGAGAGAAGGGGGTTCCGTTTCGCGCCGATCGTGTCCATTCCTTCTGGAATACCTCTTCAAAACGTCGCCGGTTGGGAATTTCGGTCAGGCCATCCAGATGCGCTAATTGATCCAGAAGCCTGTACTGATGGACAAGGCGCAGATGATTCCGGACTCGTATTTTCACGACTGGCGGAGAAAAAGGCTTGGTAATATAATCCACCGCTCCCAATTTAAGCCCATGTTCTTCATCCTCGATTGAGTTCAGTGCTGTGACAAAAATGACCGGGATGTTATTGGTCTTCTCGTTATTTTTCAATATCTTGATCACTTCGTATCCGCCCATCCGGGGCATAACGACATCGAGCAGTATGAGATCCGGAGGGGAGTCGCCAAGGGCGTGTTGCAGTGCCTGTTCGCCGCTTCTGGCAAGTATAGGTGCATACTCGTCCTTGAGCAGGTCGGCCAGAACCTTCAGATTCATTTTTTCATCATCAACAATCAGAATACGCGCTTTTTCTTTCTGATGCATAATCAGTTCCCACGTTTCTGCTGAACGGCGTTCAGGAGGTTGCCTGCAATTTCTGCAGCCTTTTCATATTCTATATCATCAATCAATGCAGCAATAGTTTTCAAGTGTTCGTCGAATCCGGATCCTGCCAGCTGGTGAGCAACCTCGGTAAATTGTTTCTCAGCTGCCAGCTCCCCTCTTTTTAATTGTTCGATGAGCACCTGGACCTGATCTTCAACCTCAGTACCTCTGATGTCTCTTGAGGGACTGTTTTTTCCTTCAATAAAGGCGGCCTCGTCCCTGGCGGGAAGTGCAGAGAGGGAGGAAAGGATTATATCAAGTGAATTTATAAAGGAAACAAGATGATTTGCCGCTTCCTCCCGCAGATCGTTTTTCAGGGCATCCTCCAGTCTTTGTGCCGCCTGAAGCAGGAACGAGGATCCAATATACCCTGCAACCCCTTTAACCGCATGGGCTTTATCCCGGATTTCAGACCACTGACCTGCCTCCGACAATTCGCGCAGAAATGTCGGCAGAGAACCGAAGCTCTTTTTGAAATTATAGAGCAATGTAACAAAAAGATGGGTGTTGTGATTTAAGACCTTAAGTGTCTCCTTCTGGTCGATCCCGGGAAGAGGAGGCAGTACTACCTCCTCTGTTGTTGTAACAATGGGTGTTTCAGAAGGCTTTTTCCGGGGCAGCACCGCCCGTTTCTCCGGTATCCACTTCTTTAAGGTTTGATAAAGGACTGCCGGGTCGAGGGGTTTTGTGATATGATCATTCATACCTGCGGCCAGGCTCTTGTCCCTGTCTCCAGACATGGCATGAGCCGTCATGGCGATAATGGGCAATTCCTTGAACCGGCTGTTCCCGCGAATCCTTCTGGTCACTTCCAGTCCATCCATCTCCGGCATCTGGATATCCATCAAGATCAGATCGAAGGATTTGCGGCCCACGGCATCGAGACATTCCTGTCCGTTCGAGGCGATTGTTACAATCATGCCGGCATCCTTAAGAAATTCGGCGGCAACTTCCTGATTGATACTATTATCATCCACCAGCAGGATGTGCGCCCCTTGAATGTTCTCCAAGTCAGGAGTCTGGATCTTCTCCCTGGTGGTCAGAGGTCTGGAGACAGCTTTGATTCCCAGGATATCAAGCAAGGTGTTGTACATAACCGAGGCGTAGACCGGTTTCAGCAGAAACCCGTTCAGCCCCACCTCGTCGGCCTCTACATAGGCCTCCTCCCGTCCGTTGGCGGTGACCATCAACATGGCGGGCACTCTGGCCAGCGAGGCGTTGGCCTTGATCCGTCTTGCCGTCTCGATGCCGTCAATTCCGGGCATGATCCAATCCAGCAGGACCACGTCGTAGGGAGCCCCCTGCTGCATGGCCTGTTCAAGACAATGAAGAGCCGATTTCCCGTCAGCTGCCGTGTCGACATCGATTTTAAAAGATGCCAGCATGGCCGAGAGCATATCGCGGGTCGCTTTATTATCATCGACAACAAGAGCTCGAATTCCCTGTAAAAATTCAATGGTTTTCGGTGTGCGTTCTCGGGCGTTTTTAGCAAGTCGCAACCTTGCCGTAAAAATGAATTCCGTGCCTTTTCCCGGCTCGCTTTCCATCCATATCCTGCCTCCCATCAGCTCTGTGAGCTGTTTGCAGATGGCAAGTCCAAGACCTGTACCCCCATATTTGCGGGTGATGGAGTCATCGGCCTGAGTGAAAGCCGAAAAGAGGATGTCGATCTGCTGCTGCTGTAAGCCGATACCGCTGTCTCGAACGGTAAATCGAAACATAACGTCATCTTGCCATCGTTCTTCCAGGGCCACTGAAATAACAATCTCTCCCTGTTCGGTGAATTTAACGGCATTGCCGGCCAGGTTCATCAGCACCTGACCGAGACGCAAGGGGTCTCCAATGAGGTCGTACGAAACCTCAGGGGCGATCTGAAATAAAAACTCCAGACCTTTTTTTTCGGCCTGCATGCCGACAACATTGGCAATATTGCCGAGAATATCTTCGAGATTAAAGGGGACCTCTTCCAGTTGCAGTTTGCCTGCATCAATCTTGGAAAAATCGAGTATATCGTTTATCAGCCGCAATAACGTATTGGCGGAGCCGAGCAGCTTGTTCGCGTAATTAAATTGTTTGGGATCAAGTGCTGTTTTCTGCAGCAGAGAGGCCATGCCGATAATGCCGTTCATAGGCGTGCGAATCTCATGGCTCATCCGGGCCAGGAAATCACCCCTGGAGGCATTAGCAGCCTCCGCTGATTCCTTGGCTTGAATCAACTCGCGTTCCATCTGTTTCTGGATGGTCAGATCCATCGCGGTGAAAAGATAGCCGACGATACGGCCATCGGGATTGAACAGGCTGGTAATGGACAGACTCACGGGCAGATGCGTACCATCCTTGCATATGTAAAACCACTCCTGGGCCCGGCTGTGTTTCTGTTTGACAAACTGGTCAAATACCTTCATGTCATGCAGGCTGGAGGTCCAGATTCCACTTATTTTTTTACCATAATGCTCAAGTTGGTCAGCCAGATGGAGGGATAGGATGTTGCATATTCCGATCATTTCCGAAGGCTTGTACCCTAGGAGTGTGGAAGCCCCTTTGCTGAAAAGCTGGATCGTGCCGTCAAGATCTGTGGCGATGATTGAGAGTTGGGTTGCAGCATCTAAAACAGCCTGCCGTTCAGCGTCGGCAGCCTGGAATCGATACAGCATCCTTTCGGTCTGTTCAAATTGCCTGACCACGAAGTCGGATGTGATCTCGGCTGCTTCCCGCGCAACCTTGATCTCGCGGCGCAGCATGTCGATTTCCATCTGCATCTCGGCTCTGTTTTTTTCCATTACCTGAGGTCCTTCAAGCCGTGCTCTGCAATTGTAATACTTAGAGCGGCGGCCCGTTCAATCATCTGTGGAGTACATGCACCTTCAAGTCCGACAAGAATGATCTCCTCCGGCAGATCTCCATCATACACCTGGGGAAGTACTTTAAGGACATAGGCCAGGCCGGCACTATGGTCAAAATGGGAGTCGCCCAGAGAGCCTACTATTTCCTGGTGATCAAGCAGAACGATTTCTCCCGGTCCGGAAAACCCGTTGACGGCATCAACAAAAACCACTCTTCCTCCCTGTTCCAACAGGGGAAGGAGATTCAGGCCCGCCATTCCGCCGTCAATGATCTCGATCCCGGCGGGCAGCGGATGCATCTCCTGTAATCTGTCGAAGACCGCAGTTCCGGCCGCATCTTTCGGGACAAAGCGGTTGCCGATACAGATAATATGACGTTTCACCGGTTAAACCCCAGGAGAAGTGAGCCTTTTTTCTTTGCCTTTTGCAGACAGTGTACCGCACAGACAAGGCATGGATCAAAAGACCGGACAACATGTCCTGCCTCCACCGGATTTTTAATGTCTTTGATCGGCGTACCGATCAAAGCCTCCTCCCATGCTCCGCGAATACCCTGCTCATCACGCGGGGAGCCGTTCCATGATGTCGGCGTGATTATCTGATAGTGAGAAATCTTTCCGTCCTGGACTTTGACCCAATGTCCCAATGCTCCGCGGGCTGCCTGGATTAGGCCGGCACCTTCACCATCGGGTATGCTCTTTACGGTGCGATAAAAGCCGTCCTCCCGCCTGTCCAGGAGCTCGTTGATCCATATTGCCATAGGACCCAGAAGATGCGCAGGACGTGTGAGGCGGGCAAGTTCCCGGGCAAAGACACTTGGACCATCTTTTGCTATAATATCCTGGAAGAGCGGGTTGCCGGCAACGACCATTTCGGCCAAAGGCCCTGTTTCAACGACCTCACCTCCGTAACGGGGGGCTTTAATCCAGGAATACAATTGGCTGCTTTGGCCCGAGGCATAGGGCTTGGTGATGCCCGAGAAGGGGTGAAGCGGTTTTGTCCCCTGTTGGAACCAGGAATGAGAGATATCTTCGGTGATTTTTCTCTCCTCAAAAGAGGAAACTTCGGTGCCGACAGCAAAACCGGCGTTCAGTAATCTCTCGCCTCTACTCTTGATGGCTGTCTCCAGGGGCAGTGGAAAATTGCCATAGGAGAGAAAGCGGTTGGGGCCTATGCCGAGAGAATGAAGACCTGCCAGACGCGAGAAGCGGAGGAAAAAGCCGACCTCACTCTCGCGATGAGCTGGATTTTCATCAAGCCAGGCCGTGAGGTCGTTCCGGCTCCGTATCTCCTGCCATCTTTCTCTGGAACAGCCCAAGATGCTTCGTTCGTACCAGGAACAAAATCGTTCTAAAATTATTCTGCACTGCAGGATTTTCGAGATTTCCGGTATTGAGGTTACTCCTCCGGGGACCATGAAGGAGGTATGGGGCCATTGTCCACCAATGATGGCCACTATCTGCAGCAAGAGTTTGCTTTCCCGGATGACCTCGATTGCAGCTCTTCCTTCCAAGGGGCTGTATCGGTATTGAGCTTCCTCGCCCAGCGGATGATCCTGATAGGCCTCACGGTTGGCGAAGTCAACCATAAACATCAGTATGGCCTGACGGACATCGCTTTGTATCGTTTCGACCATCAATGCCAGGTTGCGCAGACGGCGGGCGTTGTCGGGAGGAGTAATGCCTGCAATCGCATCCAGTGCCTCAACCGCTGCCGTGAGGTGGGTAATGCTGCAGATACCGCAGACGCGCGGTGTCACCACCAGCCCATCCAGAGCTCCCCGGCCGCGCATCATTTCTTCGAAGCCACGAAACATGGTGCCTGAACTCCAGGCCTCGGTAATGATGCCGTCTTCAATCTCAACCCTGATTTCGAGGTCGCCCTCAGCTCTATTCAGAGGGATGTTCATTCCTTTGGATGTCTTCACCATACCGGTCGCGTCCTTTGCTGCTTAAACTTTTGATTTCCGATTCTTCAGATGCTCAGGCGCCGCAGCAGCGGCCATGCCTTTATAGACCATATAATGAGCGCGGTTGACTCCCATGGGCAGAGAAAGAGGGATTCCCTCGATATTGGGGGTTTGGAAAAATGCCGTTGCCCTTGGGAAATCGGGATCCGTACAGCCGAAACATGGCACTCCTGCCCGTGGTTTTGAGGAGTGTTGATTCCAGAGCAGCTTATTGCAGGGACCCGGCACCAAAGGTCCGGCACAGCCCATATGAAAAAAAAGGCATCCCATTTCACCGAAATCGGATTCTTCAACCCTGTACTCGTGATATTCATTCCGGGTGCAACCCTGGTGCACCGTAGTGCCGTACCATTCGAGCGGACGCTGATACTTATCCAGTTCGAGAGCCACATCATTGGCAACAGAAATTATGGCTCCCGCTATGACGTCATGATGGCAGGGACAGCCTGCCAGATTGATCACAGGTTGGCCGGATCCGGCGGTGAATTCTTTTCCTAGAAAACCACCCCGTTCTTTATTCGTAAACTGAAGTCCTGTGGCCTCAATGACATCGTTGGAGCCGAATCCACCGAAAGAGGCACAGGTTCCTACCGCTATCACGACCTGGGCCCGCGATGCAAGGCTGTACACGAGTTCCTTTTGCGGCTGGCCATCCTTGGTATGAAACATCCCGGTCCCTGCCGGTCCGCAGATGACCGACCCCTCGACCATGAGTATGTCGAGGGCTTGTTCCCCGGCCAGAATTTTTTTCAGGAGCTGTTCGTGGGAATCGGGGGAAATGTTGGAAAGCGAGGGATGCCAGAGCAGCTGAATGTCCAGGGTGTGAAAGAGCTCAATGACATTTGGGAATTCACTGCTCAAAAATGAGTACGTATCTCCGCCGCAGCCGCCACCCTGTAACCAATACACTGTTTTCATACTGTGTGTCTCCATTATCTGGCAAATATCGCATAACGGTGAGTAGACGAATATTTCATGACTATAATCTAAAGTGGCTATGAATGAAACTCAGCAAGCCTAATCGGTACGTGGGCAAGGCAAGCGTTGAGTAAACGTAGGGGAAGTTCCGGTTCCCAGAATCTCCGATTAAAACGATAACAAAATTCATCGAGATACTCTTGAAGACATT